>NZ_DASXWY010000017.1:0-60681 GCF_036503415.1 Trinickia sp. | reverse complement strand
GTATGACGCCTCGCTCCGGTTCGATGCCCAAAGGAAATCCCCTTGGGGGACACCGTTGCCCTTTCAGGCATGAGGCGAGGACTCCCAGGTAAGAACGCACTCCTTCATCGCACAACCGCCGCATCTACGCCGCTCCGCTTTGGTCACAAGAGCTTCGCGGTTCTTTGCCCGCTCGCCCTGCTCGGCGGCGCCTTCTATACGGTTCGTGTTCATCGGCTCGCGATTTACGCTCCACGCTTCCTCCCCACACTCAGTCGCCCTCGTGCAGTTGCGCTTCACTTCATTCGCTGTGACCAGCTTATGGCGGGACTTACACCCGCAGGCGTGCGCCCATCCTGGGCGCACAAAGCAAAAAGGTCTGATTTCGCAATGAAATCAGACCTTCGAATGCTGTTTGGTTGCGGGGGTAGGATTTGAACCTACGACCTTCGGGTTATGAGCCCGACGAGCTGCCAGACTGCTCCACCCCGCGTCAGAGAAAAGAAGTATATCCGCTTTCTCAAGACGCGTCAAACATTGCGCCTGGTCACCGCGCTCAACGCGGCAACGCAAACGCATACACCTTGCCATCGCCGGCCAGATAAAGCCGGCCGTTCGCGGCAACGATCGTCGAAAAACGGCGCAGCCCCGGCATGCGATCCTCGTCCCCTCCGCCGGAGAAAACGGGCTCGCCATTGTCGGCACGAAAGCCGTGGAGGCGGTCGTCGCGTTCCGCGCCCGCGATCCAGACGATGCGGTTCGAGTGGCCATCGCTCGTCGTCGTGATCGGGTTGCCGCCGCCCTCCATTGGGCGGCACCATGCGGACTTGATGCCGCCCTTGCCCGCGCCGTCGATGCGCAGCACGGTCACCCCCGCCCCTCGTCCGCCGCCCGGACACGATTCGAGTTGAGCCGCACTTCTGAAGGCAACGAAGGCGGCATCGCCATCGGCCCAGGTTGCCGGTGCCGTGAGAATAGGCGCGCCCGATACCGCGCTGGCCTCGAGCGCACCGCCGATTCCGCCAAGCTTGTCGCGATCGAGCAAATACGCCTTGCCATCCTTGCCAAGCGCCAGCATCAATCGACGCCCATGCACGGTGATCGGCACCGCACTCGTAGCACCAAGGTCGCTGTCGTCGCTATCGAGCTGCTGCCAGTCGGAAGGGGCGAAAAAATCGCTTCGATCCGACGAGCGCGTGAGTTCGGGGCTGAGCCGAATGACAGCCTCGCCGTCGGCCCATGACTTCGCGCCCGACGTGTTGCCCGTTGTCACGAACAGATGATCCTCAGCCGCGACGATGCCGGCCGGCGCCCAGATCCCGCCCCGCGTGCCGCGCGTATGCCACTCGCCCGATACGGCCGGCGCGTCGAGCGCAAGGGCGACCACGCGCCCGCGGTATGCGCCGCAATCTCCCGTATGTCCGCCGTACGGAACGAAGAGCCGCCCGCCCGCGAGCACGAGCGCGCCCCGCTGGTTTTGCACCGTTGCATCGAATGCGGTACCGAGCGCCTTCACGCCGGCCGCGACGTCGACAGGCCATCCTTTCAGCACCGATCCGTCGCGCAGCGCGAGTCCGAAGATGAGATGCTTGAGCCCCTTTCCGTCCTTCACCATCGCATCCAGGTAAAGGGCGCCTTTCGTGGGATCGATGACAGGCGTGCCCGTCACGCCGAGCGGATCGATATCGCCGCACGGCAAATCGCCGCGCCGGGCCGGCTGGCCAAGCGCACGCTTCCAGACGACACGGCCCGTCGTCGCGTCGAGCGCATAAACGATGTTCGATTCCGTCGCGACGATCACGAGCCCGACGCTCGCTCCAGGCGGATGCCAGTACAGCGGTTGCGCGTAGACATGCCCTTCGATCGTGCCATCGAAGCCGCTGTCGCGGCGAAGCTGTCCCGCGTTCTCCCACGTCAGATCACGTATCACGTACTGACCGGCGCGATCGGCCGACCGGTGATACCCGAGCACCGAGCCACCGCCGAGCGACCACGCCGAAGCGGCGCGCATGAAGATCAGGACTGCGAAGGAAACCAGCACGACGAGCGGCACCGCGACGCGCGCGATGAACGCCGGGGTGCGGCCCGCGACAGTGGAATCGCCGGGCTGCGGCAAAGGCGGTTTTTCCACGATAGGCTCCTGACGTCGATCGCGAGAATCATGCTACAAAACCCGCGTCGGCGTGCGCCAATTGCGCACGCCAAAAGCGTCCATACGCCCAAAACGCGTCAGTGCGAATGCCGCGGATCGCCTCGTGTTTCGATGACCTTCAGGTAAAGCGTCGCCGGCTCGAGGCAGCCGCCTGTCGAAAGCTGTCCGACGAATTGCCGATAGATTTCCTGCCACGGCGTTTGCGACGGCGGCACGCTCGCGGCGGTCTCGCCACGGCGTCGCGCGAGCTCCGTTTCATCGACGAGCACATCGACCCTGCGCGCGTTCAGATCGACGCGAATCCGATCGCCGGTGCGCAACAGCGCAAGCCCTCCGCCTACCGCCGACTCCGGCGACATGTTGAGAATCGACGGACTCGCCGATGTGCCGCTTTGTCGGCCATCGCCCAAGCAGGGCAGCGAATCGATGCCCTGCTTGATGAGCGCCGCGGGCGGTGCCATGTTCACGACTTCGGCGCTGCCCGGATAACCCACCGTGCCGCAACCGCGAATGACGAGAATGCAGTGCTCGTCAACGTCGAGCGATGGATCGTTGATGCGTGCGTGATAGTCCTCGGGACCGTCAAAGACGATCGCGCGCGCCTCGAAACGATTTTCGGCGCCCGCCTCGCTCAGGTACGTTCGGCGAAACGCCTCGCCGACGACCGACATCTTCATGATCGCGCTGTCGAAGAAATTGCCGCCGAGCACGATGAACCCGGCGCGATGCTTGAGCGGCGCATCGCAACGCCGAATGACGTCGCCGTCCGCGTCAGGTGCGGCTTGCGCGATCTCGGCGATCGTGCGGCCCGATACGGTGGCGCACGCTCCGTTGAGCCGCCCCGCGGCATGCAGTTGCCGGAGCACGGCTGGCACGCCGCCCGCACGATGAAAGCCCTCGCCAAGATACTCGCCGGCCGGCATGCAGTTGACGATGAGCGGTACGTCCTCGCCGAACCGCTGCCAGTCGGTCAGATCCAGCTCGATACCCATGTGCCGCGCGATGGCGATCAGATGCGGCGGACAATTGGTCGACGCGCCCAGCGCCGAGGCGACGACGATCGCGTTTTCGAACGCCTCGCGCGTCATGATTGCAGAGGGCCGCACATCTTCGCGTACGAGATCGACGATGCGCTTGCCGGTCACATATGCCATCTGAGCACGCTCGCGATAGGCTGCCGGGATCGACGCGCATCCCGGCAGCGACATGCCGAGCGCTTCGGCAAGCGCGTTCATCGACAGCGCGGTGCCCATCGTATTGCAATGTCCGATCGACGGCGAAGCGGCGACGGTGAGCTCCATGAACCCCTCGTAGTCGATTTCGCCGGCGGCCAGCAGATTGCGCGCGTGCCAGATGACGGTTCCGGATCCGACGCGCCGGCCGTTGAACCAGCCGTCGAGCATGGGGCCGCCGGACAGGACGATGGCTGGCATGTCGACGGTGGCCGCGGCCATGAGACAAGCCGGCGTGGTCTTGTCGCACCCCGTCGTCAGCACGACGCCGTCGAGCGGAAAACCGTGCAGGATCTCCACGAGCCCGAGATAGGCCAGATTGCGGTCGAGCGCGGCGGTCGGCCGGCGCGACTGCTCCGCGAGCGGATGAACGGGAAATTCCATCGGAATGCCGCCCGCGTCGCGAATGCCTGCCTTCGTCCGTTGCGCAAGCTCGATGTGGTGCCGGTTGCACGGTGCCAGATCGCTGCCCGTTTGCGCGATGCCGATGATGGGGCGGCCCGACTGCAACTCCTCGCGCGTCAGACCGTAGTTCATGAAACGTTCGACGTAGAGCGCCGTCATGTCGGCATTGGCGGGATCGTCGAACCACTTCTGGCTGCGCAGTTTGCGCATAGTGGAGGAAGCCATGTCGGTTGTCGTCTTCGTCATCGAGAGAGAAAGTTCGCGTTCAACTGCCGTACCATCCGGCGTCGACGAAATACTCGCGCCCCGAGCATCGCTCCCCGTCGTCCGAGGCGAGGAACAGCGCCATGCGCGCGACATGCTCGGGCTCGATGCGTTGCGGCAGGCACTGACCGGCGACGAGCTTCGCTTCGCTATCGGCCGATTGCCACAGTTTCATCTGACGCGGCGTTCGGACAGCGCCCGGCACGATCGCGTTCACGCGAATGCCGAAGCGGCCCAGATCGCGGGCGAGGCCGCGTGTCATTCCTTCCACGCCCGCCTTCGCGGTCATGTAGATCGACAGTTCGGGCAAAGCCAGATGCCACGAGATCGAGCCGAAATTGAGAATAACACCGTGCCCCGCGCGCTTCATTGCGGCCGCCGCATGCTGAGCACAGAAAAACTGGTGGCGCAGGTTGACGGCGATGCGCTCGTCCCAGTAGGAAGGCGTGACTTCGTCTAGAGCGTGGCGGTCGTCGTTCGCTGCGTTATTGATGAGCACGTCGATCGTCTGCGACGCCGCTTCGATATCGGCGAACACTGCCGCCAGCGAGTCGAGATTGCGCAGATCGCAACGATAAAAGCGCGGTATGTGCGCGCAGTCGGCCAGACGCGTCACGAGTGCGCGCGAATCGTCCTCGGCCACGTCGATGAACGATACGCGCGCGCCCTGCCGCGCGAACGCTTCCACGATCGCGGCACCGATGCCGCTGCCGCCCCCCGTCACGACGACGGACTTGCCGGTAAGACTCGGATAAATTGCGTACGACATGCGAATTCCAAGAGTTGCGAATCTGGGGCGCGTCTGGCCGCCCCGGTTTCAACGCCGGTTCGATCCGGACACCACGTCGATCCAGACCGCCAGAACAAGAATGCCGCCTTTCACGATCATCTGCCAATAGGCATCGACATCGAGCATCGACATGCCGTTATCGAGACTCGCCATGACGAGCGCGCCGATCAGCGCCCCGTAAACGGTGCCCGAACCGCCGCGCATCGACGTGCCGCCGATGAAACAGGCCGCGATCGCGTCGAGTTCGCCCATCGTGCCGGCAGACGGCGAGCCGGCCGCGAGCCGGGCGGTATTCACGATGCCGGCGAATGCGCACATGAGCCCCATCAGCGCGAACACGGCGAGCTTCACGCGGTTCGTGTCTACGCCGGATAGGCGCGTCGCTTCCAGGTTCGAGCCGACCGAGTAAATCCGGCGTCCGAAGACGGTCTGCGTCGCGATCCAGCTGAATACGCCCAGCAGCACCAACACGAGCAGCACGGGCAGCGGGATGCCGCCGTAGCTGTCCAGCACGGCAACGAACACCCCGAGAATGGCGCCGGCACCCACGACCTTGGCCACATCCTGCCAAAGCGGCAGGAGAGCCAGATCGTAGCGGCGGCGGTTGGCACGCTGGCGCACCGTCAACAGCGTGAGGAGCGCGAACAGAACCACCGCCAGTGCAATCCCCGCCGCCCGCGGCAAATAACCCTGGCCGATGAAGACGAATGGGTCGGAGACCGGCGCGATGGTCGAACCGCCCGTGATACCGAGCAACACGCCGCGATAGGCGAGCATGCCGCCCAATCCGACGATGAACGATGGTATGCGCCGGTACGTCGAAAGCCATCCGTTGAAGAGTCCGGCCAGGATGCCCAGCACCATCACGGCCGGCACGGTCAGCCCGATGGGCCAGTGCCGGTTGGCATCGAGGATCGCCGCGACGCCGCCCAGCAAACCGAGCAGCGAACCCACCGACAGATCGATTTCACCGGCAATGATGATGAACACCATGCCGCACGCCAGCATGCCGCTCACGGCCATCTGTCGCAGCAGATTGGAAAGGTTGCGCGGCGTGGCGAACGCGCCGTGCGTCAGTACCGCGAAGAAGACCCAAATCACCGCCACCGCAAGGAGCAGCGCAAGAATCTTGTAGCGCGCGAACAGTTGCCTGATGCGCTCGGTGCCCGGCAGCGAGCGTTCGTCTGTCGTTCCGGCACGGCTTGGGGAAATCGTTTCGGGAGTCATGCGGCATTGGCCTCGTTCTGTTGCGCCTGGCGGCCGGCAGGCTGAATCGCGGCCGTCAGGATCTGCTCTTGCGTGAGCCCGTCGTTGACAAAATCGCCGCGCACTTCGCCTTCGCCGATCACGAGAACGCGGTCGCTCAAACCAAGTACTTCGGGCAGCTCCGACGAGACGACGATGATCGCCATACCCGTTTTCGCGAGCTCGAAGATGAGTTTGTAGATTTCGTACTTCGCGCCGACGTCGACCCCACGCGTCGGTTCGTCGAGAATCAGCACCTTGGGATGCGTCAGCAGCATGCGGGTGAGGACCGCCTTTTGCTGATTGCCGCCCGAGAGGTTCGCAATCGGCAGCATCGGATGCGCGGCGCGCACCGAAAGACGCTTCATCTCCGTGCGGATCGTATCGAGTTCGGCCGCGGCGTCGAGCGCGCCGTGCCGGGTGAAGCGCTGCAATACCGACAGCGTGATGTTGTGGCCGACGCCCAGGAGCGGCACGATGCCGTGCCGCTTACGATCTTCGGGCACCATCGCAATGCCCGCGCGAATCGCGTCGGCTGGGCTTCGAATCGACAACGGCTGCCCGTTCAGCAGCACGTGTGCGGTGCTCGTTCCGGCATAGGCGCCAAAAACGGCCTGCATCAGTTCCGTGCGGCCCGAACCGACGAGGCCCGCGACGCCTAGAATCTCGCCGCGCCGCACGTTGAACGACACGTCGTCGACTCGCTTGCGCCGCGGGTTCGTGACATCGAGACAGGTGACGTTACGCGCTTCGAAAACCGTCTCGCCGATCTCGTGGGGCTCGCGCGGAAAAAGATTCGTGATCTCGCGGCCGACCATCATCGCGATGATTTGCTCGGTCGTCAGGCCGCGCATGGGCTGCGTCGCGATATGGCGTCCGTCGCGGATCACGGTGACCGTGTCGCACACCGCCTCGACCTCGTCGAGCTTGTGCGAAATGTAGACGCACGCCACGCCGCGCCGCTTCAGATCGCGCACGATATCGAGCAGGATCCGCGTTTCCGTCGCGGTGAGCGATGAGGACGGCTCGTCGAGAATCAGGAGCCGCGCCTTTTTGTTCAGCGCCTTGGCGATCTCGATCAGTTGCTGATGCCCGCCGCCATAGTTCATGACGGGCTGGGCGACGTTGATGCCGGCGATGCCGAGTCCGCGCAGCAATTCGTCCGCGCGCTGGTACATCGCCGCGTAGTTCATGCGAGCACCCGGCAGCGTGAGCTCGTTGCCGAGGAAGATGTTCTCGGCCACCGACAGCTCGGGCACGAGCATCAGTTCCTGATGAATGATGACGATGCCGGCGCGCTCGGTGTCGCGCACGCTCGCCGCCTTGAGCTCGGCGCCATCCCAGACGATCGATCCCTCCCAGGTGCCATGGGGATAGACACCCGACAACACTTTCATCAACGTCGATTTGCCTGCGCCGTTCTCGCCGCACAGACCGAGACACTCGCCGGGCGAAACGCGCAGGTCGATGCCGTCCAACGCCTTCACGCCCGAGAACGTCTTGACGATGCCTTTCATCGTCAGCAAAGCTTGCGTCATTCGATTCATCCACGTCGATGCGCGCGCACCGCCGCCGGCCGGGGCCGGGCAGCAGTGCCGCGCGAATGCCTTCGCGTCAATTGCTCGAAAGCTGCGTCTGCGTATAGAAGCCGTCCTTGACGACGACGTCGACGTTTTTCTTGGTGAGCAGGATCGGCTGCAACAGTATCGTGTCGACCTTCTTCTTGCCGTTGTCGTACTGAGCGTTGAAGGCGGGTTTCTGGCCCTTGGCCAATTGCACGGCGAGCTTCGCCGCCTCGCTCGCGATTTGCCGGATCGGCTTGTAGACCGTCATCGTCTGCGTGCCGGCCATCACGCGCTTGACCGCCGCCAGATCGGCATCCTGGCCCGAGACCGGAACCTTGCCCGCCAAGTGCTGCGCCGCCAGCGCCTGGATCGCGCCGCCCGCCGTACCGTCGTTCGAGGCGACGATCGCGTCGATCTTGTTGCTGTTGGCCGTCAACGCGTCTTCGACGATGCGCAGCGCATTCGATGCGCTCCATTCGGGCACCCACTGTTGACCGACGACCTTGATATCGCCTCGATCGATCGCCGGCTTGAGCACTTTCAATTGCCCTTCACGCAGCATCTTTGCGTTGTTGTCCGTCGGCGCGCCGCCGAGCAGGAAGTAGTTGCCCTTCGGCTGAGCGTCGAAGACACCCTGCGCCTGCAGTTCGCCGACCTTTTCGTTGTCGAAGGAGATATAGGCGTCGACATCGGCATCGAGAATCAGCCGGTCGTACGAGATCACCTTGATGCCAGCCTTCTTCGCTTCGGCGACGACGTTGCCGAGCGTCTTCGAATTGAACGGCACGATGACGATCACATCGACGCCGCGCGAGATGAGGTTTTCGATCTGGGCATTCTGGCGGGCCTCGCTCGCATCGGCCGACTGCACGGAGACCGTCGCGCCGAGCTTCTTCGCGGCTTCGACGAAATAGTCGCGATCGCGCGACCAGCGCTCGACGCGCAGATCGTCGATGCAAAAACCGATTTCGGGGTGATCCTTGCTCGCATGCGCGAGCGGGGCGGCCGCCGACAAACCGGCGACGATGGCCGTGCATATCAGCGAACTCAAGAACGAACGACGCTTTGCGGATTGCATGTCTCACTCCTTTTTATATTGGGCTTGACGCCGCGGCAGACGAAAAGCGCTCGGGTGGCGGCAACCTCGTCTGTCGGGCGGGCTTCGACGCGCCGGCGTGCACAGCATGCCGCCCTCGAAGTGACGCCATACTGCCGCGCGGCCCGGGCCGCGACAATTACGAAATTGCGCATCCGCCATAACGTTTCTTGCGGGTGCCGGGCACACGTCTTACGCGTAACGGCTTTCGCGCCTAAAATCGCGGAGCAGCGAGACAAGAATCGATACCGGAGACGAGCATGCACGAGACACCGCGCCCCCGCGCGCGAACGCCACGATGACGAAGCCGTCCGTGCCGCCCAAGGCGCACCGCATCGCCTTGCTCTTCAACGCCAACAAGGTCTACGATCGCGAGATCATCACCGGCGTCGGCAACTATTTGCTGTCCACCCGCATCGGGTGGGACGTCTTTCTCGAAGAGGATTTCCGCTGCAGGCTGACGGGCATCGAGCGCTTCGACGGCGACGGCATCATTGCGGATTTCGACGATCCGGCCGTCAGCGAAGCGCTCGAAGGCTCGCCGCTGCCCGTCGTGGCGGTGGGTTCGTCCTACGAGGACCCGTCGGACTATCCGTCCGATGTCCCATATATTGCGACGGACAACGTCAAGCTGGTCTCGCTCGCCTATACGCATCTGATCGGCGCGGGCTTGCAGCATTTCGCGCTGTACAGCCTGCCGCCCACGCCGAATCACCGCTGGGCCCATCAGCGTGAGCTCGCGTTCGCGCGCCTGCGCCGCGCCGATGGCCGAACGCCCGAGGATATCGAAGGCGAAATCTATCGCGGTCTCAGCACGAGCGCGCCCACGTGGGACCAGGCGATCGAGCAGCTCACGGGCTGGCTGCACGCGCTGCCGAAGCCTGTGGGCATCATCGCCGTGACCGACGCACGAGCGCGACACCTGCTCCAGGCGTGCCTGATGTCGGGTATTCCCGTACCCGAGGACGTCGCCATCATCGGCATCGACAACGATCCGCTCGCGCGCACGCTCACGCGCATTCCGCTGTCGTCGGTCATTCAAGGCACCGAAGAAATGGGGCGTACGGCCGCCCATCTGCTGCATCAAATGCTGCATGGGGCGCGCTTCGGGGCGCGCCGCATCCTCGTGCCGCCCGTCGGCATCAATGTGCTCGAATCGACGAAGCATCGCCCCATCGCCAGCCCGTATGTCGCGCGTGCCCGTCATTTCATCCGGCAATACGCCTGCCAGGGCATCCGCACGGAACAGGTCGCGGACTACGTGGGCGTCTCGCGCTCGTCACTCGAAGAGCATTTTCGCCGCGAGCTGAGCTGCACGATCCACCAGGAAATCCTGCGGCAGAAACTCGATGCCGCGAAAGCGCTGCTGGCGCGGCGCGACATGGCGACGGCGGAGGTCGCCATTCGCTGCGGGTTTACTTCGCTACAGTACATGCACGCCGTCTTTCGTCGCGAGCTCGGCTGCACGCCGCGCGAATTCCAGGAGCGCGCGAGCGCACCGGCGACGGGGTGAATCGGCGCCGGCCCCTTTTCTCTTTTCCTCTCTTTACCGTCTCTTCACTTCACGATACGTCATGATCAACACCGCAATACCGTGTTCCGAACCGTGGGGCATGCTGCCCGGCTCGCAGCCTGTGCGTCTGTTCACGCTGCGCAACGCCCAGGGCATGAAAGTCGCCATCAGCGACCTCGGCGCGACGCTCGTGTCGTGGCTCGCCCCCGATCGCGCGGGACGCCTGGGCGATGTCGTGCTCGGCCACGACACGCCCGCCGAATACCTTGCCTCCACGGCTTACATGGGTGCGACCGTCGGGCGATGGGCGAACCGCATCGCCGGCGCGCGGTTCGTGCTGGACGGCGTCGAGTACACGCTCGATCGCAACGAAGGACCAAATCTGCTGCACGGTGGCAATGCCGGCTTTCATCGCGCGCTGTGGGACGCCGAGGAAGACGACGGCGGGCTCGTCATGCGACTTCACTCGGAGGAAGGTGAAGCGGGCTTTCCGGGGAACGTGGATGTCACGGTGCGCTACTCGCTCGACGACGAAGGCGAGCTCAGCATCGAATACGGGGCCCGCAGCGACGCACCGACGCCGATCAACCTGACGAACCATGCGTACTTCAATCTGACGGGCGAACCGGGCACCGATATTCGCGGCCATGTCGTATCGATCGAATCGGACCGCTTTTTCGAGGTCGATGGGGCGCTGATCCCATGCAGCGAGTCGCTCGTTGCCGGCAACGCATTCGATTTTCGACAAAGCGCGCCGATCGGTGCGCGGCTCGACTGGCCCCACGAGCAGCTGACGCTCGCGGGCGGCTTCGATCACTGCTACGTACTGCCCGGCACGGCGCTGGAAGGGCGGCCCGTGCGTGAGGTCGCGCGCGTGTACGACCCCTCGAGCGGCCGCGAGCTGACGGTCTCGACCGATCAGCGCGGCTTGCAGTTCTATACGGGCAATTTCCTCGATGACGAGCCGGGGCGCAACGGCAGCCGGTACGCGCGGCACGCCGGGTTTTGCCTCGAGGCCGGCGCCTTTCCGAACGAGATCAACCGGCTCGAACGCGATCATTTGATCGTGCGGCCCGACAAGCCGTATCGTCAGGTGACGAAGTACCGGCTCGGCGTGGCCGCGAACGCTTGAAGCCGGCCTGCGCGCTCGACGCGATCCATCAGTATCCGTAGAACTCTTCGCTGTGGATCGCGTCGTCGGCAATGCCGATGTCGCTCAATGTCTGGTAGACGTCGCTTACCATGGCCGGCGGCCCCGCCAAGTAATAAAGGGGCTCGTTGACATGGCCCATCACCTGCCGCAGCAACGCCTCGTCGATCCGGCCGATATGGCCGTTCCAATGGATATTCGATTTTCCGGGCTGGGTCATCGTCGCCACGAGCCGGAAGTTCGAATTCGCGCGCTCGAGCTGTGTCAGCTCGGAAATGAAGGGGGCATCCTCGGGGCGGCGGTTGCAATAGACGAGCATGAGGAGCTGCGGAGCTTGATCGTGAGCCGCCTGGCGGAGCATGCTCATGAACGGCGTGATGCCAATACCGCCCGCGATGAGAACGGCCGAGCGCTTTGCATCCTTTTGCACGAGCGAACCGAACGGCCCGTCGAGCCGGACCTTGGCGCCCAGCGGCAACCGCTTCAATGCCTGCTTGAACGGGCTGTCGCGCATGCGTGTGGCGATCGCCAGCCCGTCCTCGGATGGCGCGGTCACGATCGAAAACGTGTGCCGCGCACCGCGCGCCGCCTCGATTTCGCTCTCGACGAGCACCAGATCCATCGCCTGGCCGGCCTTGAACTGGAACCCGTCCGGGCGTTCAAACCCAAACAGCATCGTGTCCATCGCCACGATATCGCGTACTTTCAGCGTCGTATCGTAAGTGCTCATGGGCGTGCCTCCGGCTCCGTAGCTTTCCCGCATCATCCTGCAATGCGAACGATCCGTCCAGTAGCCGGCTGCGGCGGCTCGAGCGGACTGAAACGCATCGTTCCCTAGTCCGCCTCGTCGTCCCAGCGCGAATCGCGCACCTGTACGATGCCCGAATCGATGCGCACGTCGAACGTCGGCACGTCTTCATAAGCCGGCGGACTCATCGCTTTGCCCGTCCGGATGCAAAAGCGCGCTCCATGACGAGGGCATACGACGACATCGCCCTGTACCTCGCCTCCCGTCAGCACGCCTCCATCATGGGTGCACCTGTCCTCGATCGCATAGCAGGTGCCATCCACATTGAAGACCGCGATCGGCACGCCATCCACATCGGTCGTTTTCGACGAACCGGGCGGCAAACCTTCGACGGGTGCAACATCGATCCAGCCGGACATCAGAGCATCCCCAATTGCAGCCGTGCGGCCTCCGACATCCGATCCCGGTCCCACGGCGGATCCCACACGAGCTCGACCGTCGCGTCGTTGACGCCGGCAACCGAAAGCACCGCATCCTCTACGATCGAGGGAAACGTCTGCGCCACCGGGCAACCGGGCGCGGTCAACGTCATGCGGATCGCGATCCGCCCCGCGGCCTCGTCGACATCGAGCGCATAGATGAGACCGAGATCGTAGATGTTGACGGGAATCTCGGGATCGTAGACGGTCCGCAACGCCTCGACGACGCGCTCCTCGAGTTCACCCTCGCTCGACTGGTCGATCCGGTCGCTTCGTTTGAGCCAATCCATCGCAGTCATCGCATCGTCCTCATTCCGTCGATACCGTCTCGCCCGCATCGTTCAATGCAGCACGCAATGTGTGCCACGCCAGCGTCGCGCATTTGATGCGCGCAGGGAATTCACGCACGCCAGCCAGCGTCGCCAGCTTGCCCAGCGCTTCGCGCTCGTCGGCCGATGGCTCGCGTTGCTCGGTCACCATCGCGTGAAACCGTTCGAACAGCGCCTGCACTTGCGTCTCGCTTTTGCCGACGAGCGCCTCCGTCATCATCGATGCCGATGCGGTCGCAATCGCACATCCCGAGCCTTCGAAGCGCACGGACTTCACGATGCCGTCCTCGACGAGCAGATAGAGCGAAATCCGATCGCCGCACAGCGGGTTATAGCCGACGGCCTTGTGATTGGCATCCGCCAGCGCCCCGCGGTTGCGCGGGTGCCGGTAGTGATCGAAAATCACCTCCTGGTAGAGCTCACGCAGATCGCTCATCGGCCGAATACCTCCTGTACCTTCGACAGCCCGCGCAGCAACGCGTCCACATCGGCACGTGTGTTGTACATCCCGAACGATGCCCTCACCGTCGCCGGCACCCCGAAGCGCTGCATGACGGGCATTGCGCAATGGTGTCCGGCTCGCACGGCAACACCCTCGTGATCGAGAATCGTGCCGACATCGTGCGCATGGACCTCGTCATGAACGAACGAAAGCACGCCGGCCTTCTCGCGCGCGGTACCGATCAGGCGTATATGCGGGAGCGCCCCGACGGCCTGCGTCGCATACGCGAGCAGCGCCGCTTCGTGCGCCCCGATGGCCTCGATACCGATCGCATCGACATAATCGAGCGCTGCCGCGAGCCCGATCGCCCCGGCAATGTCCGGCGTGCCCGCTTCG
Source organism: Trinickia sp. (assembly GCF_036503415.1). Classification (GTDB taxonomy): domain Bacteria; phylum Pseudomonadota; class Gammaproteobacteria; order Burkholderiales; family Burkholderiaceae; genus Trinickia. Next base: position 46,896 of record NZ_DASXWY010000017.1, on the reverse strand, counting down.
AACTTCCATGGAATCGCGTTGTATTCGGTGTGCTCGAACGTGACCGAGCGAATCATGTCGCCACCGCCCTGCCACGGCGGCATCGCCTCGAGATGACGCGCCTTCGCATAGAGCACGCCGATACCGGTCGGACCGTAGACCTTATGTCCGGAGAACGCGTAAAAATCGCAATCGAGCGCCTGCACATCGACGCGCAGATGTGCGATGGCCTGCGCGCCGTCGATCAGCACCGGCACCCCGCGCCGGTGCGCAAGCTCGATGAGTTGCTTCACCGGATTGATCGTCCCGAGCGCGTTCGAAACATGCGCGAACGCTGCGAGCCGCGTACGCTCGCCGAGCATGCGTTCGCAGGCGGCCATATCGAGCGTACCGCTGTCGTCGATCGGCACCACTTTGAGCTGGGCCCCCGTTTGCGCGCACACGAGTTGCCACGGCACGATGTTCGAGTGATGCTCCATCGCGCTCACGAGGATCTCGTCGCCGGGCTGCAGGCGAGGACGCACGCCGCTTTGCGCAACGAGGTTGATCGCCTCGGTCGTGCCGCGCACGAAGACGATCTCCTCGGTGCGCGCCGCGTTGACGAAGCGCGCGATCCGCGCACGTGCGCCCTCGTACGCATCGGTCGCGCGCTGCGAGAGTTCGTGCACACCACGATGAACGTTCGCGTTCGAGTGCAGGTAGTAAGCCCGTTGCACCTCGATGACCGAAGCCGGTTTTTGCGTCGTCGCCCCGTTATCGAGGTAGACGAGCGGCTTGCCATGCACGCGTTCGTCGAGAATCGGGAAATCGCTGCGCCACCGCGCATGGGCCGAGTCGTCGAAAAAAGCGAGCGGTTCGATGGGCTTCATGCGAGCTCCCGCTGTATCCGTTCGCCGTCGGGCATGCGTGCCAGCAGCATCTTCGCGAGCCGGCCCCGCACGTTTTCGTCACTGACGCGATCGACGATATCGCGCGCGAATGCCCAGATCAGCGTCGCGCGCGCTTGCGGCTCGTCGATGCCGCGCGCGCGCAGATAAAAGAGTTGCGCCTCGTCGAGCTTGCCGACGGTGGCACCGTGCGTACACTTGACATCGTCCGCATAGATTTCGAGCTGCGGCTTGGTGTCGATCTCGGCGTCGCGTGACAGCAGCAGATTGCGGTTGGACTGGTGCGCGTCCGTCTTCTGCGCATCCTGATGCACGATGACGCGGCCGTTGAACACGCCGTGCGCCGCGCCGTCGAGCACACCGCGGTAGAACTCGCGGCTCGTGCAACGCGCGGACTCGTGGTCGATGCAGGTGTGATGATCGACGTGTTGCCGCGCGAGCGCGAAGTAGAGCCCGTTGAGCGTGCAATCGGCGTCGGTGCCCATCAGACGTGTATCGATCTCAACCCTCGACAGGGCGGCACCGAGTGCGAACGAATGCGATGCAACATGGCTTGCACGCTCCTGGTCCAGCGCGAGGCGGCCGATATGGTAGGCGCGGCGCGCGTCCTGCTGAATCCGGCAATGCTCGACGTCGGCCCCCTCCTTGACGACGATGCGCGTCACCGTGTTCGTCAGATAGCTGTCGTCGGCCACGCCGACGAACTGCTCGATGACGGTACAGCGTGCGCCGCGGCCCGCTATCACGACATTGAACGGATGAATGGCGAGGCCGGCTTCCTCGGCGACGAACAGCATCTGAATCGGCGCGTCGAGCCGGCAATCGGGCGGCAATACGAGCACATAACCATCGCTGAGGAAAGCGGTGTTCAACGCCTCGAAACCGTCGTGCGGTGTGTGATGGGCAAGGAGCGCCTCGAGCTGCTCGGGAATCTCCCGCAGCGCGCGCGTCAGGCTGCCGATGAATATGCCCTCTGGCAGACCGCTCGTTCGCGAGAGCCTTGGCGCATGCCGACCGTTGACGAACACGAGCCGATGCACCGACTTGTCCAGTATGAGATCGTCGACGATTGCCGATACGTCGACATCGCCGCGCGGCGACGCAAAATGCCATTCGCGCGCACCGATCGACGCCACGTTCGTATATTTCCAGTCTTCCTGCCGCGTAGTCGGAAACCGCAGCTTGTCGAACCGTTCGAACGCGCTGCGTCGTGCGCCGCGCAGCCAGGGCAGCTCCGCACCCGGCAGCGTCCTCGCGAGCGTGCGAAACGCGTGATGATAACGATCGACCGTTAAATCGCTCATAGCTGGCCCTCCTCGCCTCGACTGCCTGCTTCGTCGGCAAGCCAACCATACCCCTTGCGCTCGAGCTCGAGCGCCAATTCCCGCCCGCCCGACTTGACGATGCGCCCATGAGCCAGGACATGCACGTAGTCCGGCGCGACATAATCGAGCAGCCGTTGATAGTGCGTGACGAGCACAAATGCGCGTTCGGCGCTTCGCAGCGCATTCACGCCGCCCGCCACGATCTGCAGTGCATCGATATCGAGACCGGAATCGGTCTCGTCGAGAATCGCGAGGCGCGGCTCGAGCACGGCCATCTGCAGAATCTCGTTACGCTTTTTCTCGCCACCCGAGAAACCCTCGTTGACAGCCCGGTAAAGCAGGCCCTCGTCCATCCGCATCAGCGCCATTTTTGCTTTGACGAGTTGCAGGAAATCGATCGCGTCGAGTTCGGGCTCGCCGCGGTGCCTGCGCTGCGCGTTCAAAGCCGCTTTCATCAGATAGACGTTGCTGACGCCGGGAATCTCCACCGGGTACTGGAACGCCAGAAATATCCCTTCGCGCGCACGCTCTTCGGGTGCCTGCGCCAGCAGGTCGCGCTCCGCGTAGCGGACCGATCCGCCCGTCACCGTATAGCCGTCGCGGCCGGCGAGCACGTGTGCGAGCGTGCTCTTGCCCGAGCCGTTCGGGCCCATGATGGCGTGCACCTCGCCCGCCCCGACATGCAGATCGATACCGCGCAAAATGGGCTTGCCGTTCACTTCGACATGGAGGTCATCGATATGGAGCATGGTTCTGGTTCCTGTTGCGCCGCTTCAACCGACGCTGCCTTCGAGGCTCACGCCGAGCAGCTTCTGCGCCTCGACCGCGAACTCCATCGGCAGCTCCTTGAATACTTCCTTGCAAAATCCGTTGACGATCATCGAAACCGCGTCTTCTTCGGACAGGCCGCGCTGCCGGCAATAGAAGAGCTGGTCCTCGCCGATACGGGAGGTCGAGGCTTCATGCTCGACGTGCGCGCTCGGATTCTTCACCTCGATATACGGGAACGTGTGCGCGCTGCAACGATCGCCGAGCAGCAATGAATCGCATTGCGTGTAATTGCGCGCCCCGTGCGCGTCGCGACCGACTTTCACGAGACCGCGGTAGGCGTTCTTGCCATGCCCGGCCGAAATGCCCTTCGACACGATCGTGCTGCGCGTGTTGCGGCCCAGGTGGATCATCTTCGTGCCCGTATCGGCTTGCTGACGATGATTGGTCAGTGCGACCGAATAGAATTCGCCGACGGAATCGTCGCCGCGCAAGATCACGCTCGGGTATTTCCAGGTGATGGCCGAGCCCGTCTCCACCTGCGTCCACGAGATTTTCGCGCCGGCTTCGCGGCAATCCCCCCGCTTCGTGACGAAGTTGTAGATGCCCCCGCGCCCCTGGGCATCGCCCGGATACCAGTTTTGCACCGTCGAATAGCGAATTTGCGCGCCTTCCAGCGCTACGAGCTCGACCACCGCCGCGTGCAGCTGGTTCTCGTCGCGCATCGGCGCCGTGCAACCTTCGAGGTAGCTCACGTATGCCCCTTTGTCCGCGATGATGAGCGTGCGCTCGAATTGCCCCGTGTTGCGCGCATTGATGCGAAAGTAGGTTGAGAGCTCCATCGGGCAGCGCACGCCCGGCGGGATATAGCAGAACGATCCATCGCTGAACACCGCGGAGTTCAGCGCGGCATAGAAGTTGTCGGTATGCGGCACGACCGAGCCCAGATACTGGCGCACCAGATCGGGGTGCTCCCGAACCGCTTCGGAGAACGAACAAAAGACGATGCCGAGCTTGCCGAGTTGCTCGCGAAACGTCGTTGCCACGGAGACGCTGTCGAACACGGCGTCCACCGCGACACCGGCCAGCAATTCGCGCTCCTTAAGCGGAACACCGAGCTTTTCGTAAGTGCGCAGCAACTCGGGATCGACTTCGTCGAGGCTCTTCGGGCCATCCTTTTGTGCGAGCGGCGCCGAATAGTAGGCAATGTCCTGATAATCGATCGGCGGGTGACGAACCGTGGCCCAGGCGGGTTCCGTCATCGTCAGCCAATGGCGGTAGGCGGCGAGCCGCCATTCGAGCATGAATGCCGGTTCGTCCTTCTTCGCCGAGATGAGCCGGATCACGTCCTCGGACAGGCCGCGCGGCAGCGTATCGGCCAGCACGTCGCTCACGAATCCGTGACGGTATTCGCGATTGATCAGACGATCGAGGCTGGATGGCGTGGAACTCATATGCGTTTCTCCCGGTCAGCTGCGGCGCGCGGCGGCGCGTACGAGCGGTACGGCTTCGCGTGCGCGAATCGCGCTGATGTCGACATCGCTGAGCACGGGCCCGGCCAAATCGGCCAGCGAGACCTGCCTCAGTGCTTCGAAGACGACACGATTGACCTTTTGCCAATTCGCCCGCGCGCTACAGATCGATTCCTGCTGGCACACGCCCGGCGCCAGGCTGCATTCGGTCATGCCGAACGGCCCGTCGACGGCGGCGATGATGTCCGCGAGCGAGACAAGCGCCGCGGAGCGTTTCAACCGGTAGCCGCCGCTGACGCCGCGCAGCGAGGCCGTCAGCCCACCGCGCACGAGCATTTTCATGACCTTGGAGACCGTAGGCACGGGAATGCCGGTGACGCTGGCGAGGTTGCCGGCGCTTTGCACAGCCTCCGGCTCCCGGGCCATCGCGACGAGGATGACCGTGCCGTAATCGGCCAGCTTGCTCATACGCAGCATCGCATCGTTCTCCTAATCAGGACCAGAACAGTACTGATTCAGGCCCCGCGATCCCAACCCAGGACGATGACGGTATCAGTGGGCGCCCGTTTGCACTGGCGCACGTTCCAGACGCGCGCTGAAACCGACTGGAATCATTGTAGACCCGCCGCCAAAACCCTGTCGCAGTCAAGGTCGTCCGTCACTGCGCGGGCGAAACGCATCATGCGTCGGCGTCGGCCGGCTCGGATTCAGTCGACGCAAGCCCCGCGCCACCCCATTGCAGTTGCTCGGCGCGATCCAACAGTTGGCGAACCGACGGCTCGCTCAGTTTTTTCAAGCGCTCCTCGATGTCTGCCTGACGGTTCCCCTGTTGATCGTCTTGCCACATTTCGTTCAACCCCAATACGAGGTCGTAGATAGCGCCCCTGGCCTGCATGTCTTCGATGTGGGGATAACATGCCGTAAATCTCGACGATATCGACTGGCTGCGATCCCATCGCTCCGACTTTTCGTAAGACAGGTGTGTCTGATCCCGAGGAGCCAGCGCCGCAAAAAATCGATGCCGCAGCAATTCGATCGACGAAGGCCTGCTTTCAGGCGACTGTTGAATCATGCGGCGAGTGACATCGAGGATTTCGTCCCTGTCCGTCGATGGCAGATACTGCAGATCATCGAAAAACGGGAAATCGTCGACGGTCAAGCTCTCGGGGGCGAAGCCGCTTATCGCGGTTGACGTTGTGGCGCGTTTGACGAAATAGGCGAGCAACTGTCCCACTGCGTAGATGTCGCTCTTGTGATTGGCGACCGACGACCAGATATCGATATACCCAGGGGTGCCCGGCGGACGCCTTTGTCCCACCTCACGACTATTGCCCATATCGATCAGCTTGAACATCTTCTCGTCCGCGTCATACATGACGTTGTTGGGAGAAATGTCCGAATGGGCCACCCCTTGCTGCTCGCACAGTGCAATCGCGATGAGGATATCGGCGATAGCCTGCTTCACGAGGTCCAGATAGTCTCGTTCGTCGATCACGACCGCTTCGAGCGCCGCTCGCGATTTTTTGACGACGCCTCGGAGACTTTCGCCGTTTATCTTTTCGCACAGGATTCCGAATTCATCGTCGATGCGGACCAGATCGTAGACCTGCATGACGTGAGTGGTCTTCGTCAGCGCCGCCGTGATCTGAAATTCATCGATTATCTGCTGCTTTTTCCTCTCGATCACCGCTTCCCTTGCCGCCGGGTCGTTCAGCTCGTCGCCACGTAACGCCGCATACAGATCGACCGGCACGGGGTTCTCGAGATCGGGGCGAAGGAGCGCCTTGAAAACGAACTCTCGGCCAAGATTTTTACCGTCCCTCATCAGATTTTCCGCAAGCGTCACCGCGTAGGCCTTGCCAAACCTGCCCCTGCCGAGCTGCTCTTTGAGAGGCTGCGCAGCCCGCGTTCGCGGGGACCCAGCCAGCCTCACCTCGCGGAATCCCGAGCTGGTTTGCGCGACGCCCGACTTCATCGCGGCAATGGCCGAGGCCAAGGTCGATTTGATCGGCAGTTCATTGAGCCGTGCCACCAGGCTCGGACTCAGCGTATCGCACAGCATTTGATCGCTGCTGCCCTGGCGCGCGTACTTGCGTGCCGCTCTGAGAAGTTGATCGGGCGTGGCGGTTCGCGACGAGTCTCCCGGCATACGCGGCTTGACAGGACGCCGGGCCGCGTCCATGAACGACGCCCATTTTCTGTACGACGGCGGCGCGGGCCGCGCCGCCGAAGCAGCCGCTGGAGACAACCCGGTGCTCGAGGAACTCGGACTGGGCAGGTCGGGGCGCCGCTGCCGTTTCACCGCCGCCGGCTCCGGCAGGTCATCGTCTTTCTCGAGCGGCCGCTTGAGATCGCTTCGATTCGATCGCGGCGACGATGCGCCCTCGTCGGCCGAGCGCGTCCTGAGCTGAGCCAAAGCCGCGTTCGACGACGGCGATCGCTGCCGCCGCGGCGACACCTCGGACGCGAGCGCTTCCGGATCCGCCGGCTCGATCGCAGCGATATCGAGTTGTTTTAGATTGATTTTCATGAGAGCCGCCGACCAAGACAGGGTATGCCGAAGCGCGATACGATCCGGAAAACGCACGCTGTCGCAGGCTAGCGAATCGAACCGGACTCGAACGTTCCCATCGCCGAAAATGACGCGCAGCGAACGAAACGACGAGCCCCTACCCGACCGGATAAAAACGTCTTAGCAAGGATGCGGAAAAACATGAAACTCGCCACGTGGAACGTGAATTCCCTCAAGGTGCGCCAGCAGCATGTCATCGATTGGCTCGAGCTCAGTCAAGCCGATGTGCTGTGCCTGCAGGAACTGAAAATGCCCGACGAAAAGTTCCCGCATGCCGAGCTTGCCGCAAAGGGCTACCGGAGCTGGTGCGCGGGGCAAAAGACCTATAACGGCGTCGGTATCCTCGTGCGGGATGGCATCGAAGTCGACGAGACCGACATCGTGCGCAACATCCCGGGCTTTGCCGACGAACAGCAGCGCCTGATCGCCGCCACGGTGAATGGCCTGCGCATCGTCTCGGCATACTTTCCGAATGGCCAGGCCCCGGCCACCGAAAAATTCGCCTACAAGCTACGCTGGCTCGAAGCGCTTGCCGAATGGCTCCGCGGCGAAATGACACGCTACCCGTCGCTCGCGCTGCTGGGCGACTACAACATCGCGCCCGAAGACCGCGACGTGCATGACCCGAAAGCTTGGGAGGGACAAAATCTGGTCTCGCCGGAAGAACGCGCGGCATTCGTCAAACTGACCGGTCTCGGACTGGTCGACGTTTTTCGCCGATTCGAACAGCCGGAGAAAATGTTCACCTGGTGGGATTACCGCATGCTCGCGTTCAGGCGGAATGCCGGCCTGCGGATCGATCACATTCTGTTATCGCCGCCGCTCGCCGAACGCTGCACCCACTGTGAAGTCGATAAAACGCCGCGCAAATGGGATCAACCGTCCGATCATGCGCCGGTGATCGCAAATATCGGCTGAACCGACGTTATTCTGAGCGCGCTTCTCACATCAACCCATAGGAAAAGCCGCTATATGAAGTTTGGAACAACCGCCGTCTTTGGATTGCTGCCTCTTTGCCTCGCCACGGTCGCTTGCGCGGCGCCCTCGATCGATTTCGTCAACCAGGAGGGCGCCGCGAGGACCTATCGATCCGTTCAATGCATCGCCACGCATAGCGGCGGACAAAGCATCACGGCGCAAGGACAGGAGCAAAGCGGCGCTTCAGTCGTCACTTTGCAAAGCCTGCTTGCGGGCCCAGGCGGCCAATACAAGGTCCAATGTACGGCCGTGCACGCCGATAGCGGCGATCAGTACACCGCGGAATTCGAGGCAGTCAAATTCGCCGAGGGAGACCTGGGGACGAAGGCCCCCGAATATGACGCCAATCGCTCCGGATACGGCACGAAGATTCCTGTCGCCCGAACGCTTACCGCTTGTTACGACAAAAACAACCGTGTACTCGAGCAACCGTGCGTAGATGCGTATTACGGCACAAAACCGCACTATTTGAAATCATTGGCCGGTCTTGCGGATGTGCAGTTCAAATACGATGAGTATGCTTCCAACGTTGGCGTGTTTCTCGAAGCCAATCCGCGTTATGGCAATCGCTGAGAGCGCCCGCGCTCAGGCAGCGTAGCACGGGGCCACGCACCGCGAGGCACTTCATAGTGCCTCGCGCGGTCCCGTGTACACCCTTCGCACCTCACGATTCGAGACGCAGCTCCTGGATCTTGCGTGTAATGGTGTTGCGCCCGATACCGAGCCGTTCGGCCGCCTCCACCTTGCGTCCCCGGGTGAAGTCGAGCGCTTCGCGTATCACCGCGGCTTCGAAACGGCGAGCCAGTTCGTCCATCACGTCGGGCGCATTTTCCCGCAGCATGCGCGCCACTTCGGTACGCAGACCGCTTTCCCATACGCCCACCGGCGAGCTGGTCGGCACGGTGCCCAGCACGGCGGGTGTCGGCGCCGTCATCGACGCGCCGTTGGCCTCTGCCTCGAGCGGCATGTTGCCCGCAACAGCCGAGGCGCCGGCTATCGCCGTGCCCGCGACGATCTCGCTGGCGGCATGCGCAGGCTGTTGCAGCGGCACGAGGTCGGGCGGCAAGTCCTTGATCTCGATGGTCTGCGCGGGCGCCATCACCGTGAGCCAGTTCGCGAGGTTCTCGAGCTGACGAACGTTGCCCGGGAACGGCAACGAGGCAAGATAGGCAACGGTGGCCTCGGATACGCGCTTCGGCTCGACCCCGAGATCGCGCGCGCTCTTTTGCAGGAAGTGCCGTGTGAGCAGCGGGATATCCTCCTTGCGTTCGCGTAGCGGCGGCAAACGCAAGCGAATGACGTTGAGCCGGTGATAGAGATCTTCGCGAAAGAGGCCTTGGCGCACGCGCGCATCGAGGTTCTGGTGCGTCGCCGCAATCACGCGCACATTCGCGCGCAGCGGGCTGTGGCCGCCGACGCGATAGAACTGCCCATCCGACAGCACGCGCAGCAGCCGCGTTTGGAGATCGAACGGCATATCGCCGATTTCGTCGAGAAAGAGCGTGCCATTCTCTGCCTGCTCGAAACGACCTTGCCGCATCGCCTGCGCGCCCGTGAACGCACCGCGCTCGTGGCCGAACAGTTCGGACTCCAGAAGATCTTTCGGAATCGCGGCGGTGTTCAGCGCGATGAACGGGCCGCCCGCACGCGGGCTATGCCGGTGCAATGCGCGCGCGACGAGCTCCTTGCCGGTGCCCGATTCGCCCGTGATGAGCACCGTCGCGGACGAATGCGAAAGGCGCCCGATCGCACGGAACATGTCCTGCATCGCCGGTGCCTGACCGAGCATCTCGGGCGCGTCGGCGAGCGACGGATCGGCCGCATGGGCACCGCGCAAGCTCTCGTCGACGGCACGGTGAATGAGCTCGACGGCGCGATCGATATCGAACGGCTTCGCGAGGTATTCGAATGCGCCGCCCTGAAACGCGGCCACGGCGCTGTCGAGGTCCGAGTACGCCGTCATGATGATGACGGGCAGCTCGGGTAGCCGCTGGCGGATCGACTGCAAGAGATCGAGGCCCGACGAACCGGGCATCCGGATGTCCGAGACGAGCACTTGCGGTGTCTCGTGCTCGAGCGCGGCCAGCGCTTCGCGCACGTTGGGGAAGCTGCGCGTGGCCAGGTTCTCGCGCGCGAGCGCCTTTTCGAGCACCCAGCGAATCGATTGGTCGTCGTCTACTATCCAGATCGGCTTCATGGAAGGTCGTTGGTCAATTATCTAGCGGCAATAGAATCTGAAACTCGGTGTGGCCCGGCCGGCTTTCCACTTCGATCATCCCGTCGTGCTGTTGCACGAAGGTCTGCGCGAGCGTGAGGCCGAGCCCACTGCCCCCCTCGCGGCCGGAGACGAGCGGATAGAAAATGCGCTCGCGGATGTCGTGCGGGATGCCCGGGCCGTTGTCGATGACACGCAAGTCCAATGCCAGTTTGTGAAGGCGCTTGGCGATCGTGACATTGCGCGCCACGCGGGTGCGCAGCGCGATGCGCGCATCGCCCTCGCTGATACGTTCGCGCAGTGCCTGGGCCGCATTGCGCACGATGTTGAGCAGCGCCTGAATCAGTTGCTCCTTGTCGCCGCGCAGCTCGGGCACGCTCACGTCGTAATCGCGCTCGATCGTGAGGCCGCGCGGAAACTCCGCCAGGATGACCGCTCGCACGCGTTCGCAGACTTCATGGATATTCACGTCGCCCACGATATGCGGATGCCGATGCGGCTCGAGCAGGCGGTCGACGAGCGTTTGCAATCGATCGGATTCCTTGACGATCACCTGCGTGTACTCGCGCAGCTCGTGCCGCTCCCGCGCGTCGAGTTCCAATTCGAGCAATTGCGCCGCGCCGCGAATACCGCCAAGCGGGTTCTTGATTTCATGCGCGAGGTTACGGATCAACTGCTTGTTGGCGGTCGCCAGATCGTGAATGCGTTCCTCGCGATCGGTACGCAAGTGCCGCTCGTTCTGGAACAGCTCGAGCAACACGTAGTCCGGCGCGCTTTCGAGAAAACCCACCACCATGTGCACTTGCAGCGTTTCACGGCCCGGACGCTCGAATTCCGCGTCGAGATGCGTCGCATGGAACCGTTGTTCCGCGATCGCCGCGATCGTCTCGACGAGCACATCACCGTTCGCAAAGATGTCGGGCCACGACATCTGCATCAATTGACGCCGCGATAAATCGAGCAGCGACTCGGCGGACGGGTTCGCGAATGCGACGCGCAGCGTGCGCTTTTCGAGCACGAGCACGACCGTCGGCAACGCCTCGAGACCCGGCAACAGACCGGATGCGCCAAGCGCGGCATCGTCTGTCAAAGGCTCGCTCTGCCCTTTGCTGGTCTTGATCAGATTTTTTAGCGCCATCGTGAAAGCACGGTCACCCTGGGCCGACCCGGCAGGAAGCCGCAGCAAGCGCCGAAGCGCTCACTGAGGCCGACACACAAAAAAGGGACGGCGGCGCCGTCCCTCGAGACCGATCGCAAGCATGTTCTGCGCAACGGCCACGGAGGTGGGCGCTGCGCATCGCAATGCTTAGAGCGAGTAGTACATTTCGAACTCGATCGGATGCGTCGTCATGCGGTAGCGTTGCAGTTCGCCTTCCTTGAGCTCCAGATACGCGTCGAGCATCCCGTCCGTGAACACGCCACCGCGCGTGAGGAACTCGCGATCCTTGTCGAGCGCCTCGAGCGCCTGATCGAGACCGGCACAGACGGTCGGGATCTTCGCGTCTTCTTCCGGCGGCAGATCGTAGAGATTCTTGTCCGCGGCTTCGCCCGGATGGATCTTGTTCTGCACGCCGTCGAGGCCCGCCATCATCAGCGCCGAGAACGCGAAGTACGGATTGGCCATCGGGTCCGGGAAGCGCGTCTCGATACGGCGGCCCTTCGGATTCGACACGTGCGGAATACGGATCGAGGCCGAGCGGTTGCGCGCCGAGTAGGCCAGCTTCACCGGTGCTTCGAAGTGCGGCACGAGGCGCTTGTACGAGTTCGTCGTCGGGTTCGTGATCGCGTTCAGCGCGCGAGCATGCTTGATGATGCCGCCGATGTAGAACAGCGCGAACTCCGAGAGGCCCGCATAACCGTTACCGGCGAACAGGTTCTGACCATCCTTCCAGATCGACTGGTGAACGTGCATGCCCGAACCGTTGTCGCCGACGACCGGCTTCGGCATGAACGTCGCCGTCTTGCCGTACGTATGCGCGACGTTGTGGACGATGTACTTGAGCTGCTGCGTCCAGTCGGCGCGCTGCACGAGCGTCGCGAACTTGGTGCCGATCTCGTTTTGGCCCTGGCCGGCCACTTCGTGGTGGTGCACTTCGACGGGAATGCCGATCTGCTCGAGCAGCAGACACATTTCCGAGCGCATGTCCTGGAACGAATCCACCGGTGCGACCGGGAAATAGCCGCCCTTCGTGCCCGGACGGTGACCGGTGTTGCCGCCTTCGAATTCCCTGCCCGACGACCACGGCGCTTCTTCCGAGCCGATCTTCACGAAGCAGCCCGACATATCCGTGTTCCACTGCACCGAATCGAAAATGAAGAACTCGGGTTCCGGTCCGAAGAAGGCGGTGTCGCCCAGGCCGGTGCTCTTCAGGTAGGCTTCGGCGCGCTTGGCGAGCGAGCGCGGATCGCGCTCGTAACCCTTGCCGTCCGCGGGCTCGACCACATCGCACGTCAACACGAGCGTCGGCTCTTCGTAGAACGGGTCGATGAAAGCGGTGTTGGGGTCCGGCACGAGCAACATGTCCGATGCTTCGATGCCCTTCCAGCCCGCGATCGAGGAACCATCGAACGCATGGCCGCTTTCGAACTTGTCGCCGTCGAACGCCGACAGCGGAACGGAGACGTGCTGCTCCTTGCCGCGCGTGTCGGTGAAGCGAAAGTCGACGAACTTGACGTCCTCGTCCTTGACGAGCTGCATGACGTCGGCCACGGTTTTACTCATATCCTCTTCTCCATTTGATAGGTTCGGCGGTTCTTCACTGCGCGAAAGCCCCGGCGAACGACTTGCGTACGCCGGATGCCACCGCGCAAGCGGTCGCCGCCCGTTAGAGCATCTTTCGTGCCAGGCATGCTCGTTTTCCCGCACGACTTAGTTGGTCCCTCGTGCCGACGCCGAGTGCCGCGCCCCGCGTTGGAACGCTGCGCTGCACCGTGACGTGCCTTGTCGCCGTGCGGGTCGGCAGAAAGGCACCTTTTCGGTGCGCGATGCGAACGCAGCGCGCCGGAGCGCTCGAATCCGGTGCATTCGGTGTGATTATGCACCTCTCTGGGGCATTCCCTTGTCCTCACGCCCCAACCTGTTCGTTCTCGCACGCAAGCTCGCCGCGCTAGAATGCTTTTTTGCCACGAGGAGACCGGCTTCATGAGTACGCTCGAACAGATCCTGGCGCAAGCGAACAAACGCCGCGCCGAACATCAACTGCCCTACGCCGGCGCTTTCACGCCGGCCGAGGCTTTCGAGTTTCTCCAGCTCAAGCCCGAGGCCCGGCTCGTCGATGTCCGCACGCGCGCCGAACTCGATTGGGTCGGCCGCCCGGTCGTCGGCGACGGCCAGTATATCCACATCGAATGGACGCGCTACCCCGGCGGCGTGCCGAACGCGGAGTTCATCGAACAGCTGCGCAGCGCAGTCTCGGCCGATACGCACCTCATCTTTTTGTGCCGCAGCGCCGCGCGCTCGAAGCTGGCCGCCGTCGCAGCCGAAAAGGCGGGCTTCGGCAAAGCGTTCGATCTGCTGGAGGGTTTCGAAGGCGCGAAGGACGGCAACGGTCATCGCAAGACCGTCGACGGCTGGTGCCACAGCGGGTTGCCCTGGCTCGGCGCCTGAGCTTGCGCCCGCGCGAACGCTCGTCCAGGACGTGGCTCGCTCGGGGTGAGCCTATCGCGTCTGCCCGGCTTCGGGTTCGACGACATCGCCGCCGAGCAGGTGCACCCCTTCGCGCAACTTGACGAAGGCTGCGGCGACGGCTTCGGGTTCGCCCTTCACACCGAGATCGATGTGCCGCCGGGCATAGACGCCGCCACGCTCCGCGTCGCCCACGCTCGGCAGGCTGAATACGCGAACGCCCGGAAAATCGGCTTCGATTTTCTCCATCAATGGCGTCAGCGTCGACTCCATGAGTTCGAACACGAGCAGCGATCGCTCGGCATGCGCGACTTGATGGTGCATCTGCGCGTACTTCGTATCGAGTACCCATTCGATCATCGGCCAGGCCATCACGGGGAAACCGGGAACGAAATGGTGATCGCCGATCGAGAACCCCGGAATCTTGTTGTAGCCGTTCGGAATGATCGAGGCGCCGCGCGGAAAGACGCCCATATTGAGGCGATGACGGTTCTCGGGGGAATCGAGATCGAGAGGGGGCGCGCCGGCCGGGTGCATGTCGCGGATTCGCTGGCGAATCAGTTCGGCCGCCTCCGGGTGCAACTCGAGCGGAACACCGAGCGCGTTGGCCGCGCAAAGCCGGGTATGGTCGTCCGGCGTCGCGCCAATGCCTCCCGTCGAAAAGACGATGTCGCCCGAGGCGAAACTGCGCTCGAGCGTGGCCGTGATCCGTGCGGGGTCGTCGCCGACGTACTCGGCCCAGGCGAGCGCCAGGCCCCGCGCGTTCAATAGCTCGATGACCTTCGGCAGATGCTTGTCGGTACGCCGACCCGACAGGATTTCATCGCCGATGATGATGACGCCAAATGCCATGACCGCCTCACGAAGCTGAGAGATCGCTCATCGTCGTTCATGATCGTGACGGCTGCAAGCCCTCTTCTTCGCGCATCGCCTGCAATGCCTCCAGGCAATAGTGACCGAACCAGAGCGCGGAGAACACGAGGATGAACGCGTACATCCAGATCGTGACGGCTGCAATGACGGGAAAGAGCACGACGAGCCAGAGCGACCAGGCCCAGAGTAACGTCGGCAACGTCCCCATGAGGCCGCTCGCAATGCCGATCGCGAGCAGCGGCACACGGTGGCGCCGCATCAACGCAATCCGCTCGGCGCGGCTCGCGTGCAGCGCCAGCGCGTCGTATGTCATCACGCGATAGGTGAGCCAGCCCCATAACAGCGTCGGAATCAGCGCGAAGAGCGGCGAAATCAGGGCAAAAAGCGGCGGAATCAGCAGCAGCGGCGCAAGCAGAACGAAAAGCGGCAGCGTGAGGAGAATGAGCAGCAGGCAAACGAGTGTCGTCGCAATGCCGTACGCGAGGCTGCCGTACCAGGTTCCGCCGTGCCGCGCCTCCAGTGTCGGGAACCGGCGGGCCGACAGATGCCGCACCACCATCGGCATCGACAGCGTGGCGATCAGCAGCAATACGGTGGAAACGATGACCGGAATCGAGAACGCGACGACGATGAGCGGCGCAATCACCGCATGCAGGTTGGTCAAGCCCACCCAGTCGAACGCGCGGTAAAGCGCCATCCCCAACGTCGAGCCGGCAAGCCAGCCGCGCGCGGTGCCGACGAGGTCCTGCCAGGTGAACCAGAAGAAAAGCCCCCATCCCGCCGAGGCGATCACGAACGGCAAGAACGTGAGCCACAGCACGCGCGGGTGCAGCACGCCCGCGAGCGCCCGGCCGAATGCACGCATGAGCTCGTTCATCGGCATGCGCCTTCAGGCAGCCGGCGCACTGCCTCGGCCCGCGCCGCGGCCGAACCCGAGCCGCCGCGCGATACGCGCGAACGCGAGCCAGTGCTGCGAGAAAAAGCCATCGCCATACGATTCGCCCTCGATTTCCTGACGGATCCCCGTCGGCTCGACGGACCGAACCCACGAGGCAGTGCCGAAGAGCATATCCCACCAGGGGAAGAGCACGCCGAAATTGCAGCCGTAGGCGGTGCCCTCGTGTCCGTAGCCGACCGCGTGATGGCGACGATGGAACGCCGGGCTGACGAGTACCCGTTCGAACAGACGCCCGAAGCCGAACCGCGCGTTGGTGTGTTGCACGCTTTGCAGAAAGTTCGTCACGGCCGTGAGCACCACGAACTGCGTCGGCGCCACCCCGATCGCCAGCGCGATGGCAGCGAAGAACGAAGCCTGAGCGATCCCGTCGAGCAAATGGTTGCGATCGTCCGACCAGAGCGACAACTGGCGCTGACTATGGTGAACCGCATGCAGCTCCCACCAGATGCCGAAGCGATGCTGCCAGCGGTGATACCAGTAGCCGGCAAAATCCAGTACGACGAGGTAGATGAGGAATGCCACGATCGGCTGCGACGTGACGCCGGGCCACAGGTGATCGAGGTCCATGTTGGCGATGCCGCGATAGCGCAGCCAGACCTGCAAGTCGGCAAAGAACGGCTGGAAACCGAGGAAGAACAGCAGATTGAAGACGCCAAGCTTGGAGATGGCCGTATAGAGGACGTCGACGCGCACGGCCCGGCGGTTTTCCCATCGCTCGACGGGACGCAGCGCCTCGAGGGGGCGCAGCAGCAGATAGGTTGCACCGATCGTCAGCAAGCCGACGATCACCGGATAGAGCGCATCGTAGGAATCTTCGTCGTAGTCCATCCAGCCGAACCGGAACAGGAGCGGCTGGACCACGTGGACATAGGCCCAGGTCTGCAGCGCCGAGACGACGCCGTCGAGCGAAGCGATGACCGAATGCAGCATAGCGGCGCGCGCGGCCCCTGGCTTACGCGCCGTTCGCGGCCGTTACCGGGGCGCGATCGTAGAAATAGATCCCATGCGGCGAGCGGCCGACGGCAATCGTCTGCACGAGCTTTTTCGTGGTCATGTCGATGATGCCGACGTGTTTCGCAAAGCGGAACGTCACCCAGAGGTAGCGTTTGTCCGCGGTGAGTTCCATGTCGTCGGGGCCAGGCAGCAGGCCCGTGATTTCGCCGACGTTCGTCAGCGTCTGTTCGTCGAGGATGCTGATCGTATTCGCAACGCGGTTGCTGACGAGCACATGGCGGCCGTCGTCGAGCGAGCGGAAGTTGTGCGCGCCGTTACCCGTCCTGATCCGCTTGACTACGGACCGCGTGCGCCAGTCGACGACTGCCACGTCGTCCTCGCCCGTCATGCCGACGAGCAGATATTTGTCGCCCGGCGTCATCCAGAGCCCCGCCGGGGTCTTACCGACGGGCATTTTCCAGAGCACTGTCTGCGTCGGCAGATCGATCGCCGCGAGTTCGCCCGACACCTGCAGCGTCACGAACACGGTCCGGCTGTCGTTGGAAAACGCCATATGGCTCGGCATCGTCGCAAGCGGCAGGCGCCGCACGAGCTTCAGGCCGTTCGTAGGCGCGTCGTAACTGTAGATGTCGAGCCGGTCCAGACGCAGCCCCGTCGTGACGAACCACTTGCGATCGGGCGAAAAACCGAGCTGATACGGGTCCTCGATGCCGGGCACGCGCCCTTGGGGCTTGCCCGTCTTCGGATCGACGAAGATCAGATCGTTCGAGACCGAATTCGCGACGATCAACGTTTTATTGTCGGGCGTCGCCATCAGGTGATGAGGTTCCTTGCCCGTCGGCACCGTACCGACGACCTGATGCGTCGCCTCGTCGATCAGCGAAAGCGTCGCCTCGGCCGAATTCAGAACGATGACGTTGTTGGCATTGGCAGGCAACGAGACGGCGGCGGCGCTTGCCGCCAGCAGCGCGAGCGCGGCGGTGCCGATCAGGCCCCGCGCGCGGAAGGAAATAATCTTGGGCATGAGAACTCGTTCGAATGGCCAACGCCCTTTTAAACGGCTTGGCGCGGGCCGAGGTTGACGGCCTCGGAATAAATACTGCTTTTTCCGTTTGCGCGCCCTAATCGGGTTATCGGCACCGTCGAAGTTTTCTCGATCATCTTTGCAGCGATTCCCACACCTTATGGAGCCGCTTCGTCGAAACGGGCATCGGCGTGCGCAGCTCCTGCGCGAAGAGCGAAATGCGCAGCTCCTCGAGCAACCAGCGAAACTCGGCGAGCCGCGCGTCCGGTACGCCGCCGCGGGCCTGCCGCGCGCGCTGGTATTGCTGCACGAGCGGCTGCAGCTCCGCGAATTGCCGTGCGTCGCGGGCCGGATCGGCCTTGAGCTTGTCGATGCGCAGCGCAATGCCCTTCAAGTAGCGAGGGAAATGAGCAAGCTGGGCATACGGCGTGTCTACGATGAACCGCTTGCCGATCAGCATCTGCAGTTGCTGCTGCATATCCGCGTAAGCGGCCGCGTGCGGCTTGGCCTGCACGAGCTTTTTCGTCACGGCCGCGTATTCGGCGAGGATTTGTCCGACGAGTCGCGCGATTTCCTGCGCGAGCAACGAAAGCCGGCTCTTGCCCTCGTCGCGGTGCGCGTGAAACGTCGCGTCGTCGTCGGGTAGCGGATCTTGCAGGCACGCGCGGTCGAGCGCCGTGTCGATCAGCTGATCGCGCAGCTCCTCTTGCGTACCGAGCGGCATGAACTGCAGCGCCATTTCGCGAAGGCCGGGGAGGTTTTTCTCCAGATATTTGATCGGCTCGCGCAATTGCAACGCGAAAAGCCGCCGCAGACCGGCGCGGTGCGCCCGCGCCGCCTCGTCGGGCGAATCGAAGACTTCGACGTCGCAATGGGTCGTGCGGTCGACGAGCGCCGGATAGCCGAACAACGTCTGGCCGCCGCGGCGAATCTCCAGCAGTTCCGGCAATTTGCCGAAGTTCCAGGTCGTCAGGTTCTCGTACAACGCCGTCGCCTCGCCGGCCGACGCACTGCGGGAGGACTCGGCCGCCGCGGTTTCACGCGGCCCCTGTCGCGCTGCGGCAGGTCCGCGCGCGCCGGCCTCGGCATCCGGGCGCGCTTGCCCGATGCCAGCAGCGCCGTCGAGCGACGCACCGACGGCCAGCTTCTGGAACTGCCGCTGCGCCTCGCCCCCGAGCTCGGCGCGCAACTGGGCCAGATTGCGGCCCATCGCGAGCTGCCGCCCGTGCTCGTCGACGACCTTGAAGTTCATGAAGAGGTGGGCCGGCAGCGTTTCGAGCTTGAAGTCGGTCGGTTTCATCGAGACCTGCGTCGTCTCGCGCACGTCGGCGATCAGCGCCTCGACCAGACCGGCTGCGCCGCGAGGCGGCTCGCCCGCCCCGACGGCAGCCCCCTTCGAGGAGTGCAATGGGGGCACGCCAAAGCGTCCGGCGTGACGTTCGACGAATCCCGCTGCGTACTCCGGCAGCGGCACGCAATGCCGGCGCAGCTTCTGCGGCAGCGATTTGAGCAGCAACTGGACCTTTTCCTTCAGCATGCCCGGCACGAGCCATTCCGCGCGCAGCGCGTCGACCTGATTGAGCGCAAAAAGCGGCACGGCGAGCGTCACGCCGTCGCGCGGCGAGCCCGGCTCGAAATGATAGGCGAGCGCCATGTCGACGCCCGCCATCGCGACACGCTTCGGAAACAGATCGGTCGTAATGCCCGCCGCCTCGTGACGCATGAGGTCGTCGCGCGACAGATAGAGCAAGCGGAGCTTGTCCTCCGGCTGGCCGCTGCGTTTCACTTCATTGCGGTACCAGCGCTCGAATGCGGCCCCGGTGTAGATGCCTTTGGGCAGCGCCTGATCGTAAAACGCGAAGATCAGTTCGTCGTCGACCAGCACGTCCTGCCGGCGCGACTTGTGCTCGAGTTGCTCGATGTCGGCAAGCAGCTTGCGGTTGTGGGCGAAAAACCCGAGCTTGGTATCGAACTCGCCCTCGACGAGCGCACCGCGAATGAAAAGCTCTCTCGCGCGCGCCGGATCCTGCGAGCCGAACGCGACGCGCCGCCGATGGTAGACGGGCAGCCCGAAGAGCACGGCGCGCTCGAATGCCGCCACCTGGGCCGCACGCTTTTCCCAATGCGGCTCCGAGAGCGATTTCCTGAGCAGGTGCGACGCGACCTTCTCGATCCATTCCGGCTCGATTTTCGCGAGACAGCGCGCATAGAGGCGGCTCGTCTCGACCAGCTCGGCCGCCATCACCCAGCGCCCCGCCTTCTTGGCCAGCGTCGAGCCGGGCCAGAGAAAGAACTTGATTCCGCGAGCGCCGAGATAGTACGGCTCGTCGTCGGCCTTGAGGCCTAGATTGCCGATGAGGCCGGTCATCAGGGCCAGATGAATCTGCTCGAAGGTCGCTTCGCTTTCGTTGATCCGCCAGCCGTGCTCACGCACCACGGTGAGCAGTTGAGAATGAACATCGCGCCATTCGCGCAGCCGCAGATGCGAAAGAAAGCGCTCGCGGCACGCATCGACCAGTTGCCGGTTCGATTTCTTGTGCGCCACTGCTTCGCCGAACCAACGCCAGATCTTGAGCCATTGCAGGAATTCCGATCGCTCGTCGGCGAAGGCACGGTGCGCCTGATCGGCCTGCTCCTGCGCCTCGGCGGGCCGCTCGCGCGGGTCCTGAACCGAGAGCGCGCTCGCAATGACGAGCACCTCGGCGAGCGCATCCTGATCGCGCGCGGCGAGGATCATGCGCCCCACGCGGGGATCGAGCGGCAGCTTCGCCAGCTCGCGCCCGAGCGGCGTCAGTTCATTGTCGTCGTCGACGGCGCCCAGCTCGGCCAGCAATTGGTAGCCGTCGGCAATGGCGCGGCCCGGCGGCGGCTCGATGAACGGAAACGTCTCGATGGCGGTGAGGTGCAGCGCCTTCATCCGCAAAATCACGGCCGCCAGCGACGAACGCAGGATTTCCGGCTCGGTGAACCGCGCGCGCGCCTGAAAATCGGCTTCGTCGTAAAGCCGGATGCAGATGCCGTCCGCCACCCGGCCGCAACGCCCGGCCCGTTGATTGGCCGCGGCCTGCGACACCGGCTCGACCTGCAACTGCTCCACCTTGTTGCGGTACGAGTAACGCTTCACGCGTGCGAGCCCCGTATCGACGACATAGCGAATGCCCGGCACCGTCAGCGAGGTTTCGGCGACGTTCGTTGCGAGCACGATCCGCCGGGCATTCGACGATTTGAACACGCGCGCCTGCTCGGCCGCGGAGAGCCGCGCGAAGAGCGGCAGAATTTCGGTGTGCGGCGGGTGGTGTTTGCGCAGCGCCTCGGCGGTGTCGCGAATCTCGCGTTCGCCCGGCAGAAAGACGAGCACGTCGCCCGGGCCTTCGCGGCACAGGTCGTCGACGGCATCGACGATCGCGTCGATGAGATCGCGCTCGGCTTCGCGCGCACCCTTCGCGCGTTCGCGCGGGGACGGTGTGGCCGCCGTACCCTGCGCCGCCTTGATCGCCGCGCTGCGCTCGCGCGGGTCCTCGACGGGCTGGTAGCGGATCTCGACGGGGTAAAGCCGCCCGCTCACTTCGATGACGGGTGCAGGCTTCGACTCAGTACCGAAATGACGCGCGAAGCGCTCGGCATCGATCGTGGCCGACGTGACGATCAGCTTCAGATCGGGCCGCTTCGGCAGGATCTCCTTCAGATAGCCGAGCAGAAAATCGATGTTCAGGCTGCGTTCGTGCGCCTCATCGATGATGAGCGTGTCGTAGGCGCGCAACAGCGGATCGGTCTGCGTCTCGGCGAGCAGAATGCCATCGGTCATGAGCTTGACCGATGCGCCCGGCGCCAGATTGTCGGTGAAACGCACCTTGTATCCGACCACCTCGCCGAACGGCGTGCCGAGTTCCTCGGCGATGCGCCGCCCCGTGGCCGACGCAGCGATCCGGCGCGGCTGCGTATGACCGATGAGCCCGCTGCCGCCCGCGCCGCGCCCGCGCCCGAGCGAGAGGCAGATCTTCGGCAGTTGCGTGGTCTTGCCCGAGCCCGTTTCGCCCGAGACGATCACGACCTGATTGTCGCGGATGGCACGCGCGATCTCCTCGCGGCGACCGCTGACCGGCAGCGCGGCGGGAAATTCGAAGGGCGGAATCGGGTTCGGCGGCACGCGCGCGTGGCGCGAGCCGTGGGCGCGACCCTGGCGCGGCGGTCCGCTCTCATCGGCGGCCGGACTATTGGGTACGTTCGACATGGGGGCGCATTATAATCCCGGCATGAACGCACAATCCGACCTCGTCCCCATCCCGGAACCCGTCGCGACTCGCCCCGTCGCGGCCGACCCCGTTTCCCAACACGCCCAGTTCGTCGACTGGATGCGATCGGTCGCACCGTACATCCACGCGTTTCGAAACAAGACGTTCGTCGTGGGCTTCGGCGGCGAGGTCGTTCATCAAGGACTCCTGAACGCGCTCGTGTCCGACATCGCGCTCTTGCAGGCGATGGGTATCCAGATCGTGCTCGTGCATGGGTCCCGCCCGCAGGTCGAGGAACAGATGAACCTGCACGGCGTGCAATCGGAGTTCTCGCACGGTATGCGCATCACCGATGCGCGCGCGCTCGAATCGGCCAAGGAAGCGGCGGGCGAAGTGCGGCTCGATATCGAAGCCGCGATCAGCCAGGGCCTGCCCAACACGCCCATGGCACATGCGCACATCAGCGTGGTGTCAGGCAATTTCGTGACGGCCCGGCCCGTCGGCATTCTCGATGGCGTCGATTTCGCTCACACGGGCGTCGTGCGCAAGATCGATGCCGAATCGATCCGTCATTCGCTCGCAAGCCGCAAGCTCGTGCTGCTGTCGCCGCTCGGTTTCTCGCCGACCGGCGAGGCGTTCAACCTCTCGATGGAAGACGTCGCCTCCGCCGCGGCCATCGCGCTGCGTGCCGACAAGATCATCTTTCTGACCGAAACGCCCGGCATCATGAACGAAGCCGGCGATCTCGTGCGCGAGCTTTCGCTCGACGACGCCTACCGTCTGCACGAAAGCGGCGAAGTGAAAGGCGACGCGGGCTTTTACCTGAAGCATGCGGTGCGCGCCTGCCGCGGCGGCGTCCCGCGCGCGCATATCATCCCTTACTCGCTCGACGGCAGCCTGCTGCTCGAACTATTCCTGCACGACGGCGTGGGCACGATGATCTCGTACGAGAACCTCGAAAGCCTGCGCGAAGCCACGCCCGACGACGTGGGCGGCATCCTGACGCTGATCGAGCCGCTCGAATCGGACGGCACGCTCGTCAAACGCGGCCGGCACCAGATCGAACGCGACATCGACCACTTCTCGGTCATCGAGCACGATGGGGTGCTGTTCGGCTGCGCGGCGCTCTATCCGTACCCGCAGGAGCGCATCGGCGAAATGGCGTGCCTCACCGTCGCCCCGGACGCCCAGGGCTCCGGTGACGGCGAGCGCCTCTTGAAACGCGTCGAGCAACGCGCGAGGGCGCGCGGCTTGACGCGCATCTTCGTGCTGACGACCCGCACCGAACACTGGTTCCTCAAGCGCGGCTTCGTGAAAGTCAGTGTCGACGACCTACCCGAAGACCGCAGGCGCCTCTACAACTGGCAGCGCAAGTCGCTCGTGCTGATGAAGCATCTTTGAGCGCGACGCGCACGGTACATCGCGCTGGCGCGGCGCGTCCTTATTCGATTTTCTGGAGAAACCCACAATGACACGCATGGTTCAATGCGCGAAGCTCGGCAAGGAAGCCGAGGGCCTCGATTTCCCCCCGCTGCCCGGCGAATTGGGCAAGCGCATCTATGAAAGCGTCTCGAAGGAGGCGTGGCAGGCCTGGCTCAAGCATCAGACGATGCTGATCAACGAAAACCGGCTCAATATGGCCGATCCGCGTGCGCGTCAGTATTTGATGAAGCAGACGGAGAAGTTCTTCTTCGGCGAAGGTGCCGATCAGGCAACCGGATACGTTCCGCCGACCGAAGGCTGAGCGGCGAGCGCATACTGCTTGCCCGCGAACGACGAGGCCGGCCGCATCAGCGCGCCGGCTTTTTTATCGTGGGTCAGACGAGCGTGTGGAGTTCAGCGCGTGCGCGGCCGCCTTCGATCAAGAGGACGCCCGCCGATACGGGCAGCTTGAAGCGGCGCGGCCCGGCGCTCCCCGGGTTCACGAACAGCACGCCCTCGCGAAGCGCGAGCGCGGGCTGATGCGAATGCCCCGTCACGACGACATCGATACGTGAGCCGGCCTCGCTCAACCGCAAATCGGCGATGTCGTGCACGACGTGAATCGCCACCCCTTCGATCACGAGCGTCGTCGACAACGGCAGCCGCTCGGCCCACGCGCCTTTGTCGTTGTTGCCCCGAACGGCAGTGACCGGAGCGATCGCAGACAAAGTGTCGAGCACTTCAGGCTTGCAGATATCTCCGGCATGCACGATGGCCTGCACGCCGGACAACCACGCGAGCGCTTCCGGGCGCACAAGATTGTGCGTATCGGAAATGAGGCCGATCCGTACCGCGTTTGCCATGCCTGTCAGGCCACGATCGGAACCACGGGTTTCAGGCAGCCAGGCCGGCATGGCTGCGCGGCGGGAAAAGCAGCCCGCGCGAACGGGTCAGCGCGGCGCGCGCCCCACGGGTGGCCACGACCGCTCCGACCTGCCCGAGATTGAAATCGTGCGATACGAGCAGTTCCATGAAAGCGACCATCGGCAAGACAACCGACGGGCTGTAAAGCTGACGTTCGATGAGGGCTTTCATGGTGGCTTTCCCCTTGCTCGGTGCGGCTCGACCCGCGACCTGCTATGACGACTTCGACATGAAGCCATTCTAGGCAGACCGCGAGGCGCGATAAATCCGCAAAACGAAAAGTCACTTGTCGGCCTTCCCGAACAATAGGAACAACGAGCCGATCAATCGAGCGGCGCAGCCGCGAACTCGGCCAGCGCTTCAGCACACTCGGAGAAGGCGGCCAGCGCCGGGTGAAGCGCGGGATCGACCGCACCGGGCAGGATGTGTTGCGTGAAACGCCAAGCCACCGCCACGGTGATATCGGCTTGCATCAGACGCTCACCGGTGAGCCAGCCCGCGCCGCCGGCCGAACCGACTTCGCGCTCGAGCAGCGCGTAGGCGGAGGACAGTTGGCCCGACACGCGGTCGACCCAAGGTTCGTGCTGCTTCTCCGCCGGCCGGAGGTTACGCTCATAGACGATCTGCACTGTCTTTTCGCTGGCGGCAAGCGCAAAACCGATCAGATGAAGCGCGCGCCGGCGTTGCGCCAACTCCTGAGGCATCAGCCGGCGCTCCGGCGGCACCTTCTGATCGAGATAGTCGAGAATCAGGCTGGAATCGATGAACAGCGTGCCGTCGTCGTCGATCAGCGTCGGCGCCTTGACGACGGGGTTGACCGCGGAAAATGCATCGAAATGACGAAACACGGAGAGCGGACGGTGCTCGAAGCCGATATCGAGCACGGCCATCGAAACCGCCACACGGCGTACGAACGGCGAATCGAGCATGCCAATCAGTTGCATTGATGCCTCGCTTGGTCAGAGGGTGAAAACGCCACTCTATCAGCCGCCCGGTCGCCTCGTTATTCGCCTGAACAAAAAGCGCAAATGCGAACAAGGACGCGACACGCGCGAACCGTAGGGTCTTCGCCCCAATGCCGGTTCCGAAGCCCATACTGATAATCATCAGCCGCCCTGAACCCGGGCGCCGAGCGCGCCTCGCCGGAGTGAGCCGCCATGAAGATGCGATCCGTAGCAGCCTCGGTTTTGATGGGTGCCATCGTCTCCTGCGGCGCCGGCTGTGCCGAACAGGGCCGGCCCGACTACGCCTATACGACGACCGTGGCGATTCCCGACGGCAAGACCGTCGAATGCGCGGTCAACGAGCCGCTTGCCGGCCGGAGTGGGCCGGCCGCACCGCTCAGTACCAGCGAGGAGCGCCAGGCCGAGGTCCTGGCCATGCATCGTCTCTTCCTCGAGACGGGCCCCTGGTCCGATTACCCCACGCCGTACACCGCGCCCGACATCAAGTGCCGGGCCATACGTTGATGTTCAACCTGCACGCAGGATGCGCAGGCCCTCTTCGACCGGCAGCTCGTTGTCCGCGGCGAATCGCATCACGAACTCGAACGCCTCCGGGCAGATTTCGGCCAGCTCGCCCGACACGGTGAGACACTTGATGCCCTCATCGACAAACGGCACCGCAAGCCATGTCGATGCCGAATTCCTGCCCGGCCGCTTCTCTTTGACGAACAGCGCGATGACACCGGCAAGACGCTCGGCCCAGTCGCCGGGCCGAAACGTTTTCCCGCCGTGTGTGAGACCCACGATCAGATGGGTGCGATGACGGCGCGAAGGATGAACGTGGTGGGTCATTCGTGAGCGAGTGAATGGGCCGGCAGCATGCCAACCGGTGCGGGGCGCTCGCGCGTCGTGCTTGCGAGCGCGTCGGCGCGAAGCCGGAAGACGGCCACCGTTTCGTCGAGCAGGCGCGCCTGCTCCTCCAGCGATGCCGCAGCCGACGCTGCCTGTTCGACGAGCGCGGCGTTTTGTTGCGTCGAGCGGTCCATGTGCGATACGGCGCGCTCGATCTCTTCGATTCCCTGGGACTGGAAGTCCGACGCCGTACTAATCTCCGCGACGATCGCATTGACCTCGTGCGCCGCCTTGACGATGTCGCCCATCGTCGCGCGAGCGCGCTCGGCCAATTCGGTCCCGCCTTGCACCTTGGCGACCGACGCCGTCATCAGTGCACGGATTTCCTTGGCCGCGGCGGCGGACCGGCCAGCAAGCGCGCGAACCTCGCCGGCCACGACAGCGAATCCGCGTCCCTCTTCGCCAGCCCGCGCGGCTTCGACCGCCGCATTGAGCGCCAGTATGTTCGTCTGGAAAGCAATGCCTTCGATTGCTCCGATGATGTTGACGATATGATCCGAGTCGGCCGACATGTCCGCGATTGCATGAACGATCTCCCCTACCACCTCGCCGCCGCGCACCGCGGTCGCTGAGGCCGTTTGCGCCTGCACACTCGCCTGCCGGGCGTGCTGCGCGTTTTGCGCGACGGTTGTGGTGAGCTCTTTCAAGCTCGCCGCTGTCTCTTGGAGCGCTGCTGCTTGTTGTTCGGTGCGCGCGGACAAATCGGCATTGCCGCTCGCGATATCGTGCACACCGTGACGAATTTCGCCGGTGCCGTCGCGCACACGTGTGACGGTCGCCGCCAGGCTTGCCTGCATGCGCGCGAGCGCATCCAGCAGCCGGCCCATCTCCGCACCGCGCGACGTATCGATCGTCGAGGTCAGGTCGCCTGAAGCGATTCGCTCGAAGTGATCGATCACGGTGCCGATCGGCTTGACGATCGACGCGCTCAGGACTCGCCGAGCGAGCACTGCGAGAACGACAGACGCGGCCCCGACGCAGGCAAAAAGCGCCAGCAAGCGGTGAAAGCGGTCCTGCGCAGCATCGAAATGCATCTTTTGCGCGCGCACCTGAAAATCCATGAGCCGCTGCGCCGCCTCTTTGTAGTCCGAGAAAACTGCTTCCGGTGCATGCCGCTCGATGGTGCGGAAGGAGGCGAAATCGTCCTGGTCGAGCGCCGCGATTTCCGGCGCGATGACCTGCTTGATCAGAGTGGCGCGAGCGGTGCGCAACGCGTTCGCGAGCGAGGCTTCCGCATCGCCCGATACGGGCAGCGCGCTGTAAGCCTCGAGCGCGCGATCGCTGGCGGCCAGCGCCGCATGAATGTTCGCCAGCGTCGATTCTGTCGGCTTGCCTTGTGCAACGAGTGTCTCGTAGCTGCCCAGATCGACACGCGCTTGCAAGAGGTTCGCGGAGGTCTCCGCAAGATGCGTCAGCGCCGCGGTCTCGGCACTATGCATCTTCTCTAGCGCCACATTGGCGGATCTGAGTCCGATGACCGATGCCACGATCACGAGTATCAACGCGCCCGTGTAGCCGGCGACCGTCGCGCTCAGCGCGGCACGAACGTTAGTGACCCTAACCATGCTGTCTTCCCAAAAAAAAGGCGGCAAGCAATGAGGCTCGCCGCCGCCTTTAAATGGCTGCCCTCATCAGGCAGCACCGTCTTGGAGGAGGTGGGACAATCAGAAGCGGGTACGCACACCCGTGGTCAGCTCGAGCTGGTTCTTCGCCCCGAACGTGCTGCCAACCGTGTAGCCGCCGTGAAGCCGCATGTAGTCGCCCGCAAGGTACAGCTCGGTACGCTTGGACAGGTGATAGAACGTCGATGCGTAGAGCGTTTCCTTGAAGCCGTTGTGCAAGCCGGCCGTCGCATCGAACACGTGGGCCGTGTTGGCGTTCGGAATATCGCCGTCGGCGTTGTACGCGGCGTTGTGAACGCGCATCTGCTGATAACCGAGCTCATAGTCGAACGGTCCCTTCGGCGCAAGCTTGAGCGACACCGTCCACGCGTTGTCCTGGCGCTGGCCCAGCGAGCCTTGATTGCCGAGATAACGGAAGTAGCCCGCGTTGATACGCGCGATACCGAACGTGTAGTTACCGCCCACCGACCACGTTTGATCGACGAAGCCCGTGTTGTTCACGTGGTTGTAGAAAGCCGACACGTTGAACGGGCCGCCGTTGTAACCGAGCGCTGCCTGATAGGTGCTGCCCGATGCGAACGACGTCGAGTTGCTGAACGCATAACCTGCGCTTGCGAAGATGCCGTTGCTGAACAACTTCTTCCACGCGAGACCGTTGTTGTAACGGGTACCCGTTGCGCCGGCAGCATAGAAAATCATCTGCTTGAAGTTGTTCGAGTTCGTCCAGCCGCCCTCTTCATAGCGCAGCTTGGCACTGCCGTACGGATCGCCGTAGATCGCCGAGGCGTCACGCGCGATCGTGTTCTGGAAGCCGGCAGTGAATTTACCGTACGTATCGTTCTCGATGCCAACCCACGCATCGCGATCGAAGATCTGGCCCGGATCTTCCATGTTCCCGTTGGCAACCACGAATTCGCTTTCGAGGGTGAAGATCAGCTTGGTGCCGCCGCCGAGATCTTCCGCGCCCCTCAAGCCCCAGCGGCTGCCGCTGAACCACGGCTCGCCATCGGCGTTACCCATGCCGATCAAGTGATTGCCCTTCGCATCGGCATGCGTGATGTAAGTGGGGAAGCTCAAATCCATGAGCCCATACAGCTGCACGCTCGACTGCGCGTGCGCGCCGCTCGCCGCGGCCAATGCGCCGGCGGCAATTGCCAAGGTCCGATAGGTCCTTCTCAAGATCGTCTCCTCATTCACTGCGTTGAACTTCTGCTTGTTTGAACGGTGCCACTCCCATCTGAGCACCGAGCTTTCCGCCAAAACGGAATGGAGACAATCGTAGTGGTCCGAATCCTTCGCGCTGCTTTCGTGATCGCTTAGTAGTACTAAGTGCTTTCACTAGTTACGCAATGATGACTAGTTCATCATTGTGCTTCTTTCTCCTTGAGGATATAGCCAAGCCCGCGCAACGTCATGATTTGCGCCGTGGATGCGGAAAGATGCTTACGTAATCGATGAATGTAGATGTCGATAGCATCGGCGCTCGCCTCATCCTCCAGGCTGAACACGCTATCCATCAGCGCGGCCTTCGTGACGGTCTTGCCCTGCTTGAGCATCAACGTTTCAAGAATCGCATGTTCTCGGCGCCGCAAGGCGAGCGGCGCGTCGTTGTGCGAGAACTCGCGCGTATCCGTGTTGTACTGCAGGTCGCCGCACACGAGCGAGCCCGATTTACCGCTCGTCTGACGGCGGATCAGCGCCTTGATGCGCGCAACGAGCTCGCGCGCGTCGAACGGCTTGACGACGTAATCGTCCGCACCGATGCTGAAGCAATCGACCTTGTCGTCGATCGAACCATGGGCCGTCAGCATCAAGACCGGCGCGTTATCGCCGCGTCTGCGCAATCGTGCGAGCACTTCCTTGCCGCTCATGCGCGGCAAACGCATATCGAGCAGCACGACATCGTAGCTTTGCGTACTGAGCACGGCATCGGCCGATTCGCCGTCGCTCGCGCAATCGACGGCGAAATTCTCGGCTCTCAGCAGATTGACGATCCAGTGCGCCAGTTCGGCGTTGTCCTCGACCAGAAGCAGTTTCATTGCGTCATTCCTTCACGGCTTGCAGCCGGCAGACGAACGGTGGCCGTGAGGCCGACGCGCCCAGGGCCCGGTGCGACGGACGCCGCGCCGCCATGCGAGCGCGCGATGCCCTGCACGATCGCGAGTCCGAGACCGGTCCCGTCGACATCGGTCGCGCCGCGATAAAAACGCTCGAACACGTGTGCGCGTATCTCCGCGGGAATGCCCGGCCCGTTGTCCACCACTTCCAGCAGCACCTCGTCCCCCTCGCGCCTGCAAATCACCGTCACGTGCCCCCCTTCCTGTGTATAACGAATCGCATTGTCGACGAGGTTCGCAACGAGCGCGGCGAGCAATTGCTCGATACCCATCACGGCGATGTCATCGGCGAGGTCGGCCCCCAGGTCGATATTACGCCGCTGTGCCGCCATGATGAGCTCCTCGAGCACGGAGAAAACCACACGTGCCATATCGACGCGCACAAGCGTGGCGGCGGCCCGCGTCGACTCGGCCTGCGCCAGCAGCAACAGCTGATTCGTGATTTCGATCATCTTGAGGCTCGTGCGCCTCACGCCATGCAGCACATCGACGAGCAGGGGATCGCCGGCGTTGTGCTGGCAGGCGTATTGGACCTGCGTGTCGAGCAGCGTCAGCGGCGTGCGCAATTGATGTGCGGCATCGGCGATGAATTGCCGTTGCGTGGTCGTATGCAGTTTCAGGCGCGCGATACATTGATTGATCGCGTCGACGATGGGACGCAGTTCAGACGGCAAATGGTGGAAGCGGATCGGTTCCAGCTCCATGGCGTCGCGATCGGCAACGTTTTCGCTGAGCTTCATGAGCGGCCGCAACTCGCTCGTGAGGCCGATCACGACAAGTACCGCGGCCAGCGCGAGCATCAAACCCTGCCGCAGGACCTGCGGGTGCCAAAGCTGCGAGAGCATCGCCTCGCGCGAAGCTTGCGTCTTGGCCACGATCACGGTGACTGGCGTGACGGAGCCCGAGTCGTAGACTTGCCGCTGGAATGCGACGGCGCGCAGGTTTTGTCCGTCGAGCACCGTGTCGTAAAACACGGGAAAGCTCGCCAGGTGCCCGGGCAGCGCGAGATCGATCGACCCGCCGAGCAGCTTGTCCTCGCCCGCGACGACCTTGTAGAAGACCTGGTCGCGGTAAGGCGATTCGAACATTTCGAGCGCCGCGGGCGGGATATTCGCGATCAGCGCCCCGTCGCGCCACTCGATGTTTTCGCCTATGGTGCGCGCGGACGCAAGCAGGACGCTGTCCTGCACGAGATCGGCCGTCTGCCGCGACGCGTCGTGCGCCATCAAGCCCGTGACGAAGACAAACGTGCCGAGCGGCAGAAAAACCCACAGCAGCAGCCGCGCACGCAGGCTATGCAGCATCACGAACTCCCCCTATTCATCCGACGCTCAACGGGGCGCGGGCACGCATCTTTCGATGCGTGCCCGCGAAGAACCGCTTTTACCGCTTTTACCGCTTTTCCGTTGCGGCCGCGGCGCCTACTTCCTCAGAAGGCGGACGGTCTCCACTTCAGCAAACGCCTTTCCAGTGCCGTCAGCAGGTAGTCTGTCGTCAACGCGACCACAGCCAGCACGATCATCGCAGCAAACACGCCGCTTGCGTTGAACGCGCCCTGCGCCGTCGAGATCAACAGGCCGATACCCTGCTTCGAGCCGAGGAATTCGCCGACGACCGCACCGACGAGCGCGAAACCGAAGCTCGTATGCAAGCTGGCAAGAATCCAGGAGAGCGCCGACGGAATCACGACCGCGGTGGTCAGCTGACGCTTCGACGCGCCGAGGATCTGCGCGTTCGCGATCATATAGCGGTCCGCTTCGAGCACGCCTTGGAACGCATTGCCGAAGACGACGAAGAACACCATGACCACCGCGAGCGCCACCTTCGATGCCATGCCGAGGCCCAGCGCAATGACGAATACGGAGCCGAGCACCACACGCGGAATCGAGTTCGCGATCTTGATGTAGAGGCTGAAGACGTCGGACAGCAGCTTGTTGCGGCCGAGGATGACGCCGCAGATGATGCCGCCCACCGCGCCGATCAGAAAGCCGAGCATCGTTTCTTCGAGCGTCACCCAGACCTGCACGAGCAGCGGGCCTTGCGAGGTTCCGTTCACGAACCAGTCGACGATCTGATCGAAGATCAGCGACGGCATCGAGAAAAAGAACGGATCGAACCATTTGAATCGTCCGCCGAGCTCCCAGCCGCCGAGCACGACGACGAGCACGAGAATACGCAAGCCGATGACGAGCGCACGGCGCTGCCGGATCCGGCGTTGCGCGACTTTTTCGACCTCGGCGAGCGATTGTTCGCCAAAGGCGCGTTGAGCATGTTCAACTGTTGACATTTTCCGACCTTCCTTCCAGTTCTTGCCGCGTTCTTTCGGTTCTTGCGCGAGGGTAGACATCAAGCGATCTGCACTTCTTCGCGCAGGTCGCGCCAGATGTCGCGCGAGATTTCGATGAAGCGCGGTTCGTAGCGAATTTCCGAGGTGATGCGCGGCCGCGGCAAATCGATCTCGTAGACCTTTTTCAGCGTGGCCGGACGCGCCGTGAGCACGAACACGCGGTCAGCCAGCGCAATCGCTTCCTCGAGATCGTGCGTGACGAAAACGACGGAGCCCGCATTGGCCGACCACAATTGCAGCAGCTCGTCTTGCATCAGCGTGCGCGTTTGCATGTCGAGGGCCGAAAACGGCTCGTCCATGAGCAGGATCTCGGGCTTGTTGATGAACGTCTGGGCGAGCGAGACGCGCTTGCGCATACCGCCCGAGAGCTGGTGCGGATAGTGATTCTCGAACTTTTCGAGACCGACGCGGCGCAGCCAATCGCGCGCCTCTTCATGTGCGACGGCCTTCGAACGTCCGCGAAACATGGGGCCGGCCGCGACGTTGTCGAGCACGGTGCGCCACGGAAACACAGCGTCCGCCTGAAAGACGAAGCCGATGCGTGGATCGATGCCCGTCACGGGCGCGCCCATCACACGGACTTCACCCGTCGTCGGCTTGAGCAGGCCGGTGATCATGCTGAGCGTCGTCGATTTGCCGCAGCCCGTCGGGCCGACGATCGCAATGAACTCGCCCTTGGCGACCGACATGCTGAAATCGCGCAATGCGATCGTCGCCTTGCCGTCGGGCGAAATGAAGCGGCACGATACCGAGTTGAACTCGATGACAGGTGATTCTTTGGAGACAGCTTTGTTCATCGCAAATCCAGAGAAGTGGCCGGCGCCGCCCCTCGCGGCGCCGGTGAAGGCACGGGCTCCGGCTACGGCCGGAACGCACGGTGCCCGATTATTTCGACTCCACGAACGCGTTGGTGTAGGTCTTCGACAGATCGACGTGCTTGCCCTTGACCGACGGGTTGAAGCCCGCCAATACCTTGAGCACCGTTTCCGGGCCATCCTTCGGCATCTTCGCGTCCTTGGTGAACATCGGCAGCGAAGCCTTCAGCGCCATCAGGTAGAGTTCCTTGTCCTTCTGATAGTCGGCCGGCATCTTCGCGGCGATTTCATCGGCGCTGTGCGTACTGATGAACTGCATCGTCTTCGCGAACGCGTGCGCGAGCTTTTGGGCCTCCTGCTTGTGCGATTCTGCCCAGGCACGCTGCACATAAAAGCTCGCCGCCGGATACACGCCGCCGAGCGCGGCCTTCGTACCGTCGACGTTACGCATGTCGACGAGCACCTTCGCGTCGCCCGTCTTCAGCAGCTTGGAGACGGTCGGCTCCGTCGTCATCCCCGCATCGATACGGCTTTGCTTGATCGCGGCAATGAAGCTCGCATCCGCGCCGACAGGCAGCATCGTGTACTGGTTAGACGCGATGCCGTGCTGGGCAGCGAGGTACTGCGTGAGAAAGCTCGTCGACGAACCGAGGCCGGTCACGCCGAGCGTCTTGCCCTTCACGTCGGCGAACGACTTGAGCGTATCGGCCGCCTTCGTCGACACCATCTCGACTTCGCCCGGCACCTGACAGAACACGGCGATCGCCTCGGTTTCCTTGCCCTTCGTCTGCAAGTCGATCGTGTGATCGTAAAAGCCGACCACGCCTTGCACGGCGCCAGCGAGGAGCTCGTTTTCCGCATCGACGCCGGCCGGCTGCGAGAGCAGCTCGACGTCGAGACCTTCGTCCTTGAAGTAGCCGAGCTGCTCGGTGAGCTTCGCAGGCAAATAAATGATCTTGGTGATGCCCCCCACCATGATCGTGACCTTTCCGTCATCAGCGGCTGATGCGTGCTGCGAGACGATACCAAATGAAAGTGCCGAAGCGAGAGCGAGGACCTTCAAGTTGCGCAGGGTCGGGTACATCGTGACGTCTCCTTTGTTATCGCGCGCCGCGGGATGCGGTCTGTTGTCGCGTTGATGGCGAAATTCTATTGGACGCAATCCTTCTCGATCCTTTCGCCGATGCAAGGTAGGTATACGGGATTTCCATAATAAACAAGCTCGGTAGGCACACGGTGGACTTCGCTGCGGCGATCCGACGGGTCCGCTATAGTAGGCAGCCATAGCGAGGCATGACCACAAATAATCAGGAGACCCAACGATGCACGGCTCGCCGGCGCCCACGCCGCCCGTCCCACCGGCCCCGTCCCACGGCAGCCTCACCGTGTTGCAAGGCGCGGCGCTTTATGTCGGCGCCGTGCTCGGCACGGGTGTCATCGCGTTGCCCGCGCTGGCGGCCAACATTGCCGGGCCGGCTTCGCTGCTGGCCTGGCTCGCACTCGTTCTGCTGTCCGCGCCGCTCGCGGCCACGTTCGCCGCGCTCGGTGCGCGCTACCCCGACGCGGGCGGCGTCGCAACCTACGTGCGCAACGCGTTCGGCGAGCGCGCCTCGGCCATCGTCGGCTGGTGTTTCTACTTTGCCGTGCCCGCCGGCGCGCCGGCCGCGGCCATGTTCGCGGGCGCCTACGTGGCTGCGGCCGTCGGCGGCGGCAGCCAGACCGTGTTGCTGACGAGCGTCGCACTCGTGATTGTCGTCACGGCCGCCAACGCGCTCGGCGTCACGATCTCGGGGCGCTTGCAAGTCGTGCTCTCGGCGCTGCTCGTGGCGTTGCTGCTCGCGGCCGTCGCCGTTTCGGCGCCGCATGCGCGGCTCGCCTATCTGCACCCGTTTGCACCGCACGGCTGGTCGGCCATCGCACCCGCGGCAGCGTTGCTCGTCTGGAGCTTTGCGGGCTGGGAAGCCATCACCCACCTGGCAGGCGAATTCCGGCATCCGGCGCGCGACCTGCCGCTCGCCTCGGGCATCGCGGTCGTCGTCGTGGGCGTGCTCTACCTCGCCGTCGCCGCGGCCAGCGTGCTCGTGCTGGGCCCCGCGGCAGGCCAGGCCGACGCGCCGCTCGCCCAGTTGCTGGTGATCGGTATCGGCGGCAAAGTCCGGATCGTCGCCGCGTTCGCCGCCGTCCTGCTCACGCTTGGCACGATGAACGCTTACTTTGCGGGCGCAGCCAAGCTCGGTGCCGCGCTCGGTCGCGACGGGGCCCTGCCGCGCTGGCTGGCAGCAGGCTCGCTCGCGGGCGACGTCCCGCGTCGCAGCCTGGGCGTGGTCGCGGCGCTGGCCGCGCTCGCCACCGCGGTCGTTGCATGGGCGCAGCTCGGGCCCAAACCGCTCGTGCTGGTGACGACGGGTTCGTTCGTCACGGTCTACGCGCTCGGCACGGCCGCCGCACTGAAGCTGCTGCCGCGCGGCAGCGCCGCCCACCGATGCGCCGGCATCGCATTGATCGCGGTCGCGGCGCTATGCGTGGCGACCGGATGGTTCCTGCTGTGGCCGCTCGTGATGAGCGCCTGCGCGCTGCTTTATCTGGCGCTGCAAAAACGGTTGCAAAAGCGTCGCGACGCCCGGCTTCGGGGCGCGCGGGGCAAGGTCGCGCAAACCGACGGTTAGCGTGCAGTCATCGCGTCAGGACGCGCCGCTGCTCGCCACGGCGGGATCGCCGAGCCGATAGGCGCGCCGGGCATTGGCACCGAAGACGCGCGGCACCGCGTCGGCACCGTACGTGCCGACCAGTTCGAGCGCATGAGCGAGCCACGCCCGCCCTTCTCCTGCACAGCGCACGACGGGAAAATCGCTGCCCCAAATCGTCCGCTCGGTGCCGAACAGCTCCAGCACACGCCGAGCCCACGGCTCGACC
The DNA here is from genome assembly GCF_036503415.1 of Trinickia sp. Taxonomy (GTDB): domain Bacteria; phylum Pseudomonadota; class Gammaproteobacteria; order Burkholderiales; family Burkholderiaceae; genus Trinickia. The sequence goes on along the minus strand of NZ_DASXWY010000017.1, from coordinate 11,018 downwards.
GTCTCGACGGGCGAGCCCGGCGCCGCCTCGGTCCATAGACCTGACAGTTTGCAGTAGACCGACGGATGGGCGGCGAGCGCGGCGAGCCGCTCGCTCCAGGCCTCGCGCCCCTCTCCGGAGGCGATGACGGGCTTCGCCGCATGGTCGATCACGACCGTCAACGACGGATGCCGCTCGACGAGCTCGAGAATCCAGGGCAGATGCACGGGGCGAACGAGCGCGTCGAAAGTCAGCTGCGATTCGGCCATCGCATCGAGCGCACGACGCGCGAACGGGCGCCCGATCCACCCCGGATCGGGCAGGTCCTGCAGCATCGGCCGCAAGCCGACGAGATGCGGATGCGTCGCCAGCGCCGCGATACGCGCGGGCGCATCGTCGCGCTCGAAGTCCGTCCATCCGACCACGCCAGCGACTTCGCCGGGATGCGCCAACGCGTGCTCGAGCAAAAAGGTCGTTTCGTCCTCGGTCGGCGCAGCTTGCACGAGAATGCCGGCGCTTACGCCGAGGGGCGCGAATTCGTCGCGCCAGTGCGCCAGCCCGTAATCGCGGTAAAGCACGCCGAACTCGGGCGTGAGCCACCCGTAATCGCCCCGCGCCAAGGACCAGATATGAAAATGTCCGTCGATGACCATCGTCAGGAATCCTGAACAAGCAAAGGAAATGTCTTTCTGGCGATCCGCCGCATCGCGGGCGGCGGCATCGTGCGCCGGGCAGCCCTCAGCCGGGCTCGCTCGCGTTCGCGGGAATGAGCCCCTCGCTTTTGAGCGCCACCCAGAACGCGCGCGGAATGGGCGCCGCCATCGCGGCGCAGTTCTGCCGGACTTCCTCGGGCGTGCGCGCACCGGCGATGACGCAGGCCACCGGTCGCGGCGCCTTGCAAAACTGCAGCGCGGCGGCCTTCAGATCGACGCCGAAGCGCTCGCATAAGGCAAGAAGGCGTGCCCGTCTGTCGAGCATCGAAGCGGGGGCTTCGGCATACTCGAACGTATTGCCGCCCGCGAGGAGCCCCGAGTTGTAAGGACCGCCGATCACGAACTGCACGCCGCGCGCCTCGCAAGCAGGGATCAGCGCATCGAGCGCGCCGGTATCGAGCAGCGTATAGCGCCCCGCGAGCAGAAAAATGTCGGGATCCGCATCGTCGAGCGTTTTCAGGCAAGGCTCGACGCGATTCACGCCAAGCCCCCACGCGCCGATGACGCCCTCGTCGCGCCATTGAGACAGCACCTTCATCGCGCCGTCCACCGCGATCCGGTAGTGTCGCAGCCAGTCGTCGCCATGCGTGTCCTGTGCGACATCGTGGATATAGACGATATCGATGCGATCGGTGCCGAGCCGTTTCAAACTCGCCTCGAGCGAGCGGCGCGCACCGTCGCCCGAATAATCGTATTCCACGCGAAACGGCAGGCCGCCCACAAAGCCGTTATGAACCTCGGGCACGGAAGCGTCCGGAACCAGCAGACGCCCCACTTTCGTCGATACGGCGAATGCGTCGCGCGGATAGCGCGCAAGCGCGCGGCCCAGCCGCGTTTCCGAGAGACCCGCGCCATAAAACGGCGCCGTGTCGAAGTAGCGAATGCCGGCGTCCCAGGCGGCCGACACCGTCTCCAGCGCCACCTCGTCGCTGACGCGCGCAAAAAGATTGCCGAGCGGCGCCGCCCCGAAGCCCATTGGGCCGGGGGCGATCGCGCCGCGCTCGTCACGGTCGTGGCGATCTGAGCGATCGTGGGTCACGGTCGTATCTCCATAAACGAAGCGCCCGTATCAGGCGTGGGATAACTGCGGCGCCTTGGCCGCGCGTTCGGATTTCGCCGCCTTGCCCCGACGGGCCGAGGCGCGCTTGGTGGCTGGCGCGACGCACGATTGACGCACGACCAGCTCTGGGGCGAAGACGATATGGCGGGGCGCGACATCGAGTCCGTTCACCCGCTCGACGAGCATGTCGAGCGCGGCGGCGGCCATCTCGTCGACGGGTTGCCGCACCGTAGTCAGCGCCGGTGAGAATGCGGCCGCCCACGCGAAGTCGTCGATGCCGACCACCGAGATGTCATCGGGACACCGGATGCCCGATTCGGCCAGCGCGCGCATCGCGCCGATCAACATCTGGTTGTTCGTCGCGAAGATGGCGGACGGCGGCTCGGGCAGCTTCATCAGCGCCTGCGCGGCCTTGAATGCCTCGGGCTCGCCGAAAGCGCCCTGCCGCACGAGTTCCGGTATCACATCGAGCCCTGCCGCGCGCAACCCGTCGACGAATCCGGCCAGGCGATCCCGGCCCGGCACGAGATGTTGCTGACCCGCAAGGATCGCAACGCGCGTATGGCCGAGCGAGAGGATGTGCTGCATGACGATGCGCGAAGCGGCCACGTTGTCCAACACGACAGAGTCGTAATCCGACGCCCGGATGATGTGATCGACGGCCACGATCGGCATGATGCCGACGTCGTTGGCGAGGTCTTTGTAGGTTTCGTCGGGGCCCGTCGCGCACAGAATCGCGCCGACCGCCAGATGCGCGCGCAGCATGCGCAAGTACCAGCGTTCCTGCTCGAGATCGCGCTCGCTATCGCAAAGCAGCACGGCATAGCCCAGCGTGCGCGCGCGCTTTTGGACTTCGTGGACGAGCTCCGTGAAAAATGGATTCGTGATATCGGGCACCACGAGACCGATCAGCTTGGTCGCACCTTTCTTGAGGCTGCGCGCCACGGTATTCGGCGCATAGCCGAGCGCCGCCACCGCCTTTTGCACGCGGCTCGTCAGCTCGGGGCTCACGTACGTCGAACCCGAGAGTACTGCCGAGACAGTGGCCAGGCTGACCTCGGCCAGCCGCGCCACATCCTTCATCGTTGCTGCCACGTTGTTTCCCGCTCTGAATGGTCCCATCGATGCCTTTGCCGAGCCGCTCCTCATGGTCTCGCCGGCAAGACGAGCCCCGATCATATCCGCATTCCCAAACTGTGGCAAAACGTTTAGCGAAACGTTTCGATGGATGCGGCAACATGGTTAACCCGATAGTGCCGTCTCACCTGTTGACATCGGCCTTAGCGCCATCTAGTCTCACGCCGAAACGTTTAGCGAAACGTTTCGGCAAGCGAACCGCCGGGGCTCCCTTCGGGGCCCCGTCCAGGACGAGACAGATGAGTGAGACAGATCAACCGCCAGCCGGGCAAGCGCCGCGCCCCCTGGTGTCCATCCGCAACTTGTGCAAGTCGTTTCCCGGCGTGCGTGCGCTCGACAATTGTCAGTTCGAGTTGCTGCCGGGCGAGGTCCATGCCCTGATGGGCGAAAACGGCGCCGGCAAGTCGACGCTGATGAAGGTGCTATCGGGTGTCTACCAAAAGGACGAGGGGGAAATCCTCGTCGATGGCCAACCTGTCGACATTCCCGACCCGCGCGCCGCCCAGGCACTCGGCATCGGCATCGTGCATCAGGAATTGAACCTGATGAATCATCTGAGCGCCGCGCAGAACATCTTCATCGGGCGCGAGCCGAAGGGGCGCCTCGGGCTTTTCATCGACGAGCGCGAGCTCAATCGCCGGGCCACGGCGATCTTCAAGCGTATGCATCTGAAGCTCGATCCGCGCACGCCGGTCGGCGAGCTCACGGTGGCCAAGCAGCAGATGGTCGAGATTGCGAAGGCGCTCTCGTTCGATTCGCGCGTGCTCATCATGGACGAGCCCACCGCGGCGTTGAACAACGTCGAGATCGAGGACCTCTTTCGTATCATTCGGCAACTGCAGACGCATGGCGTCGGCATCGTCTATATCTCCCACAAAATGGACGAACTGCGGCAGATCGCGAGCCGCGTGACGGTCATGCGGGACGGACAGTACGTGGCCACGGTTCCCACCGCGACAACACCGGTCGAGACCATCATCGGCATGATGGTCGGACGCCAGCTCGACAGCGCGCCGCGGCACCCCAGCCACACCGCCGATAACGAGATCGCGCTCGAAGTCAAAGGCCTGACGCGCGGCACCGCGATCCGCGACGTGAGCTTCACGTTGCGTCGCGGCGAGGTGCTCGGTTTCGCCGGCCTCATGGGCGCGGGCCGCACGGAAGTGGCGCGCGCGATCTTCGGCGCCGATCCGCTCGAGCGCGGCGAGATCCATGTGCACGGCAAGCGCGTATCGATCAAATCGCCGAAGGATGCGGTGCGCCACGGCATCGGCTATCTGTCCGAAGACCGCAAGCATTTCGGCCTCGCCACCGGGATGGACGTGAAAGCCAACGTGGCGCTGCCGAGCATGCACAGCTTCACCTCGTTCGGCATGTTTCTCGACCAGCGCGCGATTCATCGCGCGGCCGACAAATACGTGAAGCAGCTGCGCATCAAGACACCTTCGGTCGATCAGCAGGTGCGTCTGCTCTCCGGCGGCAATCAGCAGAAAATCGTGATCGCCAAGTGGCTGCTGCGCGATTGCGACATCCTCTTTTTCGACGAACCGACGCGCGGCATCGATATCGGCGCGAAGACGGAAATCTACAAGCTCATCGACGCGCTGGCGGCCGAAGGCAAGGCCATCGTCATGATCTCGTCGGAGCTCCCCGAAATCCTGCGCATGAGCCATCGTGTGCTCGTCATGTGCGAGGGGTGCGTGACCGGCGAACTGCCGGCCGGCACCGCCACGCAGGAAAACATCATGCAGCTCGCGACGCAACGCGAGTCAGTCGTCACCGAATGAATCGACGGAATCGAACATGAGCCAGACACCGAACCCGCTGCCTCCGGCAGAACCCGCCCTGTCGATGGAGCGCGAGCGCAGCGTCGCCGCACTCCTCGGCAAGATTTTTCACTCCGGCGCACGCCAGAAGCTGCTCGCGTTCGCCAGTCTCATCGTGCTCATCGCATTTTTCGGCATTGCGTCGCCGCAGTTCCTGCAGGTCGACAACCTGGTCAGCATCTTGCAGGCCACGGCGGTGAACGGTGTGCTCGCGGTCGCTTCCACGTTCGTCATCATCACCGGCGGCATCGACTTGTCCGTCGGCACGTTGATGACCTTTTGCGCCGTCATGACGGGCATGGTGCTGACGAACTGGGGAATGCCGCTTTTCGTCGGCATTCTCGCCGCGATTTTCTTCGGCGCGCTGTGCGGCTGGATCTCCGGCTTTCTGATCGCGAAGCTGCGCATTCCGCCGTTCATCGCCACGCTCGGCATGATGATGCTGCTCAAGGGACTCTCGCTCGTGATCTCGGGCACGCGGCCCATCTATTTCAACGACACGCCGGGCTTCACGAGCATTTCGCAGGATTCGGTGATCGGCACTTTGATTCCCGCGCTGCCGATTCCGAACTCGGTGCTGATCCTCTTCCTGCTCGCGGTCATTGCGGCGGTGGCGCTCAACAAGACGCTGTTCGGCCGCTATACGTTCGCACTCGGCAGCAACGAGGAAGCCGTGCGCCTGTCCGGCGTTGCCGTCGATCGGTGGAAGATCGCCGTCTATACGGTGGGCGGCGCCATTTGCGGCATCGCCGGTCTGCTGATCGCTTCGCGGCTGAATTCCGCGCAACCGGCGCTCGGCCAGGGCTACGAGCTCGATGCAATCGCGGCCGTCGTCATCGGCGGCACGTCGCTATCGGGCGGCATCGGCACGATCACGGGTACGATGATCGGCGCATTCATCATGAGCGTGCTCGTGAACGGGCTGCGCGTGATGTCGGTCGCGCAGGAATGGCAGATCGTCGTGACGGGCGGAATCATCATCGCGGCCGTCTATATGGACATGCTGCGTCGAAGAAAACAGCGGTAACGTTTGCTTTGTTTTACAGCAGGCGCGCGCTTCGCCCGCGCCATGAGTTCAACCAGAGAGGAGACGTGCAAATGATGAAACCGAGATTGATCGGCGCGGCAGTCGGGCTTGCCCTGGCATTGGGATTCGGTGCGGGGGCACAAGCGGCGGACGAGCCGTATGTCGCGCTGATCTCCAAGGGCTTTCAGCATCAGTTCTGGCAAGCCGTGAAAAAAGGCGCTGAAAAGGCTGGCGAGGACTATCACGTCAGAGTCACGTTCGAAGGGCCCGAAACCGAAGCGATGGTCGACAAGCAGATCGACATGCTCTCGGCCGCGCTGGCGAAACGGCCCGCCGCGATCGGTTTTGCCGCGCTCGACAGCAAGGCGGCGATCCCCCTCCTGAAGAAGGCACAGCAGGAGAAGATCCCCGTCATCGCGTTCGACTCGGGCGTCGACAGCAACATCCCGCTCGCCACCGCGGCGACCGACAACAAGAAGGCAGCCGCGCTCGCCGCCGACAAGATGGCCCAGCTCATCGGCGATGAAGGCGAAGTCGCGCTCGTCGTGCACGACCAGACGAGCCGCACGGGTATCGATCGGCGCGACGGTTTCGTCGACGAAATGAAGGCCAAGCATCCGAAGGTCAAGATCGTCGATATTCAATACGGCGCCGGCGATCAGTTGAAATCGACCGAGATCACGAAGGCGCTGCTCGCCGCGCATCCCAAGATCAAGGGCATCTTCGGCGCGAACGAAGGCTCGGTGATCGGTGTCATCCACGGCACCAAGGAAATGAAGATGACCGGCAAGGTCGTCATCATCGGCTACGACTCGGGCAAGGAGCAAAAAGAAGCGATCCGCTCCGGCATCGAGGCCGGCGCAATCACGCAGAACCCGGGCGGTATCGGCTACGAAACGGTCAAGGCGGCCGTCGAGGCCATCAACGGCAAGGCGAAGCAGATTCCGAAGGTGATCGACACGGGCTTTTACTGGTACGACAAGTCGAACATCGACGATCCGAAGATCGCATCGCAGCTCTACGATTGAGTCTCCCTCCCCCACCCTGCGTGGGGTCTTAGCCGGTCGCCCGCCCACGCGCGCGACCGGCTACGCATCGAAACCGTGGACACTGTGACGCGCAGTGGCTACGATCGTCGAACCGTCAACTTTCGTACCGAATACGCTCATGCAGCCAGCATCGCTTTCCGTTTTGCCGACCGACCTCGACCGAGCGCTCCTCGTCGGGCGCGTCTGGCGCGAAGCGCCCGTCGATGGGCCGTCCGTCGTCGCCGTGCGCAACGGCGAGGTCTTCGATATCACGGCCTCGGCACCCACGACAGCCGATCTCTTCGATCGCCCCGATGCCGTCGACGTCGCCCGGCACGCACCGGGCGAGTCGCTCGGTCCCGTCGCGCGATGGATCGAGGCGAGCTTCGACGGTGGCGGCGCAAGCGGCGCGCGGCTCTTGGCGCCGTGCGATGTGCAAGCCATCAAGGCCTGCGGCGTGACGTTCGCCGTCAGCCTGCTCGAACGTGTGATCGAAGAGCAAGCCGGCGGCGATGCGAGCAAGGCCGAGCAGGTGCGGCAGCTCATCGTCGAGCTGATCGGCACGGATCTCGCGAAGATCAAACCCGGCTCGGAAGCGGCCATGAAGCTGAAGGCCGAGCTCGAGCGTCGCAATGCCTGGTCGCAATACATGGAAGTCGGCATCGGCCCGGACGCCGAAGTGTTCTCCAAGTCCCAGCCGATGTCGGCGGTCGGACTCGGCGCGGCCGTCGGTCTTTACCCGAGCTCGCAATGGAACAATCCCGAACCCGAGATCGTGCTGGCCGTGAACAGCGCGGGCGGCATCGTCGGCGCGACGCTCGGCAACGACGTGAACCTGCGCGACATCGAAGGCCGCTCGGCGCTGCTGCTCGGCAAGGCGAAGGACAACAACGGCTCGTGCGCGATCGGCCCGTTCGTGCGCCTTTTCGACGAACATTTCACGCTCGATACGGTGCGTCTCGCGAGTCTCGCGCTGCGCATCGAGGGCGATGACGGCTTCGTGCTCGAGGGCGTCAGCCACATGAGCGAGATCAGCCGCGATCCGGCCGACCTCGTCTCGCAGACTTTCGGCCCACATCATCAGTACCCCGACGGCTTCGTGCTGTTTCTCGGCACGATGTTTTCGCCGATCAAGGATCGCGATGCGCCCGGCGCCGGATTCACCCATCACCTCGGCGATGTGGTGACGATTTCGACGCCTTCGCTCGGCGCGCTCGTGAATACGGTGCAACGGTCGAATGAAATTGCACCGTGGACGTTCGGCGTGCGCGCGCTTTACCGCAACCTCGCGCGCCGCGGGCTGCTCAACGCGTAACGCTCGCGCGAGGCGTCGAACGCTCCGTCACGCCTTCGCGCGCGAGCCGCATGGCTTCGACAAGCACGGCCTGCTCGCCGATATGATTGGCGAGCAACAGAATCAGTTGCGCATTGGCAGACTGGCTTTGCGCATCGTCGAGGTCCCGATGCATCTCGAGCAACGCTTCATAAAAATCGTCTGGCCGGGTCAGATTCGGTTCGGTCTTCAACGGCATATCGTCACCTCGATCGCATCGCCGCGCTTGGCGGCGTCAATCCACGTTGGCGCATAGCGCACGCGCGAGCGCTGCTTCCAGATCGGCGGCAGTTGCCGCACGCCAGCGCGCGCAGACATGCTGGTCCGGCCGGATCAGGTATGCGGTGCCGGGTTTCGCGTCGTAGCGTGCGGCAGCCAGCCCTTCCCGATCGAATAAAAGGGTCGCGGCAGCGGCATCATCGGTGCCGCTCACTTGCGCACCCGCCGGCAATACGACGACGTTTCGGACTGGAACCCGGCAACTCGTTGAGGCCGCCAGCAATCCTCGCGCATTCGCGTCGAGTCCATTCGGACCGCCGAAAATGAGCAGCGAGAAAGTATCGCCGAGGTGCGAGAGCAGCCAGTCGTCATCACCGTCGCGATTGACCGGGGCGTCGGCGCCGACGGAACCGGGCACCGTGCTGCCCGAGAAGGTGTCGCGATCCGCGGTGTTGAGCGCGGAGTCGGCAAGCACCGACGGAACCGACAGCCTGCCGCTGTTGACGAGCTGGCGAGCGAACGCATGATGTCGCGCGAGCATGAGCACCGCGTCGCGAAAGACCCGGCTCGTCGGCGTCTTTGGCGTGATGAAATCGGTCGAGCGCGTGGAGTGGCGGATGTTCTCATCGGCTGCATATTCGCGTTCCCGCGCATAGGAATCGAGCAGCGCGTCCGGTGCCAGTCCTCGCAGCACGAGCGCCAGCTTCCAGGCAAGGTTATCCGCATCCTGCAAGCCGCTATTCGCGCCGCGAGCACCGAACGGCGACATGCAATGCGCACTGTCGCCCGCGAAAAGGACATTGCCGCACCGAAAGCTCTTCATGCGCACGCATGAAAACGTATAGACGCTGACCCACTCGAGGGAAAATTGCGCATCGTGGCCCAACAGTGCACGCACGCGCGCAAGCACACGCTCGGGCGCCTTCTCGAGCTCCGGATCGGCATCCCAGCCGAGCTGGAAATCGATTCGCCATACATTGTCGGGCTGTCGATGCAGCAGCACCGACTGATTCGGATGAAATGGCGGATCGAACCAGAACCATCGTTCAGGCGGAAAATCGGCCTCCATCTTCACGTCGGCGATCAGGAAGCGGTCCTTGAACGTGCGTCCCGCGCTGTCGCAGCCGAGCAGCTTGCGCAGCGGACTGCGCGCGCCATCGGCGGCCACGACGAAACGCGCGCGCAACGCGTATTGCCCCTCGGGGGTCTCGATCGTCAACGCGATCGGCTCGCAGCCGTTGCCGCGCGTACCCGCATCGCCCATCCGCGGCGCTTCGATTGCGACCACTTTGTTTTTCCAGCGCACGTCGAGATTGTCGAGCTGCATCGCCCGCTCGAGCAGATATCCTTCGACGTAGTACTGCTGCAGATTGACGAACGCCGGGCGGCGGTAACCGCTTTCTCCGAGCAGGTCGAACGCATAGACGAGTTCGTCGCGGACGAACACCTTCCCGACGTGCCAGCGCACGCCCTTCGCCGCCATGACCTCACCGCAACCGAGACGGTCGAATACCTCGAGCGATCGCTTCGAAAAACAGATCGCGCGCGATCCGACAGAGAGGCGGTCATCGTCATCGACGAGCACCACCTCGATGCCGCGCTGCGCGAGATCGATTGCCGTCGCGAGTCCCGTCGGGCCCGCACCCACGACGACGACCGGATGGACCACCGCCTGCGGATCGGACGCAGCTTCCGCCGCGCGTCGATAGGCGAAGTGCGCGTTCCGATAGTCGGCCGGCGTTTCCATACGTTGCCTCGGGCGCTCAGGCCTGCAGGGCGCCCCACATTTCTTTGTCGCGCTGCGCCGTCCAGATGCGAGGATGAACGATGCCGCTCGCCTCGTCGTAAGCACGCGAAACGTCGAACGGCAGACAATGCTCGTAGATGAAGACGCTACCGAACTTGGGGTCCATCGCCTCGCGCGCGAGGGCCATCGCGGCCTTGAGATCGAGCTTGCGCTCGACGGCCGTGCGCGCTTGCGCAAGCAGCGTCGTGACGAAATCCAGCGTGTAGTCGATGCCGGCGTTCACGGCCGCGCGATTCGTCAGTGCGGGGCCGCGTCCCGGCACGAGCTTCTCGGCCCCGAGCGCGCGCAATGCATCGAGGGTGGCCGGCCATTGCGCGAGTTGTGCGTCGCCGCAATAGCAGGCCGCCTCGTATTCCACGAGATCGCCCGAGAACAGTACCTTTTGCCCGGGGAGCCAGACGACCGTATCGCCTTTCGTATGGCCCGCCCCGAGATGCATGATTTTGACTTCCAGCTTGCCGAGAAACAGCGTGAGCTCCCGCTCGAAGACGAGCGTCGGCCAAGTGAGGCCCGGCACCGTCTCCACGCCTGCGAAGAGCCGCGGAAAGCGTTCGATTTCGGAGTGCATGTCCGCTTCGCCCCGCTCGACGATCATCTCGTACGTGCCGCGGCTCGCGATGATTTCCTGGGCTCCTTCGCTCGCATAGGCCGACGCGCCGAGCACGCGCACGGCATGGTAGTGCGACAGCACGACGTGCTTGATCGGTTTGTCGGTGACGCTGCGGATCCTGGCGATCAGATCGCGCGCCATGGCGGGCGTCGCAGTCGTATCGACGATGAGCACGCTGTCGTCGCCGATCACTACGCCGGAATTCGGATCGCCTTCCGTCGTGTAGGCATAGGCGTTTTCGGACAACTGCTCGAACGAGACGCGCTTTTCCTGCAGATC
>NZ_DASXWY010000016.1:0-1751 GCF_036503415.1 Trinickia sp. | reverse complement strand
ATGCCTGGAGGCAGGCTTCTGCCCGTGTTGCGGAATTCCCGGACGAGTCGCGTGAATCCCGGCGTGCCGCGCAGATGGAAACGATCGCTATCGTCGACATGCGGTGGCAGGGCCACGGTCGGGCCGGTCTCCCCGAGCTGCCTCTTCGCTTTTTTGACGCAAAGCGTGAATTCGTCGTCCGCGCCGTTTTTCACCTCGTCCGAGCCGTCGTCTTTCTGCTTGATGACGCAGCTCGCCTTGACGACTTTTTCCTTCTTGTTCTTCTTCTTTTTGATCGTTTCGTTGACGTTTGCCGCGGCATCGGAGACGCGCACGATCGCCTTGGCCGCGTTGAGCGCCTGCTCGGCCCGGTTCAGATCGGCGTTGAGCCATCGATCGAGTTCGGCGTTGCCGGTGCGCAGCGTACCCGCGCCCTGTTGATCGGGCGCGAACATGCGAGCGATGCTGGCAAGCAACTCGTCGACTTCCAGCGGGGTGAGCTCGCCAATGGCCGCAACCGCGCGCCGGTCTTCGTCCGTGCACGGCTGCTCGCCTTCTCCGGCGAGGTGATTGGAATTGCAAAACTGGGCGCCCATGGCGGCGTCGAATGCATCGGTGTAACCGAGCTCTCTCGGCTCGAGCGCGGAGGCCTCGAAAACGGTTGGCTCGGGCAGGCGTGGGATGTCCTGCGGATCGGTCACTTCCACGAGCGGCAGCGGCGCGGCGATGTCCTCATTGGGATGGGGATCGAATGAGCAAAGATCTGCGCGGCCGAAGTAGACGTCCAGCAACAACGGCAGCATCAGATTGCTCATGTCGAAGATGACGTTGTTCAGGCATCGCTTGTCGCGCCGGCGTCCGCCCGAATCGGCGCGCAGATCGAGCGTTCGCTGCTCGATGAAGGGCAGGCGGCTGGTAGAGGTGCGCAGCGGATGGAGCACGTCGTTCTGATCCCCTCGGACGAGGCCGGCGCGCAGCGGCGCTTGCCGCCAACGCGACCAGTTGCTTTCATCCACCGCGAGCGCAATATCACTGGCCAGCGTTCGCCCGGTGATGACGTGCATGCCTTGCACGGTGGCCTCGTTGACGGTGAGAAGCAAGTTGCCTTTGCCGTTGGACGACGAAGCACCGTCTAGACGGGGAACGACATACAGCGTCACGACGAAATGGCTCGCGCGGGAGGAGCTTACGTCTACCCTCTGCGCCCACCGGTGCGTGGTGTCTTGCCAAACCGTTGTTCTGTCGGTCCGCAGGAAGGGACTCGAGGATTTCGACAGGGAAGGACCGCCATAGACCACGAACAACGCATGGTTGTAGAACTCGACGATGACCTGGGCCGACTCGTCCTGTGAGCCAATTGCGACGTTGTAATCGCTTTTGTTTGGCACCAGCATGCGGACGGCTCGCAGGTGGCTGGCCTCGACGCCGGGCGTATCGGGGCCCGACGATGCCGGGCGCGAACCCTGAAATTGAGGAAACGTGTTGGCGTCGACTTGCTGGACGATGCCTACGCCGTTCGAGCGCGTTTCGCTTCGCATGCGGTAGTCGCCTGAATCGGCGAGCGCGTCGAGCGAAACGACCGATGTGGTCGCTAGCAGCAATGCCAGGGGGATCGTGCGGATACGGACCGATAAACAACGAAACATCTATGCCTCTATGAGTGAACGAATCGGGAGCGCGAGACGCGACGAACGCGCGCTCGACTGCGGTGCGCAGGCTAACCGCCAGGTGAGAGAGACAGCGTTATTCGCGAAAATCTAGGACTGATTCCA
>NZ_DASXWY010000015.1:0-5535 GCF_036503415.1 Trinickia sp. | reverse complement strand
GCATCCGGCGTCAAGCTCGGCGAAAGACCGGTGGCCGGTTTCATGATGAGATCGGTCGTGGCCGATGCGATCAGTTGGCCGCTCTTGTCGACGAGAAAGGCGAAGCTCGACGGCGTCGGATGGACCGACGTCACGATGCTGCTCACGCTCTCCATATAGAGGCTGGCCGCCATCACGCCTTTCACATTTCCGTCACGAACGATAGGTACCGCAAACGCAAACGCGGGTTTGCCGTTCGACGCGTCTTTGTAGAGCGCCGTCACAACCAGGTGCCCCTCGGCCACCGCCTGCTTGTACCAAGGGCGCGCCGTCGGGTCGTAGTCGGGCTTCAGCGGCACGTTCGAGAACGCCGTCTTGTCCGGCAGGCCGAGCGTCATGACCTCGAAGCCGCCCGATTTGGCCAGCAGCTTCAGCGCCGGCAGCGGGTCGCCTTCGCCGATCGTCATCGTGTCGGCAAGCGCCTGCGTCTGCTTGGCCCGGCCGGCAATCCATTCGTCGATCGCAAGCGCATGTCCGGACAGGATGGATTTGAGGTTCTGGTCGATCGCCTCGTCGTTGTGCTGCTTGACGACGACATAGGCTACGCCGCCCGTCACGGCCAGCGCTACGACGACAATGGCGACGCAAGCCGCCAGAATTCGGGCACGAATCGATGCGAGCATATCTGGTTGTTTCTCCTGGCGTCGCTTTGAGGGAAGGACGAAAGTTGTGGCTCTCGTTGCCTCTCCGTTTAACGGCCGCAACGCGCTAGACTTGAGTGTCGCGCGGCTTAACGTGCCCATTCGAAGCAGGAGCATTCATGAAAATCGACGTCGACGCTTTCGCACCCACCGGCAAGCTGCGCGCATCGATCAATCTCGGCAATCCGATCCTGGCCAATGTCGACCCGAAAACGGGCGAGCCATTCGGCGTATCGATCGATCTCGCTCGAGCATTTGCCGAAAGACTCGGTGTCGAACTGGAGCTCGTCGTTTTCGACTCGGCAGGCAAATCGGTTCAGGCAGTCGGTGAGGAGCGCGCGGATTTCGGTTTTTTTGCGGTCGATCCATTGCGCGGCGAAAAAATCGCGTTCACGGCGCCTTATGTATTGATCGAAGGCTTTTATCTCGTGCACCAAGATTCGCCTATCCAAACCAATGACGAAGTGGACCAGCCGCACAATCGCGTGGTCGTCGGCAAGGGGAGCGCTTATGACTTGTTTTTGACGCGCGAGCTGAAAAAGGCGCCGATCGTTCGCGCGCCGACCTCACCCGCCGTCGTGCAAACGTTCCTCGAGCAAGGCCTCGAAGTCGCCGCGGGCGTCAAGCAGCAGTTGGAAGCCGACGCCAGGCAAATCGCGGGACTTCGGCTGCTCGGCGAACGGTTCATGGTCATTCAGCAGGCAATGGGCGTGCCGAAGAGCCGTGGCGAAGCCGCGGCTCTCGCGCTCCGCGAATTCGTCGAGGAAATGAAGGCGTCGGGGTTCGTGGCCGATGCGCTTCGGAAACACGGTATTGCCGGCGCGTCAGTCGCCCCCGCTGCCTGAGCCGACACCGGGCGCCTCCCTTTTCGCAACGCTTCTGTAACGCTTCTGTAACGATCAAACGGTCGAAGGGTACGGCGAGCCCGCCTTGGACCGGCTCACCGATGCGAGCGCAGCAAGACTGATCATCGCGGTCGCCATCAGATAAAAGCCCGGCGCACTGCGGTTCGCCGTCGCACTGACGAGCCACGTGATGATCGCAGGCGTGAAGCCGCCGAACACGGTCACCCCGATGTTGTAGCCGATCGACATGCCCGTCGAGCGCGTCGCTGCCGGAAAAATCTCCGACATCAACGCCGGCAGCGCGCCGAAATAGATCGACTTCAATAGTGCGAGCCAGATGACGAGCCCAAACAGCGCGACCGCGGATCCATGCTCGACCGCATACGAGAACGCAGGATAAACGGTCACGACGAGCACGATCCCGACCGTCACCATCTGCTTGAGCCTGCCGATCCGGTCCGACACATACCCTGCCAGCGGCGTAACGCAGGTCAGAATGATGCCGCCCATCATCGTCGCGGCGAAACCCGTCGACGCGGGCATGTGCAGTTGGCGGATCGCAAACGTCGGCAGGTATTGCAGCAGATAGTTGACCGAAGTCGAGACGGCCAGCGCGCCGGCCGCGACGAGCACCATTCCCTTTTGCCGCATGATCACATCGCGCACTGGTGTCTGCGTGCGTGCGGCCTCGGTAAAAGCGGGCGCGTCTTCGAGGAAGCGGCGCAGATAAAGCCCGAGCGGCCCAATGAGAAGCCCGAAGAAAAACGGAACCCGCCAACCCCATGATTCGAGCTCGGCATGCGGCAGCAGCCGGGCGAGCGCAAAACCGAACGTGGCGGCGAGCAGCGTCGCGAGACCCTGCGTGGCGAATTGCCAGCTTGCAAGAAAGCCACGCCGGTGCGGCGCATGCTCGACGAGCATCGCCGTCGATGCACCGAACTCGCCGCCGGCCGAAAACCCCTGGATGAGTCTCGCCGCGAATACACCGAGAGGCGCGGCCAGACCGATCCGATCGTAACCGGGAATCAGCGCGACGATTGCGGTCCCCACCATCATCAGGCCCACCGAGGCCATCAGTGCCGCTTTGCGGCCACGCTTGTCGGCATAAGCGCCCAACACGATGCCACCGATCGGGCGCACGAGATAAGACGCGCCGAAGGAACCGAACGTCAACAACATCGAGGCCGTTTCATTCGTCGTCGGGAAAAAGTTCTTGCCGATATAGATCGCAAAGAACGCATAGATTGCGATATCGAACCATTCGAGCGCATTGCCGGCCGACGTCGCAACGACGATTTGCGTCAGGGTCAATGGCTTGCGCAAGACCGGAGAAGAAACGGGATGGCGACTCATGCCGACACTCGATGGTTGACCGACGATGCACGCAGCTCGACGATGCGCTTCGCATCGTCGCCGAGGTCCCACCAGATGCCGGCCATCACGCCCAGCGCCTCACGTGCGACCGAGCCGAGCAGATGCTCGTTCGGCGCATGCTGTGCGCATGCGGGATACGAATGCGGTATCCAGAGCGTCGGCAAGCCGAGCGTGTCGGCGAAAACGTCGTTCGGCACGGTGCCGCCAAGGTTCGGCAGCAGCGCGGGTTTCTTGCCGGCCGTGACCCGCATCGACGAAAGCACCCAATCGACCCACGGATCGTCCGGATCGAGCCGTGTCGCGGCCGCAATCCGCTCGACCGATACCTGTACCTCCGGAAAACCATGTCGTGCGAAATGCGCCTCGAGAGAGCGGGCCGCGTTGGCACTGTCGGTGCCGACCACATAGCGCAATTGACAGGTCGCGCGAGCAACGGGCGGGATTGCATTGACGGGCGCATCCGGATTGCCGGCCTTGAAGGCCAGGACCTCGAGCGCGTTCCACGCGATGACGCGCTCGGTCGGCGTCAGCCCCGGTTCGCCCCAGTCCGGATCGATCCGCGGTCCATCGTCATCGCCGCCGAGCTCGATGTCGGCGAGCGCGCGATGCACGGCATCGGGTACGGGCGGCGGGCGGAGCCCCTCGACGACGATCGCGCCACGCTTGTCGACGAGGCTCGCGATGGCATGCGCGAGCACAATGGCAGGATTGCGCAGTACACCGCCCCAGTTGCCCGAGTGGTGTGCGCCTTCGCGCAAGTCGACCGTCAGATCGAAGTTGATGCCGCCGCGCGAACCGAGAAACACGGTCGGGCGCTCGGCACTCACGCGCGGGCCATCGGATGCGATGAAGACGTCGGCCGCGAGTGCGGCACGCTCTTGCGCGCAGAATTCCCCGAGCCCCGGCGAGCCAATCTCCTCGCCTGTTTCGAAGATGATCTTCACGTTGTAGCCGAGCTTGCCGTCGCGCGCAGCGAGCACCACGGCAAGCGCCGCAAAGTTGATCGTGTGCTGGCCCTTGTTGTCCGCCGTGCCACGGCCGTACCAGCGGTCGCCTTCCACGGTCACTTGCCATGGGTCCAGGCCCGCGCGCCATTGCTCGTCGTAACCGCGCACGACATCGCCGTGGCCGTATAGCAGCACGGTCGGCAGCGCCGCATCCTCGATTCGTTCGGCGATCAGTAACGGCGCGCTCGCGGCCACAGGGTTTTCGGCCACTCGGCAGCTAAAGCCGAGACGCTCGAGCGTTGGCGTCATCTCGTCGGTCAGATAGGCGCGCAATTCATCCGCTCTCGCCGAGTTCTGGCTCTCGGTCCGAAATCCGACACGGCGCGTAAGCTCGTCGAGCAGTTGACCCGAATCGTAGACCGCGAACGCGTCGTCGATCGCCTCCTGACGGACGTTCCGTGGGGTGTGGCTTGTAGTCAAATGACCTCCGTGGCCAATCAGCGCGATGGGAAAAGGGATTCCGAGTTGATAGCGCAAGGTTAAAAACGCCAAAAATTCGCAACAATCTCAAATTTGTCGACTACAGTTGCCGAAAAGGCAACGCAACGGGGATTCAAGCCATGCTGCACGGAATCGCGCTTCGCTACTTCGTCGAGGTCGCCCGTACGGGCTCGCTCGCGGCCGCGTCGGACAATCTGCATGTGGCGGTGTCCGCGATCAGCCGGCAGATCAGCAAGCTCGAACATGATGTCGGTGCCCCGCTCTTCGAACGCATGCCGCGCGGCATGGTGCTGACGGAAGCCGGCGAGCTGCTGGCCGAGCACGCGCGCCGAACGCTACTGGAAGCCGATGCGGTGCTCGGCGAGATTTCGGCGGGCGAGGCGCGCGGCGGCAAACTCGTGCGAATCGCTTGCACGGAAGGCTTCACGCGTTCGCTGCTGCCCGCCGCACTCGCGCGTCATCGTGAGGCAGCGCCGAACGCACGCTACGCGCTACGCTCGGGAACACCCGCACAAGTGGAGCATTGGGTCGGGGTCGGCGAGGCCGATATCGGCATTGCATTTTCAAGCGGTAGCACGTCGGCGCTGAACATCGTCTATTCGGCGCAGGTGCCCGTGTGCGCGCTGCTCGAGCCTGGCCATCCGCTTGCGGCGCATTCATCGCTGACGCTCGCCGAACTTCAGGGATACCCCGTCGCACTGCTCGAACGCGGAACCACGGTGCGGCAGCTGTTCGACCTGGCGTGTTCCATGCGTGGCATTCGGATCGAACCGGTGCTGAGCAGCAACAACTCGGCGGCTTTGCACATGTTCGCGGTCCTTGCCGGTGCGGTCACGCTGGGGAGCGCCATAGCGCTCAAAGGCGTGAGGAGCAGAGCTTCGCTCGTTTCCCGGCCGATCGACGAGCCGGTATTGAACCAGCGCATGCTGCAAGTAACGACGATGCGGGAAAGGCGCTTACCCGCCGTCGTGAAGGGGCTGCTGGCAACGATCGTGGAGATGGTCGCGGAGGGCTGATTGGCGACCGGCCGTCTCCATGTGCGGCATATTGCATCACGTTATGATATAAATACGCCCTTTACGCTACCGATTCGCGGTACAGGCAAAGGAACCATGAGCGAGCACAAAGGCGATTTCGCAACCGATGTAAGACTGCTGCGCATCAGCGCGATTGCCGCCGTTGGCGGCG
>NZ_DASXWY010000014.1:0-6894 GCF_036503415.1 Trinickia sp. | reverse complement strand
GCTGGCCTTTCTCGGGTCCATCCCGCGCGAGCGCGGGCTTGCGCTTGCGGCGGGGCTGGCCTCGACCGTGACCGCGCTTCCCGCGCTGAAGATCGAGCGTTTCGCATATTGGCCGAATCCTGCCCATCCCCGCCTTGCGGTGCTGACGTTCGAGTGTCCGCAGCCGCTCGCCGATTTGGCGGCGAACATACGCGGGCTCGTTCGTAGCCTCGGATTGCCTATAGACGAGCATCGCCCGTTTCGCCCGCATGTCACGCTCGCGCGTATGCCGCGCCATTGCAAGGCGGTACCGCGAGAGGACGCGCTCGCGGGGGAGCGGGCCGCTGCCGCACTGCCTGCCTCGCGTTTCGCCACCCTCACGCTTTACTCGAGTACGCTGGAGCGCAGTGGCGCGCGGTATAGGCCGCTCGCCACTATCGGCGTACCGGCGGCGCCCGTCGCGTGAGCCGCCAGGCTGCGTCGTGAAGCGTCGATGGCTGTCCCAGATACCGATATCGTCGTGGGGGACGGCAGCGCAATGGGGCACCCGCAACGCGCCGCCCGGGTGATTGACAAGACTAAACTAGAAGCGATGCCGAATGCCGATAACGACTTCCGCTTGGTTCTGAGTGGTGGACGCAGTCAGACCGTTGAGGTTTGCGACCGCCTTCGTACCGGTCGAATCCGTGCCTGACGCATGCTGGTAAACAGCGTTTGCGTAAAAGTCCGTTCGCTTGGACAGAAAGTAGTCGACCCCGATCGCGCCTTGATTGTAAGTTGCACCGTTGACGCCATATCCCTTCAAGTAGTTATAGCCGGCGCCGAGGAAGAGCGCGGGCGTGAGTTGATAGAGGACGTTGGCTTCAATGTCGTGAAATCGTGCATCGCCGCCCGCACCCACAGCCGGAAGACCCGGTAGCGTCCCGATATCCTTGAACCGCGTGTTGCTGTAGTTCACACCGAACGTAGCTGCGCCGACGACATAAGAAGCGCCCGCGACGAAGATCTGCTGGCTTTTCGCGGACGCATACCCCGAATAGACACGGCTTCCGGACATGTTTGATCCGGTCGTGCTTGAAGCGGCGTTATTGCCGAAATAAGAGAAGTTGGGATCTCGTGCATTGGCGTATGCGGCCCCGAGCGTCAGCGGTCCCCGAGTGTAGTTCGCCGCGACTGTCCAGATCTGGTTTTGATTGAATCTTCCGGTGATACCGCCGAAGCTGTAGGTGCCCTCGAACGTGAATCCACCGTACGACACGCTCTTGAATTTGATCGCGTTGTTGATATGGTTGCTGCCATCGGTGTTATCGACATCGCCGGGATGGGCGCTCGCGTATCCGGCCCACATCTGAGCCGCCACGAACATGTACATCAAGTCATTGATCGAGTCGTATTGACGACCGAACGTAACGGTTCCCAGGTTCGATGACGAAAGGCCGACATAGGCCTGGCGCCCGAACTCGTCGCCCCCTTGACCGAGCCTCCCGTTCGCAACGCTAAAGCCGTTTTCCAACACGAAAACGGTTTTTAGCCCGCCGCCGAGGTCCTCCGTACCTCGCAGCCCCCAGCGGTTGCCAGCGAGATTTCCGGCGCCCATGGAATACTGGCGATGACCGCCAATGTTGTTCGCATAGTTCATCCCGACATCAATCAAGCCGTAGAGCGTCACGCTGTTCTGAGCACGCGCCGCACAGGCGAACGAGGCCAGGGCGACCGTTGCAATCAAATACTTTTTCATATCAAGGTACAGTGGGTGGAATAAAAACAAATCAAGGCGAGGCTCTCATGTCATGCGTTGTCAGGAGCGCTTTCGGGAAAGATGAAAACGCCGGCAATCACCGTTGCCGGCTACCAGCAGATAGCGATTGATCACTCGGGCTGATGAGGCAGCACGAATGAGAGCGTCGCCTCGTGCTCGTCGGTGCTAGCCTTTGCGGGTTGCGACGATGGCGAATCGAGTTTCGCAACGACGACGTTCAGGCCTTGGTTGCGGACCTTGATCGTCACGATGCCGTCGGCACCGGTCTTCAGTGGTTTGGAATCGGGGTCGTTGACGAGGTCCGGTTGCACCTCGGCGCCCGACACGGGCTTGCCGTCGAATAGCACCCGAACCGCAAGCGGTTGGGCCATTCGATCCGGTAACTGTTTGCCAACTGGCACGATCTGCAGCTTTTGCGCGGGCAATACGGGCATCGTTCCGTGCAGCGGCCCGCGCAGGTGCACCCCGTACTTGAACGTGTGCAAGCTGATCGTGGCGTTGGGCACCTCGTCCTTGCCCTTGTTGTACCACTTGCCGTCCGCGGTCTTGCTCCATAGGCCATAGTCCATCGTCGCGGCAACGATTGCCGGCTGATTGTCGGTATTGACGACGAGCAGAGGGCCGTTGGGCGTAAGCTGCGCGGCGACCTCCTTGCCCTCATCGTCGTAGGCCGTGAAGCTCTTCAGCTTGTCTTGGCGCTTGATGACATCGAGGTCGTCGGCGCCGAGGCCGTAGATTAGGGCCAACTGGTTCGAGCGCTGCGCGAACCAGATGCCGTGCGCCTGAGCTAGGCTGGCGGCGCCCATGCCCGCAAGCAGGCTTGCCACGACCGCCAGCTGTCCGGTGATCTTCATCTGTGTCTCCACTCCATGGTTGAAAAATTTGGCGGGTGCGGATAGTTCGCGCCCGCGTTTGACGAACGCGTGCCTACCGCCAGCGCAATCCTCGATTGCGCCAGCAGTTGTTCGAATCAAAGCTTTTATTACGGCGTGGCCGCGAGCGCCGGTGGCTCCATCTAAAGATCGAGTACCAGCGTCCGGCTATTGGCACGCGAGCAGCAGGGCGTGAAGCGATCGTTTCTTTTCTTCTCGTCATCGGAGAGAAACAAGTCGCGATGTTGCGGTTCGCCTTCCAGCACGCGTGTCACGCAGGTGCCGCAGACCCCTTGCTCGCAAGATGCCGTGATATGGATCCCGCAATCGGCCAAGGCAGCCAGGACGGTCTTGTCGGCAGGTACACGAATAGTCTTGCCCGTACTTGCGATAGTGACGTCGAATTCCGTATCGTCGTTGCATTGCCTGTTCTCAGCGTTGAAGTACTCCCTGTGCATATGGTCTTCGCGCCAACCCTTTTGCAATGCTGTGTCGATAACCGCGTTCGTAAAGCCCTCGCCGCCGCATACGTACAAGTGCGATTCTTCATCGTGAGTCGCGAGAAGCGCGGCCAGATCCAGTCGTTGCCGTTGTTCGTCTTGCGTGAAATGAAAAATGACGCCGCTGGAGAATCTCGAATGTTTTATCTGTTCGACAAAGGCCGCGTGCGCCGCCGAGCGCGCGAAGTAATGCATGTTGAAATAGGCTCCCGCGTCAGCCAGGTGCTCCGCCATGCAAATAATCGGCGTAACGCCGATACCGCCGGCGATCAGCAGAGAGTGCTTCGCGGATTCCACGAGCGGGAAGTGATTTTTCGGGGTACTGACTTGAACCAGATCGCCTTCGTTGACTTGCTCATGCATGGCCTTCGATCCACCGCGCGTCGGCTCAGCCCGCATGACGGCAATCAGATAACGATGTCTTTGCGCCGCCGAATTGCACAGTGAGTAGGGACGAATCTTTCCGCCGGGTAGATGAACATCGATGTGGGAACCGGGTGTAAATGGCGGCAGCGCTTTTCTGGCTGGGTCGACGAGCTCGAAGGACTGAACGTTCTCGGCCTCGGCTCTTTTTCGAGCCACCTTCAACGTGAGCGTGGCGCGCCCGGACGCGGGCGCCAGAGGAGGCCGCTTGCGCTTGCCGCGCAGATAGCTGCCGATACCGGCGTAAGCCAATACCGGCACGGAGAGCACACCAATCAGTTGCAGCAGTTGCAAAAAGCCGCCGCTCAGCCATCCGTAGTGCAGCGCAAGCGCCGTCAGATAAATCCGGTGGCCCAAGCTGTGATTCGCATACGAAGTAAAGCGCAATACTTTGCCTGTTCCTGCATCGAGGCTGACATAGGAGAACGCATTGATATGCGGGGCGTCGCGAGCGACAAGGTCGAAGTTGAAAGGCCCCCCGGGTTTTCGAGGAAAGTGAATACGGGCATATTGGGGATGCGGCACCCATGCCTGTGCTCGTTGCCAGAGCGCTTCGACGGGCAGGCGTTGTGCATCGGCCTGCACGACGAGTCCGGAAGGAGGGGCGGGAGGCTCCGAGGCCGTCAGAGTGTAGAGCGCATCCCTCACGAATTGAAACGATTGCAGTGCGCCGGTGAGTGCAGATGCAAGCAGCATGATGCTGACATAGCCGCCAAGCGTTTTGTGCAGAACGAGCCAGCGCGCACGGCCAGTCAGCTTGGCCTTGGGCATGACGGCGCGCGTGCGTTTGCGCAGCGTTTCCGGAATCCACATAATCAGGCCGCCACCGATCAGGACGATTGCAAATGTCAGCGCAAGCGTTCCGGCGACGACGCTTCCATTCTTCATAAACTCAAAACTGTGCAGTTTGGCCATGACACCGAACAGGCCACCGTAACGGTCTTCGCTTCCGAGCACGTCGCCGGTGCACGGATTGACGTAGTACCACTGGTTGTCGCTGAAAAGAACGCGTGTGCTGGCGTCGGCGCTGTCGTAGATGCGCAGCTGTGTTGGCCGCCCCGCAAGCGGATTGGAGGCGGCGGCATTGGCAATCAGCGTATCGAGCGGCAGGCGCTTGTTGCACGATTCGACTTTGAGCAGATGGTGATAGATGAGAGGTTCGAGCGGCTCCCGAAACAGCATGCCCGCGCCGGTCACGGCCACCATGACGACGAATAGGCCGATGCTCAGGCCTATCACGCGATGTAACTGAAGAATGTGCTTACGTTGGAATACACGCATAAGACGTAACTGTTTGGGTCGATGGTGAGCCTTGACAGTACGCGTGCTCGCGGCGAATCTAATGGTCCAATTCAAAAAGTTTGATGAGTCCAATGTCTGACTCGTTGTTTGCCGACCTCCTGATCAGCCGTCTCCGCCGGGAGAGGGAGGTACCGCTGCAGATCCAGATCGCGAACGTGATCCGGGATGCGATAACCGATGGCACGCTGAAGGCTTCCGCGCGTTTGCCGTCTTCGCGGGCGCTCGCGGCGGCACTCGCAGTCTCCCGAACAACCGTTGTGACGGCGTATGACCGACTGTCGGCCGACGGTTATCTCCATACGGATTCCACGAGCGGTACGCTCGTCTCCGACAAGCTGCCGCTATCGATCACGCCGGCGCCTCGGCAACCCACCGCGCGAACCCTGTCCCAGCGCGGTGCGCAACTGATAGGCGCTCCCGCCGGCATCCAGGAGCGCAAGGGGGCGTTCGTGCCGGGTGTCTGCGATACGGATTTTTTTCCTTATCAGACATGGCGGCGTATCCAGAATCGCTATCTCGGGGAGCAGCACATGGAGCTCATGGGCTACTCCAATCCAGGCGGATATCTCCCGTTGCGCCGGGCGCTGTCCGAGTATTTGTGCGTCTCTCGCGCGGTGCAGGCCGCCCCGGAACAGATCATCGTCACGATGGGCAGCAATCAGTCGATCGATCTTTGCTCGCGCATTCTGGCCGACGTAGGCGAACTTGCCTACGTTGAAAACCCTTGCCACTGGGCAACGCCAATTCTGTTGCGTGCCAATGGGCTCGAAGTGGAAGCTGTTGCTGTCGACTGCGACGGGATGAAAGTGGAACGATGTCTGCGTCGACCCAGGCTCGTCGTGATGACGCCATCGCACCAGTTTCCGATGGGCGTGACGTTATCGGATGAACGGCGTCATCGTTTGCTTGCGGCCGCTGAGCGGTGGGACGCATTCGTCCTGGAGGACGACTATGACAGTGAATTCCGATATGACCAGCGTCCGCTTCCCTCTCTTCAAGGCGTCGATGAAAACGGCCGTGTCATTCTGATGGGAACGTTCAGTAAGATCATGTACCCCGGCATGCGGCTCAGCTATATCGTTGTTCCGCCCGACCTCGTCGATTCGTTCGCAGCCGCTTCATTGCGCCTATACAGGCCAGGGCATCTTTGCTTGCAGGCGACGATGGCGGACTTTATTGCGGATGGACATTTCTCGAAGCACATTCGGCGGATGCGCGATATCTATAGCGCGAGACGGGCGGAATTGCTCCGATGCCTGGATCAGCACTTTGGCGATGCACTTGAGACATCGCGGAACGCGGCGGGTCTTCATATGACGATCAGAATCCGCGGTCTGACTGACTTCGATACGGCAGTGTCGCGTTCACTCGAGCACGGAATTTACCTTCGCCGGCTTCAAACATTCGATCAAGGCGATCCGGAATTTCGCGACGGATTTCTGTTGGGGTTCGGCGCGCTCGATATCGAATCCATCCGTCCCGCCGTCCAGACCTTTGCCCACATCGTCGAGACCGTCATGGCCAAGGCGGCTTCGCGTTAATGCCCACTCAGATCGTCATGCACCTCGACATGTTGCTCCACATCTGGTCCGCGTGAGCACTACCGATAGATAAAGCCCCGCGCCATGATCGCCGACTGCGATGATCCACTGCCGGTGTTCGCGGGCAGGGGGCGGTTGTCTTACCAACGCTTACGTGCCACAGGCCCCCAGTGACCGCGGCTTTATGCCTTTATGCCACCGCCCGCTCGCCCGCGCGTTCGATGAAAAGCGTATGGTCGTGAAAACCTGTGATGGATTCGCGATGCGCAACGCTCACGATCGCCGTTTGCGGCAGGCGTTCGTGGAACAGACGGTAGACATTCGATTCGTTCTCGGGATCGAGTCCGCTCGTCGCTTCGTCGAGGAAAAGAAAGTCGGGCTTGTGCAGCAGCACGCGCGCGGCTGCGAGCCGCTGCTGCTCGCCGGGAGACAGCACGCGCGTCCAATGCGCCGATTCGCCGAGACGCCCGATGTAATCTTCGAGCCGGCAACTGACGAGCACCTCGCGACAGGCATTC
>NZ_DASXWY010000013.1:0-15903 GCF_036503415.1 Trinickia sp. | reverse complement strand
GTCGAGCGATGTCGATTCCGGCCGCCGTCGTTCGTCGTGTAGGATCGGGGACGCCGTCCCCTTTCTACCGGAGATTGCCATGTCGACCCATACCGTTCGCCTTCACCGTGTTCTGCGCGCCACGCCCGAGCGCGTCTACCGCGCGTTCCTCGACGCAGCCGCCATGAGCAAGTGGCTGCCCCCGCACGGATTCACTTGTAGCGTCCATGAGATGGACGCCAAGGTGGGTGGCAGCTATCGGATGTCGTTCACGAACTTCACGACGGGCGGCGGCCATTCATTCGGCGGGGAATATCTGGAACTCGTCCCGAACGAGCTCATTCGCTATACCGCCAGATTCGACGACCCCAATTTGCCCGGCACGATGCAGACGACAGTGTCGCTGCGGCAGGTCAGCTGCGGGACGGAATTGAACGTCGTCCAGGAAGGCATCCCTTCGGTCATCCCCAACGAGGGCTGCTATCTTGGGTGGCAGGAGTCGCTCTCGCTGTTGACGTTGCTCGTCGAGCCGGAAATCCGGCAGTAGCGCTCGAAGATTCGGGGCCTTGTCCGTCAGCTATCCGGCACCCCGTTCGGCGCCCCGTTCGAGCCTCCACGCCAGCGGCGGGGACAGCACTTTTGACCAAGACGGAACCACGGTGCCGCCGACTATACTGACTCGATCGTCAATCTTCGATATCGACAGACAGGTCACCGTCATGCCCCATTATCTTTGCCACGAGCAGCCCGATCTGCTCGAGTTCGATACCGTCATCGTCGACGCGCGCCCGGGTGCTGTCGTGCTCGCGCAATCCGCGCTGCATCCGGGCGGTGGCGGGCAGGTCTCGGATGCCGCAACGCTCGTCCATCAGCACGGCACGGTGCGCGTAACGAGCGTGTCGCTCGAACGCGGCCGCTATTGGCATCTTCTCGATGCGCCGCTCGAGCTCGCGGGTAACGTTCATGTGTCGATCGATGCGCAGCGGCGTTCGACCCTCGCACAACTGCACACCGCGACGCATATCCTCAATGCACTCGTCTACCAGGAGTTTGCCGGTGCGCTCGTCACGGGCGCGCAGATCAATGCCGATGGCGTGGCGCGGATGGACTTCGATCTGCCCGAGGCCGATAACGATCTGCTTCGAGCGCTCGAGCACCCGATCAACGAAATCATTCGCCAGGGGCTCGATGTGCGAACGCGATACGTGCCGACACGCGAAGCGCAGGCCACCCCGGGACTCATCCGTAGCCTGTCCGTCGCCCCGCCGCCTACGGACGACGGCATGATTCGCATCGTCGAAATCGGCGAGCTCGATCGGCAAGCGTGCGGCGGCACGCATCTATCCAATACCGCGCAATCGCGCCCGATTCGCCTCACCAAGATCGAGAACAAGGGGCGGCGGAACAGGCGCGTGCGGATCGAGCTCGCGTAAGCGGCGGGTCCTTCAGCGGAGCAACGACGATGGCAACCGGAAATCGCGCAGCGCGCGAAGATCTGACGTACCGGCGCGACGGCGCACTCGAAGGCGCGGCGTTGGCGACGGCGCGTTATGGCGCGCATGAATTCGGCCGGCACGTGCACGACGAACTCGTCATCGTCATGACCGAATTCGGTGGCGGCCAGTGCAACACGCGTGCCGGCAGCGACGTGTCGGGCCCAGGGACGGTCTGGGTCTTCGCGCCCGGCGAATATCATTGCGGCGAAGTCTGGGACGAAAAAGCCTGGCACTACCGCGCAATCTATCTCGACATGCAAGGGCTCGCCGCGCTCAGCGCGGTTTTCAACGAAGAGTCGCGCGACGACCGCTTACTGCATATTCCGCCCGGCCTCTATCGCGACGAGCAGCTCTGCTCGCTGCTCCTGAAAGCGCATACCAGTCTCGACGAGAACGCCAGCACGTCATTGATGGAACGGCAGGCGCATTGGTGGGCCGCGATGGGCATGCTGTTCGGGCGATACGGTCAACCCAAGCCGAGCGAAAGCCACGGCGGACGCGAGGGTCACAGAATGGCGAAGGTGAAGGACTACCTCGCCGCGCAATTCCAGCGCGATATTCCAATCGACGAGTTGGCCCGGCTCGTCGGCCTGAGCCGCTATCACCTGATGCGCGCGTTTTGCAAAGAGTATGGGTTACCGCCTCACGCTTATGTCAATCAACTGCGGCTGATCGCGGCAAAGCAATGGCTCGCGGCCGGCCGCAGCGCGGCCGACGCGGCCGTGAGCGCGGGGTTTTACGATCAAAGCCACCTCAATCGCGTATTCAAGAAGGCTTACGGGATCACACCGGGCGCCTATGCGGCACTGAGACCGGCGCTTTGAGCGCGATTCAGATACGTTTTCAAACGGCTTCGAATACAGCGGTCATCACCCCAAGCCGATCCTGCATCAGGTTCTTTCCCAGATTGGTGGTGAACTCCAGAAAGTCCGGCCCCATCACCACGCCGAGATTCGGCGAAGGCGGTGCGCCCGACGCACGCAATTGCGTGATCCAGGCCTTGGCGGCATCGCTATCGTCCCGCGATGTGACGGTGCGAAAGCCCGCCGATTCGATGGCTTCGCGTGTGGCATCCGCCGTCATCAGAAAGCTGGTGGCCGACGTTCTCGCCCATGGAACCGGGTAATGCGGATCGCCGTTTTTGAGTACGACATCGTAGGTTGCAAACCTGCCGCCCGGTTTCAGCACGCGCCGGATATTGTCATAGAGCCGCGGCCGATCCGCGATGTTCATCGCCACATGCTGCAGCAGCGCGACCTCGAATTGGCCGCGATCGAACGGCAGATCGAGCGCGCTGCCCGTTTCGAACGATACCGACGCGGTTTGTCTCGTGCGCTCGGTCAAGTAGCGCGCTGCATCGACGAACGGTTCGCTGAGGTCGATGCCGACCACTTTGCAGCCATGGGTTGCAGCCAGAAAGCGTGCAGGGCCGCCGATGCCCGAACCGATATCGAGAACCCGCATGTCGGCGCGAATACCGATCAACTCGCCAAGTTCGGCGGTCGCGGCAAGACCCCGCGTATGGAATTGATCGAGCGAAGCGAGCCGCTGGGGCGCGAGTAGTTCATCGTCCGGCCCCAGTGCCATGAGCGTGGCCGTCAGCCGCGCCCTCAGACCCGTCGCGCGATAGTGGTCGCGCACATCATTGAGTACGTCAGTCATTGCGAGCTCCTCGTTGGATGGTGAGGTGTACCGTACGCTCGCAATGCTGTTCGATAAAGCGCCTGAATCTATATAGATAGTGAAGCGTGACTACCCAATCGCATCATGTATCGGACGTCAGGCACCGCGCTTCGCTTCAGCCGTCGCGGAAGATAAAGCTGTATGCGCTCAGCGCCGGCACGCCGCCCAGATGCGCATAAAGCACCTTCGAGCCAGGCTCGAATTCGCCGCGACGCACTTTATCGATCATGCCGTGCATCGACTTGCCTTCATAGACCGGGTCCGTCAGCACGCCTTCGAACCGCGCGCACAGACGAATCGCCTCGAGCGTGCCCTCGTTCGGCAAACCGTATTCAGGGCCGCCATAACGCGTGTCGAGAATCACGTCCTTCTCCGTGATGTCGCGTCCGAGATCGACGAGTTCGGCCGTATGGCGCGCGATGCGCGTGATTTGCGCATGGGTCTTTTCGGGCGTGGCCGAGGCGTCGATACCGATGACGCGGTCCGCGCGACCGTCCGCCGCAAAACCCACGACCATCCCCGCCTGAGTGCTACCCGTCACCGAGCAGACGACGATGTAGTCGAACTTGAAGCCGAGCTCCGCTTCCTGCTGCCGCACTTCCTCGGCAAAGCCGACGAACCCCAGCCCGCCGAACGGATGCTCGGAGCAACCGGCCGGAATCGGATACGGCTTGCCGCCGGCCTTGCTCACGCTCTCGAGCGCCTCCTCCCAACTCGGACGGATGCCGATGTCGAAGCCATCCGCGACGAGCCGCACGTCCGCGCCCATGATGCGCGACATCTGGATGTTGCCTACGCGGTCATAAACGGCGTCGGAGTAGTTCACCCAGTTTTCCTGCACGAGGACGCACTTCATACCCAGATGCGCGGCAACGGCAGCCACCTGACGTGTCTGGTTCGACTGAATACCGCCGATCGATACGAGCGTGTCGCAACCTTGCTCGAGCGCGTCGGGGATCAAGTACTCGAGCTTGCGCGTCTTGTTGCCGCCGAACGCCAGGCCGCTGTTGCAGTCTTCCCGCTTGGCATACAGCTCCACCTTGCCGCCCAGATGTTCGCTCAAGCGCTTGAGCGGTTGAATCGGCGTCGGCCCGAATGTCAGCGGGTAACGAGGGAAGCGTTTGAGGTTCATCGAATGTCTCCGGAAAGGGTGCGACAAGGTATTCGTCGGAAGGTGACCGCCCGGCGGCGCATCGCATAGGGAAAATGATAGGGGGATGGCCGCGAAATGAGCTTGCGAAATAAATGGCGATGACCTACGTTAGGAGACCTCTATTCGCTCTGTGCGAACTTTAACTTCGAAAAAACCCTATTTGACGAAATGAAATTAAGCCCGGAATCCAGTCCCGCGTTGGACGCTCAGCCCGCATTGGATCGGATCGATCGCGCCATCCTCAAGCAGCTTCAGCAAGACGCGTCGATCTCGAACGTGAGCCTCGCGGCGAAAGTCAAACTGAGTGCACCCGCGTGCCTGCGGCGCGTCGAACGTTTGAAGGAAATGGGCCTGATACGCGGGATCGTCGCACTGCTCGATCCGAAAGCGCTCGGCATGGGGATGCTCGTCGTCATCGGCTTCGTGCTGGATCGCTCGACGCCCGAAGCATTCACCGCGTTCGAGAAAGCGGCACAGAAGGTATCGGGGTGCGTGGAATGCCACGTCGTGACGGGCGAATTCGATTACTTCATGCTCGTACGCACGCGCGACAACGAGAGCTTCAACCGGTTGCACGCCGAGCAACTGCTCTATCTGCCCGGCGTGCGGCAGGTACGCAGCTTCATGGTGCTGAAGGAGATTCTGTCGACGCATGCGTTGCCGCTGTAACGCATGCGTCGGACCATCGATTTCAACGAGCCGCGTCAGCGGCTATGCGGCGCCCCGGGTCGCTCAGGCACTCAGCGCTGCCACGGTGCGAGGCTCGCCGTAGACGCTTTCCCATACCGCTCGCGCGCGGTATGGACGACGCCGGGGTCGAGCTCGCCCTCGTCCGCCAGGGCCTTCAATGCGGCCACCACAATGCTGGCTCGGTCGACTTCGAAAAACGTCCGAAGCTCTTGCCGTGTATCGCTGCGGCCAAAGCCATCGGTGCCCAGCGTGACGTATCGGCGCGGCACGTACGCGCGGATCGATTCGGGTACCGCGCGAACATAATCGGTCGCGGCAATCACCGGCCCGCGCGATCCCTCGAGCGCCGAGCTCACGTATGGCGCGGCCGGGGCATCGCCAAGCCTTGCGCGCCGCTCGGCCGCGATTCCATCGCGCTGCAACTCGACGAAGCTCGTCACGCTCCAGACGCCCGCATCGATATCCCACTCTTCTTTCAACATGCGTTGCGCCGCGATGACTTCGGAGAGGATTGCCCCCGAGCCGAGCAGTTGCACGCGTGCCGTTTGCTGCGACACGGGCGAGAGCGGATAGAGGCCTCGGAGGATGCCGTCGCGCAGTGCCTCTCGATCCCCCTCCGGTAACGACGGTTGCGCGTAGTTCTCGTTCGTCACCGTCACGTAATAGAACACGTCGCACTGTTGCTCGACCATCTCGCGCATCCCCGCATCGACGATCGTTGCCACTTCGTAAGCGAACGCCGGATCGTAGGCACGGCAGTTCGGAATCGTCGATGCCGCGAGGTGACTCGTGCCGTCCTGATGCTGCAAGCCTTCGCCACCCAGCGTCGTACGGCCCGATGTCGCGCCGATGAGAAAGCCGCGGGCGCGCTGATCGGCCGCTGCCCATATCAGGTCGCCGATGCGCTGAAAACCGAACATCGAGTAGTAGATGTAAAACGGCAGCATCGGCAGGTCATGCACGCTGTAGGCCGTCGCGGCGGCGATCCATGACGAGATGGCGCCCGCTTCGGAAATCCCTTCCTCGAGAATCTGTCCGCGCGTGTCTTCGCGGTAGTACAGCATCGAGCCGAGATCCTCCGGCTCGTAACGCTGCCCGAGCGGCGAGTAGATCCCCACCTGCCGGAACATGTTGGCCATGCCGAACGTACGCGCTTCGTCAGCGACGATCGGCACCACGCGCGAACCGATTTCCCCGTCCTTGAGCAACGCGGTCAGCATGCGCACGAGCGCCATCGTCGTCGACATCTCGCGGCCGCCCGCCTCGAGCGCGAATGCTCCCCAGGTCGGCATCGAAGGGACGGTCAGCCCCTTCGATGCCGCTTTCCGCCTTCTGGGCAGAAAGCCTCCAAGGGCAGCCCGGCGCGCATGCAGGTATTGCATTTCCGGGCTGTCTTCCGCTGGCTTGTAAAAGGTCAGCCGCTCGACGTCCTCGTCCGACAGCGGCAGTTCAAAGCGATCGCGAAACGTCTTCAGATCGTCGACGTCGAGCTTCTTTTGTTGATGCGTCGTCATGCGGCCCTGCCCCGCCGTGCCCATTCCGAAGCCTTTCATCGTCTTGGCGAGAATCACGGTGGGCTGGCCTCGGTGCGCGAGGGCGCGCGCATAGGCCGCGTGCAGCTTGCGCGCGTCGTGACCGCCGCGCCGCAGGCGGTCGATCTCGGCATCGGAGAGCTCGGCAGCGAGCGCGGTCAGCGCCGGGTTCCGACTGAAAAAGCGCGCGCGGTTGTAGGCGCCGTCGTTGGCGGAGAACGTCTGGAACTGCCCGTCGACGGTCTCGGCGAATGCTCGGGCCAGCGCGCCGGCATGATCGCGCGCGAAGAGCGGGTCCCAATCCGAGCCCCACAGCACTTTGATGACGTTCCAGCCCGCGCCGGCAAAGAGCGCCTCGAGCTCGTCGATGATGCGGCTGTTGCCGCGCACCGGGCCGTCGAGCCGCTGAAGGTTGCAGTTGATGACGAACACGAGGTTGTCGAGCCCTTCGCGCGCGGCCAGTGAAAGCGCACCGATCGACTCGGGTTCGTCCATCTCGCCATCGCCGAAGAAGCCCCAGACCGTTCGGCCTTCCGTGCGCGCGAGCCCGCGGTTGTGCAGGTAGCGCATGAAGCGCGCCTGGTAGATCGAGTTGATCGGGCCGATGCCCATCGAGCCCGTCGGAAACTGCCAGAACTCGGGCATCAGCCACGGATGCGGGTACGAGCAGAGCCCGGGGCCCGCGATTTCCCGGCGGTAGTGCCGCAGGTGGTCCTCGCTCAGGAAGCCCTCGAGATAGGCACGTGCATAGACGCCCGGTGACGAATGCGGCTGAAAGTAGACGAGGTCGCCACCCGAGCCCTCCCCGCCTTCGGGCTGCGCCGCGCGAAAGAAGTGATTGAAACCGACTTCGAACAGATCCGACGCCGACGCATAGCTGGCGATATGTCCGCCCAGTTCGCCATAGGCGCGATTCGCGCGCACGACCATCGCCAGTGCGTTCCAGCGCAGCGCGGCCGAGAGCCGGGCTTCGATCTCGAGATCGCCCGGGTAAGGAGGCTGGTCGGCAACCGGGATCGTATTCACGTAGAGCGTGACGCGTGACGGTGCCCGTGTGAGGCCCTGCGTGTATGCGTGGTCGGTCAGACGGTCGAGCAGGAATTGCGCGCGGTCCTTGCCCACGTGAGCGACGATGGCGTCGAGTGCTTCGAGCCATTCGGCCGTTTCCTGGGGATCGTCGTCCAACTGCGCCGCACTCGCCCGTTTCGTTTCCTCGATACCGCTCGATAAGTCCGTCATAGCAGGTCTGCCTCCGGCGCGCCGGCTGGGGAGGCGCGCATCGATGGGGAATCATCGTACCCGGCATCGCGCAGAATTTGCGTTTGTTCTAACTGTGAATTCCTCTTCGGATAGTGTAAATATTCTGTTTTATCGATCGATTCCGGAATGTTTCGACTATGACCACGAATACGAGGCGTCTCGACCGCATCGACATCGGCATCCTCAACCAACTGCAACAGAACGCGCGGATCACGAATGCCGAGTTGGCGCGCTCGGTCAATCTGTCGCCGACGCCGTGCTTCAATCGCGTCCGTGCGCTCGAAAAGCTCGGACTGTTCAAGCAACAGGTGACGCTGCTCGATCCCGAGCCGCTTGGCCTGAGCATCAATGTGTTCATTCAGGTCAGCCTCGAAAAGCAGGTCGAACATGCGCTGCGGCGGTTCGAGCAGGCGATCTCCGAGCAGCCCGAGGTCATGGAGTGTTATCTGATGTCGGGGGACGCCGACTATCTATTGCGCGTGGTGATGCCCGATATGCGCGCGTTGGAGCGCTTCATCATCGAGCGGTTGACGACCATTCCCGGTGTGTCGAACATCCGGTCGAGCTTTGCGCTCAAGCAGGTGCGCTATAAAACCGCGCTGCCGTTGCCGGCGGCGGGGCTGACGCTGGTCGAGCCGTAAGCCCTGCAGCAGGTGGCGCGCATCTCTAGCCAAAGCTCACGTGATAGACGGGCGGCAGGTGCGCGGAGACTTCGTGCCAGGTCTCGCCCGCGTCGTCGGAAGTCCATAGCCCGCCCGTCGTCGAACCCATCGCGAGCCTCGTGCCCCGGGTGTCGATCGCCAGCCCGTGCCGATAGACCAGATCGTAAGCGGGCGCCGGTGGCAGGCCTTCGGAGAAGCGCTCGAACGTGCGGCCTCCATCGCGTGTGCGCGTGACGACGAAGGCGCCATCCACAGGAATACGGCAGGCATCCTTCACTGCCGGGACGAACCACGCCGTGTCGGGGTCTTGCGGGTGCACCGCCACGGCGAAACCGAAACTCGACGGTTGCGCTTCGATGCGCGTCCAGCGCTCGCCGCCATCGGTCGAGCGAAAAATTCCGCAGTGATGCTGCGTCCAGAGGACATTCGGTGCGGCGTTGCACTGAACGACGCGGTGCGGGTCTTGAACATTCGGTTCGCCGCGCCGCTCGGGCGGCATATAGTCGGCCTCCATCCCCTGTGCCGTGACACGCCACGTCGCACCGCCGTCGGCCGTTTGCCAGACGCCTCCCGATGAAACGCCCACCGTCACGTGACGGCTGTCGCGCGGGTCGATCAGCACCGAATGGATGCCCGCGTGGTCATAACCGCCCCCCATCCACTCGCGACGCTCCGGGCGGTCCCAGAGCGCATGGTTCAATGTCCAGCTTTCGCCGCCATCGTCCGAGCGAAACAGCCCGCCCGGGATCGTGCCGGCCCAGAGCGTGCCCGGCTCGTCGGGGCTACCCGGCTCCAGTGTCCAGATTTGTTCGAGCGACCAAAGTGGCTCCGGGACAGGCGGTACGGCTTCGCTGAGCGCGGACGAGGCAGCACTACCCGCCTCGGCGAGCCCATCGTCCGGACCAGCCATTTGCGCGGCTTGCGCCGATGCGGATGCCTCGGCGCCTTCGGGCTGCCGCGGATAAACCGGTGTGTTGCAGGGCTGCCATTCGCGCTCGCCGGCGGGCAGACGATGCAGCTTCACACCGAAATGGCCGAGATTGAGCGCGGCGTAAAGCGTCCCGTCGCGCGGATCGGCCAGCGCCGAGCTGACCGGTTCGCCCACGAAATGATGCTCGGCTTGCTTCCATCGGCCGGGGCGGGCGCCGTCCGTTTCGAAAACGAACAGCCCTTTGCGGGTCCCGACGATCAAGCGATCTCGATTCACGATGTCTGTCTCCGTTTTTATCCGCCTGCCTCAGCCGCCCGATAGCGCTTGCACGACATAGATGCGGCTCTCCGCGCCGACCGCATCCGAGAGGCGCCGGCGGTCGCGCACCGGCCTGCCGTCGACGTAGACGGCCAGATGCCGGCGCAGTCCGCCCTGGTCGTCGAGAATATACCCGCGCAGCCGCGGTTCGTCGGCGAAGACGACAGCCAGCGCTTCGTCGACCGTGCCGGCCGCAATGTCGCGCTCGGGCAGCGGAATATGGCGCTGAATCGAGGCGGCGAAGAACAGGTGTGCCATGGGGGTGGCGCGCTTCTTTAGGTGGGGTGCTTAAGTGTAGTACCGAGCAGGCCCGGGGTGCGCTCAGTCACACATTGGCGTCGAACGACTCCGTTGGGTCCTCAGCGGTTGCGCCGCCCTTTACGCCATTACGGTTGCTGCGAACGCAGGTCTTCTCCACAGGCCGCAGCGCCTCACCATTGAAATGCGTAGCGATACCGAGCCGGCGGAGGCCTATTTTTACGTAATCGGCCTGGAGTTCAATGCCAATGGAGCGACGTCCGAGCCGTTTGGCGACGACGCACGTCGTGAACGTGCCGCCGAACGGATCGAGCACAGTGTCTCCCGGGTTCGTGCTGGCTTTGACGATGCGCTCGAGAAGCGCTTCGGGCTTCTGGCTCGGATGCGCTTCGTACTCCGGCATGCGGTACCGCACGCGCGGCATGTACCAGGTATTGCCCGGAACTTTCGTCGTCTTGTACGGCGTGGGGACATCCTTTCGATAGTCGATCAGCTTGCGCACGGCGCCTGTGCGCGCTTCGACTTCGATATCGGCCACGTTGAAGGTGTAGTTTTTGGCGTCCTTGACGCAAAAGAGGATCGGTTCGTACAGCGAACCGAAGTGCTTCTTCGCTTGCACGCCCGAGCTGTCGTAATGCCAGACGATTCTCGACAGGATCGTAATGCGCTCGCGCAGCCACAGGTCGAGATAGGGCATCGCCTGCGTGCTCGTCATGACATAGAGGCTGCCGGTGGGCTTCAGCTTGCGGATGCAGGCATCGAGCCACTCGTAGCACCACTGAGCATAGGCCTTGTCGGAAGGCCAGGCGTCTCTGAACTCGCCGAATTGCTTGCCGATGTTGTACGGCGGGTCCGCAAAGATCAGATCGATCGACTCGTCGGCAATGCTGCCCAAAGCGTCGAGGCAATCGCCATGAAAGACGGTTGCATCGTCACCCTCGAATGTCTCGATCGATCCCATACGGCTATCAACCTCGTTGAAAGGCTGGTTTGACAAGTTGACGCGCATCTTAACAAGGAGACCGGGCCGCTCACCCCCGATGCATCGGACTCCCCGGCGCTCGCCCCGGGCACCCTGGGGAAACAGCGGACTCAAGTTTACGCGCTTTGTTCCGTAAACAAGCTAACTGCCTTAGGCAGCATGTAGCGAGGGTGAGAAGGTCAAGCAAGCCGGCGACATCTAGCCTGTGAAATTTCCGGCGGGAGGCAAACTCCATGACATTGAAACGGGCTCGATTCGCATCGATGTCTCTGATATGCGCCGCGGCAATAGCCTGCTGCGCGCCCGATGCGCTCGCGCAGGACGACCCTTCAATGTTTGCCCTGAGCGGTTTCGGCACTTTCGCAGCCACCCATTCGAGCCTGTCCACCGCGGACTTCGCGTCCAACCAGTTTCAGGCCTCCGGCGCCGGCGCCAGCCGCAATGTCGATTTCGAAGACGATTCGAAACTCGGCCTGCAGTTGCAAGCCCATTTGACGAAAAAAATCTCCGCACTGGTGCAAGTCGTTGCACGCGAAGACTATGCGTCGAGGTTTCGGCCCACGCTGGTCTGGGCCAACATCAATTACGCGTTCACCCCTGATTTCAATGTCCGCGTGGGCCGCGTCGAGATGCCGAATTTTCTGGCGGCGGACTACAGCGAAGTCGGATACGCCCTGCCGTGGGTCAGAGTGCCGCGCGCGCTGTATAACCTCGAACCCGTGACGAGCAGCGACGGAATCGACGCATCGTACCGCATGCACTTCGGCAGCGTGACCGATACGATTCGCGTCATCGCCGGCACCACGACTTTTCACACGCCGGGCCCGTTCCGCGCCCGAGGGACAGGCGTGCTGGGGCTCTTCGATACGATCGAGCGCGGCCCCCTTACCTGGCGCGTTGCCTATATGCACGCGCATTTGCAGTTGCCCTTTGGGCCACTATCGTCGACCACGGTCTACATGACAGGGGTGAGCCTCGATATGTCCCAATGGTTCGTGCAAGCCGAGATCGCCCGTCAAACCGCCACCGGCCTTTCGCCCGGATACATCGGCGGCTATGCGACGGCCGGCGTGCGCATTGCTCGAGTGACGCCCTATGTCACCTATGCGCAAGCGCATTCGCTCGACCATACGACAGCCGTCCCGAACATGAATTTCGGAGAGCGGGATCTGTCGGCGGGCGTGCGCTGGGATTTCGCCAAGAACTTCGACTTGAAAGTGCAGTACGACCACGTTTCGGCACCGGCGAATTCCACCGGGTGGTTCACGAATTTCGGGCCGGGATTCCATCTGGGGCCGAGCGCGAACGTCGTGACCGCGGCGGTCGATTTCGTATTCTGAGGCCCAGCCATGTACGCCTCGAGAATCCGACCGTTGCGAGCCCTGCTGCTCAATGCCTTCTTCGGCTTGTGCGGTTGGTTGTGCCTGACGCCGATATGCGAAGCTCACCTCGTCGTCATCGTTTCGCACAAAAGCCCTGTCACGACGCTGACGAAATCCCAAGTCGCCGATATCTATCTGGCACGGACGGCGCAATTGCCCGATGGCACCGAAGCCATTCCGCTCGATCAAGCGGACACCGGTGCCAACCGCAGCGAATTCTATGAGATCGTCACCGGAAAATCGCCGGCGCAATTGCGCGCCTACTGGTCGAAGCTGATCTTCACGGGCAGCGCGCAGCCCCCGCGCGTGTTCAACGACGTGGCCACGATCAAGCGGTTCATAGCCGATCATCCGAACGCACTGGGTTATATCGACGAGCAGGAGCTCGATCCCAGCGTGAAAGCCGTGCTCGTGTTGCGCTGACATCAGGCGAAGACATGAGCAAGAAAAACGCCTCCGTTCAAATCCGCCGTGACGGTGCGCCGCATCCCGAGCGCGCCGGCTCGCGCGCTGCCCGCATCGTGGCGTCCCTGCGCCGGCGGATAGCCGAAGACTATTTTCTGTTTCCGCTCTTCGCGCTCTTGCTGGTCGGCTCGGCTTGGGTCGGCGCGCTGCATTTGCTCGAGCACGAGCGCGAGGCCACGACGCAAACGGCGACGCAGCTCGCGCGCGGGTTGGCCGACGCATACGAGGCGCAGGTCGTTCGCAGCCTCGAAGCGATCGATCAGACTTTGAAGACCGTCGCTTATGCGTACACGATGTCCGGCCATGCCGCGCTTTCGCAACTGCAAGATCGCGCCATGCTGCCGTCACCCATCGTCTTCCGCATGGCGATGACCGACGCGCGCGGCAATATCGTCGCCAGCACGCAGCGCGACACGAACACCAACGTGGCAGCGCAGCCGTATTTTCTGCACTGCAGAAGCGGTAACGCGGATCAGCTTTATGTCGGTCACACGCAACGCAACCCACGTTCCGGGGCCGCGGAGATCATCTTCAGCCGGCCACTGGAAGACGTATCCGGGCGTTTCGCCGGCATCGTCATGCTCGCCGTCGATCCATCGTATTTCACGAGCGGTTACGACTTCGCGCGAATCGGCGGCAATGGCGTGCTCGCATTGCTAGGCAAAGATGGCGCCATGCGCGTCATGCAGCACGGGGACGCGGTGGACTGGGGGCAAACCATTGCGCAGTCGGCGCTCAGTACGCGATCGAGCGCATCGCTCGGTGTTCAGCCTTGGGATGCCGGAACGAAACGTTTCACCGAAATCCGCGTGCTGCGCGGGTTCCCGCTCATCGCGGTAGTCGGTCTCTCGCAGTCCGAACAATTCGAGCGATACCAGCGCGATCGCCGCAATCAGTTGCGTGCCCTGACTGTAGTCAGCGTGCTCGTATTGATGCTGACCGCGGTTCTCAGCCTGAAGAGCCGGCAACTCGCCAAGAGCCGCAGCCGTACGCGGCGGCTGGAGCAGACATACCTCGTCGCGTCCGAAGCGAGCCTCGATGCGTTCTTCGTCTGGGACCTCGTCTCGCGCATGCCGCATGATGGATCCCGCGCCCTTGGCACGCCGATGGAGCTCAGTTTCGTGCTGCGTGAGGTCAATCGACGCGGGCTCGAGCTCATCGGCAAAAGCCGTGAGCACGCTGTGGGCACATCGCCCGAGACGCTGTTCACAGGCGCGGACGCGCGACGCATTCGCGACGAATTCGCCGCCGTTTATCGTAGCGATACCTTCGAAGAGCACGAATGGATGCAAACACGCGAGAACGGCGCGCGTCTTTGGTTGCATCGCAGAGTGGTGCGTGTGGACGACGGCCTCGTTGCCATCGTGCGTGACGTCACATCGCGCAAACATGCGGAGGTGCGACGGGCCGAGCAGATTCGCGTGCTCGAGATGATCGCGACGAGCGCACCGCTGGAGGACGTCCTCGATTCGATCGTGCGGGTGCTTCAATCGCAGATTTCGCGCTGCGCGGGCGCCATTGTGCTGCGCGACGACGATGGCACCCATGTGCGGCTCGGCGCTGCACCGACCCTGCCGCCAGCTTTCGCCGCGCTCGTCGATGGCGAGCCGATCGGCCCCGACGCGAGCCCCGTCACCCTGCCCGTCTACTCTTGCGAGCCGGTCAATCGGAGCCTCAGCGAACCGCGCATCGCGCTTGCGCTCGCAGGCTCCGCCGTGGCCTTTACCCATTGCCGCGCGCTGCCGATCCTGGGCCATGATGGGCGCGCGGTCGGCTCGCTCGCGTTGTTCGTCAGCGGCGACGCGGAGCCGATCGACGGCAAATCGCAAGCGGCCGAGCTCGCCGTCCGTCTGGCCGGCATTGCGATCGAGCGTACCGCTTCGGAGAAACGCATCCGCCATATGGCGACGCACGATGCGCTAACCGGACTGCCGAATCGCACGCTGATGTCGGATCGGCTCGAACAGATGATGCTGCAAGCGCAGCGATATGAGCGTAGCGTGGCGGTGGTCTTCGTCGACCTCGACAACTTCAAGCTCATCAACGACAGCCTCGGGCATAGCGCAGGCGACGATCTACTCAGGGAAACCGCGGTGCGGATGGCGAACAGCGTGCGCTCGACGGATACCGTGGTGCGGCTCGGTGGGGACGAGTTCGTCCTCGTCATCGACTGCGATCGCAACGACGTGCGTGCCATCGAAACCACCGTCAAACGGCTGCGCGAGGCGATTCTGGAGCCCGTCGAGCTCGCGGGACAGTCCTATCACGTGACATGCAGCATGGGGGTAGCGATGTACCCGGCTGATGGGGACGCCGCCACAACGCTTTTGCAGAATGCCGATGCAGCGATGTATCGCGCGAAGGAGCTGGGCCGGAATAATTATCAGCTCTATGCGGCCGAGATGAATCACAACATTCGCGAGCGGCTGGTTCATCAGGCTCAATTGGGCGAAGCGCTGGCTCGTGGCGAGTTCCGGTTGACCTATCAGCCGCAAATCGATGCGAAAAGCGGCCGGATGTTCGGTGTGGAGGCTTTACTGAGGTGGGATCATCCGACCGATGGGACGATCCTTCCCGCGCAGTTCATTCCATTTGCGGAGGAATCCGGGCTGATCATTCCCATCGGGGATTGGGTGCTGCGCGAGGCGTGCCTGCAAAACAGGCGCTGGCAGGACCAGGGGCTGCCGCCGATCACGATGTCGGTGAATGTCTCGGCGCGGCAGTTCATGCAGGCCGGATGGGTGGAGGCTGTGTCCAGCGCACTTGCCGATACGGGGTTGGCGCCGGAGTATCTCGAGCTCGAGTTGACCGAGAGCCTGTTGATGCAGAACCTCGATCACTCGATCGAGACGATGGAGAAATTGGAACGGATGGGCGTGAAGCTCGCGATCGATGACTTCGGTACCGGTTATTCGAGCCTCAGTGCGCTCAAGCATCTTCCGGTGGCAAGGTTGAAGATCGATCAGTCGTTCGTGCGCGAGCTTCCCAACGACGCCAATGATAGGGCTATTGCTGCCGCGATTATCGCGTTGGGGCAGCGGTTGAAGATGCACGTCATCGCGGAAGGGGTGGAGACGCCGGAACAGGTGAGCTTCCTGCGCGAGACGGGTTG
>NZ_DASXWY010000012.1:0-34122 GCF_036503415.1 Trinickia sp. | reverse complement strand
CGAGCCGGGACGGACATTCGCTGCCCGCCCCGTACTCGACGGTGAGCCACGCGCTCTTGCGGCGGTGCATGCGCTGTTCGACGTAGTGCAGTCCCCATAGAACGGCCACGCCCAGTACGATCGCGCTGACCGCCAGCCGATATTGCCCGCCGCCGATACATAAGCCGACGATCGTCACGAACCACAACGTGGCCGCGGTCGTCACTCCGGTGACGAGTCCGTCTTTGCGCATCACCGCGCCCGCGCCGATGAAACCCATGCCAGTCAGTACACCGAGCGGCAAACGCATCAAGTCGAGCGTCGGAAACGAGTCCGGATGCTTTCCGGCCTGCGGCAGCAAAGCGTTGACTTGCAGCATCGCGATGCAGGAAGCAAGGCATACGAGAATCGTCGTGCGCAGGCCGGCTGTCTTTCCCGATTCGCTGCGATTGAAGCCAAAGATAAACCCGGTTCCGAGCGCAAAGACGAGCCGGATCGCAACAGCTTCCCAACCGAGCACGAGCGGCATCGTATCCATGGCGAGCGCAAGCGCCTCCTTGTGTCGATTCCACCGACCGTCGAGCAAGCGGCGGGCCCGTTCGACCGCGCCGAGGCGCGCGCTGCCTTGCTCGATTGCCAGGCTCCGGCAACATCGGCTCATCGCATTGCAAGTCTTACGCAAGCATGCTGCGCAGCCGCAACCCACCGCGCGGACGTGCTTTCGGTGAGAAGCGGTACGTTGTTTGCGGTGCCTTATCCGTACCGCAGCCCAGCGCCTCGTCGGCATCGGGCTGGTTTATTCCCAATCATTCGAGGAGCCGTTATGAAGCGTTCGTTCTTGGCTTTGGCCTGCTGCGCGTTGTTGATCCCCGGGCTCGGCAATGCGCAAACCGAGGCCGCGTCGACAACGTCGGCCAATCCGCTACCCGAACCCGATCGCAACTTCGTACAGGCGGCAACGAAGTCGTCGTCGACCGAAATCGACGCGGGCAAGCTCGCGCAATCGCATTCGAACGACAAGGATGTGAAATCGTTCGCACGTCACATGATGTACGACCACACGAAGATGACGGTGCAGCTCAAGGCAGCGGCGCCTCACGATGTGACGGCCCCGAAGGACAACTCGGACACCGAGCTGCTCGATTCCCTACGCGGGCTCAAGGGTAAGGAGTTCGATCGAGCCTACATCAGCA
This sequence comes from Trinickia sp., assembly GCF_036503415.1. Classification (GTDB taxonomy): domain Bacteria; phylum Pseudomonadota; class Gammaproteobacteria; order Burkholderiales; family Burkholderiaceae; genus Trinickia. The sequence continues at coordinate 32,950 of NZ_DASXWY010000012.1, read as the reverse complement.
AGCTCGGAGTGAAGGGCCACGAAGAAGCAGTGGCCGCCTTCAAGAAGGAAATCGAGAGCGGGCAGAACGCGGATCTCAAGAAATTCGCGCAAAAAGAGCTTCCCGTAATCGAAAAGCATTATCAGATGGCCGAATCCCTCGCCAAGAAAAAAGGCGTGAGCGAATAAGCGATCGACTGCCCGCACTGGGCACAGCGGCCGGCACGCGATACGCGTGCCGGTGCGCATCGCTTTACTCCGTACTCGTCCATTCGACGTTGGCACCGACAGAGCGCAGGTTCTCGACGAAATGCGGATGCGCGCGCCGGATCGGCAGGGCGTTCTTGATGACCGATTGCCCTTCGATGCTGGCCGCCACCATGAAAAGCGCGATGGCCACGCGGATGATATAGGGGCTCTCCACCTTGGCCGGCGTGAGCGGGATACCGCCGAACGTGATGAGCCGATGCGGGTCCGAAAGAAACACGTGCGCGCCGAACTTCGATAGCTCGACGGACCAGCCCATTGCACCGTCATACACCTTATTCCAGAACATGGCGCTGCCTTGCGCGCGCACACCGAGCGCAATGAAAATCGGCAGAAGATCTACGGGCAGATACGGCCATGGCGCCGCCTCGATCTTGGTCAGGATGTTGGGCGTAAACGGCGTGCGCACGCGTAGTGGCCCATCGCGCCGGGCGCGCGACCAGCCATCGCGATGGACGACATCGATGCCGAACTTGGCGAACGTCCTGTCGATCAACGGGAACTGCTCGGGCGCACTGTTTTTGACCGCGATATCGCCGCCCGTGATCGCGCCCAGCGCGAGAAACGTGGCGATCTCGTGGAAATCCTCGTCGAATCGGAACTCTCCGCCGCCGAGCTTGCAGCCACCGGAGATGGCGAGCCGCGATGTACCGATACCGTCGATGGGTACGCCCAACATCGCGATGAACCGGCAAAACTCCTGCACGTGCGGCTCGGATGCGGCATTGACCAGCGTCGACGTCCCCGCTGCGGCCGCGGCGCAGAGCACGAAGTTCTCGGTCGTCGTCACGGAGGCGTAATCGAGCCAGTGATCGTTCGCGCGCATGGCGGCGTCACTGCGTACGATCAGCGAGCCGTTCGTGCGCTCGATGCGCGCGCCGAAACGTTCGAACACCTCGACGTGCGGATCTATCTCCCGTACACCGAGCGTGCAACCCTTGACGTCGTTTTCGAGGCGCGCCACGCGAAAGCGTGCAAGCAGCGGCGGCACGAGCATGATCGACGAGCGCATCTCCTCGGGCAGGTGATGGCAACTCGGGTCGAACACGGTCGCGCGATGATGGAGCTCGAGCACCCCGGTCGCGAAGTCCATCGAGACCTCGCTGCCTAGCGTGCGAAAAATATCGAGAATTTTCCTGACATCGGTGATGTCGGGCACGCCGATGAGCCGCAACGGCGCATCGGTCAGCAAGGTGGCGCAAAGAATCGGCAGAACGGCGTTCTTGTTGGCCGAAGGCGTGATTTCGCCGCGCAGCGGAAGGCCGCCGTGAACGATAAGGTCAGACATATTGGGGATGAGCGGTGAGCGAACGAAAAAGGCCAAGGCGCATATCATGCCATCGTCGGGCGGCGGCCGGTCCGAAATCGGGCATCCCGGCTCGATCGCCGCGAGTCCGCGCGAATCGTTCGAGCCTGCTCAGGTTCGTATCGCTGCGATCCACATGCTTTCGCATCAAGCACTTACATGGACTCCCGGCGGGTTATACACAGGTTTGCCCCCAATATCTGGGGATAAGTCGCGTGGGTCCGCGCGAAGCCCGTTCAGCCAGCCGGCGGCAGGCGAGCGCCTCCCGGCCGGTGCGTTAAACTGGCGCATCCCGCTCTCTTCGTCCACCGATTTGCCCGTCTTCACACTTGCCGCGCCGGTCACGGCCGAACTCGAAATCCGCAAAAGCCGCTTCATCGCGCATGCGCTGCCCGTCGCCGATCGGGACGCGGCAATGGGGGCGCTGCGGCAGTTGCGCGATGCGCATCCCGGTGCCACACACGTTTGCTGGGCACTGCTCGCCGGAGGGCAGTCCGGCATGTCGGACGATGGAGAGCCGTCCGGCACGGCCGGCCGCCCGATTCTCGAAGTCCTGCGCCATCACGATCTCGATAGCGTGCTCGGCGCCGTCGTTCGCTACTACGGCGGCGTCAAGCTCGGCGCGGGCGGCCTCGTGCGTGCCTATACCGATGCCATTGCCACCGCGCTGGGTGAGGCGCAACGTGTCGAGCGCATCGCTCAGGCACGGTTGGCCGTCGAGCTCAGCTATGCGGACGAGGCACGCGCGCGACGGTGGATGGAGCAGCACGACGTCGTGCTCCTCGAGAGCCGCCATGGTGCGCAGGTATGGCTCGCCATGCAGATGCCGGCGAGCGAAATCGAGGCCGCGCGCACTACGTTGCGCGATCTCACGCAGGGCCGCGCCGCGTTCCCCGAAGACTCCTGATTGCGCTGCGCTCGTCGGGCTGTGCGGCCCGAACTCCGCTCTGGGCAAGGCTTGCGGCCCGTAATGCAGCGTTACCGATCTCGCAAGCCGCTTTCACCTGTGTCAGCGCGCGGCCCCTACACTGGCTCCGTGGTCAAAACAACGCACATGGAGTGCAAGGAGTAGCGCGATGAACAAGAAGCTCGTGGGAGCATTGATCGGCCTGACGGTATTGGGTGTCTCGAGCGCGGCATCCGCGCACGTCGATCTGGCCATCGGCGTCGGCATCCCCGCGCCGGTATATGTGGCTCCGCAACCCGTCTACGTGGCGCCCCCGGCACCGGCCTACGCGGCACCCGTGGCGGTAGGCTATTACCGCGGCGACGACTGGCGCGCGCGCGAGTGGCGCCGCCGCGAATGGCGCGAGCATGAATGGCGCGAACACCAGTGGCGCGAACGCCGTTGGGGCGGTTATTGACGATCAACGGCTCGCTCGTGCTGGCGGACTGGCGAGCCAATGCACGCTGAAAAGCCGGGCCTCGTCTGTCCAGACGGGACCCGGCTCGAATCCCGTCGATACCGCAAGCGCGCGGAAGCCCTCGATCGTGAACTTGTGCGAGTTCTCCGTGTGAATGCTCTCGCCCTGATCGAACGCAAAGGCGTGTCGACCGAGCCTGACCGTCTGCGCGCAACGGCTCACGAGATGCATTTCGATACGCTGTCGGCGCGGCTCGTAAAACGCGTAATGCGCGAAACGGCTCAACTCGAAATCGGCTCCCAGCTCTTCGTTGGCACGCCGAAGCAAATTCAAATTGAACGCGGCGGTGACGCCTTGCCGATCGTTATAAGCGCGGTGCAAGACGTCCGGGTCCTTCACGAGATCGACACCGATCAAGAGGCCGCCGCCTTGGAGCAGGTGCGCCGCCCGACGTAGAAAGCCGCGCGCCTCGTCCGGGTCGAGGTTGCCGATCGTCGAGCCCGGAAAGAACCCGACACGGCGCTCCGATGCGGCCTCCAGGTCACCGAGCGCGCCCTCCTGCATATAGTCGGCTCCCACCGGGTGTACGTGCAGCCATGGATAGTCGGCATGAAGTCTGCGCGCCGCACCCTCGAGATGGTCCGCTGAAATATCGATCGGAAAGAAACGGCGCGGGGCATGCGCGGGCTCGAATGCATCGAGCAAGCGCCGGATCTTCGAGAGCGATCCTGCGCCGAACTCGACGATATCCGCGCGCGGGCCGATACATTCCGCGATCGCACGAGCATTGCGCTCGAGGATGGCGAACTCCGTCCGAGTCGGGTAGTACTCCGGCAATTCGCATATCCGATCGAAAAGCGCAGATCCGGCCGCATCGTAGAAATACTTCGGTGCCACACGCCGCGGCTTCACGGACAAGCCGGCCACGAGGTCGCGTTCGAAGGCGTTGCTCGCACCGCGTGGTTGCCGAATGTCGCCGACGAATGCCGCGGCGCCCGAGCCGGCGCCGGTCAGCCCCGACGTGTCAGATGTCTCGAACAAGGCGTACTCCAGAGAATTGCCAGCGCGCCGCCGGCGGAAAGAAGTTTCGGTAACTGCGACGGGCATGACCCGGCGGTGTCGCGATACTGCTGCCGCGCAAGACGAGTTGCCCCACCATGAATTTGCCGTTGTATTCCGCTGCAAGGCCCGCCACGGGGCGAAAGCCCGGATAAGGATCGTATGACGAGCGCGTCCATTGCCAGACGTGGCCCATCATCTGGTCGATGCCCGGTGCATCGAAGGCTGCCTCCCATTCGAACTCCGTCGGCAATCTCGCGCCGGCCCACTCGGCGTACGCCGCGGCTTCATAAAAGCTCAGCTGCGACACTGGTGTTTCGGCCTTCATCGGCTCGAGACCGCCCACCCCGAATACGAGCCATTCGTCCACGCTCGCCGCATCCGATGCGGCGCCCTGCCCGCGCTGCCGCCAATAGGCCGGCGCGTGCATCCCTTCGCGCTGCACCATGGCCCATCCGTCCGAGAGCCAGAGTTCAGGCCGCTCGTAACCTCCGTCCGCGATAAAGGCAGTGTAGTCGCCGCATGTGACGAGTCGATGCGCGATTTCGTAGGGACGTAGCAAAACTTCATGCCTGGGTGCCTCGTTATCAAAGCAAAAATCCCCGCCCTCGTGACCGATCCTGACAACGCCGCCTGGCCGGGACAGCCATTCGATCGGCCCGGCATGCATCGTCGGCCAAAGCGGCGCGCCCACGTCGGGGTTCCGATAAGCCGGCATGAGAGGATTGCACGAGAACGCATGCAGGGCATCCGTCACGATCAGTTCCTGGTGTTGCTGTTCGTGATGAAGTCCAAGCGTCACGATCGGCTCGATCGTCTCGAGCAAATCGGGCCCGGCGCCGTCGAGCACCGCCAGCACTGCTTCATCCACATGCCGGCGATAGGCATGCACCTCGTCGAGCGACGGGCGAGTGAGCATCCCACGCTGTGCCCGCTCGTGGCGAGGCCCGAGCGCTTCGTAATACGAGTTGAAGAGAAACGGATAGCGTTCATCGAAAAACCGGTAACGCGGGACGTGCTGCGCGAGCAGCACCGTTTCGAAGAACCAGCTCGTGTGGGCCAGATGCCATTTGGTGGGGCTCGCGTCCGTCATGGACTGAACCTGTTGATCCTCCGCCGAGAGCGGGCGGGTCAGTTCGAGGCTGTATCGGCGGACTTCTTCGAAGGCCTGCCGCAGCTGGGATACATCGCAGCCCATCGGCTTTCGCTCCTTCATCAAGGCAAACACGGCCCGATCCGCGCTACCGGCGCGGCCGATCGTATCGGTGGCGGCCACCGCTTTTGCATGCACTGTACTTTACTCGTGCGAAGCTTGCACGGCATGGGAGCGCGGCTTGCGCCGCGCCGAGCCGGCCGCGGCCAGCGGCGGCGGGGCGTCGCGCTTTCGGAGCGCGACGCCTTCGCGTCCGAGCCACTGCTTCAGGCGCTGCGCGTCGAAAGGCGCCTGCACTTTCTGGTCGTTGTCGAAGTAGCAATAGATATCCCTCGGCGTACGTGTCAGGGGTGTCTTCGCAATACGTATTGCGTCGCGCGGCTCGCTTCCGCGTGCCCATGTGGCGATACGTCTGGCCCAGCGTTCGAGCGCGGCGTCCGAGTAAGCGCCGCTGTATAGCGTTTCGGTGCCATGCAGGCGCAAATAGAGAAAATCGGCCGTCACGTCTTCCGTATAGGGCCAGTCGGCCACGGCGTCGGAGACGACGAGCGCAACGCCATGCCGTCGCAGTATTTCCGGAAACTCGGGCGTGCAAAAACTGCGGTGCCGGATTTCGACCGCATGGCGTAATTGCCCCGCCCGTCGCGTTTCGCACCATGGTTTCTTCACGCGCGCATCGTGTCGTTTCGCAAGCGTTACGGCATCTTCCACCGTTGGAGGGAGCAGCGCGAGAAACCGCTCGAGCCGTGTCGCCTCGAATGGGAAATTCGGCGGAAACTGCCAGAGAAACGGGCCGAGCTTGTCTTCGAGGGCGAGCACGCCGGAGGCGAAGAAATTCGCGATCGCGGGCAGGGCCGACTCGTCGCGAAAACGCAGCATATGCGTGAGGTAGCGTGGCCCTTTCACGCTGAATACGAAATCCTCGGGCACGGCATCATGCCAGCTCCGATAGCTGTCTATCGTCTGTAAGGAGTAGTGCGAGCCGTTGATTTCGATCGTATCGACGGCTCGCGATGCGTACGCGAGTTCGCTCGCCTGGCGCAATCCTTTCGGATAGAAGACGCCGCGCCAACCCTCGTAGCGCCAGCCGGAAATGCCGATATGAATTGCCATCGCTCGTTCATCAGACCTTTGCTTCACATGGTCGAACGAGCAAGCACCGTTCCTATTCCAGTCGCGATGCCGATAATGTTCGATTGGCCGCGCGCCCTCGGGGGGCGCGCGGCCTACGATAGCGCCTCTATTGAACGATCCTCGTGACGCCGCGTCCGCGCGGATCGGCCGCCGGCTCCGGCGTATCGCCGTTGATCTCGATGGCCTGGATGTCGCCGTTGAAGCCCTGCTTCTGCAAGACATAGCCCATGTCCTGCAATTGCTTCGCGAGTTCGCCCTCGATCGGCTTGTACGGCTCCCAGAAGATCGTGTTGGGCGGCAGCAACTGGTGGTGAAAGCGCATCGCCGCAACGGCATCGGGCAACGGCATCTTGAAGTCGTAGACGTTGCTGACGACCTGGAAGATGGACGTGAAGATGCGCGAGCCGCCCGGTGTGCCAATGACGAGCGCCACTTTGCCGTCCTTCGTCAGGATCGTCGGCGACATCGACGATAACGGACGCTTTTTCGGCTCGATCGAATTCGCATCGCTGCCGACCACGCCGAACATATTCGCCACGCCGGGCTTGGCGGAGAAGTCGTCCATCTCGTCGTTCAACAGAATGCCCGTGCCGTCCGCCACGACGCCCGATCCGAAGTAACCGTTGATCGTGTAAGTGTTCGATACGGCGTTGCCCCATTTGTCGATCACGGAGAAGTGGGTCGTCTCCGCTTTCTCCGGCATCGAGGTGCCGAGGCCCGGCTGCACGCTCTTCGTGTCCGATGGCTTGTCCGGATCGACCTCGGCCGCGCGCTTGGCGATGTAATCGTCGGAGATCAACTGCGCAACGGGCACCTTGAAGAAATCGGGATCGCCGAGATATTGCGCGCGATCGGCGAAGACACGCTTTTCGATTTCCGCGACGAGGTGAATGTACTTCGCCGAATTGAGCGGCACGCCCTCGAACTTGTCCTTCAAATCGGCCTTCATCTTCAGCAACTGCACGAGCCCGATCCCGCCCGAGCTCGGCGGCGGCGCCGTAATCACGTGATAGCCGTTCCAGTCGGCTTGCACCGGCTGGCGCCATACTGCCTTGTATTGCTGCAGGTCGCGTTTCGTGATGAGGCCGCCGTCCGCTTTCATCGAGGCCGCGATCAGATCGGCCGTCTTGCCGTCGTAGAACTCTTTCGCGCCTTTCTCGGCGATGCGCGTGAGCGTCGCAGCGAGTTCCGGCTGCTTGAACGTGACGCCGGTATTCAGCCCGCCGAAATATTTGCCGAAGTTCGTTTTATCGCCGAAGTCCTTCGCCGCATTATCCCGACGCTCCTGCAATTGATCGCTGACCTCGAAGCCGTCGCGCGCGTAGTGGATGGCCGGAGCGAGGACCTGCTTCCATTTCAGTCGGCCAAAGCGCCTTTGCGCCTCCCACATTCCCTCCACCGTGCCAGGCACGCCGACGGCGCGCGGGCCGACGAGACTCATGCCCTTGATGACGTTGCCGTCCTTGTCGAGGTACATGTTCTTCGTCGCCGCCAGCGGGGCCCGCTCGCGGTAATCGAGGAAGTACGGCTTGCCGTTGACGAAGAGCGTCATGAACCCGCCACCGCCGATGTTGCCTGCCTCGGGATAAGTCACGGCCAGGGTGAAGGCGATCGCCACCGCCGCATCGACGGCGTTGCCGCCTTCCTTGAAGATCTGTTCGGCCGCATCGGCGCTGAACTCATCCGCGACCGCCATGGCCGATGCCGTCAATACGGGTTTCGTCGTACCGGTCTTGGCGACGGCCGGTACGCTTTCCATCAGGCCGAGCGATGCCGTTGCCAGCGCAACGACACTCCACCCTGCTGCGGTGGCCTTGATGCGGCTGATTGAGCTCATGAAGTCCCCTCCTTGTAAATCATCGTATGCACGCGCTTATATCACGCGGAAATGGTTTGCGAAACGACGAAGTTTCGTAGTCGCATTCCGTGGCGGCAGTTGACGGCTTGGAGCAGGCTCAAAAATGAGAAGTGATGCGAAAGCGCCGCACGCCGATTGTATCGGCCGGGCAACGACAGAAGAAGAAAAGAGAGGAGTGCCGAACAGCGGCTAAGGAGGCAGCCGGCTTACCGCGCCCCGCAACGGCCGTAAAAAAGCCAGCCCGAAGGCTGGCGTGCTGGTTCAAATCCAACCGATTGCTTCCATATCACTCGGGCAGGAATCGCTCATCGAGCACCTGCTCGACTGACCAAGGGCACGCCCCTGGAAACACATCGATGTTGGTTTCGTTGACAGCTTGAGCGAGAGCCTTTTTCCACACGACTCGCATGAACGCCTCGTCCTCGAGGCGAGGCTTCAGGCTCGGCGCGTCCGAGAGAGCGTATGCAATGTCCGCCCGTTGCGCGTCGATGGTCCGCGTCCAGCTTGCCCCTCTGCGATCGGGCTGGAACTGCCACTTGAGGAGGTGGGCCAGCAGTACCGCCATGCGGCTCGCCAATTCACGTTGTTCGCTTTTACCCACGTCCTCGATTTCCTCCGCGATATGTTCCGCGTCGATGGCCGAGAGCTTGCCCGCGCGCAACAACGCCGCCTGTTCGCTGGCCCATGCCACCACGTCCTTCTCGTAGCTCGTTCCCATTTTTCGGCCCCTAAGCTCAGTCACGCACGGCGCCATTTTAACCACTCCCGTAAATTCACTCTATTCATATGCCTCGTCATAACACTGGCGCGTCGGCATCCAGTGCATCCAGTCGGTCGGCCGTCGTCGCCGGCGGCCCATCCTACGGTTTCAGTGTCGCACGCGTAAGCCGCGCCGAATATATAGCCGAACGGATACCCTTCCACGCATCGCCTGGGCAAACCGAGCGCGCGCAGCGAACGAGGGGGAAACCGGGGCTCGCCGTCGCAAAAAAAGTACTATTTGAACCAGACATTTACGCAAACGGTCTCCGGCTAAGAGCCGCGAGCACTGCAAGTGACTGGCGGCCTGCTGGTGGATAATTCGCGGCATCGGCACTCGTCAGTCATCTGGGCGTTGTCCTTTCGGAGCCATCATCCATGTACACGCACACCGTTTCCGCTCACCACGGCTCGCAATGGATCGTGGAGGGATGGGCGCTGTTCCGCGTGCGGCCCGCAGTATGGGTCGCGCTTGGCGCAATCGACCTCGTCGTCACGGTTTTGCTCAGCATGATTCCGGTGATCAGCGATCTCACGCCCGTATTCACCGTTTTATGGGCCGGCGGCATGTGCGCCGCGGCCGAAAACTGCCGCACGCTCGGAACCGTACGCGTGGCCGATGCGTTCAACGGCATTCGCCGTCACGCTCAGCCGCTCTTTGCCGCCAGCCTCGTCGCACTGGCAGCCGCGCTCGTCTGCGATTTCGCCACAAGCCGCATGGCAGCATCGTTCAATGCGCTCGCACTCGCCACGCCCGGTGCCGCAAGTGCAAGCGCGCCGTGGCTCGCCGCGCTACTCTATGCGGTAGCCGTCATCGGCGCCGCGCTCACGCTTTGGCTCGCGCCGGCGCTGATCGTGCTCGAACGCATGCCGCCGCTGGATGCGCTCAAAGCCAGCGCGGTCGCGACCTGGCGCAATCCGCTGGCGGCGCTCGTGTATGGGGTATTCATCGCGGGCCTGGCCGGCGCCGCGCTGGTCACACTCGGCATCGGCCTCATCGTGCTTGCGCCGCTCGCGTATCTGTCGACGTTTGCGGCTTACCGCGATCTGTTCGCGAACCGGCGAACCGGAGCGGATACGCCGGCTTGAAAGTTCAGCGCAAGCCCCACATATCGACGTCATGACGCCCTCTCTCGCTCACGAGGCGCTCGCCGAATTCCACCCCGCGGTCGCCGCGTGGTTCGAGCGCACGTTCGATGCGCCCACCGAGGCACAGTGCCGTGCATGGCCGCCTATCCGGCGCGGCCGCTCGACGCTTGTCGCCGCACCGACCGGCTCGGGCAAAACGCTGACGGCTTTTCTATGGGCACTCGATGAACTCGTGCGCGACGGGCTCGCCGCGGGCGGCGCGCTGCCGGACGCAACGCTCGTCGTCTACGTCTCGCCGCTCAAGGCGCTGTCGAACGACATCCATGCCAATCTCGAGCGGCCCCTGGCCGGTATCGCGGAAGAACTGGCCCGGCTCGGGCTGCCGCCCGTCGATATCCGCACGGCGGTCCGCACGGGCGACACGACGCAACGCGAACGCTCGGCGCAACGGCAGCGGGCCCCGCACATCCTCGTCACGACGCCCGAATCGCTCTACGTGCTGCTCTCGTCCGACTCGGGCCGCCGAATGCTCGCCACGACGCGCACGGTCATCGTCGATGAAATCCACGCTGTCGCCGCCACCAAGCGCGGCAGCCATCTGGCGCTCTCGCTGGAACGGCTCGACGCGCTCTGCAAGCGTCGTCTGCCGCGCATCGGGCTGTCCGCCACGCAAAAGCCGATCGAGACCGTCGCGCAGTTTCTGGTCGGGCAGGGCCCGCATGCGCAGTGCGCGATCGTCGACGTGGGCCACAACCGCCCGCGCGATCTCGCGCTCGAGTTGCCGCCCGTCCCGCTCGAAGCCGTCATGGCCAACGAGGTCTGGGACCGTGTCTACGACAGACTCGCCGAGCTCGCGGCGGCGCATGCCACGACGCTCGTCTTCGTCAATACCCGCCGCATGGCCGAGCGCGCAGCGCGTCATCTGACGGAGCGGCTCGGCAAGGATGCGGTCGCGGCGCATCACGGCAGCATGGCCAAGGAACACCGGCTCGATGCCGAATCGCGGCTGAAGCGGGGTGCCCTGCGTGTGCTGGTCGCCACCGCCTCGCTCGAGCTCGGCATCGATATCGGCGACGTCGATCTCGTGTGTCAGCTCGGCTCGCCCCGTGCCATCGCGCCTTTCCTGCAACGCGTGGGCCGCTCGGGACACCATGTCGGCGGCATGCCGAAAGGCCGCCTTTTTCCGACTTCGCGCGACGATCTGGTCGAGTGCGCCGCCCTCGTCGATTGCACGCGGCGCGGCGAACTCGATGCGCTCGTCGTTCCGCGTGCGCCGCTCGACGTGCTCGCCCAGCAGATCGTGGCGGAGGTGGCCTGCGAGGAATGGAGCGAGGATGCGCTTTTCGAGTGCTATCGCCATGCCGCGCCGTATGCAACGCTCACGCGCGAACGCTTCGACGCCGTGCTGCGCATGCTGGCCGAAGGCTACACGAGCCGTCATGGGCCGCGCGGTGCGTACGTGCATCGCGACATCGTGAGCGGCACGCTGCGTGCGCGCCGCGGCGGCAAGCTCACTGCCGTCACTTCGGGCGGCACCATTCCCGATAACGCCGACTATGCGGTGCTGCTCGAGCCGCAAGGCATCAATATCGGCACAGTCAACGAAGACTTCGCCGTCGAAAGCCTCGCCGGCGATATCTTCCAGCTCGGCAACACCGCCTATCGCATCCTTCGTGTCGAAGCCGGACGCGTGCGCGTCGTCGATGCGGCGGGGCAAGCTCCGAACATCCCGTTCTGGCTCGGCGAGGCCCCCGGGCGCAGCGACGAACTGTCCGCCGCCGTTTCGCGCCTACGCGCGCGCATCGATGCGTTACTGAGGTCTCCTGACGATACGACGCAATCGTCCGTGGTGCCCACGCTTGTGGATGAAGCAGTGAAAACGCTCATGCGCGAGCTGAACGTGAGCGAGAGCGCCGCGCGGCAGATCGTCGAGTATCTGGCCCGCGCCCGCGCCGCACTGACCACATTGCCCACGCAGGACACCGTCGTGATGGAGCGATTCTTCGACGAATCGGGGGGCGCGCAGCTCGTCATCCATTCGCCGTTCGGCAGCCGGATCAATCGCGCGTGGGGGCTCGCCTTGCGCAAGCGCTTTTGCCGCACGTTCAACTTCGAGCTGCAAGCCGCGGCAACCGAGGACGCCATCGTCCTCTCGCTCACGAGCGCCCATAGTTTTCCGCTCGACGAAGTCTGGCGCTATGTGCATTCGAATACGGCCGAGCATGTTCTGACTCAGGCTCTGCTCGACGCACCGCTATTCAACGTACGCTGGCGCTGGAACGCGACGACTTCGCTGGCGTTGCCGCGCTTCACGGGCGGGCGCAAGACGGCACCTCAATTGCAGCGCATGAAAAGCGAGGATTTGCTGGCGGCCGTCTTCCCCGATCAAGTGGCGTGCCTCGAGAACATCGCCGGCGAGCGCGAACTGCCGAATCATCCGCTTGTCGATCAGACGATCGACGACTGCCTGCATGAAGCGATGGATTGCGACGGCTGGGTTGCGTTGCTGCGTCGAATCGAAAGCGGCAGAGTCTCGCTCGTGACGCGCGAGCTCGCGGCGCCCTCTCCGCTCGCCGCCGAAATTCTCAATGCCCGGCCCTACGCATTCCTCGACGACGCTCCGCTCGAAGAGCGCCGTACTCAAGCGGTACTCTCGCGCCGTTTCAGCGAGCCCGACAGCGCCAACGATCTCGGCGCGCTCGATGCGCAAGCGATCGATACGGTGCGCCAGGAAGCATGGCCCAGCGTGCGAAACGCCGACGAGATGCACGAGGCGTTGATGACGCTCGCGTGCGCGAGCGAAAGCGAAGTTCGGTCGAACGACGGGTGGGCCGCGTGGCTCGCGGAGTTGGCGCGCTCGGGGCGCGCAACCCGTATGCAGATCGCGCAAGACGACGCGCTATGGATGCCGCTCGAGCGGCTTGCCGCTTTTCGCGCGGTCTATCCCGACGCTGTGTATGAGCCGCGCCTCGTCGTTCCGGCGCAGTTCGATGTGGGCGGGTCGGCTGCCGACGCGCTCGTCGAGATCGTCCGGTCGCGTCTGAGCGCCCTGCCGCCCTCCACCGTTGCTCAACTGGCGCGCCCGCTTGCACTGCCCGCCTCGACCGTTGCCGGGGCGCTCGTCGCGCTCGAAGCACAAGGCTACGTCATGCGCGGCCGCTTTTCACCGGGCGCGAACACAGACGAATGGTGCGAGCGACATCTACTCGCACGGATTCATCGCTATACGATTCGGCGTTTGCGTCGCGAGATCGAGCCTGTCGAGCGTGCCGATTTCATGCGGTTTCTGTTCGAATGGCAGCGCGTTGCGCCCGACGCCCGCGGTATGGGGTCCGACGCGCTCGCGGCCACGCTCGAGCAACTCGAAGGCTTCGAGGCGCCCGCCGCCGCGTGGGAAGAAGACATCCTGCCCGGCCGGATTCGCGACTACACGGGTACGTCGCTCGACGCGCTATGCCGCTCGGGCCGGCTCGTATGGGCCCGGCTCGCGCAAGCGTCCGCCCGCGTATCGAGTACACCTGTGCGCTCGACGCCGATCGTGCTGCTCGCTCGCCGCCACCTGCCGCTCTGGCAGGCGCTGAGCGAGCCGCCTCCCGCCGATGCGTTGTCTGCCCGCGCCCGCGCCGTCTTCGAAGCACTCGCGCGACACGGAGCGATGTTTTTCGACGAGCAGCTTCACGAGACGCGCTCGCTGCCCATCGAGCTCGAAGCGGCCCTCGGCGAACTGGTCGCAGCCGGCCTCGTCAATGCCGACAGCTTCGCGGGACTGCGCGCGCTGCTGCAGCCGGCCGCGGCACGCCAGCGCACCGCGCGCCATGGGCCTCGGCGCGGCGCGCGACACGGGGCGTTCATCGGCGGCATGGCGGATGCCGGGCGCTGGGCGTTGATCAGGCGGCCACCCGTCGGAGAGACCGCGGCCGCGGATGCGCCCGCCGGTATCGGCGATGCACGGCACTCGAGCGCCGCATCGGCGGACGTACTCGAACATGTCGCCATGACATTGCTGCGACGTTATGGCGTCGTCTGCTGGCAGCTGCTCGAGCGCGAGCCGTCGTGGCTGCCGCGCTGGCGCGAGCTGCTGCGTACCTTCCACCGTCTGGAGGGGCGCGGCGAAGTACGCGGCGGCAGGTTCGTCAACGGGCTGTCGGGCGAACAATTCGCCTTGCCCGAAGCGATTCCGGTCTTGCGCGAAACCCGAAAGCGTCCGGGCGACGGCACGTTGGTCTGCGTGAGCGGCGCGGACCCGCTCAACCTCGTCGGTACCATCTTGCCGGGCGACAAGATCCCTGCGCTCGCGGGGAACCGCATCGTCTTTCGCGATGGCGTGCCGATTGCGACGCTGATCTCCGGTCATTTCGATTTCCTTGCGGCGCTCAGCCCCGACGAACGCGAACGGGCGCGCGGGCAATTGACGCGCCGCGTTTGAAGCGCACGGGCCATCGACGCGTTGCGGCGCCCAACCCCGACGAAAACGAGTTTCCCTAGGGCAAACGCGGGGGTCTATCAATTTTCGGCGCTCACGGCCGTTATCAAGCTGGTAAGCCCCCGGCGCGCCCACGCGCGCCCGGAATCGGGGCCGCAACCCTTGTACCGACAGGTCCAACCTCGAGGAATGCCTCAATGGCCGCAGATCATCACTCGATCGACGAACGCACCAATCTGACCAGCTCGAACAAGTTCGAACTCCTGCTATTCCGGCTCGGCGCGGCCTCCGGCGACGAAGGCGATCCGCACGAGCTCTACGGCATCAACGTATTCAAGGTGCGCGAGATCATGACGATGCCGGCCGTGACGCCGATCGCCGGTTCGTCCGTTCACGTACTCGGCGCGGTCGATATCCGCGGCCAGATCATCCCTGTGATCGATCTGCCGCGGCTCATGGGATGCAACCCGACACGGGGCCTCAACATCCTGCTCGTCACCGAATTCGCCCGCTCGACGCAGGCGTTCGCGGTCGAGGAAGTGGACGACATCGTCCGCCTCGAATGGAATCAGGTCCTTTCGGCCGAAGCGTCGGCAGGCGGCAGCTCGGTCACGAGCATCGCCCGCATCGACGGCAATACCGGCGACTCCCGGCTCGCGCAGGTGGTCGACGTCGAGCAGGTGCTGCGCGACGTGTTTCCGGCGCAGCATCCGAGCGTCGACCCGCAGGAAGTCGGCGCAGCCGTGACGGTCAAAGCCGGAGCGAAGATTCTGGCGGCCGACGATTCCGGTTTCGCCCGCAAGCTGATCGAGCAAAGCCTGGCCGCGCTCGGCGCCGAATACATCATCGCCAAGACGGGTCAGGAGGCGTGGGACATTCTCAGCAAGATCTCCCGCGAAGCGCAGGACGAAGGCGTGCGCGCACGCGACAAGATCGCGCTGGTGCTGACCGACCTCGAAATGCCGGAAATGGACGGGTTCATGCTGACACGGCAGATCAAGGCCGACGAACGCACTTGCGACATCCCCGTCATCATTCACTCGTCGCTGACGGGCACGGCCAACGAGGCGCACGTCAAGAACGCGGGTGCGACGGGGTACGTGGCCAAGTTCCAGGCGGGCGATCTGGCATCCGCCATCCGCCAAGCCCTGGCGGCCTGAGCAGGAACGGCGGGCATTTTCCTTGCGGCGCAAGCCTGCGTTGCCACCGCCGGCTCGCCTCTCCCGCCGCATGAGTCCCTCGCCGCTTTTCGTCGTTTCGCCCCATCTCGACGATGCCGTTTTCAGCTGCGGCATGCTGCTCGCGATGCACCCGGGCTCGATCGTCTGCACCGTATTCGCGGGCGCACCGCGGCCCGCTCTATCGACACCATGGGACCAGGCCTCGGGCTTTGCCGATTCGGACGCCGCATTGGAAGCGCGCAGGCGCGAAGACGATCGCGCGCTCGCATTGCTCGATGCCCGGCCGATCCGGCTGGCGTTTACCGACAGCCAATACCGCCAAAGGCCGGCAATCGAGACCGTGAGCGCGGCGCTTGACGAGGCATGGCAACGAAGTGGCCATCTCGCCTTCGTCGCGCCGATCGGCCTCTATCATTCCGACCACGTACTCGTTGCCGACGCCTGCTGCGCATTGCTCGACTCGGCGAAGGTTGCCCCGCTCATCGCATACGAGGAAGCGATCTATCGGCACATCGGGCGTATTGCGCTCGAGCGCCGCGGTTCCCTCGCGTCGAGGGGAATCCTGACGACACCCGCCACCGACGAGATTCTCATGCCCGTCCGAAGCGCGCGCGCCGCCGCGCAAAAATGGCGCAGCGTGCGAGCCTATCGAAGCCAGCTGCGCGCGCTCGGCGACGCCCATCCGAACGATCTCGTCGAACCCGAGCGCTATTGGCGTTTATCGCTCGCGCGCAGCGTGTATCGGCGCGCCGACCGCAGCCGCTGAAGCGCCTCCCGTCGGCCGAACGCCGCCAGCTCGGCCTGCCGCACCTGCTCGCACATTCGCATGACGGCGGCGCCCACCGCACGGCGCCTGCGCATAGCCCATCCGATATCGCGCAGCAAGGCGGCAGCATGTCTGAGGAAATTGCGTTCGCCTGCTCGTAGTGCGGCGAGTGCGCGCAAGCTCGCCGTCAACGCTTCGCCGCGCGGCAGGCGCAGCCATGCCACGAGCGCCGCGTTGCGCGCGAGCATGCGCCGGCGCAACGGTGCGTCACGCGCAGCCGATGGCCGGTGCACGGTCACGACGGCATCGCAATAGACAATCGCGTGGCCTGCATCGAGCACATCCAGCGCAACGAGCGCTTCCTCGCCGCCGATGAAAAGCCGCGGCTCGTACCCGCCCACTTTCCGGAACACTGCCGCGCGGAATACACAGGCCCCGGCCATATAACCCACGAGCGCCGGTCCGGGCAAGCCGGCCCGATCGAGCGGGCTTGCCCGCATGCGCGCGCAGGTCGGATCGAGCTCGCGCGATTCGCCGACGAGCACACGCCCCGAAATCACCGCCACGCGCGGCGCTGAATCGAGTATGCGAACCGCTTCGTCGAGCGCACCGGGTTGCCATTCCGTGTCGTCGTCGCTGAAGGCGATGTAGTCCGTTCTTGCGAGCTTCGCGGCACGATTGCGCCCCGCCGCGCCGAGGTTGGCGCCGCACTCGATCACCTGGACGTCGGGAAAGCGCTCGCGCAGCGCGGTCGCCGTGCCGTCCGTCGAACCGTTGTCCGCCACGATGACGGGCGGCGCTTCGGGTAGCGAAAGCAGATGCGACACCGTGCGCGTCACTTCGGGCAGGCGGTTGTGGGTCAACACGACTACGGAGATTCGGTCGTTCATCTCGGCTCTCGCTCATTGCGGTTCCGGCTGGGAACGACATCGCGGCAGCAAGAAGTGCTCCAGCGATTCCCGCCAAGCGGCGGCCGGCAAAGGTGCGTCCTAATTACATCGTTCCGGTAAGAGCGGCGGTGGCCGTTCGTTGAGTAAAGAACACAGAAGCGATGCGCCGCTTGACCAGCGCTTCTGAAGCTTTGACCGGATGCGATTGGCACAGGGCATGCTCGGGGGCGGGAGACGGCCTCGCGTGTGTACCTGCCAGGGAGGCCATCGGCGAAATGCCCTGCACCGTCTCCGTATGAAGGACACCACATGAAAATCGCACTGGTCAGTGAACATGCCTCTCCGCTCGCCATCGCGGGCGGGGTCGACAGCGGCGGCCAAAACATCTATGTCGCCAACGTCGCTCGACAACTTCGGCGTGCCGGGCACGACGTCGATGTGTTCACACGGCGCGATCGCGCCTTGCTGCCTGCTATTTCGGACATGGACGGCGTGCGGGTGATCCACGTGCCGGCCGGTCCGCCGACGCAAATGCCGAAGGAAGCGCTCCTCCCCTATATGCCGGCCTTCGCCGACTTTCTGCTCGGCTTTTGCCGACGAGAATCGAGGCCTTACGACGTGATTCACGCCAATTTCTTCATGTCGGGTCTGGCGGCGCTCAAAGCGAAACACGCGCAGCGCATCCCGCTCGTCATGACGTTCCACGCGCTCGGCAAAGTGCGCAGGCTCCATCAGGGCGCCGACGACGGCTTTCCCGACGAGCGCTTTGCGATCGAAGCGCAACTCGTGCGGGAGAGCGACGTCGTCATCGCCGAATGCCCGCAGGATGCCGCGGACCTTCGCGAACACTATGCGGTCGATCCGTCACGCGTGGAGATCGTCCCCTGCGGCTTCGATACCGCCGAGTTCGCGCCAATGGAGCGCGAGCTCGCGCGCAAGATCCTCGGCTGGCCGAATGACCAGTTCGCCGTGTTGCAGCTGGGCAGGATCGTGCGACGCAAGGGCATCGACAATGTCGTTCGCGCCCTGGCGCTGTTGCGCAAACGCAGGGATGTCGATGCTCACCTGTACGTCGTGGGGGGCAACGCCGATCTTCCCAACGAAATCGCCACACCCGAAATCGCGCGCCTGCGTGGCGTGGCCGCGGAGTGCGGCGTGGCCGAGCACGTGACGTTCGTCGGGCGGCGCGGGCGAGCCCAGCTGCGTCAGTACTATGGCGCGGCCGATGTGTTCGTGACGACGCCATGGTACGAGCCGTTCGGCATCACGCCACTGGAAGCGATGGCATGCGCGCGTCCGGTGATCGGCGCGGACGTGGGCGGTATCCGCTATTCGGTCGTCGATTCCGAAACCGGCTTTCTCGTGCCGCCGCGCGACCCGATGGCGCTGGCCGAACGGCTCGCCCAGCTCGCCGCCGATCCGACGCTCGGCGCACGCATGGGCGAAGCGGGGCTCGCTCGCGCTCACCGCGAGTTCACGTGGGCTCACGTCGCGGCCCAACTCGAAGCCGTCTATCGCCGCGTGGCGCGCATCCCGGCAGACCTCCCGGTAACGGATCTGCGCCGCGAACGGGCGAAGAAGCAGCAACGCGGCGCACGCGCAGCCGCGGGCCGCGTTTGAGCATGACGCCGCCATGCTCAAGCCCGCAGTATTGCTCGACAAGGACGGCACGTTGCTCGAAGACGTGCCTTATAACGTCGATCCCGCGTCGATGCGGTTTGCACCCGGCGCGGCCGACGCGCTGCGGCTTTTCGCGGCGCACGGCGTGACGCTCGTCGTCGTCAGCAATCAAGGCGGTGTCGCGCTCGGACGTTTTCCTCACAGTGCACTCGATACGATGCAAGCTCATCTGCGCGATATGTTCGCCTCGTGCGGCGCCGTGCTCGCCGGCGCCTACTGGTGCCCTCATCATCCGCACGGCCACGTCGCCCCTTATGCCGGCCCCTGCACCTGTCGCAAGCCGGCGCCCGGACTTTTGCTGCGCGCCGCGCGCGAGCACGGTCTCGATCTCAGTGCGAGCTGGTTCGTCGGCGACATCCTCGATGACGTCGAAGCGGGCACGCGGGCCGGCTGCCGAACGGTATTGATCGACAACGGCCACGAGACCGAATGGCGCGATGGCCCGCTGCGGCGGCCGACGCTGTGTGTGCACGACATGCGCGAAGCGGCGCTTGCCATCGTCGATTCGCTTCAGCAACAACACTCCCGGGCGCATGCCTCCATCGAGCCAGCGAGGGCCGCAGGATGAACGCACTGCCGTTTTCGGTGGCTCCCTCGTCAGCGCACGCGCATGCGCGCGAATCGACCGCGTCGCGCTGGGGCCCCGAGGTCAAGCGCATTCTCTGCGTGCGCCTCGATCGCATGGGCGACGTGCTGATGACGACGCCCGCTCTGCACGCTTTGCGCGCGGCTGTGCCGGGGCGGCATCTGACGCTGCTGACATCGAAGGCGAACGCGGGGCTCGCGCCGTTCCTCGGCGATGTCGACGAAGTGCTCGGCTACGATGCGCCGTGGCACGGCTGCAAGGACACGCTCGATCCCGAGCCCGATCTCGCGATGGTGGACGCGCTGCGCGCGCGCCACTTCGACGCGGCGGCGATCTTCACCGTCTACAGCCAGAATCCGCTGCCGGCCGCGATGCTCTGCTACCTGGCGGGCATACCGCGGCTGCTGGCGCATTGCCGCGAGAACCCGTATGGCCTCCTGACCGACTGGGTCTGCGAAACGGAGCCGCAACACGGCGTGCGGCACGAAGCGGAACGACAGTTGCAATTGGTCGCTCAGGTCGGCGCGAGCTGCGGCGATACGCGCATGCGCTTCGACGTGAGTGCCCAGGCACGACGCACGCTCACGCGCCGGCTCGCGGCGCGCGGCATCGCGGCACGCGGCCCGTGGTTCGTCGTTCACCCAGGTGCGAGCGCCGCGTCGCGCCGCTATCCGCCGGAACGCTACGGCGAAGCGGTAGCGCGGCTGGCACGCATGAGCGCACTGCCGATCCTGCTGACCGGCAGCGCCGACGAACGCGAACTGATCCGGTCGGTCATTTCGGCTGCAGGCCCCGCGGCGCTGACGCGCCTGCACGATCTTTCAGGACAACTGAATATCGGCGAACTCGGTGCACTGGTCGAGCGCGCTGCCGTGCTCGTCAGCAATAACAGCGGCCCCGTCCATCTCGCCTCGGCGCTCGGCACGCCCGTCGTGGATCTGTACGCACTGACCAACCCGCAGCATACGCCGTGGCAAACCGAACACCGTGTGCTCTTTCGCGACGTCGACTGCCGCTGGTGTTATCGCAGCGTCTGCCCGAAAGGCCATCATGCCTGCCTGCTCGGCGTGCCGGCCGCCGAGGTCGCCGCGGCCGCACTCGAGCTCGCGGCCAGACGCACTGCTTCGATGCTCGCCCCTGATGCCGTTCGGTCGATAGCGACTCCCCCTCCCCCCGAACGTGTGTCATCGGATTTTTGACGATTGACGAGTGACAGCCATGCATACTCTGGGAATCAATGCCGTTTATCACGACAGCGCCGCGGTGATCGTGCGCGACGGGACAGTGCTTGCCGCCGCAGAAGACGAACGCTTCACTCATGTGAAGCATGGGAAGCGTCCAGTACCGTTCTCGACCTGGCAACTGCCATTCGATGCGATCGATTATTGCTTGAAGGAAGCCGGCATCTCGCTGGCCGACGTGGATCATGTGGCCTATTCCTACGATCCGGCGCTCCTGCCGATCATGCCCGCGGCAACGCGCGCCGGCCGCGCCTCGATCGCGCTGCCGCTCGAACCCGGTTTGGAGCAACCGGGCGATCCGAGTACGTCGCCATGGGATCCGCTCTTTCTGAGCTACATCGTCAACGCGCGGGCACAACTCATCGACGGCGCGCCGCACCACCTGGCCAAACGTTTCCGGGCAGCCAAGGGCGGCCATCGCTTCGCCTGGCACTACGTCGAACACCATCTCGCCCATGAGGCCAGCGCGTTTCTCGCCGCGCCGGGTGGCGATACGGCCGTGCTCACGATGGACGGCCGCGGCGAAGGCGTAACGACGAGCCTCGGCCAATACGTCGGCGGGCAATACAAACGTATCAAGCAAGTCGAGCTGCCGCATTCGCTCGGGCTGCTCTACGAGGCCGTGACCGACTGGCTCGGCTTTTTGCACTCCTCCGACGAGTACAAGGTCATGGCGCTCGCCGCGTTCGGCAAGCCGGTCCATGCCGACGTGTTCCGTGAAATCGTCCGTTATCGCGGCGATGGCAGCTATACCGTCGAAGCGCCACGTCTCGTCGAACGCTTCGGTGCGCCGCGCGAACGGGGCGGACCGCTCGAGGCCCGTCACTACGACATCGCGGCATCGTTGCAGTGCGTGTTGCAAGAGACGGTGCTGCAGTTGGCGCAGTGGCTGCATGAGCGCACCGGTCTGCCTCGCCTCGCCATGGCCGGAGGCGTTGCGCTCAATTGCGTGATGAATTCGTTCATCCGCGATCACGGCCCGTTCGAGGAGGTCTGGGTGCAGCCGGCCGCGGGCGACGCGGGCACGGCACTGGGCGCGGCGCTCTGGATCGACTCGCGCGAGCGCAGCCGCCAGGGCGACCACGAACGCCGGTGGACGATGGATCATGCCTACTTGGGCCCCGCTTATTCCGATGCTGAAATCGAGGCGTTTTTACGTTGGTCGAAACTGCCGTTCAGGCGCTTGACCGATATCGCCGGCGAGACGGCGGACTTGTTGGCGGCCGGCAACGTCATCGGCTGGTACCAGGGCCGTACCGAGTTCGGGCCGCGGGCGCTCGGCGCACGCTCGATTCTCGCGTCGCCGATCGATCCCGGCATGCAGGCAAAACTCAACGAGATCAAGGATCGCGAAGATTTCCGCCCCGTCGCGCCGGTCGTGATGGAAGAGCATGCGGCCGACTGGTTCGTCGGCGCACGCAAGGCACCTTTCATGTTGTTCATCTTCGATGTCCGGCCCGATCGCGCCGAGCGGATTCCAGCGGTCCGTCATGTCGACGGCACCGCCCGCATCCAGACGATCAACCGAACGCAGCATCCCCTCTACTACGACCTGCTCGCGGCGTTTCACGCACGCACGGGCGTGCCGATTCTCGTCAATACGTCGTTCAACACGCGCGGGGAGCCGATGGTCAATTCGCCGCGCGACGCGCTCGAGTCGTTCTGGACGTCTCCGCTCGACGCACTCGTGATCGGACCGTTTCTGATCACGAAGGCCAAGGATGCTGCGAGCGGGAGGGCCGGGTGAACGTGCGCGATCCGCAAGCCCACGCCGCATCGCGCGTCGTGGCGCCTCCCGGCCTCGCCGCGTCGATGCCCGAGATATCGGTGGTGGTGCCCACCTGGCGGCGACCCGATCTGCTCGAACGGTGCCTGAATACGCTCACGCATCAGACCCTGGCGCCGTACCGCTACGAGATCGTCGTCTGCGACGACGGTCCGGATGACGCCACCTTCGAGCTGACGCAGCGCTTCGCGCGCGCGCAGAGCGAACGCAGCTTGCACATCGACTACCTGCCGATTCGCGCGACACAAGGTCCGGCCGCCGCGCGAAACGCGGGTTGGCGACATGCGCGTGCGCCGGTCGTTGCTTTTACCGACGACGACACGATACCCGACGCGCACTGGCTCGAACGCGGCCTCGCCGCGCTGACCGACGGTGTGGGCGCCGCGGCCGGCAAGATCGTCGTGCCACTGCCGCCTCAGCCGACCGACTACGAAGCCGATGCGAGCGGGCTCGAACGAGCCGAATTCGCCACCGCCAACGCATTCGTGCGTCGCGACGCACTCGTTGCCGTCGGGGGATTCGACGAGCGCTTCACGTCGGCATGGCGCGAGGACTCCGACCTGCAATTTGCGCTGCTTTCCATCGGAGCGCGCATCGTTCAGGCAACCGATGCGCTCGTGCTGCATCCGGTGCGCCCGGCACGCTGGGGTGTCAGCCTCGCGCAGCAGAAGAAGAGCCGATTCGAGGCGCTTCTTTACAACAAGCATCGCGATTTGTACAAGCGCCGCATCGCCGCCAGGCCGCCCATCGACTATTACGCCACGGTGGCGGCAGCGCTCGTCGCGCTGGGCTGCGCAGCGGCCGGTGCGCCGTGGGCCGCCTGCGGTGCCGCGCTGATCTGGCTTGCGCTGACGACGCGGTTTTTCGCCCTTCGTATGCAGGGGCGCTCTCGCGCCTGGCCACATATCGCCGAAATGGCCGCGACATCGGCGCTGATTCCGTTCCTATCGATCTACTGGCGTCTTCGCGGCGCCTTGAGCTACCGAACATGGTTCCTCTGAACGACACTGCGCCAGCCGTGCCGATTTTTCCGGCGCCGAGCCGCGTCGCGATATTCCGCGCGCTCCAATTGGGCGACATGTTGTGCGCCGTGCCTGCGCTGCGCGCGCTGCGCGCTGCCTGGCCGCAGGCCTATATCACGCTGATCGGCCTGCCTTGGGCGACGCAATTCGTGGAGCGCTTCAGCTCGCTCGTCGACGAACTCGTCGTCTTTCCGGGCGCACCCGGCTTTCCCGAGCAGGAAGAAAGCGAGGCTGGCCTGCCGGCGTTTTTTGCGGCCATGCGCCGGCGCCGCTTCGATCTGGCTATTCAGATGCATGGCAGCGGCGGCCCCGCCAATGCGATCGTCGGCCAGTTGGGCGCGAGAGCGTGCGCGGGCTTCATCGAGCCGCACGAAGCGCCCGCACCCGGGCTCCTGGCATGGCCCGACGCGCTACCGGAGCCGCGTCGATACCTGGCCCTCGTGCGGGCGCTCGGGCTTCCCGCGGCCGACGATACGCTCTGGTTTCCGCTCACCGCGCAGGACCGCGCCGAGTATGCCGCGCTTGAAGCACTGCACGGGATCGAGCCGGAGCGGCTCGTCTTGCTGCATCCCGGGGCGCAGCTGCCGTCGCGCCGATGGCCGGCCGCCCGCTTCGCCGAAGTCGCCGATGCGCTCTCGGAACAGGGCTGGCAAATCGCGATCACGGGCACGTCGCACGAAGCGAACATCACCGCGGCGGTACTGGGCGCCATGACGGCTCCCGCGCTCCATCTCGCCGGCGCCACCTCGCTTGGCGGACTGGCCGCGCTCGTCGCGCATGCGCGGCTCGTCGTCTGCAACGACACGGGCATTTCGCATCTGGCGGCCGCCATGTGCACGCCAAGCACGGTCATCGCCTCGGGCAGCGACACGCGCCGTTGGGCACCGCTCGATCACGCGCTTCATCATGTGCTGGCCGACTATCCACCATGCCGCCCCTGCGCGTTTCGCGAGTGTCCGTACGAGCACGAGTGCGCGCGCAACGTCAGCGTCGAGAGCGTCGTGAGCGAGGCGCTCGCTCAACTGGCGCATCGCATGCGCACGCGCCGGGGCGCGCCCGGCGTGCTGCACATGCGCGGTACACCCGCGAGGGAGGAAAGGCATGCGAACTGAGCGCAGACTGCGTGTGCTGACCTGGCACGTGCACGGCAACTATCTCTATTACCTGACGCAAGCACCTCACGATTTCTGGCTCGTCACGCGCCCCGGCAATCCGCCGGGCCATGCCGGGAGAACAGGCGTGTTGCCCTGGGGTGACAACGTTCATGAGGTCGACGCACAGGAGGTTGCCGCACGCGAATTCGATGTTGTGTTGTATCAGCATCGCGAGCACTGGGAGACGGACCGCCTCGAGGTGTTGTCCGACGCCCAGCGCGCGCTGCCGCGCATCTATCTCGAGCACGATCCGCCCCAGCGCAATCCGTTTTGCGAACGGCACTGGGTCGACGATCCGAGCACGCTCATCGTTCACGTGACGCCGTTCAATCGACTGATGTGGGATTGCGGCGATACGCCGACACGGGTCATCGAGCATGGCGTCGTCGTGCCCGAGGGTGTCCGTTATACGGGCGAACTCGAACGCGGCATCGTGGTCATCAACAATCTCGCGAGCCGCGGACGCCGGCTCGGCGCCGACATCTACCGAAGCGTGGCCGAGCGCGTCCCGCTCGATCTCGTCGGCATGGATGCGCAAAGCGCCGGCGGGCTCGGCGAAATCGGCAATCTCGATCTCGCCGCGTTTTGCGCCCGCTACCGGCTCTTCTTCAACCCGATCCGTTGGACGAGCCTCGGGCTCGCGATCGTCGAAGCGATGACGATCGGCATGCCGATCGTCGGGCTGGCGACAACCGAGCTCGTCACCGTAATCAAAAATGGCGAGAGCGGCTTCATCTCGACCGATGTCGATTCGCTCGTGCAAGACATGCAGTGCCTGCTGCGCGATCGCGGCGAAGCCAGGCGGCTCGGCGACGGCGCGCGCCGCGTCGCGCTCGAGCGCTTTTCCATCGGCCGCTTCGTCGAAGACTGGTGTCGCGTGCTACGCGAGGTCACCGCCTAACCGGAGAAAAGACGTGAAGGAACTCGATCGAAAGCGAATACTCGTGACAGGCGGTGCGGGCTTTCTCGGCTCGCACCTGTGCGAGCGACTGGTCGACGCGGGCCACGACGTGCTCTGCGTGGACAACTTCTTTACCGGCACGCGTGAAAACGTCGCGCACCTGTTGCCACGCGCCAACTTCGAATTGATGCGCCACGACGTGACGTTTCCGCTGTATGTCGAGGTCGACGAAATCTACAACCTCGCCTGTCCTGCGTCGCCCGTCCATTATCAATACGATCCGGTACGCACCACGAAAACCAGCGTACATGGCGCGATCAACATGCTCGGGCTCGCAAAACGCGTACGCGCGAAGATCTTTCAAGCGTCGACGAGCGAAGTCTATGGCGATGCACGCGTACACCCTCAAAAGGAAGACTACTGGGGCCATGTGAACCCCATCGGCCCCCGCTCCTGCTACGACGAAGGCAAGCGCTGCGCGGAAACGCTCTTCGCGGACTATCACCGTCAGTACGGGCTCGAAATACGCATCGCCCGCATCTTCAATACGTACGGTCCGCGCATGCACCCGGCGGACGGGCGTGTGGTCTCGAACTTCATGGTTCAGGCGCTGTCGGGCGAGCCTCTGACGGTCTACGGCGACGGCTCGCAAACGCGCTCGCTTTGCTACGTCGACGACATGATCGATGCGTTCATCCGCTTCATGGATGCGCCAGACGGGACGTGCCATCCGGTCAACCTCGGTAACCCGCACGAGGTCACGATGCTGGAGCTCGCCGGGCACGTGCTGCGCGCGACGGACTCGTCGAGCGAGATTACATTTCGGCCGCTGCCGATAGACGACCCGTGGCATCGGCAGCCGGACATTTCCGCGGCGCGCGCATTGATCGGCTGGGAACCGACGACGACGCTCGACGCGGGATTGCGCAAGACGGCCATGCACTTCCGGGAAAGACTGGTGTCGGGCGTGACGCCGAGTTGACCGACGACAATGGGTCTTCAGTAGGCACCGACGTCTTCGTCAGGCGTTCGCAGCGAGCCGCTGAATCTCTTCGGCCAGCGCGTCGATCTGTACGGGCTTGACGAGATGCGCATCGAATCCGGCGCGCTGCGTACGCTCGCGCGTCGCGCCGTCGGCATGGCCCGTCAGCGCAATGGCGGGCGGCGGCGTCGCAGTATGCCGTCTGGCCAATTCGCGAATCCGCGACAACACGTCGCATCCGTCCTCATCGGACAACGTGACATCGCATACGACGACCCCCGGCCATTGCGAGGGCGCCGTGCGCTCGAGCCGCGCAAGCGCATCGGTGCCGGTCCCGGCCAACGCGACCGTCGCTCCGTTCGCGAGGAGCGCGGCTTCGAGCGCGTCGCGCGCCTCCTCGTCATCGTCGATCGCAAGCACCGCGATACCGTCGAGCGGAAGCAGACGGCGTGCTCCGGCGGCCGGGCCTGGCGCGCGCTCCGTGTCCGGCTTTGTCAGGACCCAAGGGGCGACGGCCGGCACGACGGGTACGAGCGGCAATGCAGCGACATAGGCCACGCGCGTCTCGAATGGCCTCGGCATGAACGTGCCGCCGGCGTCCCCGAGCACACGCTCGGCCTCCATGGCCTGCTCGTCCGTCAGCGGCGCGGGCTCCGCGTGGGCACCGAGCACCACGAGCCAGACGACGTTCTCCATGCGTTGCGCGCGCAACACGACGCGTTCGCCGGCGGACGCATGCTCGATCTCGTTGGCACACAACATCGCCACCGCGTGCTCGATCTCCTCGATCTCGCCGGTGACGGGCAGCGTCGCATCGGCGACGTCGGTCTCGAACGCGACACCGCGTGCAGCCGCCTTTGTGGCGACGCGTGCCGCAATCGCGGCGGCGAGCTCGCCGATCGGCAGCGGGTGCGCGGCAAGCTTGCGCTGCGCGTGTTCGAGCTCGCCCTGTTCGCGCTGCAACGCCCACATGCGGGCGTAGACGCCGTCGCGCCGCCCGAGCAGTTCGTTGTGCGTGCCTTGTTCGACGATGCGTCCGTGCTCCATCACGAGAATCTTGTCGGCATCGACGATCGTCGAAAGCCGATGGGCGATCACGATCGACGTGCGCCCCTCGGATAGGCGACGGAACTCGTTCTGGATCGCGCGCTCGGAGCGCGTGTCGAGCGCGGACGTGGCTTCGTCGAAGACGATGATGGGCGGGTCCTTCAAGAATGCGCGCGCGATGGCGATGCGTTGGCGTTCGCCGCCGGACAGCCTCAGGCCGCGTTCACCGACTCGCGTGTCGTAATGATCGGGCAGCCGTTCGACGAACTCGTCGAGCTGGGCCGCACGCGCAGCGCGCACGATATCGGCACGGGTCGCCCTCGCCCGCCCATAGCCGATGTTGTAAGCGATGGTCTCGTTAAAGAGCACCGTGTCCTGCGGCACGATGCCGATCGCCTCCCTGAGCGTGCGGCGCGTCACGTTCGCCACATCCTGGCCGTCGATGGAAATGCGCCCGCGGGCCGGCGCGTAAAGGCGAAAGAGCAGCCGCACCAGCGTCGACTTCCCGGACCCGCTGCCCCCGACCACAGCGAGCGTGCGGCCCGGTGTCGCCCGAAAACTGACCTCGTGCAGGATCTGCCGCGCGGGGTCATAGCCGAAGTCGACATGGTCGAACACGATCTCGCCAGCGCCCACGACGATCGGTTGCGCGCCGGACGCATCGCGATCCTCCAGCTCGTCCGCATGTTCGCCGTGCTCGTCGCCCGCGAGCACCGCGAACATGCGCTCTACGTTGACGAGTGCGTCGTTGGTTTCGCGGAAGACGAAGCCCAGCGTGTTCAGCGGCATGCAGACCTGCACGATATATGCGTTCACGAGCACGAGATCGCCCACGGTCATCCGCGCCGCCGCCACATACTGCACGGCGAGCAGCATCGTGGCCGCGATCCCGAGACAGACGATCGCACTCTGGCCGAGGTGCAGTGCCGTGAGTGCGCGCTGATTACGCAGGCGTGCGAGCACCCACCCCGCGAGGACGCCACGGTACCGCTCGGTCTCGACCTCCTCGGCGGCAAAATACTTCACCGTGTCATAGTTGAGCATGCTGTCGACGAGGCGACTGTCCGCCGCCGACTCGAGCCGGTTGACCTCGCGCTGCACGGTCATGCGCCGGCGCGTGAAGATCATCGTGTAGGTCGAGTACGCCACCAGCGTACCCGCAATGATCCAGATGAACGTCGCGGTGAAGTTCAGCACCATGATGCCGATGATGCTGGCAATCTCGATCAACGCCGGCAGGATCGTGAACAAGCCGACGCCAAGCAGGTAGCCGATGCCATCGGTTCCTTTCTGCACGTCGCGCACGATGGAGCCCGTCTCGCGTTTGGCATGGAAGCGGGCGCCGAGGCGATGCAGGCGCGCAAACGTGCGCTCGGCGAGCGAGGCCACCGTGTGCTGAGTGACGGTGCTGAAAACGACGTCCCTCGCCTCGCCGAATGCGTCGCCTAAAAAGCGCAGCAGCGCGTACGCGAGCACCAGGAAAACGGGAATGAGCGCGAGCGGCGTGCGGTGGCCGAGATCGTCGACGAGCGAGCGCAGTGCCAGCGGGACCGATACGCCCGCGAGCTTCGCCGCGATCATCAGCGCGGTGGCGCCGAGCGTCTCTTTCCGGTAACGCCAGACGGCCTGCCACAGGTCGCCGGCAATGCGCCGCTTGAGCCTGGCGCGGGCGGCAGCGGGGTCTCTCACGTATCCACTCGAACAGCGTCGTCAGTTTCGGTTACGGCGATCATAGCGGCCTATCCATGCCCGGACACGCAAAATTGCAAGCTTGCGCTGTCGTCGGTGCGCTGCAATGGGCGTTCCCGGGTACGTCGGAAGCGCTTCGAGGCATGGTGCTTGCGGGTCTTCCCATGCGTGCGAAATCCGACGCGCATAGGAAAAACCTTTCGATGGAGGAATCACGATGAAATCCACGACGAAGACCTTACTTGCTTCGGCGCTCGCCATCGCATGCGCGAGCGGCGTGTACGCTCAAGCAGCCGGCGGCGGCCCGGCGGGCACGGGCGGCGGCGCGGGCGGCAACTCGACCGGCGCGGTGGGCGGCCCGGGTGCGGGCGCCTCGCCGGACGGCAGCACGCTCAATACGCCGTCCAAGCGTCAACACATGCGAAGCAACCGGGACCGGGGCGGCTACGGTTCGCCTGGCACGACGGGCATGGGCGCGGGCAGCAACTCGACGATGCAACCGCGCAGCACCGACGAACAGACCCCGGACACGACCAACGGCACATATGGTCCGAAGACGCCTCAGAGCCCGCCGGATCAGGGTCATGAGTGACGCATGAGTTCCCGGAGGCCCGGCGCGCGATGCGTCGGGCCCCGGCGTCGAACCGGCGCGTCCGTGCGGACGCGCCTCTAAACCTTAACTCGATTGCCCCGGCAGCTCAGCTTTCCCCGTGCAGGCCCCTCGTCGCGACCGTACGTGCGAGCTGCCGCTTGGCGGCGTCGTAAACGCATTCGGGCGTGAACCCGAATTTGCGTTGAAGGTCCTGCATCGGGGCGGATGCGCCAAACGTATGCATCCCGATTCGAGCGCCCGTGCGCCCCACGTATCTGTCCCAACCGAGCGTCGCTGCCTGTTCGACCGCCACACGCGCTTCCACTTCAGGCGGCAGCACACTGTCGCGATAGGCCTCGTCCTGCCGCTCGAAGATATCCCATGACGGCATCGAGACGACGCGCGCCGCAATGCCTTCGCGTGTCAGCCGCTCGTACGTTTCGATGCATACCGATACCTCGCTGCCCGTGGCGAGCAGCAGCACCTGCGGGGCGCTCGCATCGGGCGGATCGGCGAGCACATAGGCGCCGCGCCGTACACCGTCCGCCGGCGCGTAGCGCGTCCGGTCGAAAGTCGGCAACGGCTGGCGCGACAAGACGAGCGCGGTGGGGCGGTACGGTTGCGACAGCGCAATCCGCCAGGCTTCGCTGACCTCGTTCGCATCGGCGGGGCGCAGCACGGTCAGCCCCGGAATGCCGCGCAACGAGGCGAGTTGCTCCACCGGTTGATGTGTGGGGCCGTCCTCGCCCAGTCCGATCGAATCGTGGGTGAATACGTAGACGACCGGTACCTCCATGATCGCCGCCAACCTGATCGGCGGCTTCATGTAGTCGCTGAAGATGAGGAACGTTGCAGCGAACGGCCTCAGGTTCGAAAGCGCGAGGCCGTTACAGACCGCCCCCATCGCATGTTCCCGCACGCCGAAATGCAGATTGCGCCCACCCGGATCGTCGCGACTGAGGCTGCCCGCGCCTTCGAACTTGAGCAGCGTTTTCGTCGAAGGCGCCAGGTCGGCGGCGCCGCCGATGATCCACGGGACGCGCGCCGCGATGGCATTGAGGACTTTACCGGACGATTCGCGCGTCGCAGCGCCTTTCGTATCGGGGTCGAACGTCGGAATATCGGCATCCCACCCGTCCGGCAACGTATGCGCTTCGATTTGCGAGAGCTCGCGAGCGAGGTCCGGATAGCGTTGCGCATAGGCTTCGCGGCGCTGCTCCCATTCGCGCCGCGAAGCCTCGCCGCGGGCGCCGACGCCCTGCGCAAACCGTTCGCGCACACCGGGCGGCACGTAGAACTGCTTGTCTTCCGGCCAGCCATAAGCGCGTTTTGCCAGTGCGACTTCCTCGGCACCCAAGGCCTCGCCGTGCGCCGCGGCGGTATCCTGCTTGTTCGGCGCCCCCCAGGCGATGACGCTCTTGACCACGATCAGCGTCGGAGCGTCGTTCGTCGATTCTGCCTGCGTCAATGCGGCGTCGAATGCAGCCGTGTCATTGGCGTCGTCGACATGCAGCGTATGCCATCCGTAGCCGCGAAACCGCGTTTCCACATCGTCGCTGTAGGCAAGGTCCGTGTGGCCTTCGATGGTGATGCCATTGCTGTCATAGATCCAAATCAGATTGCCGAGCCGCAGGTGACCGGCCAATGATGCCGCCTCGTGAGAAACACCTTCCATCATGTCGCCATCGCCGGCCAGCGCATAGACCCGGTAGTCGAAAAGATCGAGGTCGTCGCGGTTGAAACGCGCGGCAAACCAGCGTCCCGCTATCGCCATGCCGACGCTATTGCCGAGACCTTGGCCGAGCGGCCCCGTCGTCGTTTCGACGCCGGTCGTCATTCGATACTCGGGATGTCCCGGCGTTTTGCTGTCCAATTGCCGAAAGTGCTCGATGTCCTGGAGCGAAACAGCGGGATCGTCGGTCGCCTGGCCCTCGTCGTCGACAGCCTTCACGCCGGCGAGATGCAGCGTCGCATAGAGCAGCATCGATGCATGTCCTACCGACAGCACGAACCGATCGCGGTTGGGCCACAACGGCTTTTGAGGGTCGTAGCGCAGATGGTGCTGCCAGAGCTCGTACATGACCGGCGCGAGCGCCATCGGCGTGCCGGGGTGTCCGGAGTTCGCCTTTTGCACTGCATCCATGGCCAGCGTGCGAATAGTGTCGATCGCCAACCGATCGAGCCTCGGGTCTCGTTGCATGGGGGTTTTCCTCGCAAGGCAGTAAGCGGACTGATCATAGGAGTGCAGCAACGCATGTACCTATCGGCCCCGGACAGCCGCCCGTCGCGCGTCTCCCAGTCCGGCAATGTGTGCAGCGCCGGTGCAGGTTTTTCATGGCCTCCCCGAGCCCCGCCGCGTCGCGCGTCCAGCGTTTCATGGAACGGCGGTTGCTGGATACCGGATATGTCCAACCCGCGCACAAGGAGGCGTACATGGCGCAACATCCAGCGCATTCGCAGCATCAGCGGCATTCGGGACAACCATCGCCAGTCGAGATTCAAAAGGCGCTCGCCGGCGTCGACTACCCGACGACCCGCGCGCACCTTGCCGAAGTGGCGCGATCCCACCATGCCGATCGCGAGATCGTCGAGCTGATCGATAACCTGCCCGATAAGGATTACGACAGCCCGGCCGCGGTATCGAAGGCAATCAGCCGGCAACACTGAGCGCCGGCCCGCACATCGATTCGATTAACAGAATGGAGAAAGTTATGCCCATCTCAACCGATCCACTAGGCAGCAGAGGTGAAACGCGCATCGTCGGCAAAGGCAGCGAAACGGCCGAAGGTCCGGGGCCCTATGTGATGGCGGCCAGCACCCTGGAAGGCGACAAGGTCATGTGCTCCGACGGTAACGAAGCCGGCAAGATCAAAGAGATCATGCTCGACGTCTACACGGGACGCATTGCGTACGCCGTGATGTCCGTGGGCGGCTTCCTCGGCATCGGCGACAAGCTGCTCGCATTGCCTTGGAAGGCCCTCACGCTCGATACGGACCGCAAGTGCTTCCAACTGTCCGTGTCGTCCGACACCGTCAAGAATGC
>NZ_DASXWY010000011.1:0-22882 GCF_036503415.1 Trinickia sp. | reverse complement strand
AGTCATGCCTGATGACCATAGCGAGTCGGCCCCACCCCTTCCCATCCCGAACAGGACCGTGAAACGACTCCACGCCGATGATAGTGCGGATTGCCCGTGTGAAAGTAGGTAATCGTCAGGCTCCCTCTGCCAGGCAGAGTGTGCGCACCTCAGTGCCCACTCTGACCCACGCAACGTGCATGAAAACCCCCGGCTCGCCATCGCGCAGCCGGGGGTTTTTGCTTTGGGCGCCCGGCCGCGGTCGGCACCCATTATTAAATGAGAGCGTTGATTGGCTTGGTACCGGCGCAGGCCTTGACTTTGCGCGCCATTGCCATCATAATCACCCGTTCTCTGCGGAGGGGTGCCCGAGTGGCTAAAGGGGGCAGACTGTAAATCTGTTGGCTTACGCCTACGTTGGTTCGAATCCAACCTCCTCCACCAGAATGCAAGCTGCGAGCAGTAGTGAAGAGCAGGAATCGTGAAGGCACGATCGTGAAGCCTTAGCGGGTGTAGCTCAATGGTAGAGCAGAAGCCTTCCAAGCTTACGACGAGGGTTCGATTCCCTTCACCCGCTCCAATGCCAAGAAGTAGCGCCCATGTGGCTCAGTGGTAGAGCACTCCCTTGGTAAGGGAGAGGTCGGCAGTTCGATCCTGCCCATGGGCACCAGCGATGTCAGTGTTTGTTTGCGTGCGGCGCAACATACGGAAAATCCTCTTAGGAGTCGAAAATGGCCAAGGGTAAGTTTGAACGGACCAAGCCGCACGTGAACGTCGGCACGATCGGTCACGTGGATCACGGCAAGACCACGCTAACGGCGGCAATCACGACGGTGCTGACGGCGAAGTTCGGCGGCGAGGCAAAGGCGTACGACCAGATCGACGCGGCGCCGGAAGAAAAGGCGCGCGGCATCACGATCAACACGGCGCACGTGGAGTACGAGACGGCGAACCGTCACTATGCGCACGTCGATTGCCCGGGCCACGCGGACTACGTGAAGAACATGATCACGGGCGCCGCGCAGATGGACGGCGCGATCCTGGTGTGCTCGGCCGCTGACGGCCCGATGCCGCAAACGCGTGAGCACATTCTGCTGGCGCGTCAGGTCGGTGTGCCGTACATCATCGTGTTCCTGAACAAGTGCGACATGGTGGACGACGCTGAGCTGCTCGAGCTGGTGGAAATGGAAGTGCGCGAGCTGCTGTCGAAGTACGACTTCCCGGGCGACGACACGCCGATCATCAAGGGTTCGGCCAAGCTGGCGCTCGAAGGCGACAAGGGCGAGCTCGGTGAAGTGGCGATCATGAACCTGGCCGATGCGCTGGACACGTACATTCCGACGCCGGAGCGTGCGGTGGACGGTGCGTTCCTGATGCCGGTGGAAGACGTGTTCTCGATCTCGGGTCGCGGCACGGTGGTGACGGGCCGCGTCGAGCGGGGCGTGGTCAAGGTTGGCGAGGAAATCGAAATCGTCGGTATCAAGCCGACGGTGAAGACGACGTGCACGGGCGTGGAGATGTTCCGCAAGCTGCTGGACCAAGGTCAGGCGGGCGATAACGTCGGGATCTTGCTGCGCGGCACGAAGCGCGAAGACGTGGAGCGCGGCCAGGTGTTGGCCAAGCCGGGTTCGATCACGCCGCACACGCACTTCACGGCCGAGGTGTACGTGCTGAGCAAGGACGAAGGCGGTCGTCACACGCCGTTCTTCAACAACTACCGTCCGCAGTTCTACTTCCGTACGACGGACGTGACGGGCTCGATCGAGTTGCCGAAGGACAAGGAAATGGTGATGCCGGGCGATAACGTGGCGATCACGGTCAAGCTGATCGCGCCGATCGCCATGGAAGAAGGCCTGCGCTTCGCCATCCGCGAAGGCGGTCGTACCGTCGGCGCAGGTGTCGTTGCGAAGATCATCGAGTAAGCCAGCAAGTCTCGGTGGTCTGTGGTTTCGGGGTTGGTGTCATAGCCAACCCCAACTGGTTTAGGGGTATAGCTCAACTGGCAGAGCGTCGGTCTCCAAAACCGAAGGTTGGGGGTTCGATTCCCTCTGCCCCTGCCAAAATTTCAGCGCGTCATGCGCGCGTTAAGGTGTTATGGCGAATCCTTCCGTCGAAGTTGTGGATACATCCAGCGACAAACTGATACTTATCGCGGGCGTACTGCTGGTCGTGGCCGGGTTCGTAGGATTCTTCTGGCTCAGCGGCCAGGAATGGTATGTGCGCGGCGCAGCCCTGTTGGTTGGCGTGGTCGCGGGTGTTGTGGTCGGTCTCCTCTCCTCCCCCGGTAAGGGTTTTATCGCGTTCGCCAAGGATTCCTACAAGGAAGTCCGCAAGGTGGTCTGGCCGACTCGCAAAGAAGCGTCGCAGACCACGCTTGTCGTGTTCGGCTTCGTGCTCGTCATGGCGGTGCTCCTTTGGATCAGCGATAAGTCCATCGAGTGGGTCATTTTCTCGGTGATTCTGGGTTGGAAATGATATGAGTGGCGATACTCCGGCATCTCCGAGCGGTAAACGTTGGTACGTCGTGCATGCCTACTCCGGTATGGAGAAGAGCGTGCAGCGCGCGCTTCAGGAGCGCATCGAGCGCGCCGGCATGCAAGACAAGTTTGGCCAGATTCTCGTGCCTACGGAAGAAGTGGTCGAAGTGAAGGGTGGTCATAAGTCGGTCACCGAGCGGCGCTTCTTTCCGGGCTACGTGCTCGTCGAGATGGAAATGACCGACGAAACGTGGCACCTCGTGAAAAACACGGCAAAGGTCACGGGCTTCGTGGGCGGCGCGCGCAATCGGCCGAGCCCGATTTCGCCGCGCGAAGTTGAAAAGATCATGTCGCAGATGCAAGAGGGCGTCGAAAAACCGCGCCCCAAGACATTGTTCGAGGTCGGCGAAATGGTTCGCGTCAAGGAAGGCCCGTTCACGGACTTCAATGGCACGGTCGAGGAAGTGAACTACGAGAAGTCACGCGTGCGCGTGTCGGTCACGATCTTCGGGCGCGCCACGCCTGTCGAGCTCGAATTCGGGCAGGTCGAGAAGTTGTAATCGAATATCGACGGATCGCTCGTTCGCGAGCACTCCGTCTTTCCGCGCTTACGGTCCGCGTCATGACCGTTGAGGAGCGTCAGTAGCCTTGGATCGATCGGGCGAACGCGCGTTACTACTCACCGAACGCAGCATCTTCGCGTTCCAACGAGGTTGTCGAAATGGCAAAGAAAATCATCGGCTTTATCAAACTGCAGATCCCTGCAGGTAAAGCCAATCCGTCGCCGCCGGTCGGTCCGGCACTGGGCCAGCGTGGCCTGAACATCATGGAGTTCTGCAAGGCGTTCAACGCGCAGACTCAATCGATGGAGCCGGGTCTGCCGGTTCCCGTCGTGATCACCGCGTTTGCCGACAAGAGCTTCACGTTCATCCTGAAGACGCCGCCGGCAACGGTTCTGATCAAGAAGGCAGCGAAGATCGACAAGGGATCGAGCAAGCCGCATACGGACAAGGTCGGCAAGATCACGCGCGCGCAAGCCGAAGAGATCGCCAAGGCCAAGATGCCCGATCTGACGGCAGCCGATTTGGACGCCGCGGTCCGCACGATCGCTGGCAGCGCCCGCTCGATGGGCATCACCGTGGAGGGCGTGTAAATGGCTAAGGTATCGAAGCGTTTGCAAGCATTCGCGGCTAAGGTCGATTCGCAGAAACTGTACCCGATCGACGATGCGCTCGCCCTCGTCAAGGCATGCGCGACCGCCAAGTTCGACGAGTCGATCGACGTCGCGGTTCAACTCGGCATCGATGCGAAGAAGTCGGATCAAGTGGTCCGCGGTTCGGTGGTTCTGCCCGCCGGTACCGGCAAGTCGGTCCGCGTCGCCGTGTTCGCGCAAGGCGACAAGGCCGAGCAGGCCCGCGCCGCAGGCGCCGAAATCGTCGGCATGGAAGATCTCGCCGAACAGATCAAGGCCGGCAATCTGAATTTCGACGTGGTCATCGCGTCGCCCGATACGATGCGTGTCGTCGGTACGCTCGGTCAGATCCTCGGTCCGCGCGGTCTCATGCCGAACCCGAAGGTCGGCACGGTTACGCCGGATGTCGCCACGGCTGTCAAGAACGCGAAGGCTGGCCAGGTCCAGTTCCGCGTCGACAAGGCGGGGATCATCCACGCTACGATCGGACGTGCATCGTTCGAGCCGACCGCGCTGCGCACGAACCTTTCGGCACTTGTCGAGGCGTTGCAAAAGGCGAAGCCGGCGACGAGCAAGGGCGTGTACCTGCGCAAGATCGCATTGTCGAGCACGATGGGTGTGGGCGTGCGCGTCGATCAGGCGACGCTCGCCGCGCAGTAAGGAATCGAACCGTGTCGGCGGTGTCGTTCGCCGACGCGGATTTAAAGGGCTTTGGGCGGTCGCGGCAAGGCAGTTCGCTTGACGCGGCCGGTTGTCAAAGACCGTTGGCGGGAACGCAGCTTCACGGGCGCTCCCTTAATGCAAGCCAACGCAGATGGCGAACCCGAAACAGTTTTGCAGTGATGAGGTCGGTTGTTTGTGCAGCGATGCGCAGGCGGTCCGCCCGAAATACTCCTAACACCTCGGACGCCGTTGTTGAACGCGGCATGTGAGGCTTCCTGCCAACCATGCCGAATCTGGAGGTTAACCGTGCCACTCAATAAAGAAGATAAGCAGGCCGTCGTGGCTGAGGTTTCCGCGCAAGTCGCGAAAGCCCAGACCATGGTGCTTGCGGAGTATCGTGGAATCGCGGTTGGCGATCTGACGAAGCTGCGCGCGAAAGCGCGCGAGCAACAGGTGTACCTGCGCGTGTTGAAGAACACGCTGGCGCGTCGCGCCGTCGAAGGTACCCCGTTTGCTCCGTTGGCTGAGCAGATGACCGGTCCTCTGATCTACGGCATCTCGGAAGATGCCATTGCTGCTGCCAAGGTCGTCAATGACTTCGGCAAAAGCAATGACAAGTTGATCATCAAGGCCGGTGCCTACGAAGGCAAGGTGATGGACAAGGCTGGCGTGCAAGCGCTCGCCAACATCCCGAGCCGCGAGGAGTTGCTCTCCAAGCTGTTGTTCGTCATGCAAGCGCCTGTTTCGGGCTTTGCGCGCGCACTTGCTGCGCTCGCGGAGAAGAAGCAGGGCGAGGCCGCCTGAGTTCGCTCGGCAGGTCACGCGTGATGCACTTCGGCCGAGCGTAACGTCCGTCAAGGATCGCTGGCTGTATCCGAATTCAATTTAGGAGTATTTCAAATGGCAATCGCAAAAGAAGACATTCTGGAAGCCGTTGGCTCGATGTCGGTTCTGGAACTGAACGAGCTCGTCAAGGCGTTCGAAGAGAAGTTTGGCGTGTCGGCTGCTGCTGTCGCAGTGGCGGGCCCGGCAGCGGGTGGCGGTGCAGCCGCAGCGGCTGAAGAGCAAACCGAATTCACGGTGAACCTGCTCGAAGCCGGTGCGAACAAGGTGTCGGTCATCAAGGCCGTTCGCGAACTGACGGGCCTGGGCCTGAAGGAAGCGAAGGACCTCGTCGACGGCGCACCGAAGCCCGTCAAGGAAGCGGTGCCCAAGGCCGCTGCCGAAGAGGCGAAGAAGAAGCTGGAAGACGCTGGCGCGAAGGCCGAGATCAAGTAACGATCGACTTCGCTCAGCGAAGGCTGGCGGTTTTTCACCGCCGGCCTTTTTGTGCTTTGTGGGGACTGCGTTTTGCTGCGCCTTTCGCTGCGTCGTTTCGCAGCTCGGGCGACGCGGATGCAACCCCATGAGGCCGGACGAAGAGGCCAAAGAAAATTGCCCCTCGGTGTTGCCGAGCGACATTTTTCTTTGTCTTCTGAAGCGACTGCAGAAGGCAAGTTTGGTCGGGCTGCGGGCAACACAGGCATCCGCAGCCGTCAGCCAGCGGTTGGTAGCGGCCAACCACCAAGCTTCTAGGCTCGTTCAAGCCTCAGGACGGCCATCGGGTCTCAGTCGGTGAACACTCGGGTTCCCAGATCCAGGCATCTCGCCTCGACAATGCCCGCCGTGATTCGGAGATCGTATGCAATATTCCTTCACCGAGAAGAAGCGCATTCGCAAGAGCTTTGCGAAGCGCCCCATCGTTCACCAAGTACCTTTCCTGCTGGCCACCCAGCTTGAATCATTCAGCACGTTTCTGCAAGCGGACGTGCTCACCGCGCAACGCAAGCCCGAGGGCCTGCAGGCGGCGTTTTCGTCTGTTTTTCCGATCGTTTCGCACAACGGCTTCGCGCGCCTCGAGTTCGTGAGCTACGCGTTGTCGCCGCCGGCATTCAACATCAAGGAATGCCAGCAGCGCGGCCTCACCTATTGCTCGGCGCTGCGCGCCAAGGTACGCCTGGTGTTGCTCGATAAAGAGTCGCCGAGCAAGCCGGTCGTGAAGGAAGTGAAGGAGCAGGAAGTCTACATGGGCGAAATTCCGCTCATGACACCGACCGGCTCGTTCGTCATCAACGGCACCGAACGTGTGATCGTCTCGCAGCTGCACCGCTCGCCGGGCGTGTTCTTCGAACATGACAAGGGCAAGACGCACAGCTCGGGCAAGCTGCTCTTTTCGGCACGGATCATTCCCTACCGCGGCTCGTGGCTCGACTTCGAATTCGACCCGAAGGACATTCTGTACTTCCGCGTCGACCGTCGCCGCAAGATGCCGGTCACGATCCTGCTCAAGGCGATCGGCCTCACGCCCGAACAGATCCTCGCCAACTTCTTCGTCTTCGACAACTTCACCCTGATGGGCGAAGGCGCGCAGATGGAGTTCGTGCCCGAGCGTCTGCGCGGCGAAGTCGCGCGCTTCGACATCACGGACCGCGACGGTAACGTGATCGTCCAGAAGGACAAGCGGATCAACGCGAAGCATATTCGCGACCTCGACAACGCGAAGACGAAGTTCATCTCCGTGCCGGAGGACTATCTGCTTGGCCGTGTGCTCGCCAAGAATGTCGTCGACGGCGAAACGGGCGAAGTGATCGCCAACGCGAACGAAGAAATCACCGAAACCACGCTCGAGAAGCTGCGCGAAGCGAAGGTCAAGGACATCCAGACGCTCTATACGAACGATCTGGACCAAGGCCCGTATATCTCCTCGACGCTGCGCATCGACGAAACGGCCGACAAGACAGCCGCGCGCATTGCCATCTACCGCATGATGCGTCCGGGCGAGCCGCCGACCGAAGAAGCGGTCGAAGCGCTGTTCAATCGCCTCTTCTACAGCGAAGACGCCTACGACCTGTCGAAGGTCGGCCGCATGAAGTTCAATCGCCGCGTCGGCCGTGACGAGATCACGGGCCCGATGACGCTGCAAGACGACGACATCCTGGCCACGATCAAGATCCTCGTCGAATTGCGCAACGGCAAGGGCGAAGTCGACGATATCGATCACCTCGGCAATCGCCGCGTGCGCTGCGTCGGCGAACTGGCGGAGAACCAGTTCCGCGCCGGTCTCGTGCGCGTCGAGCGTGCGGTGAAGGAGCGTCTCGGCCAGGCGGAAAGCGAAAACCTGATGCCGCACGATCTGATCAACTCGAAGCCGATTTCGTCGGCGATTCGCGAGTTCTTCGGCTCGTCGCAGCTTTCGCAGTTCATGGACCAGACGAACCCGCTGTCGGAAATCACGCACAAGCGTCGCGTCTCGGCATTGGGCCCGGGCGGTCTGACGCGCGAGCGTGCCGGCTTCGAGGTGCGCGACGTGCACCCGACCCACTATGGCCGTGTGTGCCCGATCGAAACGCCGGAAGGTCCGAACATCGGTCTCATCAACTCGCTCGCGCTCTATGCGCACCTGAACGAGTACGGCTTTTTGGAAACACCGTACCGCAAGGTCGTCGACGGCAAGGTGACGGATCAGATCGATTACCTGTCCGCTATCGAAGAAGGTCGCTACGTGATCGCTCAGGCGAACGCGGCAGTGGCCGAGGACGGTACGCTCACCGACGAACTCG
Source organism: Trinickia sp. (assembly GCF_036503415.1). GTDB lineage: Bacteria > Pseudomonadota > Gammaproteobacteria > Burkholderiales > Burkholderiaceae > Trinickia. The sequence goes on along the minus strand of NZ_DASXWY010000011.1, from coordinate 14,972 downwards.
TGTCGTCGCGTGAGGCCGGCGAAACGCTGATGGTGACGCCGGACCGCATCCAGTACATGGACGTGGCGCCGTCGCAGATCGTTTCGGTTGCTGCCTCGCTGATCCCGTTCCTCGAGCACGACGACGCGAACCGCGCGTTGATGGGCTCGAACATGCAACGGCAGGCGGTGCCTTGTCTGCGTCCGGAAAAGCCGGTCGTCGGCACGGGTATCGAGCGCACGGTGGCGGTCGACTCGGGTACGACGGTTCAGGCGCTGCGCGGCGGCGTGGTCGATTATGTCGACGCGGGCCGTATCGTCATTCGCGTGAACGACGACGAAGCGGTCGCGGGCGATGTGGGTGTGGATATCTACAACCTCATCAAGTACACGCGCTCGAACCAGAACACGAACATCAACCAGCGTCCGATCGTGAAGGTGGGCGACCGGGTCTTGCGCGGTGACGTGCTGGCCGATGGCGCATCGACGGATCTGGGCGAGCTCGCGCTCGGCCAGAACATGCTCGTCGCGTTCATGCCGTGGAACGGCTACAACTTCGAGGATTCGATCCTGATCTCGGAGAAGGTCGTTGCGGACGATCGCTACACCTCGATTCACATCGAGGAGCTGAACGTCGTCGCTCGCGACACGAAGCTCGGACCGGAAGAAATCACGCGCGATATCTCGAACCTCGCGGAAGTGCAGCTTTCGCGTCTGGACGAGTCGGGCATCGTCTATATCGGCGCTGAAGTCGAGGCGGGCGACGTGCTGGTCGGCAAGGTCACGCCGAAGGGCGAGACGCAGTTGACGCCGGAAGAAAAGCTGCTTCGCGCGATCTTCGGTGAAAAGGCATCCGACGTGAAGGATACGTCGCTGCGCGTGCCCTCGGGCATGAGCGGCACCGTCATCGACGTGCAAGTGTTCACGCGCGAAGGCATTCAGCGCGACAAGCGCGCGCAGCAGATCATCGACGATGAACTCAAGCGCTACCGTCTCGACTTGAACGATCAGCTGCGCATCGTGGAAGGCGACGCCTTCCAGCGTCTTGCGCGCATGCTCGTCGGCAAGGTCGCGAACGGCGGTCCGAAAAAGCTGGCGAAGGGCACGAAGATCGACCAGGCGTACCTGGAGGATCTCGACCACTATCACTGGTTCGATATCCGCCTCGCGGACGAAGACGCGGCAGCGCAGCTCGAAGCCATCAAGGATTCGATCGAGCAAAAGCGTCACCAGTTCGATCTCGCCTTCGAAGAGAAGCGCAAGAAGCTGACGCAGGGCGACGAGCTGCCCCCGGGCGTGCTGAAGATGGTCAAGGTGTATCTGGCCGTCAAGCGCCGCCTGCAGCCTGGCGACAAGATGGCAGGCCGCCACGGGAACAAGGGCGTCGTGTCGAAGATCGTGCCGATCGAAGACATGCCCTATATGGCGGACGGCCGTCCGGCCGACGTCGTGCTCAATCCGCTCGGCGTGCCGTCGCGGATGAACGTGGGTCAGGTGCTCGAAGTGCATCTGGGCTGGGCCGCGAAGGGCTTGGGCTGGCGTATCGGCGAGATGTTGCAGCGTCAGGCGAAGATCGAAGAACTGCGTGTGTTCCTGACCAAGCTCTACAACGAGTCGGGTCGTGCCGAGGAGCTCGAAGGCTTCGGCGACGACGAGATTCTCGAGCTCGCGAAGAATCTGCGCGAAGGCGTGCCGTTTGCCACGCCGGTGTTCGACGGTGCGACCGAAGAGGAAATGTCGAAGATGCTCGATCTCGCGTTCCCCGACGACGTTGCGCAAGAGCTCGGCATGACTGCGTCCAAGAACCAGGTCCGCCTGTTCGACGGTCGCACGGGTGAAGCATTCGAACGGCCCGTGACGGTCGGCTACATGCACTACCTGAAGCTGCACCACCTTGTCGACGACAAGATGCACGCGCGTTCGACGGGCCCGTACTCGCTCGTCACGCAGCAGCCGCTCGGTGGTAAGGCGCAATTCGGTGGTCAGCGCTTCGGTGAAATGGAAGTGTGGGCGCTCGAAGCGTATGGCGCTTCGTACGTGCTGCAGGAAATGTTGACGGTGAAGTCCGATGACGTGACGGGCCGGACGAAGGTGTACGAGAACCTCGTCAAGGGCGACCACGTGATCGACGCGGGCATGCCGGAATCCTTCAACGTGCTGGTGAAGGAAATCCGCTCGCTCGGCATCGACATCGACCTCGACCGCAACTAATCGGACTACGGAGAGAAGGCAATGAAAGCTCTGCTCGATCTATTCAAGCAAGTCCAACAAGAAGAAGTTTTCGACGCGATCAAGATCGGTCTGGCTTCGCCCGACAAGATCCGTTCGTGGTCGTTCGGTGAAGTCAAGAAGCCCGAGACGATCAACTATCGTACGTTCAAGCCCGAGCGTGACGGCTTGTTCTGCGCGAAGATCTTTGGCCCGATCAAGGACTACGAATGCTTGTGCGGCAAGTACAAGCGCTTGAAGCATCGTGGCGTGATCTGCGAGAAGTGCGGCGTCGAAGTGACGCTCGCCAAGGTGCGTCGCGAGCGTATGGGCCACATCGAGTTGGCCTCGCCCGTCGCGCACATTTGGTTCTTGAAGTCGCTGCCGTCGCGTCTGGGCATGGTGCTCGACATGACGCTGCGCGACATCGAGCGTGTGCTGTACTTCGAAGCGTACGTGGTGATCGACCCGGGCATGACGCCGCTCAAAGCGCGGCAGATCATGACCGAAGAGGATTACTACAACAAGGTCGAAGAGTACGGTGACGAATTCCGCGCCGAGATGGGTGCGGAAGGCGTGCGCGAGCTCTTGCGTGCGATCAACATCGACGAGCAAGTCGAGACGCTGCGCACCGAGCTCAAGAACACGGGCTCGGAAGCGAAGATCAAGAAGTACGCCAAGCGCTTGAAGGTGCTCGAGGCGTTCCAGCGTTCGGGCATCAAGCCCGAATGGATGGTGCTCGAGGTGCTGCCGGTGCTGCCGCCCGAGTTGCGTCCGCTCGTGCCGCTCGATGGCGGCCGTTTCGCTACGTCGGATCTGAACGATCTCTATCGTCGCGTCATCAACCGGAACAACCGGTTGAAGCGTCTGCTCGAACTGAAGGCGCCGGAAATCATCGTCCGCAACGAAAAGCGGATGCTGCAAGAAGCCGTCGATTCGCTGCTCGACAACGGTCGTCGCGGCAAGGCGATGACGGGCGCGAACAAGCGTCCGCTGAAGTCGCTCGCCGACATGATCAAGGGTAAGGGCGGCCGCTTCCGTCAGAACTTGCTCGGTAAGCGCGTCGACTACTCGGGCCGTTCGGTCATCGTGGTGGGCCCGACGCTGAAGCTGCATCAGTGCGGTCTGCCCAAGCTGATGGCGCTCGAGCTGTTCAAGCCTTTCATCTTCAACAAGCTCGAAGTGATGGGCGTGGCGACGACGATCAAGGCTGCGAAGAAGGAAGTCGAGAACCAAACGGCGGTGGTGTGGGACATCCTCGAAGAGGTGATCCGCGAGCATCCCGTGATGCTGAACCGTGCGCCGACGCTGCACCGTCTCGGTATTCAAGCGTTCGAGCCCGTGCTGATCGAAGGTAAGGCGATTCAGCTGCACCCGCTCGTTTGCGCTGCGTTCAACGCCGACTTCGACGGCGACCAGATGGCCGTCCACGTCCCCCTGTCGCTCGAAGCGCAGATGGAAGCGCGTACGCTCATGCTCGCGTCGAACAACATCCTGTTCCCGGCCAACGGCGATCCGTCGATCGTGCCGTCGCAGGATATCGTGCTCGGCCTTTACTACGCGACGCGCGAAGCGGTCAACGGCAAGGGCGAAGGCATGTCGTTCACGGGCGTGTCGGAAGTGCTGCGCGCCTATGAAAACAAGGAAGTCGAGCTGGCTTCGCGCGTGAACGTGCGGATCACCGAAATGGTGGCGAACGAAGACACGTCGGAAGGTGCGCCGCAGTTCGTGCCGAAGATCTCGCTTTATGCGACGACGGTCGGCCGCTCGATCCTGTCGGAAATTCTGCCGCCGGGGCTGCCGTTCTCGGTGCTGAACAAGCCGCTCAAGAAGAAGGAAATCTCGCGCCTGATCAACACTGCGTTCCGCAAGTGCGGTCTGCGCGCGACGGTGGTTTTCGCGGACCAGCTGATGCAGTCGGGCTTCCGTCTGGCTACGCGCGCGGGCATTTCGATCTGCGTCGACGACATGCTCGTGCCGCCGCAAAAGGAAGTGATCGTCGGCGACGCCGCGAAGAAGGTGAAGGAGTACGACCGCCAGTACATGTCGGGTCTCGTCACCGCGCAAGAGCGCTACAACAACGTGGTCGACATCTGGTCGGCAACGTCGGAAGCGGTCGGCAAGGCGATGATGGAACAGCTCTCGACGGAGCCGGTCACCGATCGCGACGGCAATGAAGTCCGCCAGGAGTCGTTCAACTCGATCTACATGATGGCCGACTCGGGTGCGCGCGGCTCCGCGGTGCAGATCCGTCAGCTCGCCGGGATGCGCGGCCTGATGGCGAAGCCGGACGGCTCGATCATCGAGACGCCGATTACGGCGAACTTCCGTGAAGGCCTGAACGTGCTGCAGTACTTCATCTCGACGCACGGCGCACGTAAAGGTCTGGCCGATACGGCACTGAAGACGGCGAACTCGGGCTACCTGACGCGCCGTCTCGTCGACGTGACGCAAGATCTGGTCGTGACGGAAGAAGATTGCGGCACGAGCAACGGCGTGGCGATGAAGGCGCTCGTGGAAGGCGGTGAAGTCGTCGAAGCGCTGCGCGACCGGATTCTCGGCCGCGTCGCAACCGCCGACGTGGTCAACCCCGAGACGCAGGAAACGCTGTACGAGACCGGCACGCTGCTCGATGAAGTGGCGGTCGAGGAAATCGAGCGTCTCGGCATCGACGAAGTGCGGGTGCGCACGCCGCTCACCTGCGAGACGCGCTATGGTCTGTGCGCAGCATGCTATGGCCGCGATTTGGGCCGTGGCTCGCTCGTGAACGTCGGCGAAGCGGTCGGCGTGATCGCGGCGCAGTCGATCGGCGAGCCGGGTACGCAGTTGACGATGCGGACGTTCCACATCGGCGGTGCGGCGTCGCGTGCGGCGGTGGCTTCGTCGGTCGAAGCGAAGAGCAACGGTACGGTGCGCTTCACGTCGACGATGCGCTACGTGACCAACGCGAAGGGCGAGCAGATCGTCATTTCGCGTTCGGGCGAGGCGATGATCACGGACGACCATGGCCGCGAGCGCGAACGTCACAAGGTGCCGTACGGCGCGACGCTGTTGCAGCTCGACGGCGCGCAGATCAAGGCGGGTACGCAGCTCGCAACGTGGGATCCGCTCACGCGTCCGATCATCACCGAGTACGGCGGTACGGTGAAGTTCGAGAACGTCGAGGAAGGCGTGACGGTCGCGAAGCAGATCGACGATGTGACGGGCCTGTCGACGCTCGTCGTGATCGACGTGAAGCGCCGCGGTTCGCAAGCCTCGAAGACGGTCCGTCCGCAGGTGAAGCTGCTCGATGCGAGCGGCGACGAAGTGAAGATCCCCGGCACGGAGCATGCGGTGCAGATCGGCTTCCAGGTCGGCGCGCTGATCACGGTGAAGGACGGACAGCAAGTGCAGGTCGGTGAAGTGCTTGCGCGTATTCCGACCGAATCGCAGAAGACGCGTGACATTACCGGCGGTCTGCCGCGTGTGGCCGAGCTTTTCGAAGCGCGTTCGCCGAAGGACGCCGGCATTCTCGCGGAAGTCACCGGTACGGTCTCGTTCGGTAAGGATACGAAGGGCAAGCAGCGTCTCGTCATCACGGACCTCGAAGGCGAGCAGCACGAGTTCCTGATCGCGAAGGAAAAGCAGGTGCTCGTCCATGATGGTCAGGTCGTCAACAAGGGCGAAATGATCGTGGACGGTCCGGCCGATCCGCACGACATCTTGCGTTTGCAGGGTGTCGAGGCGCTGTCGCGCTACATCGTCGATGAAGTGCAGGACGTGTACCGTTTGCAGGGCGTGAAGATCAACGACAAGCACATCGAAGTGATCGTGCGTCAGATGCTGCGCCGTGTGCAGATCGTCGATAACGGCGATACGCGCTTCATTCCGGGCGAACAAGTCGAGCGGTCGGACATGCTCGACGAGAACGACCGGATGACGGCGGAAGACAAGCGCCCGGCGACGTACGAGAACGTGCTGCTCGGTATCACGAAGGCGTCGCTGTCGACCGATTCGTTCATCTCGGCCGCATCGTTCCAGGAAACGACGCGCGTGCTGACCGAAGCGGCGATCATGGGCAAGCGCGACGATCTGCGCGGGCTGAAGGAAAACGTGATCGTCGGCCGCTTGATTCCGGCCGGTACCGGTCTTGCGTTCCACAAGGCGCGCAAGAACAAGGAGGCTTCGGACCGCGAGCGTTTCGATCAGATCGCCGCGGAAGAAGCGTTCGACTTCGGTCCGCCCGAGACGCCCGCGGACGAGCAGCAGCAACAGCATCCGGCGGAGTGATGCATGGGCGGCGCGATGCGCCGCCTCTTCCGTAGCGTTGCGCAGGTGCCTTTCGGGGCCGGTGCGCGACGCTGCTGGATCGAAACCCACGGCACCACGTGCTGTGGTTTTTTTTTGACGCGACGGTTGCGGTGCTCTTGGTGCGGCTCTCTTAACTGTCAAGTGCCCGCTAAGCGTTGCGCCCGGCGCTATGCCGGCAGCAGCGATTCGACCTCGTCGCGATTGACGAGAACGAGCGGTACGTCCCCGGGTTTGGCAGCCGAGCCATTGCGCAGACCCAGCTGCCTGAGGGTATGGAAAAGCAATGCCTGCCTGCACGACAGATGGAGCTCGCCGTCGACCATGCCGTAATCGAGTTCGACGACGCGAGCGCGGTACTGTTCAAGTTCGGGGTTGGGTGCCAGCACGAGCGTCACGACGGTCTGCCACTCGGCGTCGTCCGCCCCGCCCAAACCTGCCGGCTCTTCGCCTTCCACCTTCAACATGCGGGTGATGGCGAAATCGCGAAAGCGGCTCTCGAGATGGCAGAACGCGCGCACATGCCACCGCAAGCCGTCGAACGTCAGTGCATGCGGCGTCATCGCCCGGCTCTGCGGATCGGAAAAGGCCGTCGACTGGTAGCGCAGGCGCAAGCCCGTTCGGTTCCGCATGGCGCGCAGCAACGCAGTCAGCACCTCGACGTCGAGCGTTTGAGCAGGCATCGGCGCGATTCCGACCGGCGGCCACCAGCCCACGAACGTGGCGTCTCGGGGCAGCACACCCGTCGCGGCCGCCAGCAGTTCATTGAGATAGCGGGATGGGTGGCTGACCGGAAAGACGGGAGAGAAGACGGACGTGGCGACATAGACCCGCAAGCTGCGGTCGTACTCCATGTTCCCCGGCCGCGCATCCTGATACCGAGCGATATCGAGCGATGCCTGCGGCACCGAGATACCGAAGAAGTCCGTCAGATCGCTACGGTTGAGCCTGCCGTCCCACTGCAGCCGAAAGTCGATGAACTCGAGTCTTCTGTCCTGCCCCCATCGCGAGCCGGTTTTGGGCTCCCCCGTGACGGCCGCGGGGATCGGAATGCAGCTGTTGTTCATAGGCCCGTCAAATGCCGGCTTTCGGCGCCGTGAGGATCAGGCGCAGGCCCAGTGCAGCGATTGCGCCGGCCGCGATCCGATCGATCCACTTCTTGGCGCGCAGGTACATTTCGCGCGGGCCGCGGCTCGAAAAGCCGAGCGCAACGACTGTATACCAGCCGCATTCGACAGCAAATACGAGCGGCGGCAGCACGAAGTAGCACCACACCGGCGGATGTTGCGGCAGCAGCGCGGCAAAAATACTGCCGTACCAGATCGCCGTTTTCGGATTGCTCAATTGCGTGGTGAGACCCATCCAGAAAGAACGGCGCGGGTTGCCCGATTTCGCTCCGAGCGTATTGTCCATTGCGAACGGCTGCTTCGCGCCACGCCAGATTTTCGAGGCGACGAAAATCAAATACGCGCCGCCTGCGATCTTGAGTCCGATGTACAGCCATTCAACGGCCTGCAGCAGCGTGTAGAGGCCGGCCAGCGCAATGCTGCCAAAAAAGATGCCGCCGACGCCCATGCCAAATGCCGTGGCGAGTCCATCGCCGCGCGACAGACCGATTGCATTGCGGGCGACGATGACAAAGCTCGGCCCGGGGATCATTGCGCCAAGGAACAGCGCGACGAGGATTGCAAGAACGGCGGTTGATGCGGTCATCGGGACCTCCTTCAAAAAGGAATGCAGCAGGCAAAGCGAGATCATTGTATATGCGCGTGCACGAGCGGCGGGATTCGCCCACGCTCCGTCAGGCCGCCAGTACCAAGCTGCGCGCGCCATGCGTCTGCTTGTAGCCCACGAGTTGAGACGGGTCGTCTATTTTCCCGAGGCCGATCCGAATGGTGTCTTCGATGATTCGCTTCGAAAGACGGGGTCCGGCATTCATGGCCTGCCAGACGTCGAGCACGGCGCGAGCGCGAAAATACTCATCGGAGTTGGCATCGAGGAACGGGCTTAGATTGCCGAACGCGCTGAGGAACCCTGGAGGCTCGGCACCATAGACGGCCCGCCAAATGCGGTTGTCCTCCGGACGCAGGTTTTCGGCCATCAGCTGCATATCTGCGTCGACGAGCGGCCGGTGTGCAACCAACTGCATCTGGCCTTTTACGACGTTGGTCGGCAGCACGAGCATTTCGTCGACGATGTATTTGCGCACGAGACGACCGACCCGCGTGGCCCGCGGGTCTTCGGCCCCTTCGCTGCTGTCCGACTGATCGCCGCCCAACAGCGTGCGCAGTTTGTGCATCAAAAATATTTCGTGATCTTTGCCTATGCGCGCCGAGTTGAAGCGGATATTTCCCACCTTGCCCTCGAGGGCCAGCGCAATGCTCGCACCGGCGAGTGCCGGAAGCGTAACGGGAGCGAACAGCGCGTCGAGCGCGAGATCGGTTGCGCGCCGTACCCGGCTCGTGGTCGCCCATTGCGAGACAAGCTCGGCGGCATCGAGGGAGGCGAGGGGGGTCGGGCCGCGCGCAACGAAAATCGGGTCAATTGCAAGATCGCGGCCCGTGCGAAACGTGGCACGGTTGGTCGCTCGCGCGCGGTCCACGCTTCCAAGCTCATCAAGCGGCCCATTCGTGGACGGACGCTTCGGCTCGATGTCGCCTGGGCCCTCGTTCGGATAGGAACGATCGTCGTTAGGCTCAGGTTCATCTGCGGATCCGCGGCGGCTCGGGGGCGAAACGGGCATCGTCGAATGATGAGCGCGTCATCAGTGATTAGACGATGTTCGAGCTTAGGTGAGCTTTCGCGCGCTGGTCGCATCGCTGCCGACGCCGCGGCATGCGAGGCGAACTTGCCTATCCGATCGGCCAACACTGCAATCCCCCGAGTGCCGAGCGGTTCCTCATTGGTAGAATTCGGGGACCTCAGCCCCTCCTTGTTTGCTCCCTTCGTTCATGTCCCGTGCGCTAGAAATCCTCAATGAAGTATTCGGTTACCCCGCCTTTCGAGGACAACAGCACGATATCGTCGAGCATGTCGCGGCAGCCGGCGACTGCCTCGTTCTGATGCCGACGGGTGGCGGCAAGTCGCTTTGCTACCAGATACCCGCGCTCGTGCGCTCGGAGGCTGGGCTCGGCGCCGGCATCGTCGTATCGCCGTTGATCGCGTTGATGCAGGATCAGGTCGCAGCGCTGAGGGAAGTCGGTGTGCGTGCCGCATTTCTGAATTCCACGCTTTCGGGTGCCGAGGCTGCGGCGACCGAACGCGCACTGCGCGAAGGCGACATCGATCTCCTTTATGTCGCCCCCGAGCGGTTGATGACGCCCCGGTTTCTCGATCTGCTCGAGCGCGCTCGCATCGGCCTTTTCGCGATCGACGAAGCGCACTGCGTGTCGCAATGGGGGCACGATTTCCGGCCGGAGTACATCCAGCTGTCGGTGCTCCACGAGCGGTTTCCGCGCGTGCCGCGGATCGCGCTGACGGCGACGGCCGATGCGATCACACGCGACGAGATCGTTCAACGGCTCGCGCTCGATGAGGCACGGATTTTCGTGTCGAGCTTCGATCGGCCGAACATCCGCTACCGGATCGTCGAAAAGGACAATGCGCGGGCGCAGCTCATCGATTTCATTCGCGCCGAGCATATGAATGCCGACGGCACGAGCGATGCGGGCGTCATCTATTGCCTTTCGCGCCGGAAGGTCGAGGAGACGGCCGAGTGGCTCAAGGCGCAAGGCGTGCGGGCTCTGCCGTATCACGCCGGCATGGAATTCGAAATGCGTCAGCGCCATCAGGAGATGTTCCAGCGCGAAGAGGGCGTCGTCATGTGCGCAACGATCGCTTTCGGCATGGGTATCGACAAACCGGATGTACGCTTCGTCGCGCATCTGGATTTGCCGAAAAGCGTCGAAGGCTACTATCAGGAGACGGGGCGGGCCGGGCGCGACGGTCTGCCTGCGAATGCGTGGATGGCGTACGGGCTGGGCGATGTGGTGCAGCAGCGCAAAATGATCGACGAGTCCGATGCGGACGATGCGCACAAGCGCGTACAGACCGGCAAGCTCGACGCGCTACTCGGTTTATGCGAAGCGGCGACTTGCCGGCGTGTGCGCTTGCTAGCTTATTTCGGCGAGGCGAGCGAGCCGTGCGGCAATTGCGATACGTGCCTGGAGCCGCCTGCGTCGTGGGACGCGACACGTGAGGCGCAAATGGCGCTCTCCTGTGTATTCCGTGCCCGGCGCGCGAGCGGATTCAACTTTGGCGCGGGGCATCTGATCGATATCTTGCGTGGCAACCGCACTGAAAAGATATTGCAGCGCGGGCACGAGGGGATCAGTACTTTCGGCATTGGCGCGGCACTTTCCGAGGCCGAATGGCGAGCGGTGTTTCGTCAGTTGGTGGCGTTTGGCTACCTCGCGGTCGATCACGACGGCTTTGGGGCCCTGGTTTTGACGGATGCGAGCAAGCCGGTGCTCAAGGGGGAGACGACGGTGACGCTGCGGCGCTACGTCAAGCCGGTTCGCACGCGTCAGACGGCGGGACGCTCGGCACAGCGGGTTGATCCGGCCGCCGGTCTGGGGCCGCGCGAGCGCGCGCGCTGGGACAGGTTGCGTGCCTGGCGCACGGACACGGCCAAGCGCGATGGGGTGCCGGCCTACGTCATTTTTCACGATGCCACGCTGGCCGAGATCGCGCGAGCGGCGCCCGATTCGATCGACGACCTGCGGCATATTCCGGGGATCGGGGCGCGGAAGCTGGAGCGGTTTGGCGATGAATTGCTCGAGGTTGCGGGGGCGGATTGAACTTGGAGCTGTCACCGCTCGCCGGACGCGATTCGTCAGCGGTGATGGCACCTAGGCGATTCCCCAGCCTCGTTCGCACCAATCTCCGCAAACTATTGACTCACTTGACCTTTTCGCAATATCATGCCGGGTTCCTGTCCGTGGAATGCGCGGCCGCTATCGGTCGTCGGTTCTCAGGCGGGATGCATCAGGCGTATCGCTGTCCGCTTTGCCCGGCCGGCGGTGCGTCGCTTTTTTCAATTTCGGGAATACACAATGCCAACCATCAATCAACTGGTTCGCAAAGGCCGCACGTCGGAAACGACGAAGAGCAAGAGCCCGGCCTTGCAGGACTGCCCCCAGCGTCGCGGTGTGTGCACACGCGTGTACACCACGACGCCTAAAAAGCCTAACTCGGCGCTCCGTAAGGTCGCCAAGGTTCGTCTGACGAACGGCTTCGAAGTCATTTCGTATATCGGCGGTGAAGGCCACAACCTGCAGGAGCACTCGGTTGTGCTGATCCGCGGCGGTCGCGTGAAGGACTTGCCGGGTGTGCGCTATCACATGGTTCGCGGCTCGCTCGATACGCAAGGCGTCAAGGACCGTAAGCAGGCTCGCTCGAAGTACGGTGCGAAGCGCGCGAAGGCCGGCAAGTAACCGGTTTTCGGATTCAACAAGGGCGGTGGTGCCGAAATCGTCGGTGCTGTCGAGTAAGTGGTCACCCGGCCAAGCTGGTTAGTCGAAGGATGGATCGGGTTTGTTGGTGACCGCGGAGCGTCAGTAAAAGCAGCGCTCCAACTGAAAAGTAAAGGAAAGAAACATGCCGCGTCGTCGCGAAGTCCCCAAGCGGGAAGTGTTGCCGGATCCGAAGTTCGGTAACGTTGATGTTGCAAAGTTCATGAACGTCCTGATGCTCTCGGGCAAGAAGTCGGTTGCCGAGCGCATCGTTTATGGCGCTTTCGAACAAATCCAGACCAAGGGTGGCAAGGACCCGCTGGAAGTGTTCACGGTTGCGCTCAACAACGTGAAGCCGGTGGTCGAAGTGAAGAGCCGCCGCGTTGGTGGGGCCAACTATCAGGTTCCGGTCGAAGTGCGTCCGTCGCGTCGTATGGCATTGGCGATGCGTTGGTTGCGTGAGGCCGCGAAAAAGCGCAGCGAGAAGTCGATGGCATTGCGCCTCGCCGGTGAACTGAGTGAAGCTGCGGAAGGCCGTGGCGGCGCAATGAAGAAGCGCGACGAAGTGCACCGGATGGCCGAGGCCAACAAGGCGTTCTCGCATTTCCGTTTCTAAGCCGCTCATCGCTGGCTCAATCGGAAAAAATTCCGGGCGGGTGCGCTTTTTAGCGCCTCGCCCGTTTGTGTTAGGGCGCAACGCCTTTCATCAGATGCGTTGTGCGATCCAATAGAGGATAAAAGTGGCTCGCAAGACTCCTATCGAGCGCTACCGCAACATCGGTATTAGCGCTCACATCGACGCCGGCAAAACGACGACGACCGAGCGCATTCTGTTTTACACCGGCGTGAACCACAAGATCGGCGAGGTTCACGACGGCGCTGCAACCATGGACTGGATGGAGCAGGAGCAAGAGCGCGGCATCACCATCACGTCGGCCGCGACGACTGCCTTCTGGAAGGGCATGGGCGGCAACTATCCGGAACACCGCATCAACATCATCGACACCCCGGGTCACGTCGACTTCACGATTGAAGTGGAGCGTTCGATGCGTGTGCTCGATGGCGCCTGCATGGTGTATTGCGCCGTGGGTGGCGTGCAGCCGCAATCGGAAACGGTGTGGCGTCAGGCGAACAAGTACAAGGTGCCGCGCCTCGCGTTCGTGAACAAGATGGACCGCACCGGCGCGAACTTCTTCAAGGTCTACGACCAGTTGAAGACGCGCCTGAAGGCGAATCCGGTGCCCGTCGTCGTGCCGATCGGCTCGGAAGAGAACTTCAAGGGTGTCGTCGACCTCCTGAAGATGAAGGCCATCATTTGGGACGAAGCGTCGCAAGGTACGAAGTTCGACTACGTGGACGTTCCCGCTGAACTCGTCGACACCTGCAACGAGTGGCGCGAGAAGATGATCGAGTCGGCTGCCGAAGCCAACGAAGAGCTGATGGAGAAGTATCTCGGCGGCGAAGAGCTGACGGAAGCGGAAATCGTCAAGGCGCTGCGCGACCGCACGATCGCCTGCGAAATCCAGCCGATGCTCTGCGGCACTGCGTTCAAGAACAAGGGCGTGCAGCGCATGCTCGACGCCGTGATCGATTTTCTGCCGTCGCCGGTCGATATTCCGCCGGTCAAGGGCGAACTCGAAAGCGGCGAATCGGCCGAGCGCAGGGCCGCGGACGACGAGAAGTTCTCGGCGCTCGCATTCAAGATCATGACCGACCCGTTCGTCGGCCAGTTGATCTTCTTCCGCGTCTACTCGGGTGTCGTGAACTCGGGCGATACGGTGCTGAATTCGACGAAGGACAAGAAGGAGCGTCTGGGCCGGATTCTGCAGATGCACGCGAATCAGCGCGAAGAAATCAAGGAAGTGCGCGCGGGCGACATCGCCGCGGCCGTCGGCTTGAGGGAAGCGACGACGGGCGACACGCTGTGCGATCCGCAGCACCCGATCGTGCTCGAACGCATGATCTTCCCGGAGCCGGTGATCTCGCAGGCCGTCGAGCCGAAGACGAAGGCCGACCAGGAAAAGATGGGCCTGGCGCTGAACCGTCTGGCGCAAGAAGATCCGTCGTTCCGCGTGCAAACGGACGAAGAGTCGGGCCAGACGATTATTTCGGGCATGGGCGAGCTGCACCTCGAAATTCTCGTCGACCGGATGAAGCGCGAATTCAACGTGGAAGCGACGGTCGGCAAGCCGCAAGTGGCGTATCGCGAAACGATCCGCGCGACGGCCGCCGATGTCGAAGGCAAGTTCGTCAAGCAGTCGGGCGGTCGCGGCCAGTACGGTCACGCGGTCATCACGCTCGAGCCGAACGAGCAGGGCAAGGGCTATGAATTCCTCGACGAGATCAAGGGCGGTGTCATTCCTCGCGAATACATTCCCGCGGTCGACAAGGGTATTCAGGAAACGCTCAAGAGCGGTGTGCTCGCGGGCTTCCCGGTCGTCGACGTCAAGGTGCATCTGACGTTCGGTTCGTACCACGATGTGGACTCGAACGAAAACGCGTTCCGTATGGCCGGCTCGATGGCCTTCAAGGAAGCGATGCGCAAGGCAAGCCCGGTCATCCTCGAACCGATGATGGCCGTGGAAGTCGAAACGCCGGAAGACTACATGGGTAACGTGATGGGCGACCTGTCGGGCCGTCGCGGCATCGTGCAGGGCATGGAAGACATGGTCGGCGGCGGCAAGATCGTTCGCGCCGAAGTGCCGTTGTCGGAAATGTTCGGCTACTCGACGTCGCTGCGCTCGCTGACGCAAGGCCGCGCAACGTACACGATGGAGTTCAAGCATTACGCTGAGGCGCCGCGTAACGTGGCGGACGCCATCATCAGCGCAAAGTCGAAGTAAGCCGCGTACGGCGAATCCTTCTCATCGACCACTTTTTGAAAGAAGAGAATCATGGCTAAAGGTAAATTTGAACGGACCAAGCCGCACGTGAACGTCGGCACGATCGGTCACGTGGATCACGGCAAGACCACGCTAACGGCGGCAATCACGACGGTGCTGACGGCGAAGTTCGGCGGCGAGGCAAAGGCGTACGACCAGATCGA
>NZ_DASXWY010000010.1:0-5140 GCF_036503415.1 Trinickia sp. | reverse complement strand
AGCGGCGGTGGTGGGGCGTCCGGACGACACGACGGGCGAAGCGGTGGTGGCGTTCGTGGTGCTCAAGCGCACGCGCCCTGAAGGCGAGGAGGCCTTGAAGCTGGCCAACGAGCTGCGCGCGTGGGTGGGCAAGGAGATCGGTCCGATCGCCAAGCCCAAGGAGATCCGTTTCGGCGAGAACCTGCCGAAGACGCGCTCGGGCAAGATCATGCGGCGCTTGCTGCGCTCGCTGGCCAAGGGCGAGGCGATCACGCAGGACGTCTCGACGCTCGAAAATCCCGCCATTCTCGAACAGCTCGCCGAGGTGCGTTGACGTTGGTCATCGTGCCGCGGTCAGCGGCAGTTTGACGCAGATGCCGGGCGCGGCACGGACAATCCCGATTGCCCGTGCCGCGCCTTTTTGATACATAGGCGCATGGTTGCGCCACGTCTTCCCGAAACGGCTGTTTCCGAGCCAGTCGAGCCTCGATCGATGTCGAGCGCGCTTGCACGCGCGCATCGGCGCTATTGGCGCTTCAATCTCGCGCTCATCGCCGTGCTGATGGCGATGGGCTTTAGCGTATCGTTCGTCGTACCGCTTTTTGCGCGGGAGCTGGCGGGTTTGCGCTTCGCCGGCTTCAGCCTGCCTTTCTATCTGGGTGCGCAAGGCGCGATCGTGATCTATCTGGCGTTGATCGTCGTCTATATCGTGGCGATGGGCATGGCTGACCGTACGATACGACGAGCGATCGAGGCCGAGACCCTCGACGATGCGCGAGACCGCACGCCATGAAGCTCGTCGGTCGCCTGAGCAAGGCATACGCGTTTTACACGGTCGGCTTCTTCGTCTTCATCTACTTGATGTGGCGCATCGAGCGTGCGCTAGGCGCGGGCCCATGGGTGGGCTACGTGTTTCTGTTTCTGCCGATCGCCGTCTATGCCGTGATCGGCTTGCTTTGCCGCACGTCCGATGTCGTCGAGTACTACGTGGCCGGGCGCCGCGTGCCGGCCTTCTTCAACGGCATGGCGACGGCTGCCGACTGGCTCTCGGCCGCATCCTTCATCGGTTTGGCCGGCTCGCTTTACGCGACCGGCTACGACAGCCTTGCCTACCTGATGGGATGGACCGGCGGGTTTTGCCTCGTGGCGTTTCTGCTGGCGCCTTACGTGCGCAAGCTCGCCCGCTACACGATTCCCGATTTTCTCGGCACGCGGTATTCGAGCAACCTCGTGCGCGGGCTTGCAGCGGGCTCCGCGATTCTTTGCTCGTTCGTCTATCTCGTCGCCCAGATTCAAGGCGTGGGGCTGATTGCCATGCGCTTCATCGGGGTCGACTTTGCGATCGGCATCGCGTGCGGACTGGCCGGCATACTCGTGTGCTCGTTTCTCGGCGGCATGCGGGCCGTCACCTGGACTCAGGTCGCACAGTACGTCATCCTGATCAGCGCGATGCTCGTGCCCGTCTCGATGATTGCCCTGAAGGACGGACTGGGGCCGGTGCCGCAATTGACCTACGGTCGTCTGATGGAGCGTATTCAGACGCTCGAGCAGCAGGCGCGCGACGCACGCGAAGAACGCAGCGTTCGCGCGTGGTATCGAGAGCGCGCCGCGCAGATCGATGCGCAGATTGCCGCCTTACCGGGCTCATATCTCGACGGGAAGGCGAACTTGGCGCGCGAACTCGACGCGCTGCGCCGGCGCAACGGCCCACTGCGCGAGATTCACGAACTCGAGGCGGCATTAGGCGCCTTTCCGCGCGACCCGGCCGCGGCGCGCGCAATGTGGACCCGGGCACGAAACGACTTGCTTGTGCGCGCAACGGATCCGGTGCCGATGCAGGAGCCGTTTTCCGCCGCCAATGAAAACGAGCGCCGCATCCACCAGCGCAATTTCCTCTCGCTGTTACTGTGTCTTTCGCTGGGCACGGCGAGCTTGCCGCACATCCTGGTTCGCTACAACACCACGACCTCCGTCGCGTCGGCGCGCCGCTCTGTCGGGTGGACGCTTTTTTTTATCGCGCTTTTTTATGTGAGCGTGCCGGTGCTTTCCGTTCTGATCAAACACGAGGTGATGACTCACCTGGTTGGACGGTTATTTGCCGATCTGCCGTCATGGGTCGTGCAATGGCATCGCGTCGATCCGACGATGATCAACATTGCCGATACGAATGGCGATGGCATCGTGCGCTGGTCCGAAGTGCGCATGCAGCCGGACATGGTCGTGCTGGCGGCACCGGAAATTGCCGGTTTGCCGTATGTGATTTCGGGCCTCGTTGCGGCGGGCGCGCTGGCCGCGGCGCTTTCGACGGCCGACGGACTGCTGCTGACGATCGCGAACGCGCTCTCGCACGATTTTTACTACTGCATGATCGACCCGGCGGCGACGACGCAGCGGCGTGTGACGCTTTCGAAAATCCTGTTGCTGGGCGTGGCGCTATTGGCGTCGTATGTCGCGTCGCTCAATACGGGCAACATCCTCTTTCTGGTGGGGGCGGCGTTTTCGCTCGCGGCGTCGAGCTTCTTTCCCGTACTCGTGCTCGGCGTTTTCTGGAAGCGCGCGACGAAACGCGGCGCGGTGGCCGGGATCGTGGCGGGGCTTGCGGTTTGCATTTACTACATCGTGTCGACGCATCCCTATTTTGCCCAACTGACCGGCGTGGCCGGGGCGCGTTGGTTCGGCATCCAGCCGATCAGCTCGGGCGTGTTCGGCGTGCCGGCGGGGTTCATCGCGACGATCGGTGTCAGTCTTTTGGACCGAAAACCCGACGCCCACACCCTGGCGCTCGTCGATTACATTCGACGGCCATAGCGTGTTGAGCGTAGTGAAGGGCGGCACTGCCTTTATGTCGTTGCGCGTATGCGATATTTACTTGCGTTTTTGGTTAAATATTGCCAGTCTTTGCAAGTGACGTCCGGACGACGAGGAAAGGGGGACTGACATGAGTGATCTTTATCGGCCGAAGGGGCTGTCGAGTGCACTGTCTTATCAGGATCCGAAGGCGGCTTATCGCTGGCTCGAGACGGCATTCGGGTTCGAGCCGTTGTTCGTCATCCTCGATGGCGACGGCGATCTTGCGCACGCTGAAATGTCGTATGGCGATTCGGTCCTGATGATAGGGAGCGAATGGAGCGAGGAACACAAGAGTCCGCGCTCGATCGGTGGCAAGAACACGCAATCCGTTCATGTCCAACTCGCGCAGGGCGAAGATATCGACGCGCATTGCGCGCGCGCACGTGCGGCGGGCGCGGCGATTCTGATGGAGCCGGAGACGCAGTTTTACGGCGATCGGGCATATCGCGCGAAGGATCTCGAGGGTCACATCTGGTCCTTTAGCGTCACCGTCCAAAAGATGACGCCTGAAGAGTGGGACAAGGCGAGCGGGTTCACTACGCGGACTCGGCTCGATTGACAGCCGCTGTCGACAGAATCTTTGCGGCGCTTGCCGATCCGAACCGGCGCCGCGCCATCGAGTTGCTCGGCGAGCGGCCGCGCAGCGCCGGCGAATTGGCGAGCGCGCTCTCGCTATCGCCGCCGGCGTTGAGCCGGCATTTACGGCTCTTGAAGGCGTCCGGACTGGTCGATGAAATGCATCCGCAATTCGATGCGCGCGTGCGCGTGTATTCGTTGAAGGATGGCGCCATGACGGAATTGAAGCGCTGGGTTGCCGGTACGGAAGCGATGTGGGCGGCGCAATTGTCCGCGTTCAAGGCACATGTCGAAAAGGGGAATCGATGACAGCTTCGGTCATCGTCTCGCTTCGGGTCGCGGTGTCGACACTTCGGGCGTTCGAGGCTTTCACGCAGGAGATCGGGCGATGGTGGGTGGCGAATCCGCTGTTCGCGCTCACGCCGCGCGGCGATGGACGGTTAGCGTTCGAACCGGGAGAGAGCGGGCGGCTCGTGGCGACGTTCGAGGATGGCACGGAGTTCGAAGTGGGCCGCATCAATGTTTGGGAGCCTGGGCATCGGCTCGCGTTGACCTGGCGGCAGGCGACGTTTGCCGCTGATCAGGCTACGTATCTCGACGTGTGTTTCGAAGCGGTTGGCGATGAAACTCGTGTGACGGTCGAGCATCGTGGGTGGGATACGATTCCTCGGGAGCATGTGGCCCGGCACGGGTTCGAGTTGATGCTGTTTCAACGCCGGCAGGTCGATCACTGGCGTGTGTTGTTGGCTTCGATGAAAGGAATCTTGCGGCACGGTGGCGGGTGAATTCCTAACGCTCGCTTGGCGTGCGGATGGGTGGCGGAGCGACGCACGAACTCTGCTATAATCCTCGGCTCCCGGAGAGATGGATGAGCGGTTTAAGTCGCACGCCTGGAAAGCGTGTATAGGTTAACAGCCTATCGGGGGTTCGAATCCCCCTCTCTCCGCCAGGTTGCCTGCAACCCCTTGTTTTGCCAGAATCTGCTGGCGTTACAGGGGGTTTATTTTTTGTACGGTACAAAGCCGGGTACAAAAGCAGGTACAAACCTATGCGAAGAACGGGGGCGCGGCCGAAGGTGACCGCATGCCTCAATTCATGTTCAAAACCCGTTCTGGAACGGGGTATCTCTTCCGTCGTGGCGTTCCTAAAGACGTGCGGCGCACTATCGAAGCAAATTCGCCTGGTAACAAAAAACCTGAGTCAATGCGGTTCTCATCTTGATTGACGCGCGGCACCAACTCGAACAGCAAACTCAGAACGAGCTTCATCGCTACTAAGCGCATCACTCCTACCTTGGGTGCCACGCATCTACTGCTACGACACCGTGGATGTTGTGACAAAGCGGTTCCAGCAGCAAGACGCAGCGCCCCCTAATCCTGGCCCATTCCTCGTCGCAGCCATCCCACGTGCGAGGCCCCCGTTCGCGATGTGACTCGCCTTCGCCACTTCGCAAGTTCGATGCTCCCTCCTGTTGACTTCCACGATGCACACGCACGCATACACGAGTAAACACTGAGCCGATTTGCCCACATCGGCATTGACCAACATGGGCGTTTGGTTGAATATGCACAAAAATATAAAACGTGGATTGTTAGTCTGTTTGTGCGTTAAATGTGATCTGAGCAATGTAACCGGAGGAGACGATAGTGAAGAAGCGCATCATGGCCGCGGCGACAGTCGCGGTGGGAACGTGTGTCGGCGCCGTGCCGAGTGCGCACGCTCAAAGCAGCGTGAC
>NZ_DASXWY010000009.1:0-11007 GCF_036503415.1 Trinickia sp. | reverse complement strand
CGTGGCGGCACTCGAAGCGCACGCGCTGAACGAGTCCGATCCGCGTTGGCAGGGAACGGTTTTGCGCTACGGCAACCTCTACGGGCCGCGCACGGGTTTCGACGAGCCCACCGGGGCGAGCCCGGTCCATGTCGAAGCCGCCGCGTGGGCGGCCGTGCTGGCCCTGAGAAGCGAGGCGACCGGTGTATTCAATATCACCGACAATGGCGCGCTGGCCAGCAACGAAAAGGCCAAGCGCGTGCTCGGGTGGGATCCCGCGTTACGCCTTGCGCCGCTCTCGTGAGCGTACCGGCTTCATCTCTCTTGCGCGGTGTACTGACGATGATTCCCGCACGCTACTCGTCATCGCGAAAGAAAAGGCTATCGTCCCTCGTGGGCCGTGCCACAAATCATCGCCACGCCCGCCTCCGCTGTCGCTCGCAACGTGCTGCGCTTGTCCCCCGCGCGAGAGCGCAACGCGAGCGTATGAAGAATGGCCGAGGCGAGTTTGGACAGTATCTTGGGATCGGTCGCATCGCCCACTTCGCCCTCGGCCTGGGCGCGGCGAATGCGCGCTTCGAACGACTTGTCGAACGTCAGCAATCCTTTGCCGAGCACACCGCGCACTTCGTCGTCGTTGACAGCCTCGACCGCGGCTGTCCCGATCAGAAAACAGCCTTGCGCCGCGCCATCCGCCTCGAAGTAGAGCGCCAGCGCCAGATCGTAGATACGCATCAGCGCTTCGCGCAGCGGTAGCGGCCCGGCCAATTCGCGATCCATCGCTTCGCGATTCGCGATGACATAACGTTCGAGCGTTGCGAGATACAGCGCCCGCTTGTCGCCGAATGCACCGTACAGGCTCGGGCGGTTCATGCCCGTCGCGTCGCTCAGATCGTCGAGCGTCGTTGCGCTGTAGCCCTTTTTCCAGAACGTGTTTCGCGCCTGCCGCAGCGCTTCGTCGGCATCGTATGCACGCGGGCGCCCGCGCGGGCGTTTCGGTTCTCGCTCGTCTTTTTGTACCATTTGAAACAAAATCCTTGACCATGAATATTTATGTGCAATATAGTACAAAAACAGACCGACGAGGAGGAACGAGGAATGGAACTGTACTTTTCGCCGCTCGCGTGTTCGATGGCCACCCGCATTGCGTTTTACGAAGCGGGCTACGAAGCTACCTACATTCAGGTCGACACGAAGCGCAAGCAGCTCGAGAACGGCAGCGATTTTTTTTCGCTCAATCCGATGGGCCAAGTGCCGGTGCTGCGTACGGACGAGGGCGAGTTGCTCACCGAAAACACAGCGATCCTGCCGTATGTCGCCGATCGGTTTCCGCACGCACAGTTGGCACCGGTGGGCAGCTTGGAGCGCGCACGTCTGCAGCAATGGCTAGGTTTCATCAGCACGGAACTGCACAAGGCGCTCTTCGTCCCGCTGCTCGACCCGAACGCCGGCGATGAAGTGAAGCGCTATACGCGCGAGAAGGTGGACATCCGCCTGGATCTCGTGGCCGCCCGCTTTGCCGCGCACGAATGGCTGCTCGATGCATTCAGCGTGGCGGATGCATATCTCGCCGTCGTGCTCAACTGGGCGCGCTACTGCGATGTCGATATCGATCGATGGCCCGCCATCGCGGCGTACTTCAAGCGAGTCACCGCGCGCCCCGCTATCGCACGGGCAATGAGCGAGGAATTCGCGCTATACCGCGAACAAGTCGAGCGGGAAAAGGAAAGGGAAAGGGAACGGGCCGACGCAACGCGTGCTTGAGACGTACGAACGCAATGAAGCCAAGCGCGATGGAACGCACGCAAACGCCATACTGCGCGACTGCGCGGGCTCCATCGCTTACCGGTGTCGGCCTCAAGCCGCCTTCAGGATTCCGTGCGGATCGATCACGAATTTGCGCGGTGCGCCGCCGTCGAATTTGCGATAACCCTCAGGTGCCTGATCGAGCGAGATCACCGTGACATTGACGATCTTGGCGATCGGCAGCTTGTCCCAGAGGATGGCCTGCATCAGATTGCGGTTGTACTTCATGACCGGCGTCTGGCCCGTATGGAACGAATGCGATTTCGCCCAGCCCAGCCCAAAACGCAAGCTCAGACTGCCGCGGCGCGCAGCGGCATCGGCCGAGCCCGGGTCGTCCGTCACATAGAGCCCCGGAATGCCGATCGCGCCCGCCGCACGCGTGACTTCCATCAGCGAATTGAGCACGGCGGCGGGTGCCTCGTCGCCGTGCGCGCTACCGTGCCCATGCGCCTCGAAGCCCACGCAATCGACGGCGCAGTCCACTTCCGGCTTGCCGAGTATGGCCTCGATCTGCTCGCCAAGCGTCGCATCCTGCGACAAATCGACAGTCTCGAACCCCATCTGCCGCGCATGCGCGAGACGTTCGGCGTTCATATCGCCGACGATCGTGCAAGCAGCCCCGAGCAGGCGCGCCGACGCGGCCGCCGCCATACCGACGGGGCCCGCCCCGGCGATATACACGGTCGACCCCGGCTTCACACCAGCCGTGACGGCGCCGTGATAACCGGTCGGCAAAATATCGGACAAGCAGGTGAGATCACGAATCTTGGACAGCGCCTGATCGCGGTCGGGAAATTTCAGCAGGTTGAAGTCGGCGTACGGCACGAGCACGTACTCGGCCTGCCCGCCGATCCATCCGCCCATGTCGACATAGCCATACGCGCCGCCCGCGCGCGCGGGATTGACGTTCAGACACACGCCCGTGTGCTGATCCTTGCACATCGCACAGCGCCCGCAAGCGACATTGAACGGCACGGAAACGAGATCGCCGATCGATAGCGTCTCGACGTCACGGCCGATTTCGACGACCTCGCCCGTAATCTCATGCCCGAGTACGAGACCGACGGGCGCTGTCGTGCGGCCGCGCACCATGTGCTGATCGGAGCCGCAGATGTTCGTGCTGACCACCTTCAAGATCACGCCGTGCTGGATCGAGCGGCCGCTCGGGTCCACCATCTTCGGGTAATCGATCGACTGCACGTCGACTTTGCCCGGCCCCATATACACCACACCTCGGTTGCTGCTCATCGTAAGCGTCTCCATGTCTTCGAAGAAATTTCGCGCGCGGCTCCATCGGACGGCCCGCGCACGGTGTCCTACGCATTGCAGCGTAGTCCTCAATGCGCCGCGGCTATCCATCCAAACGCGACACGTCTTTGCCGGAACCCGACATGCCCGTCCCGATGGGTCCCTTATCGATTGAACGCATGGCGCAAAACGCCTATCGTGGAAGCCTTCGCGGCCCACCGTCACCGTTCGTTGGAGGTTCATTCGATGGCCCAGTCTTCCGTCTACGGCCTGAAGCGGCTCTATATCGACGGCACCTATTGCGATGCCACCAGCGGCACGACGTTCGATACATTCGATCCCGCCACGGGCGCGCACCTTGCCACCGTCCAGCAGGCCAGCCAGGCCGATATCGACCGCGCCGTTGCCGCAGCACGCGAAGGGCAGCGCCAATGGGCCGCGCTCGGCGCCATGGCACGCTCGCGTATTCTCAGGCGTGCCGTCGAGATCCTGCGCGCGCGTAACGATGCGCTCGCGGAGCTCGAAATGCGCGACACCGGCAAGCCGGTCGCGGAGACGCGCAGCGTCGATATCGTCACTGGTGCCGACGTCATCGAGTACTACGCGGGTCTCGCGCCCGCGCTCGAAGGCACGCAAATTCCGCTGCGCGAGGACTCCTTCGTCTACACGCGCCGCGAGCCGCTCGGCGTATGCGCCGGTATCGGCGCATGGAACTACCCCCTGCAGATCGCCTGCTGGAAATCGGCGCCCGCGCTTGCAGCCGGCAATGCAATGATCTTCAAGCCGAGCGAAGTGACGCCGCTCTCGGCGCTGGAATTGGCCGCGATCTACACGGAAGCCGGCGTGCCGCCCGGTGTGTTCAACGTCGTGCAAGGCGACGGCCGCGTCGGTGCCATGCTTGCGACGCACGAGGGCATTGCCAAGGTCTCGTTCACGGGCGGCGTGGAAACCGGGAAAAAGGTGATGTCGATTGCGGGAGCATCGTCGCTGAAGGAGGTGACGATGGAGCTTGGCGGGAAATCCCCATTGATCGTTTTCGACGATGCGGACCTCGCGCGCGCCGCCGATATTGCGGTCACCGCCAATTTCTTCAGCGCGGGCCAGGTCTGTACGAACGGCACGCGTGTTTTCGTGCACCGTTCGGTCAAGGCCGAATTCGAAGCGCTCGTGGCCGAACGCGTCAAACGTATCCGCATCGGCAAACCGTCCGATCCGCAGACGAATTTCGGCCCGCTCGCCAGCGCGGCCCAGCTCGACAAGGTGCTCGGCTACATCGAAAGCGGCAAGCGCGAGGGCGCGCGGCTCGTGACAGGCGGCATGCGGCTCGTCGACGGCGATTTCGCGCAGGGGCAATACGTCGCGCCGACGGTCTTTGCCGATTGCCGCGACGACATGCGCATCGTGCGCGAGGAGATTTTCGGCCCCGTCATGTGCCTGCTCGATTTCGACGACGAAGCGCAAGTCATCGCCCGCGCGAACGCGACACACTTCGGCCTCGCCGCCGGCGTCGTCACCGAAAGCCTGGCGCGCGCGCATCGCACGATCCACCGTCTCGAAGCCGGTATCTGCTGGATCAATACATGGGGTGAATCGCCGGCCGAAATGCCCGTGGGCGGATACAAGCAATCGGGCATTGGCCGCGAAAACGGTTTGACCACGCTCGAGCACTACACACAGATCAAATCGGTTCAGGTCGAACTCGGGCCGTACCGGCCTGCCTTTTGAAAGGGGATGCGCTTGAACACCAGCGAATTCGACTACATCGTGATCGGCGCCGGCTCGGCCGGCAATGTGCTGGCCACACGGCTGACCGAGGATGCCGATGTGAGCGTGCTGCTGCTCGAAGCGGGCGGTCCGGACTACCGCTTCGACTTTCGCACGCAGATGCCGGCCGCGCTCGCTTACCCGCTGCAAGGGCGCCGCTACAACTGGGCCTATGAAACGGAGCCCGAGCCGCATATGAACAACCGCCGCATGGAGTGTGGACGCGGCAAGGGCCTGGGCGGCTCGTCGTTGATCAATGGCATGTGCTATATCCGCGGCAATGCGCTCGATTACGACGGGTGGGCGCAAATCGAAGGGCTTGGGGATTGGAGCTATCTCGACTGCCTGCCCTACTTCAAAAAAGCCGAAACGCGTGACATTGGACCGAATGCCTATCACGGTGGCGACGGTCCCGTTCATGTCACGACGAGCAAACCGGGCAACAATCCGCTTTTCGGGGCGATGGTGGAAGCCGGCGTACAAGCGGGCTATGCACGCACCGACGATCTCAACGGTTATCGGCAAGAAGGCTTCGGTCCGATGGATCGCACGGTCACAGCGCATGGCCGTCGCGCCAGCACGGCACGCGGCTACCTCGATCAGGCACGCGAGCGGCCGAACCTGACGATCGTCACGCATGCGCTGACCGATCGTATTCTGTTCTCGGGTAAGCGGGCGGTTGGGGTGGCCTATTTGCACGGCGGCGAAGCGCGTGAGGCTCGAGCTCGCCGCGAAGTGCTGTTATGTTCCGGCGCCATCGCTTCGCCGCAGATTTTGCAACGTTCCGGGGTCGGCCCCGGTGAATGGCTGCGCGCGCTGCAGATTCCCGTGGTGCTCGATCTGCCCGGAGTGGGCCGCAATCTGCAGGACCATCTCGAGATGTATCTGCAATACGAGTGCAAGGAACCCGTCTCGCTCTATCCGGCGCTCAAGTGGTACAACCAGCCCGCCATTGGACTCGAATGGCTGGCGAAGGGCACGGGCCTCGGGGCCAGCAATCACTTCGAAGCCGGCGGTTTCATCCGCACGCGCGACGACGATCTTTGGCCGAACATTCAATACCATTTCCTGCCGATAGCGATCAACTACAACGGCTCGAATGCTATCGACATGCATGGCTTTCAAGCGCATGTCGGCTCGATGCGCTCGCCGAGCCGCGGGAGGGTGAAGCTACGGTCGCGCGATCCGCGCGATCATCCGAGCATCTTGTTCAACTACATGGCTGAGCCGCTCGATTGGCGCGAGTTTCGTGATGCTATCCGGATCACACGTGAAATCATCGCGCAACCCGCGCTCGATCGGTACCGCGGACGCGAGCTGAGTCCGGGTGCCGATCTGAAGAGCGACCGGGAGCTCGATGCGTTCGTTCGCTCGCGTGCTGAAACCGCGTTTCATCCGTCGTGCTCATGCCCAATGGGATATGACGGGATGGCGGTCGTCGATACCGAAGGCCGCGTGCATGGCATCGATGGTTTGCGTGTCGTCGATGCGTCGATCATGCCGATCATCACCACAGGCAATCTGAACGCACCGACGATCATGCTGGCCGAGAAAATCGCCGACAGGATTCGCGCACGTAAGCCGCTGGCGCGCGCCGATGTGCCTTACTATGTCGCGAAAGGGACGCCGGCATGCCAGCGTGGCACGAAACTGGCTGGTACGGTCGACGTCTGAACGGTCCAGGAGATTTCAACGTGCGCAATCGTCTCGCCTGTCGTCTCGCGCTCATTGGCGCGAGCATCGTATGGGGCCTGTCGGCCATGCCTGCGGGTGCCCAACAAGCTGCCTCGATGCCTGGCATGGATATGTCGCATGCGGCGGGCACGACGCCCGGCGGTTCCAGCGATGCCTCCTCGCAGGCTTTCAAGGAGGCTGATCAGAAAATGATGCAGAACATGAATTCGCCGAGTTATACCGGCGATGCGGACAAGGACTTCGTCTCGCATATGATTCCGCACCATCAAGGGGCAATCGATATGGCTCAGGTCGAGCTCAAGTATGGGAAAGATCCCATATTGCGGCGTCTGGCTCATCAGATCATCAAGGCGCAGCAGGACGAAATCAAGCTCATGCAGCGTTGGCAGGAGAAACGGGCTCAGTAGTGCGGCTTGGGTGGGTGGTCAACGCCCGCGGCACGTACTCACGCATGCGCAACTCGGGTTGTCAGCTCGAGGCCCAGCGCTTTCATTACCGACAGCATTGTTTTCAGCGTCGGATTGCCTCGCTCACTGAAGGAACGGTAGAGCTGCTCGCGCGAAAGTCCCGTTTGCCCTGCGATCTGCGCCATGCCCTTCGCTCGGGCGACCACACCGAGCGCATGCGCGATATAGCCTGCATCGTTCGTCTCGAATGCCGCAGCCATGAACTCCGCCATCGCTGCTTCACTGCCTAGATCCTCCGCCGGATCATAGACTGTCAATTTTTCGGCCATTTCACTCTCCCAACTCGTTCAACAAACGCTTGGCTAACTCGATGTCCTTCGCTTGGCCGTTCTTTGTGCCGCCGCACAATAAAACGACGATCGTATTGCCCCGCCTATGGAAGTAGATGCGGTAGCCCGGCCCATAGTGAAGGCGCAACTCGCAAACCCCTTGTCCAACCGACTGCGCATCCCCCGTGTGTCCGTAAGCCAAACGGTCCAACCGCGACGCGATCAGCGCCCGGGCGCGCTCGTCCTTCAGCCGCAAGCGCCACCGTCGGAAGGTTTCGGTTTCCCTAAGCTCGCTTATCGTAAGGCACATTGTATTTTAAAAACTACTCACCGATCAAGAAGAGTTACATGGTGATGCCGCCCCGAGAACGCGCACCGTTGTAGCTCAGATATAAGAAGAAGTAACGTCGATCGCTGAGGCGCCGAACACTGCGGCAAGGGCAGCCCGGAAACGGGCGCTCATCCGGCCGATGCCCGATCCTGAATGGCGCCGCTGAGCAAGTCCGATGGCGGATTTTCTATACCTCACGTTTTATTGGCCGCATCTACTGATGACAAGCCGCCGCGTAGGCGGTCTTTTCTCATCGGGAACTGCCATGCCGACCGCCACTTCGTCGAGGACCCCTCGCGCTCATGCCGCCGCCCGGCTCGAGCGTCTGCCATTTTCCTCGTACCATCGCCTACTTTTCATCGTCATCGCACTGGCGTTCTTTTTCGATTCGGTCGATCTCGGCACCATGACTTTCGTGCTCGGCTCGATCAAGCAGGAATTCGGCTTGTCGACTGCGGCGGCGGGGCTCGTCGCCAGCGCCAGCTTCTTCGGCATGGTGTTTGGAGCCGCCGTGGCCGGCCTGCTCGCCGACCGTTTCGGTAGACGTCCTGTATTCCAGTGGAGCATGGTGCTCTGGGGAGTCGCCTCCTACCTGTGCTCGACCGCGCATGATGTGAATTCGCTCATCGCTTTTCGTGTCGTACTCGGAATCGGCATGGGCATGGAGTTTCCCGTCGCACAGGCGTTGCTGTCCGAGTTCGTTCCGACCGCTTCGCGCGGCCGCCTCATCGCATTGATGGACGGCTTCTGGCCGCTGGGCTTCATTACGGCAGGCATCGTTTCGTATTTCGTACTGCCGCAATTCGGCTGGCGCACGGTGTTCGCATTGTTGGCCATTCCGGCCGTGTTCGTGCTGGTCGTGCGGCGCATCGTGCCTGAATCGCCGAGGTGGCTGGAGCATCGCGGGCGTCTTGCGCATGCCGACGCGGTACTGAACGATATCGAAACGAAGGTGTTGCGTGCGACGGGCCTTGCATCGCTGCCCCCCATACCGGATATGGACGCCGTGCCGTTCGGGCAGCGCCCGCGCAGTGCATTCCGCGAAATCTGGAGCGACGTTTATCGCAAGCGCACGATCATGGTGTGGACGCTGTGGTTCTTTGCGCTGCTCGGCTTTTACGGGCTGACCTCATGGCTCGGCGCGCTGATGCAGCAATCGGGCGTTACGGCGACGAAGTCGGTGCTCTATACGGTGCTCATTTCCCTCGCTGGAATCCCCGGGTTTCTCTGCGCCGCGTGGCTCGTTGAACGATGGGGCCGCAAGCCGACTTGCGTAGCATCGCTCATGGGCGGCGCAACGATGGCTTATCTCTACGGGCAGGCAGTCTTGCACGGCGGCGATCTCACACTGGTGATCAGCGCCGGCTTTGCGATGCAGTTCTTTCTCTTCGGCATGTGGGCGGCGCTTTATACCTATACCCCCGAGCTTTACGGCACCGGTGCGCGTGCAACCGGATCAGGGTTCGCGTCGGCAGTCGGCCGGATCGGTTCGTTGATCGGGCCGTA
Organism: Trinickia sp.; assembly: GCF_036503415.1. Lineage (GTDB taxonomy): Bacteria > Pseudomonadota > Gammaproteobacteria > Burkholderiales > Burkholderiaceae > Trinickia. The sequence continues at coordinate 1,942 of NZ_DASXWY010000009.1, read as the reverse complement.
TGTGGTCGGGCTCGTATTGCCTGTCTTCGGACAGAGCGGTGTCTTCACGCTCGGGGCGCTTTCGTTCGTGCTGGCTGCGGCAGCCGTCGCAGTGTTGGGGATTGAAACCAAGGGGCGCGCGCTCGAATCGCTTTCGAGCGATGTAGCAGAAGCGACGGACGATCGGTACGCCACGGCGACGGAGCGAGTCAGGGGTGGCTAGCAGGCTATGGAATGGACCTGCCTCGATATCGAGTTCCCTCGCCGGCTGAGTGAACTTCCCAGGTAGGGCCGAATCGGAAAACGCCCCAATCGACGGCAAGGTCGATCGGGGCGTTTTGCCAGCGAGCCTGAAGCCGCCGTTCAAGCCGTCTTCAACTGCTCTCCCACGGGTAACTTCCGTATCCGCTTGCCCGTTGCGGCGAAAATCGCATTCGTCAAAGCCGGCGCGAGCGCCGACGTGCCCGGCTCGCCGATACCACCCGGCGCTTCGCCGCTCTTCACGATATGCACCACGATCTCCGGCGTTTCATTGAGCCGCAATACACGATAGTCCGTGAAATTGCTCTGCTCGACCCGGCCATCCTTGATCGTGATTTCGCTATAAAGCGCACCGGTGATACCGAAGACGACACCGCCTTGTATCTGCGCTTCGATCGTCCTCGGATTGACGGCCATGCCGCAATCGACGGCACATACGACGCGGTCCACCTTCACCGCGCCGCCCTCGACCGTCACCTCCGCCACCATGCTCAAATAGCTGCCGAAGGCGTGCATGACCGATACGCCGCGCCCCTTTCCTTTCGGCAGCGGACTGCCCCAACCGGCCTCGCGCGTGGCAACCTGCAATACATGCGCGGCACGCGGGGCATCGCCTAGCAAATCGAGCCGATACTTCACCGGATCGATGCCCGCATGTGCGGCAAGTTCGTCGATGAAACTTTCGACGACGAACGTGCCGCGCGTCGCACCGACGCCGCGCCAGAACGCGGTCGGAATAGGACCGGGCTCCTCGCGCACGTAATCGACGAGTTGATTCGGCAGGCGATAAGGCAGTTCGGCCGCCACTTCGACCGCATCGGGATCGACGCCGTTCTTCACGACTGCCGGCGCGAAGCGTGCCAGGATCGACGAGCCTACCACCCGATGCTGCCAGGCTATGGGCTTGCCGTTCGCGTCGAGGCCGGCAGATATTCGATCGTAGTAGCAAGGCCGATACATGTCGTGCTGGACGTCTTCCTCTCGGGTCCAGACGACCTTGACGGGCGAATCGACGGCCTTGCCGATCTTCAGCGCCTGCACGATCGCATCGACTTCGAGCCTTCTGCCGAACCCGCCGCCGAGCAAATGATTATGGACGGCCACTTTTTCGGGGGGCAGCCCGGTCACTTTGGCGCCCACGGCGCGAGCGATGGTCGGAACCTGCGTACCGACCCAGATATCGCAGCGATCGGCGTGCACGTGCACCGTGCAGTTGATGGGCTCCATCGTGGCGTGTGCGAGCAGCGGTTGCTCATAGACCGCATCGATGCGCGCCTTGGCCTCGCCGAACGCTTTGCCGACGTCCCCTTCCTTGCGCGCGACAGCGCCGTCGCGCCGCGACGCTTCCGCAAGATCGGAAAAAATCTTCTGAGTCGATAGCGTGGCAGCCTGTCCGCCGTTCCACTTGATGTCGAGGGCAGCAACGCCTTGCTTCGCAGCCCAGGTATGCGCCGCGACAACGGCAACCGCGTTGTCGAGCTTCACCACCTGATGCACTCCGGGCACTTGCTTGGCACGCGTATCGTCAACGCTGTCGAGCGTGCCGCCGAACACGGGGCAATTGACGATGGCCGCGTAGACCATGCCGGGCAGGCGCACGTCGAAGCCGAACAGCGCAGTACCGTCCACTTTTTGCGCCGAATCGAGCCGGTCCGTGGGCTTGCCGATCAGTTCGAAGTCCTTGGGGTCCTTGAGCGGGACA
>NZ_DASXWY010000008.1:0-18871 GCF_036503415.1 Trinickia sp. | reverse complement strand
TGGTGGGATACGCGCACCGATCGCGCCGTGCTGCATCACACGGACGGCGCGCAGCCCGCGCTCGAGGGCCGTTATGTGCTCGAGGACGATACGCCCGTCGCGCCGTCGTTCGCATTGCTGCGAGAGCAGGTTGCCCACTGCGCCCCGCAATGGGCGGAGCGAATCACGGGCATCGCTGCCGAGACGATCGTGCGTATCGCGCGCGAAATGGCGACGGTCGCGCGCGAGCAGCGCATCGTGTTGCCGGTGCAGTGGACCGATTCGTGGGGCAAGACGCACGATACGGTGGAGGGCGCACCGGTTGCGTTTCATGCCATGCGGGGCTTGGCGGCACATTCGAACGGATTTCAAACGATCCGCGCGATGGCCGTATTGATGTCGCTGCTCGGCACCATCGACCGGCCGGGCGGCTTTCGGCACAAGTCGCCGTATCCGCGTGCGGCGCCGCCTTCGGCGAAACCGCCCAACGATCCGGCCTCGATCAAGCCGAATACGCCGCTTGCATCGGGGCCGCTCGGCTGGCCCGCTTCGCCTGCGGATCTGTTCGTGCACGAGGACGGTTCGCCTGCGCGCATCGACAAAGCATTTTCATGGGAGTACCCGCTGGCCGTGCACGGCCTCATGCATTCGGTGATCACGAACGCTTGGCGCGGCGATCCCTATCCGATCGACACGCTGCTGATCTTCATGGCGAACATGGCATGGAATTCGTCGATGAATCCGGGCCAAGTGCGCAACATGCTCGTCGATAAGCGCGAGGACGGCCAATACAAGATTCCGTTTCTCGTGGTGTGCGATGCGTTTCAGTCGGAGATGACCGCGTTTGCCGATTTGATTCTGCCCGACACGACTTATCTCGAGCGGCACGATGTGATGTCGATGCTCGACCGTCCGATCTCGGAATTCGACGGGCCCGTCGATTCGGTGCGGGTGCCGGTCGTGCCGCCGACCGGCGAATGTAAGCCATTCCAGGAAGTGCTGATCGAACTCGCGAGCCGCTTGAAACTGCCGGCGTTCACGACGCCGGAAGGCACGCGCAAGTTCCGCGACTATCCGGACTTCATCGTCAATTTCCAGACGGCGCCCAATTCGGGCACGGGTTTTCTGATCGGCTGGCGAGGCAAGGATGGCGACAAGGCGGTGGTCGGCGAGCCGAACCCGAAGCAGTGGGAACAGTACGCGAGCAACAACTGTGTGTATCACCACAGGTTGCCCGAATCGCTGCAGTACATGCGCAATTGCAACGGCCCGTATATGCAATGGGCCGTCGATAACGGCATGCGCAAGTTCGGTTTGCCGATCGTCATTCAACTCTATTCGGAAGTGATGCAGACGTTTCGCCTCGCGGCGCAGGGCAAGACGAGAGGGCGGCAGCCGCCCGATCATTTGCGCGAGCGGATCGTCCGTCATTTCGATCCGCTGCCGTTCTGGTATCCGCCGCTCGAAATGGATGTAACCGATCTGAACCGCTATCCGCTCGCGGCAATCACGCAGCGGCCGATGGCGATGTATCACTCATGGGATTCGCAGAATGCGTGGCTGCGGCAGATTCATGGCGAAAACCACTTATTCGTCAATCCCGCGACGGCCGCCGCAGCCGGGATCGACGACGACGGTTGGATCTACGTCGAATCGCCGTGGGGCAAAGTGCGTTGCCGCGCGCGCTATAGCGAGGCGGTGGAACCCGGCACCGTCTGGACCTGGAATGCGATCGGCAAGGCGGCCGGCGCATGGAATCTCGGGCCTGGCGCGGGGGAATCTCAACGCGGCTTTTTGCTGAACCACGTGATCACCGACGAGTTGCCGAGCGATATGCAAGCCGGGGAGCGGATCTCGAATTCCGATCCCATCACCGGGCAGGCGGGTTGGTACGACGTGCGCGTGCGCATTTATCGCGCCGAAGCCGATGCCGCGACGACCCTGCCGCAATTCGAGCCGATGCAGCCGTTGCCCGGTTCGACGAACGTGTTGCAGCGCATGCAGGCGTATTTCGCCGGCAAGGGTGAGTTCGCGGCGAGACTGCGCCGCAAGGTGGCAACCGGCACGTCGCTGAGCGAAGCGGTGCAGCGAGAAGGAGATCGATCATGACGCAGATGGCGCTTGTCATCGACCTGAACGTTTGCGTGGGTTGCCACGCATGCGTGACGAGTTGCAAGGAGTGGAACACGTCCGGCGAGGCGGGCAGTCTTGCCGATGTTCACCCGTATGAGGACGATCCGTCCGGGACCTTCTTCAATCGCGTGCAGACGTATGAAGCGGGCGTGTTCCCGATGACCGACACGATCCACTTCCCGAAATCGTGCCTGCATTGCGAGGATCCGCCATGTGTGCCCGTCTGCCCGACGGGTGCGAGCTACAAGCGCAAGTCCGACGGCATCGTGCTGGTCGACTACGACAAGTGTATCGGGTGCAAGTACTGTGCATGGGCTTGCCCGTATGGCGCGCGCGAGCTCGACGAAGGTCGCAAGGAGATGACCAAATGCACGTTGTGCGCGGACCGCATCGACAACGAAGCACTGCCGGAGCGCGATCGCAAGCCTGCGTGCGTCCTGGCCTGCCCGACTTCGGCGCGCTTGTTCGGGGATATCCACGATCCGCAGTCGGAGGTTTCGCGCGCGATCAGCGAGCGCGGCGGCTATCAACTCATGCCGGAGTGGGATACGAAGCCCTCGAACCATTACTTGCCGCGCGTCACAACCGCATCTTCTTGCGGTTGCGGCAGCGATAGCGCTTGCGCCGGCGCGGCGTCCGGCGCGCAACCGGCATCGCTCGAAGCGAAACTCGAACGCGGTGAAATCGCGCTTGCCGCACTGGCCGTGCGGCGTTGAAGTTCACACATTCATTCAATTCAAACAGCACCGACGGAGAGCCCTATGCGGCCCGCTTTTTCAGTCATTTTCCTCACGACGCTTTGCGGTGCGGCGCAAGGTCTGCTGCTCACCCTGGTCGCACTCGAAGCCACCGCACGCTTTGCAGCAGGCGTGGCCGTGCCTTCGGCGTTCTATGTCGTTGGCGCTGCGCTCGCGGTCGTGCTGGGCGCCCTCGGTCTGCTCGCATCGTTTTTTCACCTGGGCCACCCTGAGCGAGCCTGGCGCGCGATCGCCATGTGGCGCACGTCGTGGCTCTCGCGCGAATGCATCGCACTGCCGGCGTTTTTATCGCTCACGACCGCGTATGGACTCGCGCATTGGCTGGCATGGGGCGATACGCTTGTAATCGGTTTGATCGCCGCCTCGGCGAGTATCGTCTTGTTCGTGTGCACCGCGATGATCTATGCCTGCTTGCGCTTTCTGCAGGAATGGGCGAGTCCGCTCACGCTCGTGAACTTCACCCTGCTCGGTTGTGCTTCCGGCTGCACGCTCGCAACGGCATATGCGGCGTGGCTCGCACCGGCGCTCGTCGTCATGCTCGCGCCATGCGCATGTGTGTTGACGCTCGCCGGTTGCGCGAGCCGCTTGGCCTCGCTCATGCGTAACGCGCGCCTGAAGCCGAAATCGACCGTGCAGAGCGCAACCGGTATTCGCCACGGCAAAGTCGAGCAGAAGTCGCGCGGCTTCACCGCGAGCGCATTCAATACGCGCGAGTTCTTTCATGGGCAGAACGCCGGCACGCTGCGCGCGATCAAGGCGGGGTTCATGACGGCTGCGTTCGCCGCGCCGTTCGTGCTGACCGGCGTGGGCGCGCTCGCGCCGAGAGCGAGCGCGGCGGCGCTCGTGCTAGGCGCCGCGTTCGTGATTCAGTATGTGGGGCTCATCGCCGAGCGCTGGTTCTTCTTCGCCGATGCGGCGCATCCGCAGAACATCTACTATCAGCGCGCGTCGTAAAACTGGCCCCGGCTACACGGTGGGCCGCTGCGTGCGCACGCATTGCGCGAGCGCCCGTACGCCCGGCTCGATCCGATCCAGCGCAATCGCCGAGAATCCCATGCGGAAATAGCGCCGCGCGTCCTGATCGTCGTTCATGAAAAAGACGTTGCCCGGCTCGATCAGCACGCCGACGGCTTGCGCATCGGCGGCCAGCCGTTCGGCATCGAGCCATTGCGGCCCTTCCACCCACGACGATGCGCCGCCCGTAATGGGTACGTAGCGCGCTTCCGGTATGTGCGCATCGAGCGCGGCCATCAGCGCTTGCGAGCGCTCTCGATACGCATGCGCGAGCCGCCGCAGCAGCGCATCGTGATGACCGAGGGCGAGAAACGTCGCGAACGCGCGTTGAACATAGCCGACCGGATGCCGCACCATCAAACGCCGCAACGCACGCAGCTCGCGAATCAGCTCTCGCGGTCCGACGACATAGCCCAGCCGCAAACCGGGGGCGAAGGTCTTGGAAAGGCTGCCGACGTAGATCACGCGATCGGCGGTATCGAGGCTCTTTAGCGCCGGGTGCGGCGTGCCCGAGAACGTGTTCTCGCTCTCGTAGTCGTCTTCGACGATGACGAAGTCATGCTGCTGCGCCAACTCGAGCAGGGCGCGCCGTCGTTCGATCGGCATCGTCGCGGTCGTGGGGCATTGATGGCTGGGCGTGACATAGAGGTAGTCACAGCGGGCAAGCGAGGCGGCGAGCGCATCGGGCGCGATGCCATGACCGTCCACGCGCAGTGGCAGGAGCTGCGCGTTGCGGTTTTCGAAGATGTTGCGCGCATCGGGATAACCGGGGTTCTCGAAACCGACGGTCGTCTCTTCGCCGCAGAGCAAATCGGACACCAAGTACAAGGCCTGCTGACAGCCGTTCGTGATGATGATTTCTTCGGGCGCCGCGAATACGCCGCGCCGCGGCAGCACGCGCGTGCGGATTTGCTGGATCAGCGATTCGTCGTCGCGCTCGATCAAATCGGGTGCCCAATTGCGGATCTCCATGATCGACAGCGCTTTCATGCAGCACTCGCGCCAATCGTTGGTCGGAAATAGCGACTGGTCGAATTGTCCGTAGATGAACGGAAATTCGTAATGCTGCCAATTCGCCGGCTTGACGATATTGCGTTGCGCCGAAGGTGGGTGCGCGATGCGTTGCCGCCAAACGGGACGGCCGGCCGCTTCGCCGTCGGCTGCGCTCGTTGCGGCAGGCGCTCTCGCGTCGAAGCGCGGCAGGCTGCGCAGCATTTCAGGATTGACGAAGTGTCCGCTGCGCTCGCGCGAGATCAAATAGCCTTCTTCGACGAGCATCTGGTATGCGAGCACGACGGTGTTGCGTGCGACGCCCAACTGATCGGCGAGTTCGCGGCTCGACGGCAGGGCTACGTTGGGTGCGAGTTGGCCGTCGAGGATCGCGGCGACGAGCATTTGCCGGATTTGATCCTGCAGGCTCTGCTTCGACCCCGACGAGCGCTGAAACTGCTGGGCCCATAACGCGGTCGGGGTGCGGCTCGGCATGCTCTCTCCTTGGGGCGTTCCGGATGGCGAGCGGCGCGCGAGGCGTGCTCAGCGGCGCGGCTTCACGGGGGCATCCGAATTGGCGGTGTGCGCATCGTGATGATTGTTCGAATCATACTGAACTCGGGTGCGCATCGGCGATCGGGAGAAACATCCTTGGCAAATGGTGCCGAGCAACAAGTGCAACACCTGACCCAGCGCGCACTGCATCTGTTCCGGCCCGAGTTGATAGCCCAGCAGCCTCGGGCCGCTCAGCAATGCAATCACCAGACATTTCATTGACGCCTCCTCCCGGTAGGGATGTGAGGCCTCGATGCAATGCTGACTGATGACGTAACCGGGTTATTGGAAGAGACCGGCCGACGAGTAGCCGGCCGGGCGAAACGTGAAATCAGATCGGCGAATCAGGCAGCACCGACTTCAATGGAACGAATGCACCGCTGCAATCGACAGGCGCCGCGTTGCCGGGCGAGCCCGATACGGTCACGTCGGCAGCTGTCGATGTCACGATCGAGTTGGCAAAGCTGACCGGGCCCGGTCCCAGCGTGAAATGGGTATAGGCCGGCAATACGGACGGGCCGCCGTTATGCCCTGTCGCAAGAGCCGGTTGCGTACCGTCGAACACCACGTTGTCCAGCGTGATCTCCAGCGGCTTCACGACGCCGTTCGTGGCATACCCCGAAAAGGTCACCTGGCTGCTCTGCGAAGCGCTGCCCAGATCGCGGAACCCCTTTATGACGATGCCGGTGAAGCTCGGATACAGGGAGCCTTTGGCCGTACTGTAGTACGGGTCGAACACGAGCGGTTGGCGAACGTTGCGCATGCATACCTGCTCATAACGAACATTGCTCACCATGCCGCCGCGCGAGGAATCCGACTTGATGCGCAGGCCGTTTCCGTTGGGGCTGTCGTAGCCGTCCATCGTCAAGTCCGTCACGGCGACGTTACTGACGCCCGAGTTCGTCTCGCTGCCGATCGACATGCCGTGCCCATAATAAAAATGATTGTGGGCGAAGGTCAGATTATTGCTGGCCGGTGCCTTGCTCGCCTTGACTGCAACGTCATCGTCGCCCGTACTGATGTAGGAGTAGGCGAGCACGACATTGCTCGATTGACCGGGATCGAAACCGTCGGTGTTCTTGACGGTGTCGGGCGTAAAGCAAGTCGCGGGCGTGTGCGCATCGGGCGTCGTGCCGCTCGGGCACGCGTAACGCGCTTTCGTGTATTCAAGGCTCGGCGAGAGAATCTTGATGCCCCAAGCAGTGACACCGACGACGCTATCGAGTACTACGTGAAAGTTTGGCGAGTTTTCGAGCGTGATGTCGTGCAGCGTGAAGGCCGAACCCTTCGACACCTGCACGAGCCGAGGGTTCTGCTGATTGAGGCCCATCGTCTTGTTCTGATACGCGACGTCCCACCAACTGCGCTTGCCCGCGTTCGGCCCGCTGGTCAGCAGGCTGCCGCCGCGGCCATCGATCACGCCCTTCCCGACGATCCCGCTACCTGCCGTGTCGCTCGCGAGTATCAACGGATTGCACGACTTGGTTTTGGAAGTCGTTGCCGTACCGCACGTTCCCACGCCGTTGTCATAGTTGGCCGGGTTGCGCGAAGCGAAGAGCGTGACACCTTGGTCGATCCACAGTGTCACACCGGACTTGAGCCGGAGCGGGCCGCTGAGAAAGCCCGACTCGCCGGAGTAGCCCACCGTCAGCTTGACCGCCTGGCCGGCCGGACAAGCATCGATCGCCGCCTGGATGCGGGCGGTATCCGGTTGAGAATTGGCGGGGTCGGCGTCGAGCGTGTCGATGGATCCGCCGACGGGCGTCAGTTTTGCCTGCAACGGCGCTCCGCAGACCGTCGCGGGCAATGCTGGTTCGCTGACGGCGCCCCATTGGGTCGCGACGGCTGGTTCCGAGCCAGTCGGCGAAGGGTAGGTCACGGGCATCGGCGCATCCGACGACGTTTTGTGGTGTTTCTTGGAAGTGTGCGCGTAGCACGAAGCGGCGGTAACGAGCGCCGCAATGCCGATAACGGCGTGTGATGCACGAGTGGTGTTCAAGTTGTTTCCTGGGCTGTCAGAGGATCTGTGTGTTCAAGGCAAAACGAGGCGGGCAAACGTTTGCTCGAATGCTCGCAGGAAGAGCATTCTCTCTGGGCGTCCGACTCTACGTTTTGCGTGGCCTCGAATGGTTAAAGCCAGACGAAAAATTGCCGCCGATGGCGAACTACAGGTCGCGCGACCACTGAAAATAACCACCACAACGTGCGCTCTACAAAGCGCCTCGCCCCCTTGCCCCGCCAATGCCGAGCGCAACGGCGCCAACCACGCACCGAAGGAATAAACGCGAGGGCGGATTCGTTTAAAGACATCCTCGGACACACGCGCGATGCGCAGGAGCGCAATCATGAAACACGTCCATACGGCGGGGATCGTCGCATTGGGGGCGGTGATGGTAGCTGGCCTCGTAGCGTGCGGAGGCGGCTCATCGCACCGTCAGCATTTCCACGTGACCGCGCTCGTCTCCGACGGAAACATTCCGGCTGCCCACATCGACGCCAATCTGAAAAATCCATGGGGTATCGCCTTCAATCCAAAAGGTTTTGTCTGGGTAGCAGATAACGGCACGCAGAAGGCGACACTCTATGACGGTAACGGCGTGCCACAATCGCTTGTCGTGTCGATCCCAGCGGGGTCGAGCGGCGATGCCAATCCGACTGGCATCGTGTTCAACGGCACGGCGGGTTTCGTGGTGAGCCAGAATGGAAAAACCGGGCCAGCAGTTTTCATCTTCGCGGGAGAGGGCGGCACCCTTACCGCGTGGTCGCCCACCGTCAACCCGACGGCGGCCGTGACGGTATTCGATAGCGGCGGCAGCGCGGTCTACAAGGGACTTGCGATGGCGAGCAGCAACGGCGCCACCTTCCTCTTCGCGGCCGATTTCCACAACAACAAGATCGATGTATTCGATGATACGTTCAAGAAAGTTGCGCTTCCGGGCGCGTTTCAGGACTCGACGCTACCCGCTGGTTTCGCGCCTTTCGGCATTCAGGCTATCGACTCGAAAATATTCGTCGCCTATGCGATGCAGGATGGGGCCAAGCATGACGATGTGCCTGGCGCTGGCCTGGGCGTGATCGACGTATTCAGTACTTCCGGACAGTTCATTCAGCGTTTCGCGACCGGTGGTCCGCTGAATGCGCCGTGGGGCATGGCGCTCTCGCCCCGCGACTTCGGCCCGTTCAACAATGCTCTTTTGATCGGAAATTTCGGCGATGGAACGATCCACGCCTTCGACCCCAACACAGGTATGTTGATCGGGACCCTGCGGCATTCGGACGGTACAGCAATTGTCGAACCGGGGTTGTGGGGTATGGCATTCGGCAACGGGCTCAACGATCAGCCGACCAACACTTTGTTTTTCGCTGCCGGCCCGAATGATGAAGCGGATGGGGTGTATGGGCGCATCGATTTTGGCAGATAGGGGGGCGCGGAGGAAAACTTGGACTACCTGGACCAGCGTGCTCGGTTCGTCAATGCCGGCCTGGCCGAGGTCGGCAGCGGTTCAAAGCAGCCCTCGCGGTCGCCCGGCACTTCGATGCGGACCGGACCGTCTCCGGTCAAAATCGTCTCAGCACCTTTGCCATTGCGCTGGTTGGTGGACGTAGTCGGTTTGGCAGCGCCAGGCGGGTAGGCCAGGCTTGCCTTCATTTGGGCCATTCGTCGAGCGCATCGTTGAACAGTTCCGCCACCAGCGAGCGAAGCCAGACCGTGCGAGCGTCGTTGTGGAATTTGCGGTGCCAATGCTGCCGCAGATTGAACCGAGGTAGTGACAGAGGGGGCTCGACCAGCACGATAGACGCATGTTCCGCCGCATAGGCATAACCGATCGCGTGCGGCACGGTTGCTATCAGATCCGTGCGGCTCAAGATGAACGGCAAGCTCATGAAGTGCGGCGTTTCGAGAACGGCCCGCCGATAAAGCCGCGCTTTCGCCAGGTGTTTCTCGAGCACTTCCTGGCTGCGTCCGTCGGCCCGTACCACTGCGTGGCCGCAGGAGAGGAACTGCTCGAGCGTGAGCGGATGTGCGGCAAGCGGGTGACTGCGTCGCATCAGGCAGATGAATCGATGCGTGAAGAGCCGTTGCTGAAAGAAGTTCGTCCCACCCAAATCAGGGAAATACCCCAACGCCAGATCGATGCTGCCGCCTTCCAGGCCACGCTCGACATCAACGTGAGGCAGCGAGACAGAGCGCAGATTCGCATTCGGGGCTCGGAGGGCGAATTCCTGTAGCAAGCGAGGAAGAAACACGATCTCGCCCACGTCCGATAGTGCAATGGAGAATGTGTGCGTGCTGGTTGCCGGATCGAAGTCGACCGCCGAGGAGAGCCCGCGCTCGATTTGCACGAGCGCGTCGCGAGCGGCAGGAATCAGTGCAAGCGCGCGTGGAGTCGGCTCCATGCCGCGCGATGTGCGCACGAAGAGTGGATCGCCGAAGTACTCGCGTAGCTTGGCAAGCGCGGCGCTCACACGCGGCTGGCTGACGCCGAGACGAGCCCCGGCGCGGCTCACGTTCCGGGTCTCTTCAAGCGCGACCAGATAGGGAATGAGGTTTAGATCGAGTTCGGACATCGGGGGTTGGCCTTCTCCAGCAGAATGCTATTTTCGTGGCCATACGCGTAAGCGCGCTCGCCGATCAGCAACTGTTTTGCCCCCTGGACGTGTCAAACGGTCGTTGCGCGTGGGGCGATGATACCGAAATGCGCGGGTGTCGCGTATCGCTTCAGGTGCGGAACATCGCCATGGTTCCTGCGACGGTGTCCGCATTGCTCGCCAGCGTGTTGGCGGAGCGCGCAAGGTAGCTGACGAGGGACGTGTTTTGCTGCGTCAATTCCTCTATGTGATCGAGCGCTTGTTTAACTTGCGATATGCCGATGCTTTGCTCCGACGCGGCAGTGTCGATTTCAGCGATTAGTGCGCTCACGTCGCGCACCGCCTGCACGGCTTGCTGCATCTTTTCACGCGCCGACTCCGCTATCTTGTTGCCCGCGTCCACTTTCTCTGCGGAATCCGCAATCAGCGCCGCGATTTCTTTCGCGGCCACTGCCGCGCGACTCGCGAGATTGCGCACCTCGCCAGCGACCACCGCGAAGCCGCGGCCATGTTCGCCGGCCCGCGCCGCCTCGACGGCGGCATTGAGCGCGAGAATGTTGGTCTGAAAGGAGATTCCGTCGATGACCTTGATGATTTCGCCGATTTTGCGCGACGCGTCGGTTATGACCAGCATCGTTTTGCTCATCGCCTCCACTGCGAGTCCTCCTTGCTCTGTGATGCTCGAAGCTTGGCCGGCGTTGACCGCGGCTTGGCGGGCCGTATCGGCAGTCTGCCGCACGCTATTGGTCAACTGCTCCATCGAGGCGGCCGACTGCTCGAGGCTCGCGGCCTGTGATTCAGTGCGGGCCGCCAGATCGTGGCTGCCGTCTTTCACGGTAGCCGTCGCCTGCGACATGGTCGCCATCTGGTCGCGCGCATCGCTGACGATTGCGCGCGTGTTGAGGCTCACCTGGTTGACCGTCAGTTCGAGCTTTCCCACTACACTGGTCGGCCGCCAGCTGTTTTTCAGCGTTTGTGTCAGGTCGCCCATTGCGACACGAGTGACGAACGACAGCAACCGGCGCATGGGATGGACGAACATGACTCTTACGCGGTACTCCGCCACGCGTGCCAATACGATGCATGACGCGAGGCCGGTCAACGTGCGCTGCCACGTCAGCGCCTCGATGCGGCCGCTCAGCGAGGCGCCTACCGCGGCTCCCGATACGGCGAGCGCAAACATCAGCAAGTGGGCCTGGGTTTTCATGGTCGGGTGCGCAACACGATCGAGGGCGCCGGCCCAGCCGGTGCGCAGGACTGCGCCACCGTCGATGCGGGCGAGGCGGCGGGCGCTGCCGCGCGTGTCCGTCAAACTCGCATACAGCGCTTCGGTCGCTGCAATGTCTTCACGCGCAGCTTGCGTTTGGACCGAGCGATAGGCGACGGCGTCATTGCCTTCGAGAATCGGCAAGACGCTCGCTTGCACCCAAAAGTGACGGCCGTCGTTCGTACGATTCTTCAACAGACCGGTCCAAGGCTGAAGTTGCTTCAGCGTCGCCCACATGTCCCGATACACTTCGTCCGGCATGTCGGGATGCCGGACGACGCTATGAGGCTCCCCAATCAGTTCGTCACGGGAAAACCCGCTGGTCTCGGTGAATGCATCGTTGCAATACGTGATGATTCCTGTGGTGTCGGTCGTCGTGACGAGCATCTTTTGCTCGCGCAAAAGGACTTCGCCCGGCGATTTCGAGGTTGCGTTGAGCACTGCTTGTCTCCCCCCTGGATTCCTGCCTTGCTGATAGAGGCCTGCTGTCGCGGGCGCGCTTCGTGCCCGCGTTGCGGCCGATCGCAAAGATGTTTTTATAACCGGGTTATGCAGCCGATATTCCGACGTAATTCTCAGCCGTAAGTGCTCTTCGCTTGTGTCGCAATCAACTGCACGTGTAGCTCGAAGCGGCGTTGGTATTGCCACCCTTGTAAGTCAGCTTCGACGGATACATGCAGATGGGCCTGGTCATGGTGGCGCCTTGGTTCTGGAGCGGGATTTGATCCGGCGCCACGCCGCCTTCCACCCAGCTCACGAGTGCGTTGTACAACTGGTTCGGTGCCGGCAAGGGAGGGTTTGCGACCGGGCTGATGCCTGTGGTCCCGTTGACCGAGCCGATGCCGCCGCAGTGTCCCATCGCCGGAATTTCGAAGAAGCGGTAGAACTGTTGCACGGACGAGAAGCCACCCATCGTGTTCGCCACATTGGTGTAGTAGTGGATCGAGCCCTGAGGCATGATGATCGAATCAGCCATGCCGTGATAGGTGATGATCTTCCCGTTCCGCGCGCGGAAGGCCGAGAGGTCGGGATCGTCGGTATTGATGTTCGCGAATGACGGCTGCAATGCGAGGCCTTGAGCGAATGCGTTTGAGAGGTCGGAATAGGAAAGGTTCATCCACCCGTTCTGCCCATTGCCGGTTGCGTTGGTGAATGCCGGCGTTGCGATGCTCGGGTTTTGCAATTCGAGCGCAACGGGGGTGGCGGTCAAACCGTTGGCCACGCCCACGCCGTTCGCCGATGCCGCGGCGAAGGTGTCCAGACTGCTGCCGCGCGGAAATCCAAACCACAATTGATTCGCTTGTAATGTGTCCGAATAGCCGTTCGCGACCGCGGGCGAAGCGGCACTGCCGTCGGTCGTTTCGCCGTACCACATTTTGTTGACCGCTTGAGCTTGTGCCGTAGTGAGGCAAGCCGCTGTGCCGTTACTGCCGCCGCTGGCCGTGCATAGCACGGTCGCGTCTCGGGTAGGATCATAGCGGCACGAGGCCGGATCGTTGACGAAACCATCGTGCTGGCCCGTCAGCGACGAGTCGCATGCCGAGACCGCTGCGGCGGACACGAGGTTAAGTTGAGCGGATGTCAGCGGTACACCGCCGAGATCGCGTTGCATGACAATTTCGGGATACAGCCCGCCGGTTTGCATGCGTGTCCAGTTGATCGCAGCCGACCCGGCGAGGATACCGTCGAAATCGTCAGGATTTGCCTGCGCCTCCATTAAGCCCTGTCGTCCGCCGGTCGAACACCCGTCCCAGTAGGCGTGCTTGGGTTGCTGGCCGTAGTAAGCGGCGGCCAGCGCTTTCGTTTCGACAGCCATTTCGTGAATAGCCCGGCTGGCGAAGTCGGTCCATACGGTTCTGTTGATGGTCCCATCGGGGTTCATCGCCCAGCTGCCATCGAAGACGCCGCCGAAATCGCCTTGCTGCGATATGTGACCGGTATCGGTCAGCGCGCTCACCGCGCCTTCCACGCCCGCAATATCCGCAGCCGGGCCCTCGCCGCTTGTCAAAGTGCCGGTTGCGCCTGCCAGCGCAGTCAGAGAACTGACTGACGGGGCGCCGGCGTAGCCTCCGCCGCCTAGCACGTGGATGCGTCCACCCCAATTCGTTTTCGACGGCAGCCAGATTTCAATACCGATTCCGGGCGAAGTCGACGGCGCGCTCGCAGGTCCCACGTTGCCGGGCCCAATGTTGAGCTTGACGACGCACATATCGTTTTTCGCAATCTGTCCGGACGCGGTTCCGTTCAAATTGAGGTCGTCCCCTTTCTTGAACGACTTGACGAGCGTCACGGTCGTATTGGCGTCGGGTTTGAACGCGGTCTTTAAAGAATCATCGCACTGGAGTTGTTGGTTGCTCGATACTTGCGGCGAAGCGCTATTCGAACTGGAACCGCAGCCGGCAAGCGTGGCGATGCCGGCGCCGGTCACACCGACTGCGCAAGCGATCGCGCGCAGGCGGGCGCCCCTGGTCGACGGAACTGAGAGGTCTTTCATGACGGAATACCACCTTGAATGAAGTTTTGGTTAGAGAGCACTGCATGGTGAAACGGACGATGGGTTCGACACCGGCCGCCCGCTAGCGAAAGCGATCCAGTTCGTGATCGGGCTCGGGTTGCTCGGGTAGTGAGGTGATAGCCGGCAACTCGGAAAGCGGAGGCATGCCGGCCTTCGCCTGCACCTTTCCGTCGGCGCTTTTCCAAACGAACGCAGGTGTTCCGTTCACGCCGAATGCGTCCATCAGCGACCGGTTTGCCGTCAGCGAACTCATGATCGCGGGGTTGACTTTGATCGCGGGGCTGATGCCGCCGTCCTCGCTGGATAGCGCGAAATGGCCCTCGTTGTATTCAAGCGCTTTAAACGGCGACTGCGCGGTCAGTATCGCGGCGGCGCGCAGCGCGGAGGATGGCTTGACGACGTTGACAGGTATCCATCTCACCTGCACGCCGGCTTTCACGTATGGCCGAAGAGCAAGCCATGCGAAATGGCAGAAGACGCAGTTCGGGTCCATGAAAACATAGACGGTCGACTTCGCTGACGCTGCTCCGTCGGAAATGTAATTCGCTTTTTCCAACTGGTTGTAGAGCGAGTCGACATCGGGCTTCAGCGCATACATAGACGCGTAGCGTGCGGTCAAGTCGTGTCCCGAGTCGTCGAGCAATTCACCCACGAGGAGATGCTGCTTGTCCGAGGTCGTGTAGACGATCATTTGGCGATTGTCGCGCTTGATTATCCAGCCCGTCAGGCCGCTCTCCGCCGGGAACGTTCGCACGACCGATACGCCTCGCGCGGTGATGGTTTGCAGGGGCTTGGGATATGGAACAGGTTCGGTGGCGCTGATCAGAGCGCTCTGTGGCAGCAAAGCTGCCGCGAGCACAACCAGCGAGGCCACGCGCACAGGGTGCATAACTTGTCTCCTTGGAGGCCGCGCAATGATTTCTGCGGTGGCATGTTTGAGGCGAGTTTGTCAAAGGCGCGTCCGACGGCGCAACCGCGAGAAACGGGATACGCACTATGTCGAATCGAGATAGTGGCCCGGCGCTCAGCGCAAACCCAGTAAATGCGGGCCTCTGCGATAGGGCGTGCAGGGCGGAGGACGACCGCTTGGTGATTTCACTTATTTGACCTGCATCAACTCGACGGCGACGATTCGTGCCCGGAGGAATAAGCGTTATGCACGCCTAAAGCAGGTCTGCCGCCGGATTAGGGCAAAACGCACCCGGGTGAAGTACCGAATACTTCGGATCGCATAGGAGACCGTCAATGAGCCGAAATCAACCAATCGACGTACAGACCTTCATCAATGAGCATCCATTCGGAAGGTTTCAATGGCTCATGTTTTTTATGTGTTTCGTCATCGTCCTTCTGGACGGGTTCGACACGGCCGCTATCGGTTTCATTGCCCCTTCTTTACTGACGGAATGGCATCTGACGAAACCGGAGCTTGCGCCGGTGCTGAGCGCGGCGCTGTTTGGTCTCGCTTTCGGTGCGCTGAGCGCAGGGCCTTTGTCCGACCGCTTGGGACGACGCTCTCTGCTACTCGGCGCCGTTGTGATTTTCGGCGCGTCGTGTCTCGGTTCCGCGTTTGCTCAATCGCTGCAGCAACTGACGGTTCTGCGGTTCGTGACCGGGATCGGGCTTGGAGCTGCGATGCCTAACGCCGTGACGCTGATGGGAGAGTTTTGTCCCGACCGCCGTCGCGCGACGATCATCAATCTGATGTTTTGCGGTTTTCCCCTTGGCGCTGCGCTAGGTGGGTTCCTAGCCGCGTGGATGATTCCGCATTTCGGGTGGCGCGGCGTGTTGGCCTTCGGTGGCGTGACGCCGCTGCTGCTCGCCGTCCTGCTCGCGCTGAAGATGCCGGAGTCCGTTCGCTTCATGGTGATGAATGCGCAGCCGTATCAACGCATTCAGGAGGCACTCGCGCGCATTTCGCGCGCAGCTTTGGACGCCGAGCACTTCACGCTGACCGAAAGTACACCGTCCACCGGCAAGAGCGGCCTGAACATCGTTCTGTCCAAGACATACATCGTCGGTTCCGTGATGCTGTGGCTGGCTTACTTCATGGGCCTCGTCATCTTTTACGCATCGATCAACTGGATGCCGATTTTGCTCAAGGACGCCGGACTCCCGGCCAAGAGCGCGACACTGATCTCGGCACTGTTTCCGCTGGGTGGCGTCGGCGCCGTGCTCGCCGGCGTACTGATGGATCGCTTCAACGCGAATCGCATCGTCGCAGCGTGCTACGCGCTCACGGCCGTAAGCGTCTATGCGATCGGCCAGGCCGTCGGCAATGTAGGCGCGCTCGTCGCCGTGATCTTTCTCGCGGGCGTGCTGATGAACACGGCGCAGTCCTCGATGCCGGCCCTGGCCGCATCCTTCTATCCAACATCGGGGCGTGGGACAGGCGTTGCATGGATGCTCGGTGTTGGTCGATTCGGCGGAATTGCCGGGTCGTTTCTCGTCGCCGAGTTGACGCGTCGTCACTTTGCCTTCGCGGATATCTTTGCCACGGTGGCCGTCGCCGGGGCCTTAGCCTGTGTCGGCTTGCTCATCAAACAGTTTGCCGCGCCGCATGTGAGCGTTGATTCCATTGGAACCCGGCCCGTGCATCACTGATCACGCACGAATGATCGGACCTTCCAGAATCCCGTCTTCGAAGCACCATGCCTTTGGCAATGTCGGCATCGAACAATTGCCGCTCCGTATCGCAAACACAATAAAGAGACATATCATTCGGAGAATCAGATGAAAATCAAGCAGTTGGCAGTAGCGGCATGCTGCGTATTGAGCGCGCCGGTTTTTGCACAGAGCAGCGTGACGCTCTATGGGATTCTCGATACGGGCATCGAGTACGTCTCTCACGCTAACGCGAATGGCAGTAAGGTCGTCCGTATGCCAGGCATCACGGGCGAGTTGCCGTCGCGGTGGGGCATGCGCGGCGCTGAAGATCTCGGCGGCGGCTACAAGGCCGTCTTCACGTTGGAGAGCGGCTTCAATCTCCGCGGCGGGGACATGGGGCAGGGTGGACGCCTCTTCGGGCGTCAAGCCTGGGTCGGCCTGAGCGGTCCCTACGGCACACTGTCGTTCGGGCGTCAGTACACGATGACCTTCTGGGCGAATACGGATTCGGACATTCTCGGTCCGGACATTTACGGGCTGGGTTCGCTCGACGCGTATGTTCCAAATGCGCGCAGCGACAACACGGTTGCCTATAAGGGCACCTTCAGCGGGTTGACCGTCGGCGCGACGTACTCGTTCGGTCGGGACGGGGCAGGCACGGGCAACTCGCCCGGACAAGGTACGTGTGCAGGTCAGATTCCTGGCCAGGCGACGAACTGTCGCCAATGGTCGGCAATGCTGAAGTATGACGCGAGCACCTTCGGCGTGGCGGCAGCGTACGACGAGCAGCGAGGTGGTGCAACGGCGGCGGCGAACTTCTTCGATGGAGTCGCACCGGCCGCGCTGACCAATGGCGGCGACGAAGATGTGCGCATTCAATTGGATGGATGGGCGAAAGTCTACGGCGTCCGACTTGGCGGCGGATGGCTGGGCCGGCGCGTGAACTTCGCCTCATCGGCTGTCCCGAGCATCCATTCGGATCTCTTCTATCTAGGTGCTTCTTACCCGATCACGCCGGCCCTGTTCCTGGAAGGGGAGGTGTATCGCATCGTCAACGCACGGCACGATGCCCGTGCCTCGATGGGCACGATTCGCACTGCTTACTACTTGTCCAAACAGACAGCCGTCTATCTTCAAGGATCGTATTTGGGCAACAGCCAGCATGCGGCGTACTCGGTTAGTGCTGGCGGTGGCGGTACGACACCGGCCCGCGGTGCGAACCAGGTCGGCGTAATGGCCGGCATTCGCCATATGTTCTAAGCGGGACGCCGGGGTATTGGAAATTTGACGGACAGGCGCGCGAGAGCGTACCTGTCCAAGCCGATAGCGGCAGCACACTGGCATCGGCGGAGAACACATCATATGAGAACCAAAGTCGCAATCATCGGCGCCGGCCCCTCCGGCCTGCTCCTGGGGCAGTTGCTTACTCGCGCGGGTATCGACAATGT
This sequence comes from Trinickia sp., assembly GCF_036503415.1. GTDB lineage: Bacteria > Pseudomonadota > Gammaproteobacteria > Burkholderiales > Burkholderiaceae > Trinickia. The sequence goes on along the minus strand of NZ_DASXWY010000008.1, from coordinate 1,018 downwards.
CATCGTCGAGCGGCAAAGCGGGGAATACGTACTGGGCCGGATCCGAGCGGGAGTGCTCGAACAAGGAACCGTCGGACTGCTGCGCGAAGCCGGCGTCAGCGAGCGCATGGATGCCGAGGGGCTGGTCCATGACGGCATCGAATTGATCTTCGGCGGAAGGCGCGACCGCATCGACCTCAAGGCGTTGACGGGAGGCTCGTCGGTGATGGTGTACGGCCAAACCGAGGTTACGCGGGACCTGATGGAAGCGCGGGTCGCAATGGGTGCGCAGACTATTTATGAGGCCGCGAACGTCCAGCCGCTCGAGGTCAAAGGGGAGCATCCTTACGTCACATTCGAGAAGGACGGCAAGGTATGCCGACTCGACTGCGACTACATCGCGGGTTGCGATGGCTTTCACGGGATATCGCGCAAGTGCATTCCCGAAAACGTCCTGACGTCCTACGAACGCGTGTATCCGTTCGGTTGGCTGGGGTTGCTCTCAGATACGCCGCCGGTCAATCACGAATTGATTTATGCCCATCATGAACGCGGGTTCGTGCTGTGCAGTCAGCGCTCGACCACGCGTAGCCGCTACTACTTCCAGGTGCCGCTGACCGAAAAGGTGGAGGACTGGTCCGACGAACGGTTTTGGGAGGAGTTGAAGCGCCGCCTGCCGACCGACATCGCCGACGGCGTAGCAATCGGACCTTCGCTCGAGAAGAGCATTGCACCTTTGCGCAGCTATGTGGTTGAGCCAATGCAATATGGGAAGCTGTTTCTGGTCGGCGATGCCGCGCATATCGTGCCGCCCACCGGAGCCAAGGGCCTGAACCTGGCTGCCAGTGACGTCAACACGCTATACCGCCTTCTGCGGCGCGCATACGAAGAAGGACACGCGCAAATCCTCGATCGTTATTCCGAGATCGCCTTGCGACGCGTATGGAAGGCCGAGCGCTTTTCATGGTTCATGACGACCTTGCTGCATGAATTCCCCGACAGCGACGGATTCGACAAACGCATGCAACGTACGGACTAT
>NZ_DASXWY010000007.1:0-249070 GCF_036503415.1 Trinickia sp. | reverse complement strand
GCTTGACGAACACGCCCATGACCGCGAAGCAGAGGCTCGCGACCAGCATCCAGAGCGACTGGGCGGCCATCAGGAAGGATTGCGGCAGGAAGCACCGCGGCCGCAATGCGCCGCACCGTCGACGCGCGACGGCGCGGCGTCATCGGCGATCAGCGCAATGACGACGACGGCACGATGTGCTGGTCGAGCTCGCGGCGCAGGAACTCGTGGAAGTGCTGCATGCCGTCCTCCATCGGACTTTGGTATGGTCCGACCTGAGATTCGCCTCGCCGCATGAGCGCGAGGCGTCCGGCATCCATGCGCTCGGCGATTTCATCGTCCTCGCGCGCCGTTTCCATATAGGCGGCGCGCTCGGCTTCGACGAATTCGCGTTCGAAGAGTGCGAACTCCTCGGGATAGTAGAACTCGACGATGTTCGTGGTCTTGCGCGGGCCGTGCGGAATCAGCCACGAGACGACGAGCACGTGCGGGTACCACTCGATCATGAGGCCCGGGTAGTAGACCATCCAGATCGCGCCGTACTCGGGCGCCCGCCCGTCCCGCACGCGCAGCACCTGGTCATGCCACTTCCGATAGACGGGGCTGCCCGCTTTCGCGAGCCCGGCATTGACGCCGACCGTCTGCACGCTGTACCAGTTGCCGAATTCCCAGGTCAGGTCGTCGCAGTTGACGAAGCTGCCGAGCCCGGGATGGAACGGCGCGACATGGTAGTCCTCGAGGTACACCTCGATGAACGTCTTCCAGTTGTAGTTGCACTCGTGCACTTCGACGTGATCGAACATATAGTTCGAAAAGTCGAAGTGACGGCGCGCGCCGAGATTCGCCAGATCTTTGGCGACATCGCGGCCCTCGGCCTCGAAGAGGAGCCCATGCCAGTTGCGGAGCGGGGTCGCACCGAGGTTCAGGCAGGGGTTGTCCGCAAAATGCGGAGCACCGAGCAGCTCGCCGTCGAGGTTGTACGTCCAGCGGTGCAGCGGGCAGACGATGTTTTCGGTCTGACCGCGGCCGTTGAGCATGATGGCCTGGCGGTGCCGGCATACGTTGGACAGCAGCTCGATCTCCGAGCGCTGGTTGCGTACGAGCACGCGGCCTTCGCTCTCGCTCGGCAGCGCAAAATAATTCCCTGCTTCGGGCACCATCAACTCGTGCCCGACGTAGCGGGGACCCTTGCGGAAGAGTACTTCCAATTCGCGCGCAAAAAGCGCTTCGTCAAAGTAAGCCGTGACCGGCAGCTGGCACGAAATGGCCTTGAGCTGCAAAGCATTGCTCAGATTGGACATTCCCACTCCCAATGAAGACGTGAAAGTAGTGAACAACCCAACCATCGAAGATTCGATTTGGGGAGCCGGCGATTATACCCGTTCCCCTTCCCAAGGGGCAGATAAGTCCATGATTTACGTAAAAAACAGCGTCGATTGCCGCCAAAAGGGCGCGCGTCACGCCAAATATGCCGCGATCGGGTCGGTCCGGCAACCGCCCGTGCGGCATTCGCCGAGGGTGCGGATTGGCCGTGGCCGATGGGTGTCCGCGTGGTAAAAAAGAGGACGGCGATCGTGCTACGGCTGGCGATGGGTCGGACTTGGCGCTTTTGCCGTAGAATGTCCGACTTGTTTTTAAATTCACCCTCTTTCGATGGCGAAACCCGCACCCCAGGACCCCGCCGCGCCCGTCGGCGGCCACGATGGCGACGCCCCGCTGCCCGGGAACTACGAAGCAGCGGTCGCGGAATTGGAGCAACTGGTGGCGCGCATGGAGGGTGGCACGTTGAGCCTCGAGGAATCGCTTGCCGCCTATCGGCGCGGCGCGGCGCTCGTGGCGTACTGTCAGCAACAACTGGAGAAGGTGGAGCAGCAGGTGCGCGTACTCGACGGCGAGACGCTCAAGCCGCTGCCAGCCGGCAACCCTGCCGCCGAGGGCGGAGACGATCTATGACTTTTGACGAATGGATGCGCGCGGTCCTGGCGCGCGTCGAGGCCGCACTCGAACGTTATCTGCCGGGCCCCGACGTGGCGCCGGCGCGGCTGCATGAGGCGATGCGCTATGCGGCGCTCGGCGGCGGCAAGCGCGTGCGTCCGCTTCTGGCCCATGCGGCGGGGGAGTTGACGCTCGCGCGGCCCGCGGCTCTCGAGGCGGCCTCGGCGGCCCTCGAGATGATCCACGTCTATTCGCTCGTCCATGACGACATGCCTTGCATGGACGACGATGCGCTGCGCCGCGGCAAACCGACCGTGCACGTCCAGTACGACGAGGCCACCGCGCTGCTCGTGGGCGATGCGCTGCAGTCCCAGGCGTTCGTCGCATTGACCGACGCCTCGGCGCTCGACGCGCCGACGCAGGCCGCGCTCGTGCGCGAACTCGCGCTCGCCAGCGGCTCGGTGGGCATGGCGGGTGGCCAGGCCATCGATCTCGACAGCGTCGGTGTGACGCTGTCGCGGCCGCAGCTCGAAACGATGCATCGGATGAAAACGGGCGCGTTGCTGCGTGCGTCGGTGCGCATGGGCGCGCTCGCCGGCACGGCGCCCGATGCGGACGCGATGCGCGCGCTCGATGCCTACGCGGCTGCCGTGGGTCTGGCGTTCCAGGTCGTGGACGATATTCTGGACGTGACGACGGATTCGGCGACCCTGGGCAAGACTGCCGGCAAGGACGCCAAGGACGGCAAGCCGACCTACGTATCGATTATCGGGCTCGACGCTTCGCGCGCGCTCGCGGCGCAGTTGCGTCGCGATGCGCACGAAGCGCTTGCGCATTTCAGCGGGCGCGCCGTGCGCCTCGCCGAACTTGCCGACCTGGTGGTAAACCGGGTGAGTTGAACGCGAAGCCCGCTGCCGCGCGCGAATGCTACGGGGTGCGCAAGAGAAAAATGCGGGCGCGTAAGTTTTCCTACAATGGAACGACGATGTACGACTTGCTGAAAACCATCGACGACCCGGCGGACTTGCGCCGCCTGGACCGTCGTCAACTGAAACCGCTCGCCGACGAGTTGCGCGCGTTCGTGCTCGACAGCGTGTCGCAGACGGGCGGGCACTTGTCGTCGAACCTGGGCACGGTGGAGCTGACGATCGCGCTCCACTACGTCTTCGACACGCCGCACGACCGCATCGTGTGGGACGTCGGCCATCAGACTTATCCGCACAAAATCCTGACCGGCCGCCGCGACCGCATGCATACGCTGCGCCAGCGCGGCGGCATCTCCGGCTTTCCGCGCCGTGTGGAGTCCGAGTACGACACGTTCGGTACGGCTCATTCGAGCACGTCCATTTCGGCCGCGCTCGGCATGGCGATCGGAAGCAAGCTCGAGGGCGAGGATCGCTTTTCGATCGCCGTGATCGGCGATGGGGCGATGACGGCCGGCATGGCGTTCGAAGCCATGAACAACGCGGGCGTGTGCGACGATCTCCCGTTCCTCGTTATCCTCAACGACAACGACATGTCGATCTCGCCGCCCGTTGGCGCGTTGAACCGGCATCTCGCGAGGCTGATGTCCGGGCGCTTTTATGCGGCCGCGCGCGCCGGGGTCGAGCGCGTGCTGCGCGTTGCGCCGCCGATGCTCGAGCTCGCACGCAAGCTCGAGGAGCATGCGAAGGGCATGGTCGTGCCGGCCACGCTTTTCGAGGAGTTCGGCTTCAATTACATCGGGCCGATCGACGGTCACGACCTCGATTCGCTGATCCCGACGCTGCAAAACATCCGCGAGTTGCGCGGACCGCAGTTTCTGCACGTGGTCACGAAAAAAGGGCAGGGCTACAAGCTCGCGGAAGCCGATCCGGTGCTCTACCACGGTCCGGGCAAGTTCAATCCGGCCGAGGGCATCAAGCCGTCCACCGCGCCGAGCAAGAAGACCTATACGCAAGTTTTCGGGGAGTGGCTGTGCGACGCGGCGGAACTCGATTCGCGCGTAGTCGGCATTACGCCCGCGATGCGCGAGGGCTCCGGTCTCGTCGAGTTCGAAAAGCGCTTTCCGGACCGCTATTTCGATGTCGGCATTGCCGAGCAGCATGCAGTGACGTTTGCAGGGGGGATGGCTGTCGAGGGTATGAAGCCCGTGGTCGCCATTTATTCGACGTTCCTCCAGCGCGGCTACGATCAACTGATCCACGACGTTGCGTTGCAGAACCTGCCGGTGGTGTTCGCGATCGACCGCGCCGGCCTCGTCGGTGCCGATGGCGCGACGCACGCGGGCGCTTACGACTTGGCATTCCTGCGCTGCATCCCGAACATGACGGTGATGGCGCCCGCCGACGAGAACGAGTGCCGGCAGATGCTCTACACGGCGCTGCAGCAGCCGAATCCGACGGCCGTGAGGTATCCGCGCGGCGCGGGTGCGGGCGTGGCCACGGTCAAGCAGATGACGGCGCTGCCCGTTGGACGCGGCGAGATTCGCCGCCAGTCGACGGCAGGCAAAGGCAGCCGCATCGCGATCCTCGCATTCGGCACGATGGTCGCGCCGTCGCTCGCGGCGGCCGAGGCACTCGATGCGACCGTCGCCAATATGCGCTTCGTCAAGCCGATCGATGCCAAACTGCTCGTCGAGCTTGCGCAGACGCATGATGTGCTCGTGACCGTGGAGGAAGGCTGTGTCATGGGCGGTGCCGGCTCGGCCTGCGTCGAATCCCTGCTTGCCAATGGGGTTGTTCGTCCCGTACTACAATTGGGCCTTCCCGACGGATTCATCGATCACGGCGATCCGGCGAAGCTGTTGTCGGAGTGCGGTCTCGATGGCGCGGGGATCGAGAAATCGATCCGCGCGAGGTTCCTCGAACCTGCCGCCAAGCTGGCGCAGCGCGTCGCCTGATGCAGCGCGGGTCAGCCCGCGTTGCACCCGTACACAGACATGGGCCTCGACGGCCCATGTTTCGTTATTGGCATGACCAGCGCTGTGCCGAGGGGCGGCATGACTGGCGCCGCCTCAAGAGGACAGGACAAACACAAGATGAACGACATGAATGCAGCCTTCGTGATGCCCGACGTACAGAGCTCGGTCGATACACGGCAAATCCCGATCCAGCGAGTCGGCGTCAAGGGGGTTCGGCATCCGCTTGCCGTCCGCATGTCGAACGGCGAAGTGCAGGCGACGGTGGGCACATGGAACCTCGATGTCCATTTGCCGGCTGAGCAGAAGGGCACACATATGTCGCGCTTCGTCGCGCTGCTCGAGGACAGCAAGACGCCGCTCGATTCCTCCGCGTTCGGTACGATGCTCTCGGCGATGCTGACGAAGCTCGAGGCGCCGGCCGGCCGCATCGAAGTGACTTTTCCGTATTTCGTCAGCAAGACAGCCCCCGTTTCGGGCGTATCGAGCCTGCTCGATTACGAGGTAACGATGATCGGCGAGATGCGCGGGGGTACGCTCCGTACGTTCTTGCAAGTGCTCGTGCCCGTGACGAGTCTTTGCCCCTGCTCGAAGGAAATCTCGCAGTACGGCGCGCATAACCAGCGTTCGCATGTGACGGTTCGGGCCGAGTGCGTCGGGGAGTTGTCGGCCGAAGCGTTGATCCGCATTGCGGAGGAAGAGGCTTCTTGCGAGCTCTGGGGTTTGCTCAAGCGTCCCGACGAAAAGTTCGTGACCGAACGGGCCTACGAGAACCCGAAGTTCGTGGAAGACCTCGTGCGCGACGTGGCCCGGCGGTTGAACGCCGACGAGCGTGTCGTTGCCTATACGCTCGAAGCGGAGAACTTCGAGTCGATTCACAATCACAGCGCCTACGCGATCATCGAGCACGACAAGCGTCGCGCGAATTGATGATGCGCGCTGCCGCAACTCAACGCGGCAGCGAGGACAAATCCCAACGAGGCTTGACGGTGAACGCGTAATCGCGGCTCGCCTGTTGCGGCCAGCGCGCGAGGCGCAACGCGCCCGCGAGCGCGATCATGGCGCCGTTGTCGGTGCACAGTGCGAGGTCCGGGTAGTGCACTTCGTAGCCGCGCTTTCGTGCGGCCTCGGAAAGTGCTTCCCGCAGTTGACGATTCGCGCCGACGCCGCCTGCCACCACGAGCCGCTTCAAACCCGTCCGCTTGAGCGCGGCAATCGATTTGGCGACGAGCACTTCGACGGCCGCGTCGACGAAGCCGCGTGCCACGTCGGCCTTTTCCTGCTCGCAGACATTGGCGCCGAGCTTTTTCGTCTGCGTCAGCACGGCGGTTTTCAGACCGCTGAAGCTGAAGTCGAGATCGCCTGAATGGAGCATCGGGCGGGGCAGGACCACGGCACCGGGCAGGCCATATTCCGCGAGCCGCGATACTTCAGGGCCGCCCGGATAGCCGAGCCCGAGCAGCTTGGCCGTCTTGTCGAACGCTTCGCCGGCTGCATCGTCGAGTGTTTCGCCGAGCGTTTCGTATAGGCCGACATCGGTGACGCGCATCAATTGCGTGTGCCCGCCTGAAACGAGCAGTGCGACGAACGGGAACGGTGGCGGCGCGTCGACGAGCAGCGGCGACAGCAGGTGCCCTTCGAGGTGATGGATGCCGATCGTCGGCTTGTCCCAGGCCATGGCCACCGCGTTGGCGATGCCGGCGCCGACGAGCAGCGCGCCCGCCAGTCCCGGCCCTTGAGTGAATGCGATCGCGTCGATGTCGGCGGTTCTTGCGCCCGAACGCGCGAGCACCTCTTCCAGAAGCGGCAGTGCGCGGCGGATATGGTCCCGCGACGCAAGCTCCGGCACCACGCCGCCGTACTCCCTGTGCATGGCGATTTGCGAATGCAGTGCGTGAGCGAGCAGGCCGCGATCGCTGTCATAGAGCGCGAGGCCTGTTTCGTCACAGGAGCTTTCAATGCCGAGAACGAGCATGATGCGAGAGGAGAGCTGCGGGCCGGCTGTGCGATGAAGCGCACCGAAGTGGCGCAATGCGCCGGCGCCAGAGGGAACGAGGAACACGAAAGTATAACAGGACGCCCCGGAAACCCGGCCTGGCGCGGTTAAAATGCGCGCCATGGAATCCTATGATATTGCCGTGATCGGCGCCGGTGCGGCCGGCATGATGTGCGCGGCCGTCGCCGGACAGCGTGGGCGCCGTGTCGTGCTCATCGATCACGCCGCGCGGCTGGCCGAAAAGATCCGCATCTCCGGTGGGGGCCGCTGCAACTTCACGAACCTTCACGCGGGGCCGGCGAATTACCTCTCGGCGAACCCCCATTTTTGCCGCTCGGCGCTCGCACGCTATACGCCGCGCGATTTTCTGGCGCTGCTGAAATCGCACCGCATCAGCTGGCATGAAAAGCACCGCGGGCAACTCTTTTGCGACCATTCGAGCGAAGCCGTCATCGACATGCTCAAAGCCGAATGCGACGCCGGTGCCGTCGCGTGGCGCCGGCCTGTTACGGTCGAATCGGTGCAGCATGCCGATGCGCGCGGCTTTACGCTTCAGACGAGTGCGGGCTCGATCGGGGCGCGCGCACTCGTGATCGCGACCGGCGGCCTTTCGATCCCGAAGATCGGCGCCACGGACTTCGCCTATCGGCTCGCGAAGCAGTTCGGCCACAAGCTCGTCGAGACGCGGCCCGCCCTCGTGCCGCTCACGTTTTCGTCGGATGTTTGGGCGCCATTCGCCGCTTTGTCGGGGGTGTCACTCGAAGTCGAGATTGCCGCGGGGGCGAGCAAGGGGCAGGGTCGGTTCGCCGAGGATCTTCTGTTCACGCACCGGGGATTGTCGGGGCCGGGCGTGCTGCAGGTCTCGAGCTATTGGAATCCGGGCGAGCCGATCCGTATCGATCTGCTGCCAGGGCGCGAGCCTGCCGCGGAACTGCTCGAGGCCAAGACGGCCAGCAAGCGGCAGATCGGCAATGCGCTGGCGGAATGGATGCCCGGGCGGCTTGCGCATGCGTGGCTCGCGACTCACGGCGTGGCGCCCGAGGCGCGGCTCGCCGATCTCTCCGACAAATCGCTGCGGCGACTGGGCGAAGCCTTTGCGCAATGGAGCCTCGTGCCGAGCGGGACGGAGGGCTACCGAAAGGCCGAAGTGACGCGCGGCGGCGTGGACACGCGCGAACTGTCCTCGTCGACGATGATGAGCGAGCGGGTGCGGGACCTTTATTTCATCGGAGAAGCCGTCGACGTGACGGGCTGGCTCGGCGGGTACAACTTTCAGTGGGCGTGGGCGTCGGCGGTCGCGGCGGGCGAGGCAGCAGCCGATAATGCCCGTGGCGCTTGACACGTCGCTGCATTTATGCAGAACGTCTGCTATACTCCCGAACCTTTGTGATATTTCCGCTTTGGAAACATGACGATTATCCGCGTTAAAGAAAACGAGCCCTTCGAAGTTGCGATGCGGCGCTTTAAGCGCACCATCGAGAAGACCGGCCTTTTGACCGAACTTCGCGCGCGCGAGTTTTACGAAAAACCGACGGCGGAACGCAAGCGCAAGAAGGCCGCGGCGGTGAAACGCCACTTCAAGCGTCTGCGCAGCCAGATGCTGCCGAAGAAGCTGTACTGATCGAATTTCGTCGCAGCGCCTTTCTTCCCGCTGCCCGTGGGCGGCGGCGGACAAGCGCCCGAATAACCCGCTTGAGGAAGGATCCCAAGCGGGTTTTTGCGCTAGGCGGTACGTGCGGCGCTTCCCTATTTTCCATGCATCGGGTGAAAAATGAGCTTGAAAGATCGGATCAATGAAGACATGAAGGCGGCGATGCGCGCGCGCGAAACCGGACGGCTCGCGACGATCCGCCTTCTGCTTGCCGCGATCAAACAGCGGGAAGTCGACGAGCGCACGACGCTCGACGATGCGGCGGTCACCGCCGTCATCGACAAAATGATCAAGCAGCGCAAGGACTCGATCAGCCAATTCGAAGCGGCCGGCCGGACCGATCTCGTCGATCAGGAAAACGCCGAGCTCGCGGTGCTGGCGGCCTATATGCCGGCGCAACTGTCGGAAGCGGAGGTTTCGGCCGAGGTCCAGGCCGCCGTCGTGCAAGTGGGCGCCACCGGCCCGCAGGACATGGGCAAGGTGATGGGTGTGCTCAAGGGCAAGCTCGCGGGCCGGGCCGACATGACGGCCGTCTCGGCGCTCGTCAAGGCGGCGCTCGCCAAATAAGGCCGGCGCCGGCCGGCGCCCGGGCTCCGGGTGTCGTGCCGCGCCGGCTTCTCGCCGCCCAACGTGATACCGCATTCATTCCTGCAGGATCTGCTGAACCGCGTCGACATCGTCGACGTGGTGGGCAAGTACGTCCAGTTGAAAAAGGGCGGGGCAAACTTCATGGGACTCTGCCCCTTTCATAACGAGAAGAGTCCGTCGTTTACGGTCAGCCCGACCAAGCAGTTCTATCATTGCTTCGGTTGCGGCGCTCACGGCACGGCAATCGGGTTCCTGATGGAACATGCCGGATTGACGTTCCCCGAAGCGGTCAACGACCTGGCTCAGTCGGTCGGGCTCAGCGTCCCGCAGGAGCCATCGCCGATGCGCGGCGGCTCGGGCGCCCCCGGCGAGCGCCCGGCGTTTGCGGACCACAAAACCGCGGCGGCGCTCTCCGACGTCATGCAAACGGCGTGCGATTATTACCGCAAGGCGTTGCGCGGGGCGCCCGAGGCCATTCGTTATTTGAAAATGCGCGGCTTGACGGGCGAAGTCGCGGCCCGGTTCGGTCTCGGCTATGCCCCGGACGGCTGGCAGAACCTCGAAGACGCGTTTGCCGACTACCGCAGCGATGCGCTGGTGGAGGCGGGGCTCGTGATCGTCAGCGAAAAGCTCGACGCCGAGGGGCAGCCGCGCCGCTACGACCGCTTTCGCGAGCGGATCATGTTCCCGATCCGAAATGTGAAGGGACAGGTGATCGGCTTTGGGGGCCGGGTGCTCGAATCGGGCGAACCGAAGTATTTGAATTCCCCCGAAACGCCACTATTTAGCAAGGGCAGCGAGCTTTACGGTCTTTTCGAGGCGCGGCTGGCGATTCGCGAGGCGCGTTCGGTGCTGGTGGTGGAAGGGTATATGGATGTCGTCGCGCTCGCGCAGTTGGGCTTTCCGAACGCCGTCGCGACACTGGGTACGGCCTGCACGCCGGTGCACGTGCAAAAGCTGCTGAGGCAGACCGATACGGTCATCTTCAGCTTCGATGGCGATGCCGCGGGGCGTCGCGCCGCGCGCCGGGCACTCGATGCCTGCCTGCCGCATGCGGCCGACAACCGGACGATCCGCTTCCTTTTTCTGCCGCCGGAACACGACCCCGACAGCTTCGTGCGCGAGTTCGGCAAAGAAGCGTTTGCCGAACAGATCGAGCATGCCACGCCGATGTCGCAGTTCATGTTGAGCGAAGTGTTGGCCGGCAAGGAGCTCGACACGCCCGAGGGCCGCGCCCGGGCGCTGTTCGATGCGAAGCCGCTCTTGCAGGCGCTGCCGCCGAATGCATTGCGCGCCCAGATCATGCATATGTTCGCCGATCGGCTCGGCGTGCCTTTCGACGAGGTCGCGGCGCTTTGCGACGTCGATTCGCGGATTGTTGCGGCCGCGCGGCCGGCGCCGCCGCGCAAGGACCGGCGGCGCGTCACGGATATCGAGGAGCGCGCGTTGCGCAATCTCGTCATGTATCCGCGCATCGCCTTGCTTCTCGACGAATCGAGCGAGGAGGCGCTCACGGCGCAAGCGCACGGGGAGCTGTTCGCCGAAGTGGCGACGCATGCGCGCGCGCTGGGCGATGCGGCCGAATTCCGGCTGTTGTCCGACCTGTTGCGCACGGGTGCGAACGCGGCAACTTTCGAAGAAATTTTCCGCGAAATTCTGGACTATGATGAAAACGTGCGTGATTTGCTGCTGCAGAGCCCGGAAGACGACGCTGCTATCGAACAACAGACGGAGCGCGAGCGTATCGCGGCCGAAGAGCTCCAGGCGGCAATCCTGAAAATGCGCTACGACGCCTGTTGTCAACGGCTTGAGCGCTTGTCGCGACAATCGCGGCTCACTTCGGACGAGATTGCGGAATATGCGGAGCTCGACCGCCAGCGGGCGGATATGAAGCGCCGACTCGGTGCCTGAGGGCTGCGGGCTGGCATGCCCGTGCTATAATAAAAGGTTCTCAGTGGTTTGATTTTTCAGGAATTTTCGGCGACAGCGGGCAGAGGTGCTCAAGCACAGGCGAGGCGAGACAAGCGATGGCAAAGACGACAGGCGCGAAAACGACGGTGGCGGGCACGGCTGGAGCGGGCAAAGGCAAGAGCCCGGGCTCCGGCAAGGGCTCGGCGCAGCCGGTGCGCAAGGCGTCCGCGGCCGCGACCGCCGGGGCCACCGCAGCCGGAAAACCCACGAGCAGAACGGCTGCGCGGACTTCGGCCGCGGCGGCTGGTGTAACCAAGGCGGCCAAAGCGTCCGCCAAAGCGCAGACGGGAGCTGCCGCCGCGAAACGGGCGGGGGCGGGTTCGAAAAGCGTAAGGGGTGCGGCTGCCACGCCGGACGATTTGGCAGTGCGCGAGACCCAGGTATCCACGGTGCAACCGGCTGAAGTCCAACAGCCGCGAGTCGAGATTAAAGCCGCTACGGCCAACTCCATGACGAAAAAGCTGAACGAAGTACCCGTCGATGACGACGCAACTCAGGGCGAAGAGCAGCAACCTGCCCCGGGCAAGGCTGAGAAGGCCAGGGCGCGCGACCGTCGCGCGAAGGAGAAAGCGCTCCTGAAGGACGCATTCGCGTCGACCCAGCCGGGCACTGCCGAGGAGCTCGAAGAGCGGCGCTCGAAGCTGCGCGCGCTGATCAAGCTCGGCAAGGAGCGCGGCTTTCTGACCTATGCCGAAATCAACGATCACCTTCCGGACAACTTCACGGAGACCGAGGCGATCGAGGGCATCATCAGCACGTTCAACGACATGGGTGTTGCCGTCTACGAGCAGGCGCCCGATGCCGAGACGCTGCTGTTGAACGACAACGCTCCGGCTGTCGCGTCCGATGACGAAGTCGAGGAGGAAGCGGAAGTCGCGCTGTCCACCGTCGATTCGGAATTCGGGCGTACGACCGATCCGGTGCGGATGTACATGCGCGAGATGGGGACGGTCGAGCTTCTCACGCGCGAGGGCGAGATCGAAATCGCGAAGCGCATCGAGGATGGCCTCAAGCACATGGTGATGGCAATCTCGGCGTGCCCGACGACGATCGCCGACATCCTCGCGATGGCAGAGCGTGTGGCGAACGAAGAGATCCGCATCGACGAGCTCGTCGATGGTCTCATCGATCCGAACGCCGAAGACACGGACGGTTTCTCGGCGCAGGAAGCCGAGACGATCGAGAGCGAGTCGGAGGACGTCGAAGAGGAAGACGAGGAAGAAGAGGAAGAGGACGACGGCACCGCTCAGGCGACGGCCAATGCCGCGCAGCTCGAAGCGCTCAAGCGTTCGTCGCTCGAGAAGTTCGCGCTCATCAGCGAGTGGTTCGACAAGATGCGCCGCGCGTTCGAGAAGGAAGGCTACAAGTCGAAGTCGTATCTGAAGGCGCAAGAGGCGATTCAGAACGAGCTGATGTCGATCCGCTTCACGGCGCGTACGGTTGAGCGGCTCTGCGACACGCTGCGCGCACAGGTGGATGAAGTCCGTCAGGTCGAGCGTCAGATCCTGCATATCGTCGTCGACAAGTGCGGCATGCCTCGCGCGGAGTTCATCGCGCGTTTTCCGAGCCACGAGACGAATCTCGAGTGGGCCGACAAGATCGTCGAGGAGAGCCATCCGTACAGCGCGATTTTGTCGCGTAACATCCCTGCCATTCGGGAGCAGCAGCAGCGGCTCATCGATTTGCAGGCGCGTGTGGTGCTGCCGCTGAAGGATCTGAAGGAAACGAACCGTCAAATGGCGGCCGGCGAACTGAAGGCGCGTCAGGCCAAGCGCGAGATGACCGAGGCGAACCTGCGTCTCGTGATTTCGATCGCGAAGAAGTACACGAATCGCGGGTTGCAGTTCCTCGATCTGATTCAGGAAGGCAACATCGGTCTCATGAAGGCGGTGGACAAGTTCGAATATCGCCGTGGCTACAAGTTCTCGACGTATGCCACGTGGTGGATTCGCCAGGCCATCACGCGTTCCATCGCGGACCAGGCGCGTACGATCCGGATTCCGGTTCACATGATCGAGACGATCAACAAGATGAACCGTATTTCGCGGCAGATTCTGCAGGAGACGGGTCTCGAGCCCGATCCGGCGACGCTTGCCGAGAAGATGGAGATGCCGGAGGACAAGATCCGCAAGATCATGAAGATCGCGAAGGAGCCGATCTCAATGGAAACGCCGATCGGTGACGACGACGATTCGCATCTGGGTGACTTCATCGAAGATACGAATACGGTTGCGCCTGCCGATGCGGCGCTGCACGCGAGCATGCGCGATGTCGTGAAGGATGTGCTCGATTCGTTGACGCCGCGCGAAGCGAAGGTGCTGCGGATGCGTTTCGGAATCGAGATGAGCACGGATCACACGCTCGAGGAAGTTGGCAAGCAGTTCGACGTGACGCGCGAGCGGATTCGCCAGATCGAGGCCAAGGCGCTGCGCAAGCTGCGCCATCCGAGCCGTTCGGATAAGCTCAAGTCCTTCCTCGAAGGCAACTGATCGAGGTATCATTCAGTGCCAGGCCCGGCGTGAAAACACCGGGTCTTTTTTTGCGGCCGGAGTTAGTGCTTTAGCACTTACACAGGCCGCCTCCAGCGGCTGGCGTGTTCGTTGTCTTGGGCCCGTAGCTCAGGGGTTAGAGCAGTCGACTCATAATCGATTGGTCGTTGGTTCGAAACCAACCGGGCCCACCAAGCATTTGGCCGCGTCCTATGCAGATCACTGAAACCCGCACCGCGTGAGGCGCTGCGGGTTTCTTTTTGTCGACAGAGTCCGCTACTTCCACTTGGCGCCGAGCGTCTCTAACCCGGCTTTCTGAAGGTCTTCCGGTACCATCACCACGCGAAACTCACAGTCAGCGTTGAACGTGAGAAACCACGGCTCGGCAAATGCGGGAATCTGCGACGGCTCGTCGAGATTGATGATGAGGATGGCTCCACGGCGCCCGCTTTGCTCCGTGAAATAGGCGGCTTCAGGTTTCATCTCGTCGAGTATCTTCGATATCACTTCTCCGATGGTGCCGTCGCGCACAAACGCATTGAAGGGCTCATGGGGAATATGTACGTTCAGAAGCATGCGCATGGTTCTTCTCCTTGCCGAGGATTTCACGGGCCGCTTCAAGCGTAAAAGATACTCCGTGCCGCTTTAGTGGGCTCGGCAACACTTACTGCGCATCGGCTCGCAGCCCTACTGCGTGAAGGCGGTCTGGCTACAACGGCAAAAAACCCTCATAAGTAATTTTATATTCATATTTGAAAGAACTGACGAAAGAAAACGCCAGACAAATTAAAAAATACGGGAGGGATTTGCAATTCAATGTTGTCAGGTTATGATGGCGTATCGTAAGGATTTCCTGAGCATTCGCAAGCAAAAGCCCAGGAAAAGTTGCTGCCATATATCCGCTGAATGGGTAATTAGTGCCCGACATGCAGCCGGACTGGATTGAGGAGACGACATGCTGAGCCCCCATGAGTTCGCCACCCTGATGCTGATCAAGCATGCGCCCGACCAGATCGAACTGGACCGCGCCGAACTCGACACGCTGTTGCAACAGCGCCTGATATCAATCGAAAGTCTTCCGTCGGGCCATCCTCGTCCTCATGTGACGAACGAAGGGGCATCTTTCCTCATGGCCGTCGCGCGTAGGCGCTAGAGATCGCGGCCGACGCTGACGCACCCGGCTGCTGCGGCGGCCACCGATGAACACGTAATCGAAGCATCTTTTATTCGACTTGAACGCGTAGTGCCTCCATGTAGCAAGCCTCCGAAGTTTGATGACGCATGCCGCCTGGCAGGCGCCGTTGCGCTCCGGACAATTTATTTCCGCCGTTCAACGAACTATTCGATCCATATGGTTTCGCGCGGCGGGTTGAGCCCAAAGGAATTTCAATAATGGTTTTATCGAGTCCCGAGCAAATTGCCGCATCTCAGAGTGCCGGCCTCGACGCATTCTTCGGTTTAACCGGCAAAGTCTTCGAGTGTGTCGGAAAACTGGTCGCACTGAACATGCAGGTCGCCAGGTCCACGGTGACGGAGTCGCAGGCGAACCTGACGAAGGCGCCCGGCACGACAGACTTGCAGCAATGGTTCGCACTGCATGCTGGTTTCACAACGCCTTTCGCCGAAAGATCGTTGTCTTATGGCCGTCAGTTGTTCGACATTGCTTCAACCGCGCAGGCTGAGGTCGCTCAACTCGCGCAGGTGCAATACGAGCGCTATAACGCACGCATGCACGAACTCATCGACGAAGCGGCGAAGAGCGCTCCCGCCGGCTCCGAAGCGGCGATCGTCGCGTGGAAATCCGCGCTAAGCGCCGGCGCCACGTTGCGTGAATCGTTGCATAAGACGAGCCAGCAGGCCGTGGAAATGGCAGGGAGCAATCTGGAAGCCGTGACGGCTTCAGCATCCAAGGTCGCCAAACGAAGTGCCGCGGACTGGGCTGCCGTGGTCGCGAGCGGCAAGCGCTGAGCGTGAAGCACTAAGCACCAAGCATCGCGCGGGCAGCCAGGCCCGCGTGATCGGGTTCCTATCTGAATGCGGGATTTCGTTTATCCGTTCTGGATAAGGCGTTCCGCATTTCAACGCATTCCATTTTTGACTGAAGTAGTGCTGCGCCGCATGTCGGCGCGGCTGGTATTTGTGAGGACGATTCGATGGCGAAGCAAATAGCGGTAGTAACGGGTGGCATGGGTGGGTTGGGCGAGGCGATCAGCATCAAACTGCATGACGCCGGTTATGCGGTCGTTGTGACCCATTCGCCCGGTAACACGGGGACGAACGAGTGGCTCGCACGCATGGAAGCGGAGGGGCGACAGTTCCGCGCGTATTCGGTCGACGTCGCGGACTACGACTCGTGCGAGAAATGCGTGGCACAGATCAAAACCGAAGTCGGACCGGTCGACATTCTGATCAATAACGCAGGCATCACGCGCGACGCCAGCTTCAAAAAACTCGATAAGGTCAATTGGGACGCGGTAATCCGTACCAACCTCGATTCGATATTCAATATGACCAAGCCTCTGTGCGAGGACATGGTCGCGCGCGGCTGGGGCCGCATCGTCAACATTTCCTCGGTCAACGGTTCGAAGGGATCGGTCGGTCAGACCAACTATGCGGCGGCCAAGGCGGGCATGCACGGATTCACCAAATCGCTCGCGTTGGAAGTGGCTCGCAAGGGGGTAACCGTCAATACGATCTCGCCGGGCTATCTGGCCACCAAAATGGTCACCGCCATTCCGCAGGAGATTCTGGATACGAAAATCCTGCCGCAGATTCCGGCTGGCCGTCTCGGCAAGCCGGAAGAGGTGGCTGCGCTGGTCTGCTACCTGTGCTCAACCGATGCCGGTTTCGTGACCGGAGCCAACATCGCCATCAATGGCGGGCAGCATATGTGTTGAGCCAAACGCGTCGTGGATCGACCGCGCCATCAATGCGGTACTTGCACCGTGCCGTGGTGTTCCTCGATCGCATTGCTGCCTGGCTTGTCCACGATGGCCGGTAGATTGGCGACGCCGAGCGCCGGCGCGGCGCCCGGCGTACCGCCGCGCGGCACGGTCCTGACCACTTGCGAAGGCGGCAGCGGGGCACCGTTTTTCAGGTGGGCCCACATGAGATTCAGCGCTTGCAGGTAGTAGTAGTGCACGGGCACGAACCGCGTATCGAAGTCAGGCACGCCGAGGAATGCGTCGAAATGTTGGCCGTTCGTCACCTCGTACAACGCAAGCTGGCTATGCGGTTCGCGAACGCTATTGGCAGCAAGAGCAACCGGGTTTTCGCCGTTTTCGGGCATCGGTTTCGGCTGCGGAAGCTCTCGCCCTCGATGACGATGCGGTAGGCGCCATGGCGCAGCCGAGCGTCCGAATATCGCGGCTAATTCGGCGTCGTCCGGAAACGGCCGGCGAGGGGGATCAAGCCAGCCGCGATCGAGCGGGACCTGCTTGACGGTCTTCAGCTTGCCACGCCCCATCAGGCGCGCGGCGGCAATGCCGCGGTCGGAATCGCCCTGACGCATGCGCGCCGGGACCGGTCGATACTCAAACAATTCGAACCTCCTTCGACTCATCGGCTCTCCAGGCAAAAAGCCCGAAGCTACCGGGTTGCGGAAATTCGAAGTGCGCTTCGGGTTGGCGCCCGACAGAACAGCGAGCCATGCCGCATGGCTCGATTTCGCCGATCCCGAAATGGCTCGAATATGCCGGTGAGCGACGTGCCGTTGCGTAGGAAAATTCGCAACTTGAGCGAGATACTCGGAAGGTGTCACTCGAGGAATGCCAGCCTCTTGCGACGTAATCCGTGCCCTCCTCGCCTAGCCTTGGCAGGGGCACCTCAATCTCTTTTCCCGCGGGAATGCGCTAGTTGTCGACTCTTCCGGCCTTGCAGACAAGTTGCGTGCGTTCAACGCATGGCGCTGTGGGATGAAAACAAAAGTATGGCTGCAACAAGAGGGATCTTTTTAATGGTCATGGCTGTATCGCTGTTAAAACGTATTGATATCCAGGTCCGTCGGAATGTCGCAAGACGCCAAAAAACGTCTGGGGCAATTTGCCCGAGCGCGAGACGCATCGGCGCTTCCCGCAATTTGCTGGCTTCGTCCGAGCGGTCTCTGCTTGCCGTTGTGAGTCCAAGTAAAAAATACTTATCATCGAGAGTTGGCGAAAAATCGAAACGTTTTCATTCGGCATAAATTTCCGCGTAAATAATGGCGATTTTCACGAAGTCCGAGTAGCGACGCAAATCGTTGTAACTGCTCAGTTTTTTAATTTAAGATTCCCCTCTTCTGATTTGCCGGTGCCGCTGGAAGGGGTTATTGATATGGGTAGGTCAGCTCATTCGCTCATGCTCGAGACGGGAGTCGAGCAAGCCAACCGAACGCTGATACTGCAAACCCCGGACGGGACGCCTACGCTCTTGCCTCAGCGCGTGGTCGGCGAATCCCGTATCGGCCGAGGCTTTGAACTCATAATCGACCTCGTCTCGCGAGAGCGAACCCTCGAACTCAAAAAGTTGATGGGGCAGCCGGTCACGTTGTGGGTTCTCCAGCCTGACGGCACGTATCTTCCTTATCACGGCTATGTATTCGCAACCCGCCGCCTCGGTGGGGACGGTGGCCTCACGTACTATCAGCTCTCGCTGTCGTCATGGATGCGATTTCTGCGGCACCGAAAGGACGCGAGAATTTTTCAAGACCTCACGACAGCCGGCATCATTGCGCAGGTATTCGAAGGCCATGCGCTCGCGAGGGGACATTACCGGTTCGAGGTCGGGGACGCGGGCGCCAAGCGCTCTTATTGCACACAGTACGAGACCGATGCGAACTTCGTCCACCGGCTGATGGAATCCGAAGGCTGGTTCACGTACATCGAACAAGCGAACGACGGGAAGTCGCATACGGTCGTCATCACAGACGACATTGACCGGTTCAGGCCGCTCGATTCGCATGAGGTCACGTTTTATCGTGGCGAGAGAGAAGGCCGTACCGACACACTCGTGGAGTGGGGCAGCGAGCGCATCGTCGAGAGCGTTGCATACGCGGTGCGCACGGCCGATTACAAGCTCCCGAGCATGCCGAGAGCGCGCGCCGGAACTTCCTGGGCGCAACGCGGCGGAGTGCCCCAAGAACTCGAGGTCTATGAGTACGCGGGGCACTACAGTTTTCCGGTGAGCGAGGGGGGCAGAGACCCGGGCGAACGCTATGTTCGCATTCGCCTCGAGGAGTTGGATTCTCGGAGCAAGCGATTTTTTGGCGTTGGCAGCGTACGGTGCATGGATGCGGGCCGGTGGTTCAGCTTGAAAGGCCATCCTGAGCATGACGCCGATAAAGCTCAAGACCGGGAATTTGCGACCATCGCCGTTCGTTGGTACATCCAGAATAATCTGCCGCTCGGCAACAGCCGCCCTTTTCCGCACAGCTTGCAGCGGCAAATGGCACAAGTTCGCGCGGAACACAAGGACCTCAAGACGGTGTTTACGTCGACCGATCCAACCGGCGGCGAAAGCTTCTTTCTCGTCGAGATCGAGGCGCAACGCAAGGGAGTCCCGTATCGGAGCCCGTTCGAGCACAAGAAGCCGGCAATGCATATGCAGACGGCAACGGTTGTCGGGCCGGCCAATGAAGAGGTGTACACCGATGAATTGAACCGTGTGAAGGTGCAAATGCATTGGGACCGGCTCGGCAACACCGATCAAGCGTCTTCATGCTGGCTGCGCGTGGTTTCGCCGCATGCGGGGAGCACGCTCGGGGGCGTATTCGTTCCACGGGTAGGCCACGAAGTCGCCATCGATTATATCGACGGAGACTGCGACCGGCCCGTCGTCACGGGCGTGCTTTTCAACGGTATCAATACGCCGCACTGGCATACGAACGGCCTGTTGTCCGGCTTCAAATCCAAGGAGTATGGCGGGTACGGTTTCAATCAGCTCGTTTTCGATGACTCGACGGCACAAAGCCGCGCACAACTTTATAGCTCGACGGCAAATTCATATCTCCACATCGGCTACCTCGTCGACCATAGCGGCAATACACGCGGGAACTATTTGGGCACGGGCTTCGATTTGAAGACCGACTCGTCGGGTACCGTGCGCGCAGGACAAGGGCTTTATGTTTCGACCTATGCGCGCGGCGGCACATCGAGTCAGGCGCTCGATGCCAAGGAGGCGACTCGGCATCTGATGGATTCGAGCGGCGTAATACAGCGACGGTCGCTCGCGGCGGCAGACGGCCAGGCTGAGGGGCTGGATGAGGCACAAAGCGCAATCAAAGACTTCGCCGCATCCACACAGAACGATGCTCAAGGAACGATGAGCGGTGGCCGCACCGCTGGCGGCGGCACCGGTACTGCGAACTCATTCTCGCAGCCCATCATGCTGCTGGCGAGCCCCTCCGGTATGGGATTGTCGACTCAGCAATCGCTGCACGCGGCGGCTACCGAACATATCAACCTCGTGAGTGGCTCCAGCACGTATGTATCGGCGGCGAAGTCCTGGATTGCGAGCATCGGCGACAAGCTCAGCTTTTTCGTGCAAAACGCCGGTATCAAGTTGTTCGCTGGCAAAGGCAAAGTCGAACTCCAAGCGCAATCGGACAACATCGAAATTACGGCCGACAAGACCGTGAAGGTTATTTCGACGGCTGGCGCTGTGGAGGTCGCCGCGCAAAAAGAGATCACGCTCAAAGCGGGCGGTGCAACGATCCGGCTGGCCGACGGAAACATCTATCTACATGCGCCGGGAACGGTCGAGGTCAAGGGTGCGCAGTTCGTGGTCGACGGACCAGCGAATGAAGCCAGGTCCGCACAACTCGCGGCAGGCAAGTCGTGCGCCCAGCAGATGGGGGCCGCGGCACAGTCTGGCGCTGCGCTTGTATAGGTCATCACATGATTCACTACGTCATCGTTGAGCCCCTCAACGGCAAGCTCGAATTGCCGGGCGCGCCGCCTGTCTACGACGTCGGTGAGCTCGTTCCCGAGACACGGCCGGAACTGGAGGGCACGGCGCCCATGCTGTATTGCGCTGAGCATCCTGACGAGCAATTGCCGGCACTGCGTGAGCAAGCGGAACGCGACCGAGCCGCAGGAACGCCGCCAGTCATCTGCGCCATTCTCGAATCCGATAAAGCATCCACTCGATTGCGGCGGCATTTGGCGAGCCGCCTGCTGCTGCCAAACCCTACAGAAGGAGCGTCACTTTTCCGGTTCTACGATCCGCGCGTGTTTGCGCATTTGCGATGGATACTGAAACCCGAACAACTCGGCGCGCTGATGGGGCCCGTGACGCGTTGGTCTTATCTCGACAGTGCGGCAGGATGGGTGAGACTGGAGGGCGCAAAAGCCCCGAACGAGGAGTTTGCAATTACGAAGGAGCAATACAAGCAAGTTACGCGCATCGAGATCATCGAGCGCGCAGTTCAGATACTGCTTGGCAGCGGTTCGTCCCTCGAGCCCGGCATGCCTTCGCTGCTCGATGCCCAACTGGCGAAGGGCGAGACGTATGGCCTTTGTGGCGCTGACTTGCTTGCGTTCGCTCTGCACGGCGCGGTCGTCTCTCCGTATTTCGACCGCCATCCTCGTGTGCGGACCGTGTTGCAGGCGCCTGACAAAGCGCCGTACGCGGAGACCGTCGCACGTTGGACGCAGCGCGATTGGGAAGCCATTGCGCACGAAAGCATCCAGTACCAATGACCGCGGCATCGCCACGCGTTTGAACGAAACAAGAATATGGCTTACGACTTCGACTTCTCGAATATCGGTCAGTTGACGACAGCGGCAATGCAGGCATCCACGCGCGAGCCCGGCAGCTGCAACATGTGCAAAAAGAAGGGGCTGCCCATCTTGCCGGTCCGTTACTCCGTGTTCGCCGATACGAAGGCGCACAGCGCGGCCCGTGCGATGAGACTCATGGGCGGAAAGTTCGGCGAGGGGGTGACGAATATCGCGCTGAAAAAGGCCAAGTACGCGTTGCGAACGCTGCGCTACGGCTATGTGTACGTGTTCTATCCGAAGACCGGGCGTTGGCAAGCATATGCGGTGACTGTCGAAGGGAATCTATACAAATACCCTCTCGACATGAATATCGACCGCAGCCTCGAGCAGCCGTTCAACTGCCATCAGACCGGACACGCGCAGTTGGCGCAGTGCATCACAATAGAGGATGCCGAAAAGGCAGGCGTCGTCTATATCGCCTTCAGCGACGAGCGGTGGACGAAAAAGGTCCGCGACGCGTATGCATCGAACTTCATGGGCTGCCGCGACAAGCGAATGCAAAAGTTCGACGCAGCTGGGTGGTTCAACGGCAGCACGCAGCAGCATCACGCGGAAAGCGCGACACACGTTGCCGACCTGTTGAGCGAGTACAAGGCCAACCCTTCGGAGGCACTAACGAGCGCTCTCTTCCCGTATCACAACCGCGCCGGACAAGGACCGGCGTTGAAGAAGGCGATGGACTCAATCACCCCAGACAAGGGGCTCGTTTTCGCGCTCTGGGACCCGGTCGGGATCACGCAAGAATTGAACTTCGAACAGCGGCTGGCATTCGGGGCTGCGCTCGAGCCATACGGGCACGGGATCTGGACCGCGAGCGCCATCGATGCGTTGCACGAAGCCGTCGTTGCGTCGGCCAAGGAGGACGTCGAAAACGGCTCGCGTCTGCTCGAGTCCAATGCCTACGAGGGGTTGGGCACCACGGCGATTTTCGACGGCGGGAAGCTGCTCGAAAAGCAACTGAAGAGCATCGAGAAGATGAAGGAAGCGGGTCTCGTCAGTGCCGGCCCCGAAGCCTGGAAACCGTACACGTTCCACTACCGGCCGCAAGCCATCGACGATTTCAGACAGAATATGGCCGCGGCGTTGGAGCAAGAGCAGGCGAGTACGCTGGTGCCGCTTTCGCAGGACCACCAAGCTTGGCTAACCAGTGCTGCGCTGTTGGACGTATTCCAATTCGACTACGAAGAGGGAAATTGCCGAAGCGGTGTGAGCTACACGAATACGCTCACAAACTGCATCGAGGGCGCGGCGGACCGCAAGGAGACGGTCAATGTGCTCGTCAAGTGGGCGAAGGGCGATGTCTCCGATAAGCGCAACCCCCTGCTGCGGGCGTTTGTTTTGAACCACCCGGTCCTGGGGGAGAAGGTCAAGGAGGCTTCCAGCTATCCCTACATCGAGCTTCGGGAGTTCGTCGCAAAGCTCATCGAGTCGTACAGCAAGGTCGCAGATGTGGCTGAACACTCGGACCGTGGCCTCAAACGTGCCCTCTCCGGTTCATTCGCACATCTTCTGCAAGAGGTGGGCGGCCCAATCGTCGAGGTCATTAGCTCGGGCCTGGATGCGGGAGCCGCCAAAGTCATTTACGCGGCGATATGCATGCGAACGGGTAAGCTCTTCGAATGCAAGGCGATATGGGGTTCGCCTGCCCAATGGGTAAGCTACATTGCGCGGCAGATGCGGGAAATGATGCCGGGACGGCAGCAGGTAGACATGCTGGAGGTGCAGAAAGGGCTTCAGCAAAAGGCCGCGCCAGCCGGCGAGAAGGACCTGGAGGTCAAGGCGAAGCAGTTCGTGCTGGTTCAAAGTCAGGAACAGGAAGCGGCGAACCTGACGAGTGTCAAGGCGGGTCCGAATGTGTCGAGTCAGATGGCCGCCGCGACGTTGACGCCGGACGTGGTCGAGAAGATTTACATGCCGAAGTTTCGTCTTGTCGCGAGGGGCGAGCCAGCCTTTGCCGGCATTGGGGCTATTTTTAATGCCATCAATTTGCGTCTCGCCCGAGCGGAATTAAAGAAGTCCAATCGGTTCAACGAGACCGAGAATGACGTCAAGTTTGGCAATGCGGTAGGAGGGCTTGTAGCGAGTGTGGCGCAGTATAGTGCGGCAACGCTGGAGAGTTTCGAGAAAGGAGGCGTCAAGCTGTCCGAGAGCCTGCTGCGGTTCGGGCCCGGCTTCCAGTTTGTTGGGCAATTCGGCGGAGCGGCGGTCGGTCTCGTGGCAGCGGCGATTGACGGCTATCATGCCTGGAATGACTATAACGAAGGGAATTTCACGATGTTTGCTTTGGACGTGGCCTCCGCATCTGTCGGCGTCGCGCTTGCTTACGCTGCAATATTTCTCTCGGCTTCTGCCGCTGCGATGGTCGCATTGCCTCTGCTTCTGTTAGCAGCTGTGATTGGCGTACTGATGAACTACTTCAAGGGAAGAGATGCTCATGAATGGCTTGAACGCTGCTATTTCGGATTGAAAAAGGCCGGCGAGAGGTTCTCAAACCTGGAAGAGGACCGGAAGGCATTTATGGCAATGCTATCGTAACGGAGACGGAAATGGCGTTTGATGGACTGTCTTGGTATCGCCTGAACAGGCCAGTGACGCAGGAGGAGCAGGCTGCCCGCCTTCCAACTGCGCAGCCCTGCTCTGAAACCGCGAAGGACGGCAATACCGTCTTCTCGATGAGCGATTGTTGCCTGGAGATTTCGGATGCCAAATATTGGGACAAAGGGCGTGGCCTTCTGGCGTTCTTATTGCCGGGTACGTTTTCGATCGCAGGCACCGGTCTCATCTTGTGGATGATGACTCACGTTCCGCCCGTCTATAAAGAGCGAGGGGAACTTGGGCTTGTATACGGAACCCTCAGTTTTTTCTTGGTGGTAATGCTTTGTTTCATCGGCCTCGGCGTGTGGGGCTTAACAAGGGAGTGCTTCGGCTATACGCGCAATCCTATCCGGTTGAATCGAGCTAATCGGACAGTGTATGTCTTCCGCCGCAACGGGCGGGGTGGTGTGCTTTCGGTGCCATGGGACAAGGCATTGTTTTATGTTGAGCGCAAGCCTAGGGCAGGTCTGATGAAAACTGCCCCGCGTATGGTCCGTTGTCTCGTCCTCGACGGCAATGGTAAGGTCATCGACACGTTTTCAGTGGGGAAACGTCTTGTTTTGGCGTTCGACGAGAACAGCGCTTCCGGCCGGCTGCTGATGGATGAGCTTTATCAATGCTTCGAATTCTATCGACGATTCATGGAGGACGGCCCGTCCTCCGTGCCGCCCGTGACAGAGTTTTTGAGTACGGAAGTCTCATTCCGTAACACGTTGAAGTTGTATTTTGGAAGCGTTTCCGACATCACTCATTCAGGACATCCTCTGCTCTGGTTGCTTTTCGCTATCACGGCACTTCCGACCTTTATGCAGGCAACTGTGCATTACCTGACCCAACGGACCTGCCGCGAGCCAGTTTGGCCGGAAGACGTCGAGCGTGCGTGTACGCCATCCCTGAGACGGCCAGAAGGAGTGGCATCGTGAGCCGCCGGTTCATCCGCAAGGGCGACAAGACCGACCACAACGGCGTCGTCGAAGACGGCATTGAAAACTCGTCGTTCCAAGGCCAACTGTTGGCGTACCTTGGTGGCCGTGTGCGATGCCCGGCCTGCGGGACAGAGGGCGTCATCATCAGCGACGGCTCTCCACGCACGATGACCGCTAGGGGCAAACAGGTCGCGCTTGAAAACGACCTCTGCCAGTGCAAATGCGAGCCGCTGCCGAAGCTCATCGCATCGCAGGCACTTGGTTCCATAGCGACGTAATCAGTCGCGCGTAGTTTTCGGGCCGACCTCGAGTGCGCGCGCGCGCATGCGGGCTCAAACAGTTGTGGCGCTCATTGCGGCGCTTCGAGCGTGGCGACGGAACCGACTCCGATAATCCAACCTTCGACCTGGGCCACGGCCCGCTCCCGGTCAGTCAACGGTGGGCGCAGCACCTGTTGAAGACGCTCTTCAGCGTCGGCCGAGTCGTAGCCAGTTGGCGATGGCGTACGCATCGTACTGGTCGGCGGTCATGTTCTCCGTGCCCCAGTGGCGATCGCCGGCAGCGCTTCCGGAAAACGACAAATCCTCGGCGGCGAGGGAACAGAGCTCAGCGTAACGCCGCGCGCAATGGTCGGTATGAACCAACCGCCTCCACGTGGTCCGGTACTCTCCAGATCACGTGGGGCGCGGCGTCACCGACCATTACGCGGCTCGGACATCACTGCCTGATCAATGCGGTATCAGCACCGTTCCGTGATTCGCCTCGATCGCATTGCTGCCCGGATTTTCCACGATCGCCGGCAGATTGGCTAAATCGAGCGCCGGCGCGGCACCCGGTGTACCGCCGCGCGGCACGGTCCTGACCACTTGCGAAGGCGGCAGCGGGGCACCGCTCTTCAAGTGCGCCCACATCAGATTCAGCGCTTGCAGGTAGTAGTAGTGCACGGGCACGAACCGCGTATCGAAGCCAGGCACGCCGAGAAATGCGTCGAAATGTTGACCGTTCGTCACCTCGTACAACGCAAGCTGGCTATGTGGTTCGCGAACGCTATTGGCAGCAAGATAGGCGCGCGATGCGTGATTAATCGGCACGAGCGCATCGCTGCGGCCCTGTACGATGACAGCCGGCTTTCCATGCAGTTGGGCATTGACGCGTATCGCGTCGACGCTTGCCGTCATGCGCGGGTCTTGACCGGTCCATAACGCGCGCAAGCACGCCGCGCCGGCGAAGCTCGCATCCGCTGTTGCAAGGCGATGGTCGGCCCCTCCCGGCGGCACCGGGTTATAGACGAGATTGATGCCATTGGTAGGCGGTATCCCATTCCCCAGGCCGAACACCGTTGGCATCGGCGAAGCAGCCGGCGGAAAACCGGCCGCACCCGTCGCCGGATTCGTCGTGCCGAAACTGAATCCGCACAGATTGTCCGTCACACTCGAACGCGTGTAGGTGTCGGCATAGGTAACGGCAACGGCCGGTACGGCCTGCGAGTCCCACATCGGCGCGTGCAGCACGTCCGAATCGGCCTCGTAGCCGGCCGCATGAAGCCGGGCGAGCGCATCGGTTGCCTGTGTCTGGGTGTCACTGCCATTGACCATTCCCGCTGCCGCCAGCGACGCGCAGCGCGCTGTCCGAATCGCGGTTGTCGTCGCAACGGGCAAAGCGGTCAGATAAGGCGCACCGGCCGCCGCAGGCGCCAGTGCAGCACAGGGTTCGAGCAGATTCGCGAGCGTCATATAGTCCGCGAGCGGCTTGCCTGCGGCGGCGATAAGCTGGCCGCCTTCCATCACGCGCGCCCGCCCCCGCATGCGAACGTTGATTTGCGGCTCGCCGACGACAACAGCCGTAATCCATCCACGCCTGTCTTGCTCGGCCGCCGCCAACGCGGCCCCACCACCGTTGCTCACCGACGCGGCGATCGTCGTGATACTGCCCGGCTCGTAGCGCACCCGGTGATCGGACGCATCGGCGACCGGTGCGAACTGCCGATTCAAAACCCAGTAAGCGAATTGGACTGCCGCAAGCGTATCTCTGCCCCAATCCGCTTCCGGATTTTGCTGCGAATGCGCATGCTTGAACGCATATCGATTCGGAAATGCCTGATTGAATGCGGCACGGTCTTTCGACGAGACATTCGCGGTGAACAGGCTTTGGGTGCCGGCCGCCGTTGCGTCGGCCAGCAGGCCGTCGATCAGTGTCACACGATTCGTCATGAGTTCGTGCGCGCCATTGCCCGTGCCTTTGTCCGTATAAGCGACCGCACAGGCGCGCTTGAGGCCCCACTCGCCGGCAGCGGAGATGGCACCGTAGACACCGCGCGAGCCCGATGACGTTGCCGTGACAATGCAAGGATTCGCGGGATCGAAGCTGTTTGGCACTTGAACGAGCAGCGTCACATTGCGCCGGCCACTGCCGTCGTCGGCGTAGGCCAGGTATTCGGTGCCCGCGATTTTGCCTTCGCCGAGCGTGTCGTTCCCGTTCAGATCGACGTTAGGTCCCCAAAATCGCCCGTAGCCGCCTGTTGCCGTCATGTCGACGAGCGCCCGATAGTTCGACCAGATGGCAAGCCGCCGCAGCTCCGCTGCGCTTGGGTGGGCCGGATCGGCAATCGCCGGCGCGGGACCCGCCAGCCCTGTCTTGCCGAGGCCTGCGGTCAGCAAATCGTCGGTGACGCCGTCGTATGAGGTCACGCGAAGGCTGTCCGGCACGATGAACGCGGGCAGACGGTTGTGTACACGTTGGCTGGTATCGGACTCGTCGGCCGTTGCAGGTAGAGCCAAGGCGGCACCGGCTAATGCGGTACCGAGAATTACTGCTGCACTCCAAATCGAAATCGGAACATTTCGCATCTGAGTCTCCAATGCAGAGCAGTCGTTTTCAGTCATTTTGGCGGCGGGGGGCGCCAGCCGAGAATGTAGTCGTTCCGGGCGCAAATTGGCAGCCAAATTTTCGTGGTGTTCGACCGGCCCGCCGTTACGCTATTAGCGCCTGCGTATTTCGCGCGAACTCCGTGAAGCATTCGGCTGGGCAAAGCCCCTTTTTCGCGCGGAGCGAACCGCGATGTCGATTTCGACCGCCGCCGTTCGTCGTAGCATCAAAGGCGTAACGAGCGGCCGACGTCATGAGAAGGCGAAGGCTGCTACGCCTGTCGATCATCCACCAGAGGAGATAGGACAATGCGAGTCATGGTAATCATCAAGGCGTCGAACGAATCTGAAGCGGGGAAGATGCCGAGCACCGAGTTGTTGACGGCAATGGGCGAATTCAACGAGCAGCTCGTCAAAGCCGGCATCATGCTGGCCGGCGAAGGCCTGCATCCGAGTTCGAAGGGCAAGCGCGTTCATTTTTCCGGGCGCGAGCGAACCGTAGTCGATGGACCGTTCGCCGAGACCAAAGAGCTGATTGCCGGCTTTTGGCTCTGGGAGGTGAAGTCGATGGATGAGGCGCTCGAATGGGTCAAGCGCTGCCCGAAGCCGATGGAAAGCGACTCGGACATCGAAATCCGCCCACTTTTCGAAGCGTCCGATTTCGGTGAGGAGTTCACGCCGGAGCTGCGGGAGCAGGAGGACCGAGTACGCGGGCAGGCCGACGAACTCGCCAAGCGATCGCGTTGAGGCGTGGGGGCAACGCCGGACTCTCTCCGGCGTTGCGCGGGTTGCCAGGCCAGGCCTGGCCCTGGATCAGCCTCGCCGGCGACGGACGGCCTCGGCCAAAGCATCGAGCACGGGTTCGGTTTGCGCCCAGCTCAAACACGCATCGGTGATCGAGACGCCATGTCGCAACGCCATGCCGGGCTTGAGATCTTGACGTCCTTCCTCGATGTTGCTTTCGATCATGACGCCGACGATGCGCTTTTCGCCACGCGTGAGCTGCTGCGCGAGATCGTCTGCCACGTCGCGTTGGCGCAAGTGCGATTTGCCGGAGTTGGCGTGCGAGCAATCGACCATGACCTGTTCACGGAGCCCCGCTTTGCGCAAGACCGTGCAGGTTTCCTCGATTGCGGCGCTATCGTAATTGGGCCCTTTCTTGCCGCCGCGCAAGATGATGTGCGCTGTATCGTTGCCGCGCGTTTCAAAAATCGCGGCCATGCCCATTTTCGTCATCCCCATGAACGCATGGCTCGCGCGCGCGGCGACGATGGCATCCGCGGCGACCTGAACGCCGCCGTCCGTGCCGTTTTTAAAACCGATGGGGCAGCTCAGTCCTGACGCGAGCTGGCGATGGCTTTGGCTTTCGGTCGTACGCGCGCCGATCGCCCCCCAGGCGATCAGGTCCGCGATGTACTGCGGGCTCAGCAAGTCGAGGAACTCGGTGCCCGCCGGCAGCCCGAGCGCGTTGACGTCGAGCAGCAGCTCGCGGGCACGCCGCAGTCCTTCGTTGATCCGGAAACTGCCGTCGAGGCGCGGATCGTTGATATAGCCTTTCCAGCCGACCGTCGTGCGCGGTTTTTCGAAGTAGACGCGCATGACGACGAACAGCTCGTTTTGCAGTGCGTCGGCCGCGCGCTTGAGCATATGCGCGTATTCGAGCGCCTGATCGTGATCGTGGATGGAACAGGGACCCACTACCGCCAGCAGGCGATCGTCGCGCCCATGCAGGATGTCGCCGATGGCCGTGCGGCTTTTCTCGACGAGCGCCTGTATATCGGGCGCGACCGGCAACTCGTCCTGGAGCAGCGCCGGCGAGATGAGCGGGCGCACCGCGCCGATGCGCACGTCGTCGATGCGGGTCGTGTCCTGCGTTGTGTCCGCCACTCCGACTTCCAGGTCGTGCAGCGGGTTGTCGATATGTTTCAAGTTGGCCTCTCTCAAGCTTCAATGGCAGTCCGGGATTATGGCACTGCGGCGTTCGCGTCCGAAACAAGATCGCCAAACACGCGCGCGCAAAGGTGTTTTGAAAGGCGTTCGTAACATTTCTGTGCGAGGCGCCGCACGCCCTCGGACCAGCACCTGAACCGCCGTTTATTTACATTTTTGTGTCGATTTCGCGGTGATACGTTCGGCATGCCTCCGCGGGGGGAGGCCCGAAAAAAACGCCCAATCCACCGAGGAATGTGGGTCAATCGGACAATCCAGGAGAGCGATCGGAATGATCGGAATGAACGGTTTCGATACGGCCATACAAACATACATGACGCAGCATGCGGTGCATTGGGTATTGTTCAACCATGCGGTGAGAGTGGTTGCGGGGCTCTATACGTTCAAAGGCTTCGTTTTGATACCGATGTTGTGGTGGATCTGGTTCCATCCGAACGAACGCAAAGAGTGGGATCGCGAAATGGTGATCGCGACGATCGCGAGCGGCCTGTTGGCGCTCGCCATCGGTAGGTTTCTCGCCCACTATCTGCCTTACAGGGTGCGGCCGGTTCACAATCCCGCGTTGCACCTGACGTTCCCGCCCGCGGGTTTGAAAGATCCGGCGTTTAGAACCTGGGGTTCATTTCCGAGCGATCACGCGATGCTCTGGGTCTCGGTGGCGACCGGCATTTTTCTCATGCGCTCGCGGCTCGGTCTCTGTGCGCTTTTCTACGCGGTGTTTTTTATTTGCTTGCCGCGCGTTTATCTCGGTCTTCATTATCCGACGGACATCATTGCCGGTGCTGCGCTTGGGGCAGTCATCACCTGGCTGATGACGAGAGAGTCGCTCAGGGCGCGTTTTGCGCGGCCATTGCTCGACGCGATGCAGCGCTTTCCAGCGCTGGGTTACACCATGGCATTTCTTTTATGCTTTGAGCTCATCACGCAGTTCGATGAGCTACTGATGTTGGGGCAGTCGCTTTCGAAGGCGATATGACGTGCATGCGACGCGCTCGCGTTCTTGCTAGCGGGCGTGTCGCCGACGATTGCGCTCGTGCATGAGCTGCGGCATCAATTCCTCGATGTAGTGCCTCGCATGTGCGCGTGTGTGCACCTGTGCAAAGCGCCGGTGCGCCGCCTCGCGCCCAACGAGCGCGATATGGCCTTTCCTGAGCACATGAAGGAATCCCATCAGGCTGCTGCCGTCGGGGACGTGTTCATCGTCGCGCGGATCGGGGGAGGCGGTCGGGGTCATGAGCCAATCCTTTGTGGGCAGTCGTTACGGCACGTCGTCGTGACGAGCGTCAGCAGGTCTTTGGCGTGGCGGTCCCGATCGGTCAGCGGCGCGAGGCCGAACAGGCGCTCCAGCGTTGCAGGGATCGAACTGTGGTCGTAGACCGTCTGATCGACATGTCCCCGAGCGACCCACGGCGATACGACGATCGCTGGAACGCGTACCCCATAGATGTCGAAGCCGAAGCCGCTCGCGTTCAGCGTTGCAGACGCGCCGTCGTTCGGCGGGACGGCGGCGCCCGGTTTGACGGAATCGTAAAAGCCGCCATGTTCGTCATAGAGGATGACAAAGAGGCTGCTGGTCCATAGCGGTGAGTTGCGGATGGCGTTATAGATGCGCGCGGCGAGCCGGTCGCCCCCGGCAAGGCCGTCCATCGGATGCTGCGAGCTGCCTCCTTCATAGGTGTCGTGCACGATGTCGCCATAGCACGGTTCGATGAACGTGTAGCGCGCGGTATAGCCCGCCGCGAGGTCGGCTTCGAAGTGGGCGAGATCCTCGACATCGAAAAATTCGATGCCCTTTAACGAAGCCACCTGCGGCACGTGGCCCAGGGGCGGTCCCGACTGATCCTGATAGAGCCGGTAGTTGCCTTTGCCCAGCGCATCGAAGATCGAACCCTTGGGATAGGGGAAACCGTTAGTCGTTTCCCATTCCGCCATTTCCTGCCTGGTTGGAGAATGCTCAAGCCCGGCGGACGAGGCGCCATGCAGAAAAAAGCGGTTCGGCCACGTCGGCCCGGGCATCGATGCGTGCCAGCCGTCGCATAGCACGAATTCGCTCGCCAATTCGAACAGCGTCGGCGCTTGCGTGCGAATGTCGACGCCCTGCATGACTTTGCCGACATCGGCCCCGGATAGTCGCGCGCCTTCGGCACCCGTCCTTGCGTAGTTTGCAACGAAGCCGGAGTTGTCGATGGCCGGATACGGTTCGCCGGCGCGATACTGGACGCCGGCGCCACATAGTTGCTCGACGACATCCGCGAACTCGTGACCTGGATCCGTCGGCATCTGAGCGGGCGCGCCGCCGCCAAACGCATATTGCATACGCTCGTAGGTATTGGTGTCCTCGGAGTTGGCCGCGACGATGCCGGGAATGCCCGACAGCGCGAACAGATGATCGAACGACCGGTTCTCGAGCATCAGCACGAATACGTGCCGGATGGGGGACGGCGCCTGCGGCGATGCGGTGATTGCGGCTGCGTTCATAGCGCCTCTTTTACGGTTCGTCGAAGATGGGGCGGAACGGGGCGGGCACTGCGTGGCACTCGATTGTAGTGCAGACGTTGCAGACTTAGCCGAATGTTTCGGTAATGAAATCGACGAAGCTGCGCAGTTTCGGCGTGGGGCGGCGGTCCGGCGAGAAAAGCAGGTGCATCGGGCGCGCCGGTGTTTCGTATTCGGGCAGCAACCGCACGAGCCGTCCGGCCTCGACATCGTCGCGCAGCAGCTCCCATGGTTGAAGAATGATGCCGAGACCCTCGAGTGCGGCCATCCGCAATGCTTGCCCATTATTGATGGCAAGCCGGCTTTTGACCTGCACCATGTGGCGTCCATCGGGTCCGGTGAATTCCCATTCGGCAATCGGCGGACGGGCCCAGTAGGTGAAGCCGAGGCACTCGTGATCGGCGAGGTCCCGGGGGTGCCGGGGCGTGCCGCGCTCGGCGAGATAGGCGGGCGCCGCGCACGGCAAAAGCCGATACGGCGCGAGCGCTCGTGCAATCAGCCCGGAGTCCGGCAACTGCGCCACACGGATCACCGCATCGTAGCCTTCATCGACGAAATCGACGATCCGGTCGCTCAACGTGAGATCGATCTGCACATCCGGATATTGACGCAGGTACCGCGCGAGCATGGGCGTGAGGCTGTATGCGCCAAAGCTGACCGGCGCGTTGACGCGCAGCTTGCCGCGCGGTGTGGCTTGCAAATTGGCGGCGAGCGCGTCCACGGCATCCATCTCGGCCAGCACCGATTTGCTGCGTTCGTAGAAGGCCTGCCCGGCCTCCGTGAGGCTCTGGCGGCGCGTCGTCCGATTGATGAGGCGCATGCCGTAGCGTTGTTCAAGCAGACGCACGTGTTTGCCAACCATCTGGGAGGACAGCCCGAGCGCCGCCCCCGCGGCCGCGAACGAGCCGGTTTCCGCGGCCTTGACGAAGACGGACATGCTCGCGAGTCGATCCATGATTCGAAACCACCTGTTTCGATAGATGCGTTGAACGCGCGATTTATCGCGCCGATGCGTCGAATTATATTGAGTCCTCCTAAATTGGACAGGAGATCGATCATGTCACGTGTCGTGCGATTTCATCAGAATGGCGGTCCCGAAGTTTTGAAGATCGAAGAAGTCGACGTACCTGCGCCGGGCCCCGGTGAGGTGACGCTGCAGGTCAAGGCCATTGGGCTCAACCGGGCGGAGTCGATGTTCAGAACGGGACGGTATGTCGAAACGGCCGTCTTTCCGGCACGGCTGGGCTATGAGGCATCCGGTGTCGTGACCGCGCTCGGTGCGCGCGTCGAGAATGTGGCGATTGGCGATGCTGTCGGTGTCGTGCCGCCGTCTTCCATTACGCGCTGGGGCACCTATGGCGAAACGATCAACGTACCGGCCGACTTCGTCGTGAAGCACCCGGCAGGGCTCGACTGGGTGCAGGCGAGCGCGATCTGGATGCCGTATGTAACGGTCTGGGGCGCGCTCGTCGACATCGCCAAACTTGGGCCGAAGGATGCCGTGATCGTGACGGCTGCATCGAGCAGTGTCGGCATTGCCGCGATTCAGGTCGCAAAGCTGGTTGGCGCGACCGTGATTGCGACGACGCGCACGCATGCGAAGCGCGATGCGCTGCTCGGGTGCGGCGCTGACTTCGTGATCGCGACGCAGGAAGAGAGTCTGGCGGAACGCGTGAAAGAGATCACGAAAGGGGCGGGGGTGCGTGTCGCGTTCGATCCCATCGCCGGTCCGATGCTGACCGAGCTGGCGGACGTGGTATGCAACGATGGCATCGTGCTCGAATATGGCGCGCTGAGCCCGGAGCCCACCGCCATGCCGCTTTTTGCCATGCTGAGCAAGCGGATCGTGGTTCATGGCTATACCTATAAGCGCGTCATACTCGACGCTCAACGCTTTGCCGAGGCGAAACGCTTCATCCTGGCAGGGCTTTCATCGGGGAAACTGAAACCGGTCGTCGATCGGACGTTCGCATTCGACGATATCGTCGAGGCGCATCGCTATCTCGAATCGAACGAACAGTTCGGGAAAATTGTCGTGACGGTTTGAGGGTTCGCCGCGTTCGCTGCGTTTGGGGCTGTCCAGTTCCCGGACGCGGCAAACGCCCGAAGGCTGCACAGATGCGTAGCAGCACCGACAGAATGGGATAGACCTAAACCGAACCCGCAATATACTCACGCAGCCAGCGATGCGCTGGATCCCGATGCGAGCGCTCGTGCCAAAGCATCATCATCTCGTAGCCAGGTACTTCCAGCGGGGCTTCGACGATACGCAACACGTCCGTGTTTTGCACGAGGCGCGCCGGCAGCATCGCAACGAGATCGGTATTGGCCAGCACCGACATCACGAACGTGAAATGCGGCACGGAAAGCGCGACGCGGCGCGCCATGCCTTTCGCGGCCAGCGCTTTATCGGTGGCCGCGTGAAAACCACCGCCATCCGGCGACACGATCACATGCTCGAGCGCGCAGAACTGCGCGAGCGTGAGCCGTCTTTTGAGGCGCGGATGTCCCTGCCGGCCGACGAGCACGTATCGCTCCGCAAAGAGCAGGCGGCTGCGTAAGCCGGCCGGTGCATTGTCACGCGTATGGAACGCGAGATCGAT
Organism: Trinickia sp.; assembly: GCF_036503415.1. GTDB lineage: Bacteria > Pseudomonadota > Gammaproteobacteria > Burkholderiales > Burkholderiaceae > Trinickia. The sequence continues at coordinate 214,371 of NZ_DASXWY010000007.1, read as the reverse complement.
CAGCCCCTCGGCCGCCTGCCGCGCGAAGTCCGCGGGCACCATCTCCACTACCGCGAGCCGGGTGCCCGGTGCTGCCGCGCGCAGACCGCTCAGCACCGGTAGCAAAACGGTCATTTCGCTGTAGTCGGTGGCGGCCACGCGCCACGTGTGGTCGGCCAGAGCCGGGTCGAACGGTGCCGCCGGCGAGATGGCATGTTCGAGCGCTTCAAGAGCACGCCGCAGCGGCTCGCGCAACGCCAGTGCGCGAGCGGTCGGGCGCATGCCGCGCGCGCCCGGCAGCAGCAGCGGATCTCCGAATATCTCCCTGAGTTTGGCCAGATGGACGCTGACCGATGGCTGAGAAAGATGGAGACGCTCAGCAGTTCGTGTGACGTTGCATTCCGAAAGAAGCACGTCCAGCGTCATCAGTAGATTCAAATCGAGCTTGCGGAGATTAACCACGCCAATACCTGAAATAAATGGAATTCATTTCCATTATGCCTCGGGTGACCACTATCCTGCCGATATTCCGCCAATTGAAAAAGGTGCCGTCGTGAATGTCCTGATCGTCTATGCCCATCCGGAGCCCCAGTCGCTGAATGGCTCGCTCAATCGTTTCGCCGTTCGTCACCTGCGCAACACAGGGCATGAGGTGCAAGTCTCCGATTTATATGCGATGAAGTGGAAGGCGACCCTGGATACCGATGATTTCGTCGATCTCGAGCCGGGCGCTCGCTTCACCCCCTCGCTCGCTTCAAAGCATGCGTTCGAAAGCGGTACCCAACCGGACGACGTCGTCCGTGAGCAAGAAAAACTGCGTTGGGCGGATGCGGTCATTTTCCAATTCCCGCTCTGGTGGTATTCGATGCCCGCGATCATGAAGGGCTGGGTCGAACGCGTCTATGCGTACGGGTTTGGCTATGGCGTGGGCGAGCACTCGGATCGACGTTGGGGCGACCGCTTCGGCGAAGGTGTCATGGTGGGCAAGCGCGCGATGCTGATCGTGACGGCAGGCGGCTGGGAGTCGCATTACAGCGCTCGCGGCGTCAACGGGCCGATAAACGACCTGCTGTTCCCGATTCATCACGGCATCCTGTACTACCCCGGCTTCGATGTTTTGCCGCCGTTTACGGTCTTTCGGACCGGCAAGATCGACGAGGCAAGGTATGCGTCGATATGCGACGCGCTGCGTGGCCGCCTCGACGAACTGTGGACCGCCAAGCCGATTGCGTTTCGCCCGCAAAATGGAGGCGATTACGCTATACCCGAATTGACGCTGCGTGACGAGGTCGCGCCGGGCCAGTCGGGTTTTGCGGCGCATGTCGCATAGAGCGGAGAGTTCAGGCGCACCGCACTCTCGGCAAGAACTCGAGGCGAACGGACATCAGGGCGCGGCGTTCGATGCGGGAGCCGCGAACGCATAGCGGCTCTTTCCTGTGCGCTTGACCTGATACATGGCTTCGTCGGCCGCGGCAATGAGCCGGTCGTGATCCCGGATCGGATCGGGACAACTGGCGATGCCGATGCTCGCGGTCACGAAGCCGACGCCCAGACGGTCCGCCGTCTCGCTCACCGCTTTCATGAGTCGTTGCGCGATCGCGGCCAATTGCGTTTCGTTCACGAACTCCTGCACGAGCACGGCGAATTCGTCTCCACCGATGCGCGCCACTACATCGGTCACGCGCAGCACGTGCTGAAATTGGTTGGCCACGGCGACGAGAAGCTCGTCGCCGGCACGATGCCCACGCGTATCGTTGATGGCTTTGAATCCATCGAGATCGATGTAGAGGACGGCAAACTTTCGGGGCCGGCCGTTCTCGGCCGCCTGCGCCGACTTTGCCGCGGCGACTTCGATCGCATCGAGCAGTCTGCGCCGATTCGGCAAGCCAGTCAGGGCATCGTGCAATGCGGCTTGCTTGAATTCCCGCGATTCATGGGCCAATTGCCGATTGCGCGCGGAATACATGACGAGCGCAGTCATCAGCGCGCCGAAGAGCACCGCGGAGAGCACGATCAGTGCATCCGCCACGCGCGAGAGCCGTGTGCGCATATCCGCTGTGGTGCGATCGCGCTGGGCGCGCCAGTACGCAGCCGTGAAATCGAGCAGTGTGCGCGTATCGTCGAGCGTGGCGCTGGGCGAAATCGCGGACTCGGGAATGCGCGACGTCTCGAACGGGCTTGCATTCACGAGTGCGGCAAGCGTTTTCAGACGGTTGTCGAGACTGGCGCGTGCAGCTTGATAGGCAGCGGCGGAAATATCGTCGATGTCTCGCGTTTGCGTGGCTTCGCTGACGGTGGTGCGGGCCGCTTCGGCGCGTTCGATCGCTTCGAACACGAGCCCCACGTATTCCTGTTTCAACTGATCCGAAAAGATCGCCTTGATTTGCAGTGCCAAAAAGAAAAAGCCGATCAGAAGAAAACTCAGCGAGGCAATCGCCATGACGCGAGGGCCGGCCCGCAACCGCGGGGCGGGGGCGTTCCCGTCCCAAGGGCGCCATGGTGGCGGCGCGCTATGGGCGACCGAAGGCGTCTGGCTGACGTCGTGTGCCATGGTGGCGATAGTTGGACGGACGGAAAAACGCAGCGATCTTCCTAAAGGGATTGCGGCTCGTCTTGGCGTGGGCCGGCGCCTCGGCGCGCGTGGATACCGTCGCGCGTTTGGCCGAGGCCGGAGCGGGGTGGGGCGGCTCGGGCTGCGCCGCTGCGACCGCAGGCTGAGCGGGTGCCGGCGCAGCAGCTTGCGCTGGCGCGGCACGCTCGGTCAACTGCGGCGTGAGGGTCGGCTGAGGCAGCACGATGCCAGCGGTCGCCTGGATCGGGGGCGGTCGATCGTTGAGCCGCAACGCGCGTCGCGCGCTTTCCATCGCATTCGCGTAAATGCGCTGATCGTGATTGAACCAGACGCCGTACGCCACGGTTCCCGCCACGCCCAGCGCAAGCGAGGCGGCCGAAACCGCCAATAGGGCAGGCCGCACGAATCCTGCGCGCGGCGCGCTCATCTGTTCATCGAATCCCACGGGGGCGTGCGCATTCGGCGCGGCCCAATCGGGCGCCGCGCCGAGACTGCGGGATTCTTCTTGCGTCGTCTTGTACATCGCTTACTCCGACCCCGATAGTTGAGCCTCATGTTCAAAATCGACGGGACAATTTAATCCGGCCGCGTATCGGTGGCAACCCGATGGCTGGGCGATACGAACGATATGTCATATGTGTGGTGCAAAACACACAAGGAGCAGGGTGCGAAGCGTCCGTTCGGCGGCATGGGGACGATCGTCTCGCGTCTGTTCCCTTGGGCGTGCGAAGAGGCGCAAGGAGTGTGCCCGCGCGCGCGGCCTCGCGCGCGCGATATCGCTGAGCGAGTGCCGCGCATGCGGCCGTGATCGTCAAGGGGACTTTCGCTGCCGGTAGCGCGCGCGCATCGCCGACCGGCGCAAGTTTGGTTTGATCGGATCAACCGCCTCGTCCGACTGAACGGACTGCTTCAATTGCCTCCGCCATAGAAGGCATTCATGCGATCGATGGTGCCGTCTTGCTGGGCACGCAGTAATTCTTGGTACACCTGCTCGCGAGTTTTACCAACGAGCGCGCCGCTGCCGCTCATGCCACCCGTCGTACCGCCGACGGATTCGGTGGTCATTGCCGCGGTGTTGTCCGAGACCGACGCGTTCGCACCCGCATCGTCGCCCGCCCAAGCCTCGGCGGCGCATAGCGCCAAAACAGCAACGGGAATTGCAATCAGTATCTTCATGGCATTCTCCAACCGGTATTCATGACGGACCGACACTGCACCGTGCGGTGCATCGCGTGTCGGGAATTCGTGCCGCTCTGATCCAGGCACGTCTGAAATACCGGCAGGCCCGTCGTTCTATTCCCTCGGGCGTGCGTCTGTGGCGATGAATTTTTGACCGCGTCGAGACGGGCCGCGATTGCGTCGTGCCGCTACGCCGCGGCCGAGCCAGCCACCCGAACCGATTCGATCCTGAGTCCGATCATGCCCGCAAATGCTCGTGTCCCCGCATGCGAGGCATCGGCATCGGTTATCAGCGTCCACGGTCCTTCGATCGGTGCCCAATGCTGCTGACTGTCGCGATTCAGTTTGTCGGACGTGGCCAGCACGTAGATGTTTGCCGCTTGCCGCATGAGACATTCCTTGAGCCACGCCTGGTCCGCGGTGGCCTCGCACAGCCCGCGGCCGGGTACCACCCCGTCGGCACCCATGAACGCTTTGTCGACACTGATACGGCTCAGCGTCAGTTGGGCAAGCGGCCCAAGCGTACTCATGCTGGGCTCGCGGACCTCGCCACCCACCAGTGTCAGCGGCACGCCAGTCGTTGCCAATGTCTGCACGACGAGCAGATTGTTGGTCACGACATGGATGTCCTTGCGGTTCGCGAGTGCGCGGGCCAGTGCCGCCGTCGTCGTGCCGCTGTCGAGAAAGATGGTGTCGCCTTCAGCGACATGCGCGGCGGCGGCCCGGCCGATCGCTTCTTTTTCCGCTGGAAAGCTATGGCGGCGCTCGTCGAGCGATTCTTCCGGTGCGTGGGTGCTGACGGACGCTGCGCCGCCGTAGGTGCGCAGGATGAGCCGGTTATCGGCCAGCGCGCGCAAATCGCGCCGTACGGTGACTTCGGAAATGCCAAAGTGCTCGCACAGAGCCGAGACTTCGGTCATGCCGTTCAATACGGCTTGCAACATGGCTTCGCGACGACGCGCAACTTTCATGGGGTGCTCAGAGCCGAGACAGGATGCGACGTCGGCATCATACCTGCTCCGTCTTTGCCGCGACCCACTCCTCGGTCACGCAGACATATTTGATGCGCTGGCGGAAGTAGGTGAAGGCCATGTGCAGTCGCCCGTCTCGCGACTGAACGATCGACGGATACGAGAACTCGCGATTGAGCCGATCCGACGAATTGTTGGTCATGCAATAACCGTCGCCCGTTTCCAGGTTGCGCATCGCAGGCCATGAGCGCCCGCCATCGATTGAAATGGCGAGCGTCATCGGTGCGCGCGGCGCGCCCCAGAATGCCGTTCCGCGAGTGGACGCCGACTGCGTCCGCAGCGTTCCGCTGTCTTCCGCGTCGTCGATATCGTCGTAAAGCGATGCGCGCCGGGCCGTGCTGTTCGCTGCACTACTGTTGTTGAACACGAGCGCGAGATGACCGTTCGCAAGCGCTGTGAACTGGATCGAAGAATTGTTGTTCGGCAAGGCGAGCGCGCGCGGTTCGCTCCAGTCGGTACCGTTCGACGAACGGCTCAGGTAGATATGATCGGCCCAGCGGCTGCGAAAAAGCGCAATCATCGTGCCGTCGTTCAGCGGCTGGATATTCATATGCACGCACCCGACACTGCCGGGCACTTCGTGCTCGGACCAACTGCGGCCGTTGTCCACGGAGCGCATCACGACACTGATATCGTCGTTGCCGGACCACCGTTCGCCCGGCGCCACGCGGCACATGAAGACAGGGCACAGCCATGCGCCATCGCTCGCGACGACGATCGGCTGGCGCACGAACGTGCCGGGTCGGTCGAAGAGCGTATCGATGGGTCCCCACGTGTGGCCGTTGTCGTCGGAGATGCGGCGCCGAACGATCGACGTATTCTGATGGCCCGACAACTGCGCCGTGTAGAGCAACCAGAGCTTGCCGTCGGGCGCGGCGAACAGGACGGGGTTTTGCTCGGAGCGTGTCGGGTCGTCAGACAGTTTGACCGGATGGGTCCATGTCGAACTTCCCGCAACGAGCCTCGACAAATAGATCGAGATATCGGGTACGCCTTCCTGCGTGCCACCGAACCAGACGCATAGCAAATCGCCATTCGTCAGCGCGAGTAGATTGGCCGCGTGGCTTTGCACGGTCGCAGCGGGAAGATAGGCATCGAGGCGCCCTGTGTCGCCCGGTGCGGGATGCAGCCGGCCCGGCATGGACGACGCCTCGATGGGCAACGTCGATTGATTCGTCATCGCAGGTCCTGTAAGCGGTGAAGCGGTATCGGGGTATCGGTGTAACGGTGTAACGGTGTAACGACCCGCGCGTCAGCGCAGTGCGGTTTGCCGTTGCGACGACGATGGGATGAGCCGTTCCGCCACCATGACGAGCGCGGGTACGACCAGCGCGATGTACATGTTGTCGAGACCGAACGGATTGCCGAGCAGATACCAGACCGTCGTCGCGAGGGTGGCCAGCACCATCCCGACGATGGCACCGCGGCTGCTGCTGAAGAACGGCAGATAGATGCCGATCAGGGCAACAACGGTGACTGACAGCCTGAGCGCGCGCGTGAAGAACGAGAGCGCCAGAATTTGCGGGACGAACAGCACGAAGATGAGCGGCACGAAACCGACGACGAACGAGATATTCCGTGTCATCTGCAACTCGCGCTCAGGCGTGGGCCGATAACGCGGCACGTAGAAATCCTTGACGATCAGCGATGCGATCGCGAGCGCGACGGTACTGACGCTGACGAAGATCGATGCCACGAGCGAAATCGTCACGAGGCCGGCAAGCAGCGGGTGCATATGCTGCAGAAAAATCGGCAGCGCGTAAAGGCTCTTCATGTTCGGGAACAGGAACTTCGCCGAGACGCCGATGAATCCCAACGCAAGCGCGATCGGCACGCAAAGCGCCGCTGCAATCAAGGTCGAATTCCGGGCTTCGTCCGCGGAGCGTGCGCCGGAGATCGCCTGAATGATGAATTGCGTCGAGAAGATCGCGCCCGCGGTACCGATGACCCACGCGCCGATTTTGCTGCCGCTCAGCGTGCCGTTCCAACTGAAGTAATGGGCCGGCATCGAATGACTCATCGCGCTGATCCCGCCCGTCATCGACCATGCGACCCAGACGAGAACGGCGATGCCGAGCAGCTTGACCGCGCTATGCAGAATCGTCACATAGGCGACGCTCTTCAATCCGCCATAGGCGTAGTAAAGCGTACTGACGACCGCAGTGATCAGCGCGGCGGTTGGCAGATTCACACGCATCACCGTTGCAATGGCGGCCGCGCCGCTGACGTAATTGCCCACGTTCACGATGAACAGCGCATAGATCATGATCGCGGAGACGACGAGCTTGGCCGCGTTGCCGTATTTCTGCGCGATGAAACCCGAAATGGTGAACTCGCCCGAGCGATAAAGCCGCTTCGCCATGAACAGTCCAAAAAGCAGGAAGCCGATGGACGCTGCGATGACGGACCACGACGCCGCGAGGCCCACGCTGAACGCCGCTTGCGAGGTACCGACCGTCGATTTCGCGCCGATGAACTCGGACATCAGAAGAATGGCGACGACGATCGTCGGCATCGAGCGACCGGCCACCATGAATTGCTCGTTTGTCTTGCTGCGCAGCCGCAGGCTGATCCAGGTCGTCACGACGATATAAACGGCAACCATCGCGACGATGACGGCCGTATCCCACACGGTGAATCGGTTCATGAATGTCTCCTGCCGGTTGACTTTATTCGGCGCCAGGTTGGACGCGGCGAGCTGCGCCCAACCTTTGCGTTGCGTTCAAGCCGCCTGAACGGCGCGTCGCGTTGCCAGGTCTTGTGCCTGTTTCAGCGCTTCCAGCATGCTGCGTTCGTCCGCGATACCCTTACCCGCGATGTCGAAGGCGGTGCCATGATCGACGGAGGTGCGAATGACGGGCAGCCCGACCGTCACGTTGACGCCCGCCTCGAGCCCCATCACCTTGACGGGGCCATGGCCCTGATCGTGGTACATCGCGACGACGACATCGAAATCGCCTCGTCCCGCCCGGAAGAAAAGCGTATCGGCCGGCAGCGGACCTTCCACATTCCATCCGCGTTCGCGCAGCACCTCGATCGCAGGCATGATCTTTTCCTCTTCTTCGCCGTAGCCGAACAGGCCATTCTCGCCCGCGTGCGGATTGATTCCGCACACGCCGATGCGCGGCTCGTCGATCCCCGCACGTACCAGCGTGTCGTGAGCCCGCTCGATGGTGCGCTGAACGAGGCCCGGCTCGATGCGCGCGATGGCGTCGAGAAGCCCGATATGCGTCGTGACGTGAATGACGCGCAGGCGTGGCGCGACGAGCATCATCGACACTTCGGGAATGCCGGTCAGATGCGCGAGCATTTCGGTGTGGCCCGGGAAAAGATGGCCGCCGGCATGCAGGGCTTCCTTGTTCAACGGTGCCGTACAGATGGCGTCGAGCGCACCCGACGAGGTCAGCGCTACCGTGCGCGCGATATAGCGGTAGGCCGCATCGCCCGCGATGGCCGAGAGCTTGCCGTAGGGCAGATCGGGTGGGATCAGGCCGAGATCGATGCAATCGACCTCGCCGAAAGCGAAGCGCGCTTCGCTCGGTTCGGCGATGGCGCGAACGCGCAATTCGACGCCGACGCGTTGTCCCGCATCGACGAGGCGCTTGGCATCGCCGATGACGAGCGGCCGGCAGCCGTCGTACACGGAACGATGCGCGAGGCTCTTCATGATGATCTCGGGTCCCACGCCGGCAGCATCGCCCATCGTGATGCCGATTACCGGACGATATGTCATGGTTTCCTCTTCGGTGAATGATGGCGATGCCAAGGCACCCTCCTCTCGAAAGGCGACGAGCCGGCGCCAGGCTCGGTAAAGTGTGTCGGGCTCGCCGAAGCCGCCGGCCTTCGTGACGACGGGCAGACCGCGGCATTCGCCCTCGTCCGCCACAAGCAGCGCGACGCCCGACTCGAGTTCCTCGGCGACGGCGAGCGAGCGCACGCCCATTGCCGAAAGCAGGGCGCGCGCGGTCTCGCCGCCGGTGACGAGGAGCGCTGCCGCGTGAACTGCCGCGGGCACGAGATGGGCAGCCAGATGATTGACGAAGCGCGCACCGTCGGCAGCATCGAGCCGCTGATCCTGCCCGAGCGAGACGACGACATGGCGTCCTGCCGCCAATGCCTGCCCGACACGATCGGCCAGTGCGAGGGCGTCGGGATGGGCCGGCTCGGTCAGTGCCGTAGCGTCGATGTCGATGCGTTCGATCGAGCCGGCTGCATTGGCCTGCAGCATGGCGACTTGACGATGGGACACACTGGACATGCTGCCCACGACGACGAGTACCCCGCGCGGCGATCGATGCAGTCCCGATCGGAGCGCAGCCGAGCCCGGCAGGGTTTCGATGGAAGGTGCGGGAGGTACGGACGGTGCGGAAGGTGCCGTGCTCGCACTCGCTTCGCAAAGCGCTTCGAAGAGCGGCGCGGCCAACCCCGCGGAACCGACCCAGAACACTTGATCGAGCGCTATCGAAGCTTGTGCGATACAACGCAGATCGTCATCCGTCTCCGCATCGCAGACGACGGCCTGCACGCCGCTCGTTCGATGCGAAGCCAGCGTCGCAGCGAGCTCGGTCGGCCCGTTGCGAATGCCGGACAGGCCGACGGTCGCCACGCGCAGGCCCGCAACGGACAGCATCGCTTGCAAATCGCCCTTGCCGACGATGCCTTCGTTGCGCCAGAGCTCAGACTCTTCGACCGGCACACCGAACACCATTTGTCGTGCGTTACGCGTGGTGCGTCCCGCGTGCGGGAACGCAGGTGCGACGATGGCCATGCCTGCACGATCGGTCAGCGCACAGATCTCGGCGGCAATATTGCCGCGCAGCGTCGAGTCGATCTTTTTGAAAAGACGCCGGCCGGCGCCGAATACCTGCCATGTCTCGGTGGTGACGGCCATTGCTTCCGATGCGACCAATCGACGCGAATCGGTATCGACCGCCAACACATCGACGTGTTCGTTCGCGGCAAGCGGAGACGCCGATGGCGCTGAATTCGTTGCGCCATGGGCGTCGAGCACGACGCGCGCACGCATCGCGCAGCGGACGCAGGCAACGGCGCTGTCGGCCGTGCCGGACAGATCGTCGCCGACGACGAGGAGTTTCGGCGCCTGCCGTTGCGCGGACGAACTCATGGCAGCAGCCGCTTGTAAATCCCCTTGATGTCTTCGAGATCGAGGGGTTTGGGGTTGTTGCCGAGCAGCCGCTTCACTTTGAGTGCGGCTTCGGCCAGCGGCTGCAAATCGGCTTCCGATACACCGAACGCGCGCAAATCCTGCGGGATGGCCATGACCTCGGTCCAGGTGCCGATCGATGCGAGCAGGCTGTCGGCTGCCGCCGCGTCGTCATCGCCATGAACGGACAGTCCAAGCGCGCGCGCCACGTTGGCAAGGCGCCCGACGATCGCATCGCGATTGAATCGCATGACGTGCGGCAACAGCATCGAATTCGCGACACCGTGCGTGATATTGAACATCCCGCCGAGCGGGTAGGCGAGCGCATGCACGGCTGCGGTCCCCGCGGCCGTGAGGGCGAGACCGCCGTACATCGATCCGAGCAGCATCGCCTCGCGCGCTGCAAGCGAGCTGCCGTTCCGATAAGCGTCGACGATGTTCGCACCGATCAGGCGCATCGATTCCATCGCATACATATCGCTGATCGGATTGGCCTTCGTCGAGATATAGGATTCGAGCGCGTGAATGAATGCGTCCATCCCGGTTGCCGCGGTAATCGGCTGCGGCAGACCGAGCGTGAGCGTCGCATCGAGGATCACCACTTGCGGCAGCAGATGACGGCTCACGATGCCCACCTTGAGCGCCTCGTCCGGTAGCGTGACGATGGCATTGGGCGTGACTTCGGAGCCGGTGCCGGCGGTCGTCGGCACGAGAATCAGCGGGATGCCGGGCGAGCCGATGCGATCGACGCCAAGCCAGTCGCGCAACGGCTCGCGATTCGTCATGCGCGCCGCGAAGAGCTTCGCCGCATCGAGCACGCTGCCGCCGCCGATCGACAAGACCGCGTCGGGCGCGAACGGCGCGATCTGCTCGCCGAAGACGGTCTCGACGTTTTCGATAGTCGGCTCGGGCTCGACATCGCGTACCGTCAGGACCTGGATATCCTTCGATTCGAGCGCCGCGACGACGCGCGCAGCGACACCGTTGCGTTCCATGGCCGGCTGCGTGATGAAGGCGACGCGGCGGATAGGACGCTCGAGCAGGGCGAGCTTCTCGGGCAACTGCTCGAGGCTGCCGGCTCCGTGCACGATGTGCCTGACTGTTTGGAAGTGGTAAGCCGGGTTCATAGGGGGGCCAAGGATTTTCGGATCGGATGAGGGCGTGAAGACTGTCTGTCAATCCATGCGCGGATAGTGCTCGATCGCTTTCGCGAGCCGCTCGCGGGCCGCTGCATCGAGCGGTTGCGCGGGCGAGCGCGCCGGTCCTGCAGGCATCCCGAGCATCTGCGCGGCGGTCTTCAACACGACGGGCAACGTCCCCAGCGCGAACGCTTCGCGCAATGCGCGCAGCGATTCCTGCGCCCGCCGCGCAGCCGCGATGTCGCCACGTTGAAAGTTGTTCCAAATCGACATGACAACGCCGGGCACGGCGTTCGTGGTGGCGGCAACCGCGCCATCGCCGCCTGCGATCAATGTCCACAGGATCATCGAGTCGGTGCCCGTGAACACGGCAAAGTCGTCGCGGCGCAACGCGATCAATTGCAAGAGCCGATCGAAATCTCCGCCGCTGTCCTTGATGCCGCGAATGTTGGGAATGTCGGCCAGACGCCGAACGGTATCCACATTCAACGTAACGCCCGCTTTGGCCGGAATCGTATAGAGCATGACGGGCAGCGCAGTGGCGCGCGCGATGCGTTCGTAATGCGTGAACAGCTCCGCCTGCGTGGCACCGTTGAAATAGGGCGTAATGACCGACACGGCGTCCACGCCGACGTCTTCCATCTTGCGATTGAGCGCGATGACATCGCGCGTGGCGTAGGCGCCGGTGCCGGCAATGACGGGCACGCGCGAACGTGCCTGATCCACGGCAATGCGCGCGATCCGAAGCTTCTCCGGTTCCGAGAGCGAAATGAACTCGCCATTGGTACCCAGCACGAAAAGACCGTGTACGCCCGCCTCGATGAGCTTGTCGACGAGCGTCCGGAGTCCTTGCTCGTCGATTTCTTCGTCCGGCGTCATCGGTGTGATCAGCGCGGGCACGATTCCTTTGAATGCCACTGATATATCTCCTGCTCGATGGTGCGCCCGATCGCGGGTGCATTGTTTTGATCGGTTCGGTCAATTTGAGGCCGGGCATGGGAGGAACGACGCGCTAGCGAGCGCTGAGGCGGCCATCGCCGGTGATCGATGCAAGCATGTTAGACGACCGGATCGGTCGTTTCAACTCTGTGTAAACCCTTATTTTGATCGAATCGATCAAATTGATGTGCGTTTCTCCGGAGGAACGGCGCGGCCTTGCGCGAGGCGTTACGGAGCCGGAGACTTGTGTCGCGCCCGCTCGGTGACCTATTCTCGACTGTTGGCTATTCGGAGGGCGAGCATGGACCGGCTACAGGCGATGGAAGTCTTTACCCGCGTGGTGGAGGCGAACAGCTTCACGCGGGCGGCGGAAACGCTGCGCATACCGCGCGCGACCGTCACGACCGTCATTCAGAATCTCGAGGCGGTGCTGGGCGTGCGTTTGATGAATCGCACGACACGGCGGCTGGCGCTCACCTCGGACGGCGCGGCTTACTACGAGCACTGCATCAAGATTCTTGCGGAGATCGCGGAGACCGACGCGAGCTTTCAGGTGGGCAATCGCAAACCGGGCGGCATGCTGCGCGTCCATATGCCGGGCGCGCTCGGGCGGCGGCTCGTGATTCCGGCGTTGCCGCTCTTTCACCAGCGCTATCCGGACATCACGCTCGATCTCGGGTTGTCGGACCGTGCCGTCGATCCGGTCGAAGAGGGCGTCGATTGCATGATTCGAATCGGCCCGCTCGAGGATTCTTCGATGGTGGCGCGTCGCATCGGGATGTTGCGGCGGGTCACATGCGCATCGTCGGGTTATCTCGAGCGCTATGGCGCGCCGCAAAGCATCGCCGATCTCGTTTCGCATCGTGCCGTCAACTACCGCGCGAGCCATGACGGACGCGCCGTGCCGTGGGTGTTTCTGATCGACGGCAAGCCGGTGGAAGTGAAGATGAATGGCGTTGTCACGGTCAACGATTCGGATGCCTATGTCACCTGCGGCCTGGAAGGATTCGGCCTGATTCAGCCGACGCTTTTCATGGTGTTGCCGCATCTGATCGACGGCTCGTTGAAAGAAGTCTTGCCCGATTGCAATCCGAAGCCAAAGCCCATTTCGATCGTTTATCCGCATAACCGGCATTTGTCCGCGAAAGTGCGCGTATTTGCGGAGTGGATCGCCGAGCTCTTCGAATCGACGCCCGCGTTGGAAGGCGGGGAGCCTTGGCGTTCCGCGGTGAACAATCGGACGGCCAAGCACGACAGGGGGCAGTTGGTGGCGTGACGCGCGTGCGCATGGCCCGGAACCGGAGCGAAGCGCCCCCGGTAATATGGTCGTCATGATCCGCCCCGAAAATCGGGGCGGGTTGGACCGTCCATATTCGCCGCCGCGCATTGCATTGGGAGAATCGCCATGAAGGAAGAGGATCGGAGATCCGACACGTTCGCGCTCGACGAGCGGCAGCGCCGTCTCCACGAGGACCTCATCGACGCCTACGACGAAGAAGTCGAAATGGAAGTGGACGACCGGCTTCTTGACGGTGCGGGCGTGCTTTCGCCCGAAGCACGCGAGGCGCGCAAGCACTATTTTCGCGAGCTGTTCCGGTTGCAGGGAGAACTGGTCAAGCTGCAGGACTGGATCGTGGCAACGGGCCATCGCCTGGTCGTCATCTTCGAAGGACGCGATGCGGCCGGCAAGGGCGGCGCGATCAAACGCATTACGCAGCGGCTCAATCCGCGCGTGTGCCGTGTGGCTGCCTTGCCTGCGCCGAGCGACCGCGAGCGCACGCAATGGTATTTTCAGCGTTACGTGGCCCATCTTCCGGCCGGCGGCGAAATGGTGCTGTTCGATCGGAGCTGGTACAACCGCGCGGGTGTCGAGCGCGTCATGGGATTTTGCGACGATGACGAGTGCGAAGAGTTTTATCGCTCCGTGCCGGAATTCGAAAAGATGCTCGTGAGAAGCGGTATCCAGATCCTAAAATACTGGTTCTCGATTACCGACGAAGAGCAGGAAATCCGCTTTCAGGCGCGCATCAAAGACCCGCTCAAACAATGGAAGCTGAGCCCGATGGACCTCGAGAGCCGGCGCCGTTGGGAAGCCTATACGCAGGCGAAGGAAGTGATGCTGCAGCGCTCGCATATTCCGGAGGCGCGCTGGTGGGTGGTCCAAGCCGTCGACAAGAAACGCGCACGCCTGAACTGCATCCATCATCTACTGAGCCAGGTGCCGTACCAGGAGGTCGAGCACCCGGCCGTTACGCTGCCGGAGCGTGTCTACAACGAGGACTACATTCGAAATCCCGTCCCGGCTGACATGATCGTGCCTGAGATCTATTGAACGAGGCAGCGCGGCACGAGGCGCTGCGTCGAGCGACGAACGGCATACGGCGCTTGCTCAAGCTCCGCCGTAGGGTCGCGTAATGATCTCGAGGAAGTGGCCGTTCGGATCTTCGAAATACGCGCCGCGGCCGCCGTCGTTCGTGTTGATCTCGCCCTCGCGCCGCTGGGCGGGATCGGCCCAGTACCGCAGCTTGCGGGCCCGTATGCGTCCCATGATTTCGTCGAATTCGGTCTCGCTGACAAGGAACGCATAGTGCTGCGAGGCGGGCCGTTTGCCGGATGTCAGAAAGTCCATCGTCACGCCGTTGCTGAGCCGCACGGCGAGAAACGGGCCGAACGCAGTCGGCGCGGGGAGCCCTAGAATCTCCGTCAAAAACGCCGCCGACGCATCCCTGTCCTGCGCGTAGACGATAGTGTGATTGAGCGCCACGCTCATCGCCGCTACCTCCTTTCAGCATCGATATCGGTCAAAGGCTTCAACTCGCCAAGCACCGTCGGCAGCAGCTCCGATACCGTCGGATGAATATGCATCGCACGCTGCATGACGGTGTAGGGCGCTTTGGCATACATCGTATCGAGCACGCAATGAATGGCCTCGTCGCCACCGACGCCCAGAATCGCCGCCCCGAGGATTTCTTTCGTATCGGCATCGACGACGATTTTCATGAAACCCTGGGTTTCTCCCTTTTCGACGGCACGCCCCACGCGCTCCATCGGCCGCATGCCGATGAGCGCCTTGCGGCCCGCGCGGCGGATTTCCTCGAGCGTCATGCCGGCGCGGCCGAGAGGTGGGTCGATGAACAGGCCATAGGCCGTAATCCGGTCGCGCACGCTACGGTTGTCGCCATTGAGCAGATTGTCGGCGACGATCTCGTAGTCGTTGTACGACGTATGCGTAAAAGCCCCGCGGCCATTGCAGTCGCCGAGCGCCCAGACGTGCGGAACAGCCGTCTGAAGCCGGTCGTCGACGGTGATGTAGCCGCGTTCGTCGACGGCGATACCGGCCCGATCGAGCCCGAGGTCGTCGGTATTCGGTTTGCGTCCGACCGCGACGAGCAAATGCGAGCCGACGATCTCGCGCTTGCCGCCTTGGCAGTCGAGCTTGACTGCAATGTGCGCGCCGCGCTTTTCCACTGCCATACACTCGGCATGCAGTTCGATCCCAATGCTTTCTTTCGCCAAAATATCGCGCACCGCTGAAGAGACGTCCTCGTCTTCGCGGCCGATCAGGCGCGGGCCTTTTTCAACGACCGTGACGTTACTGCCGAAGCGCCGATACATTTGAGCGAATTCGAGGCCGATATAGCTGCCGCCGATAATGATCAGGTGTTCGGGCAGAAAGTCGACGTCCATCATCGTGGAATTGGTCAGAAAGTCGACTTGGTCGAGCCCCGGCATAGGGGGAATGAAGGGACGAGTGCCCACGTTGACGAAAATGCGCTCGGCACTGAGCACGCGGTCGCCGACGCGCACGCTATTGGCCGATTCGAAGCGGGCGTGCCCTTCGAGGACGGTGCAACCCTCGAGCCCTTTCAACCATTTCTCGACATTGGTCCTCGATTTGCCGGATATCTGGTCTTTGCGGGCCTTGACGCGACGCATATCGACATCGATCGTTCCGCCGATATCGACACCGAAATCCGCGGCGCAACGGGCCAGATGCGCGGCGTAGGCGCTGGCAACCAATGCCTTGGTCGGGATGCAGCCAGTGTTCACGCACGTGCCGCCGAAAAGATTGCGCTCGGCGATCGCAACGCGCATACCGGCCGACGAAAGCCGCGCCGCCAGCGCGGGCCCGGATTGACCTGTGCCGATGATGACGGCGTCGAATCGATCGGTCATGCTGGCCTCCGCGTATCGCATGGACGAAACATCGTCCCATCATAGGCGAAGCATCGGCGCTTTGCCGGCTTGCGCGCAGGCGTCGGCACTCAAAACGAAAACACGTCGGACACGATCTGCCTCAGCCATTGATTGGCGGGTTCGCGATGGTTTTTTGCGTGCCAGAGTACGTTGATCACGATATCGGGAATTTTCACGGGGCACGGTGCCGATTCGAGACCGAACGGCGCGAGCGTCCTGTCCGCGTAGGCCTGCGGCACCACCGCGATGAGATCGGTGTTTTGCAGGATGTGCCCTACCGCGACGAAGTGCGGAACGCGCAAGCGGACGTCCCGCACGATGCCCGCGCGCTGAATGACCTCGTCCACCATCCCGTGCCCGGTACCTTGCGCGACGACAGCGACGTGATGCGCCGCACGGAACGCTTTCAGCGTCATACCGTCTTCCGCCAGCGGGTGCCGTTTGCGATACAGGCAGACATAACGCTGACGAAACAGTCGTCTTTGAAAGAACCCGGTCTTCAGGCCCGGGACGAATCCGATCGCCAGATCGATCTGCCCGCTTTCCATCAGCTCGTGTAGATCGGGGCGGCTCGTCGGCGTAGTGGAGATCGTCACGCCCGGCGCCGTCAGCGCCAGCCGCTTCATCAGTTCGGGCAGGAAATAGATCTCCCCGATGTCCGTCATGGCAATCGAGAAATCGCGGCGGCTCGTTCCCGGATCGAACGTCACCTTTTCGTTGAGCGACGTATGGATCGCGCCGAGCGCATAGCCCACCGGCTCCGCCAACCGTTCCGCGAACGGTGTCGGCGCCATTCCTTTGGCGGTGCGCAGGAAAAGCTCGTCGCCCAAAAGGCGCCTGAGCCGATTCAACGCATTGCTGACCGCCGGCTGCGACACGTCGAGACTCTCGGCGACGGCGGACACGCGCCGCAGCCGCAATAGCTCGTTGAATACGACGAGCAGGTTCAGATCGATGTCCCGCAGCTCCATGCCATCCCCATGCGTTATCACTGAAATTGATACAGGATATTCACCCGTTTCTATTTATCAATACTAACGGCGCGCGCACTATCTCGCCATACCGAACGATATCTGGAGACGAGCACTGCCATGGAAGTCGCCGTTTTGCCGCTGCAGCGCACCATCGCCGCCGAGCCCGGAGCCAACCTGTTGGACACGCTGCGCGAGCATGGCATCCCCGTTTCGTACAGCTGCATGGCGGGCCGGTGCGGCACCTGTCGATGCAAGGTGGTCGGCGGAAAAGTGATCGAGGCGGGCCCCGAGCAAGCGCGCGCGCCGATGGGCGCCGGGGACTCCGTGCTCGCCTGTCAGGCGACGCTCGTCGAAAGCTGTGCCATCGAAATCCCCGAACCGGACGAGATCGTCGTGCATCCCGCGCGTATCGTCAAATCGACGGTCGTGGGCCTGGAACGCGTCACGCACGATATCGTGCGTCTGCGGCTGGCGCTGGCGAAGCCGCTTCAATTCTCGCCGGGGCAATACGCGACACTGCAGTTCGCGCCGGATCTGAGTCGGCCCTATTCGATGGCCTGTACCGATTCGGCGAACGAACTCGAGTTTCATATCCGCGTGGTGCCCGACGGCCGCGTGACGTCCTATGTCGCATCGACGCTGAAACTCGGCGATACGGTCCGCGTCAGCGGCCCAATGGGCACCGCGTATCTGCGTCGCAAGCACGAGGGGTCGATGATCTGCATCGCGGGCGGAACCGGGCTCGCCCCGGTGCTCTCGATCGTCCGCGGCGCGATCGCCGCCGGAATGACGAACCCCATTCATTTGTACTTTGGCGTGCGCTCGTCGGCCGATGTCTATGGCACGGAGTGGCTCGACGCATTGAAAGCCGAATATCCGCCGCTGCGCAGCCATATCGTCGTCGCCTCCTCGTCCGAACCCGTGGCAAAGAGCGGGCGAGCCGGCGTCGTCACGCATGCGATCGATGAAGACTGGAAAGAGATGAGCGGCTGGCGCGCCTACGTCGCCGGCTCGCCACTGATGGTCGACGCAGCCACGCTCGTGCTCGCGCGCAAAGGCATCGCGCGCGAACACATCTACGCCGATGCCTTTTACCCCAGCGGCGTTTGATCGATGAAACGTGCCGACGCAGTGGCGCCGGACGGCAACGAGGAAATATGGGTATCCGCGTAAAGAGACAGGAGACGACGATGGCGGACAGCATGAAGCGATCCCACCCAGCCTGGGGTTCGGAAGGATCGAGTCGCATTCCCTTTTGGGCTTACACCGATGCCGACATTTATCGGCGGGAACTCGACCGGTTCTTTTATTCGGGCCATTGGTGCTACATCGGCCTCGAGGCGGAAATCCCGAACGCGGGCGATTTCAAACGGACTGCCGTCGGCGAGCGCTCGGTTATCGCGACGCGTTCGGCGGACGGCGAGGTGCATGTCGTCGAAAACGTCTGCGCGCACCGGGGCGCGCAGTTCTGCCGCGAAAAGTTCGGCAACCGCAAGGACCTGACGTGCCCGTATCACCAGTGGAACTACGACCTCAAGGGCAACCTGGTGGGCGTACCGTTTCGCCGGGGCGTCAAACAGGACGGGAAGATCAACGGCGGTATGCCGGCCGATTTCGATCCGAAGGAGCACGGGCTCACGAAGCTGAAGGTCGCCTGCCGCAACGGCGTGATCTTCGCATCGTTCGATCACGACGTGCAGCCGCTCGAGGACTATCTCGGTCCGACCATTTCGCGATATTTCGATCGGCTCTTCGATGGCCGCAAGCTGACTGTGCTCGGCTACAACCGTCAGCGTATCCCCGGAAACTGGAAATTGATGCAGGAAAACATCAAGGACCCGTATCACCCCGGCCTGCTGCATACCTGGTTCGTCACATTCGGCCTTTGGCGGGCCGACAACAAGTCCGAACTGCGGATGGACGAGCACTTCCGGCACGCCGCGATGATTTCGACGCGCGGCGCCGGCGGCAAAGGAGAAGTCACGAGCGGTGTCACGAGCTTCAAGGAGCAGATGGCGCTCAACGACGACCGTGTTCTCGATGTCGTCCATGAACCGTGGTGGGGTGGGCCCACCGCCGTCCTGATGACGATTTTCCCGAGCGTCATCATCCAGCAGCAGGTCAACTCGGTCTCGACGCGGCATATCCAGCCAGTCGGGCCCGATGCGTTCGACTTCGTCTGGACCCACTTCGGATTCGAAGACGATCCCCCCGAGATGACGCAGCGCCGTTTGCGGCAGGCGAATCTGTTCGGTCCCGCCGGCTTCGTTTCCGCCGACGACGGCGAGGTCATCGAATTTTCGCAGGAGGCATTTTCGAAGAAGCGAAACCATCGGACGCTCGCGGAGCTCGGCGGGCGCGGCGTCGAAGAGGCCGAGCACATGGTGACCGAGACGCTGATTCGCGGGATGTATGACTACTGGCGCCGCGTGATGGAGGTTTGAAATGCTGGACTTCGAAACTTTTCAAGCGGTCCTCGCGCTTTATGCCGACTATGCGGCGGTACTCGATAGCGGCAACTGGGACAAATGGCCCGGGTTCTTCACCGAAGACTGTAGCTACAAGCTTCAACCGCGCGAGAACCACGAACGCAATCTGCCGCTTGCGACGCTTTCGTTCGAAAGCCGGGGCATGCTGAAGGATCGCGTCTACGGGATTTCCGAAACGATCTTTCACGATCCGTATTACCAACGCCATATCGTGAGCATTCCGCGCATCGTTCGCGCGGATCCGCAACGAATCGAGACCGAAGCGAATTACGTGGTGTTTCGTACGAAGCCCGATGGCATGACGACGCCGTTCAACGCGGGCAGATACCTCGATGTCATTCGCCGCACGGCCGATGGACTGAAGTTCGAATCGAAGCTTTGCGTCTTCGACAGCGAAATGATTCCGAATTCAATCATTTATCCCATTTGAGGCGAACCATGGCGGCACAATGGACGAAAGTCATTTCCATCGCAGAGCTTCCAGCCGACGACGTATCGGTGGTCACGCTCGAGAAACGGGAGCTCGCGCTCTATCGTATTGGCAGCGCGGTCTACGCTACGGACAATCTTTGCACCCACGGCAATGCCCGCTTGTGCGACGGATTTCTCGACGGACATGAGATCGAATGCCCGCTTCATCAAGGCAAGTTCGATGTTCGCACCGGACGCGCGATGTGCGAGCCGCTCACCGAGGATATCGCGACCTATCCCGTCGAGCTGCGGGGCGACGACGTTTACGTCGAAGTATGAGCGCCTCGTAAAACGATTCGATCGGCGCGCAGCGACATCGCGCCTGTCCAGACTCAGACTCATAAAACACTAGGCAACATCTGGAGGAGACATAGCTATGCAATCGCACACTGCGAGTGTGGACGTGCGCGCGTGGATGGACGCGCAACGTTTTTCGCCATTCCAATGGTGGGTTCTTATTTTGTCGTTCTGCGTCGTCGCCGTGGATGGCCTCGATACCGCATGTGTCGGCTTCATCGCGCCGGCATTGAGACAGGCGTGGCACATTGGGCCTTCGGTGCTCGGCATGCTGTTCGGTGCCGGCCTTGCAGGCTTGATGATAGGGGCGTTCGTATTCGGACCGGTCGCCGACAAAATCGGGCGTAAAAGAACGTTGATTGCGTGCGTCGCCTTCTTCGGTCTCGCAAGCCTCGGATGCGCCCGCGCTCCGACGATCGAATCGCTGATCGCGCTGCGCTTCGTCACCGGTCTGGGGCTTGGCGGAGCGATGCCGAATGCCATTGCGTTGACGTCCGAGTATTGTCCGCAAAGCCGGAAATCCTTCCTGACCACAGTGATGTTCTGCGGTTTCACACTGGGTTCCGGCTTGGGCGGCGTGCTGTCGGCGCATCTCGTGCCCGAGTATGGGTGGCGCGCTGTGCTCATTGCCGGAGGCGTCCTTCCGCTTGCGCTCGTGCCCGTTCTGATCGTGTCGTTACCGGAGTCGGTTCGTTATCTCGTGGCCGCAGGCGAAAAGTCCGAGCGCGTCGCGAGTTTGCTTGCGCGCATCGCCAAGCATGAATTCACCGAAAAGACGAGATTCGTCCTGGCCGAGGCGAAGGCGGAAGGATCGCCGGTGCGCCAATTATTTGCCAATGGGTTTCGCGCAGGGACGCTGCTGCTGTGGTGCATCTTCTTCATGAGCTTGTTGATCGTCTATCTGATGACGAACTGGCTTCCCACGATCGCACATAACGCCGGCATGAGCTTGGCCGACGCTTCTCGTTTGATGATGCTCTATCAGATCGGTGGAACCATCGGTGCGGTGGCGATCGGCAAGACGATGGATCGGATCAAGCCACCCGTCGTACTCGGTGCGGCTTATGGCGCAGGCGCGCTGCTGATTGCGGCGCTGGGCCACGCGCAGGGCATGCCGTTGATGCTCGCGGTAACGGGAGTCGGTTTTTGCATCAGCGGTTCGCAGATCGGCGCGAATGCTTACGCGGCTCAATACTATCCGACCGAAAGCCGTGTGACGGGCATCAGCTGGGCGTTGGGTGTCGGACGTCTGGGATCGATCGTCGGATCGCTATCGGGCGGCTTGTTGCTCGCCATGAACATTTCGCAATCCTCATTGTTCATGCTTGCCGCCGTCCCCGCGCTGCTGGCTTCGCTAGCGGCGTTTCGTTGCTACCCCCGGGAGCCTGAAGGCATCGCGGCAGTAACGACATGACAACTGTCTGAGGTATCATCGGGCCTGCTTCGGACTTGAGTTCCGATCGTCTGCGCGCTTTGGGGCGCGTGACAGTTGAATGTCGACAATAACTCAGGGGAAGTCATGCGCCTTGCGGGGCTTTGCATCGGGGCCGTTGCCGCGACGGGGCTCGCAGCCTGCGGCGGAGGCGGATCGTCATCGGTCGCCGACGCGTCGTCGGCCGCCGCGGGTTCCGTCGTGGCGTCTTCCGCGGCGAGCACTTCGTCGGGAGGCGCTTCGGCTGCGACGGCATCGGCCGCGACGCACTGGATGCCGGTACAGACCGACACGTGGCAGTGGCAGCTGACCGGCGCAATCGATACCAGTTATCAAGTCGGCGTCTACGACATCGATCTTTTCGACGCACCGCAATCGGTCATCGACAGTTTGAAGGCGCAGGGTCGCAGGGTGGTTTGCTATTTTTCGGCAGGCACCGCGGAAAACTGGCGGCCCGACTACTCGCGATTCCTGCCGTCCGATCTTGGCAACAGCGTGCAAGGGTGGTCCGGTGAACGCTGGGTCGATACGCGATCGACGAACGTGCGCAACATCATGTCGGCACGGCTCGATCTGGCCGTCAGCAAAGGGTGTGATGGCGTCGAGCCCGATAACGTGGACGGTTACACGAACAACCCCGGATTACCGCTCGACAGCTCGACGCAAGCCGACTTCAACCTCTTCATCGCAAACGCCGCGCATGCGCGGCACTTGGCTGTTGCGCTGAAGAACGACATCGAGCAATTAGGCGCGTTGGGTGCGAGTTTCGACTTTGCAGTCAACGAGCAATGCCACGCTTTTAACGAGTGCAGTGCCTATGGCGCATTCCTGGCCTCGGGTAAAGCCGTTTTCAATGCCGAATACGCGTCGAAGTACGTGCAAAACACGGGCGGCGCGCGCGATCAGCTTTGCCAGACCGCGAAAACCGAGCGCCTCCGCACGCTGGTGTTACCGCAGGCCCTCAACGACAGTTTCCGCTTCAGTTGCGATTGAGGGCCGCTGCGGCGGCGCGCACGCTCAGTGATATCCGAACATCGACCGTTTATTCATATCCGGTGTCATCGCGGGCATGGTATGTCCGGTTTCCGCAGTGCCCGTCGCCGTTCCGCCGACGTCGGTCGCCGATGCGTCGTTCATGCCGTTGTGCTTTGCGGCGACGCGCGCTTCGGCAGCCTGAATCTCGGCCGGATAGGTTCCCCGATTGCCATGCGCCGGGTTATAGCCGGCATGCTCGAGCTCGATCAACTGAGCCCGTACCTGATCGCGCGTCACCGGCCCATTGGATGTTTGAGCGAATGAAAGGGCCGGCACGACGAGTGTGATGGCAATGGCGGTGGTTTTGACGATGGCTTTCATGGTGCGACCTCCCGATCTGTTTGCCAGTTGCGCGCAAGATCGTTCGCGCTCGGCAATATCAGCGTAGGGCGCCAATCTTAAGGATGGCTTAGTCGAAAGCGGTCAATCGCCACGGGTCCGTTTGCCGGGGGCTTCGCGCGGCGGCCGCGCGCCGCGTTTGCCGAGCAGGCTCAGCAGATGGCCGCCCCAAAAAAGGAGTGCGACGATGGCAAAAATCAGACAAACACCCACAAGGAGCTTGATCACGATCATATCGGTCGGTGCGCGAGGTTATTGTCAGCGTAATGATATGCCTGCTTGCGACTCCTTTCCCAAAACGCATGAGCGCCCCGTCCGGCGCGGGTCACGGCGCCATGACCGTCGATCGAAGGAGTGCCGGACAACGCGAACGGCTCCCTAAAGCAACGCCTGCCCGGTGTCGATATGGAGGGAAGGCTTGTTGCCGTAACGGCGAACGTGCGGTCGGGTTTCCTCGGGGTGTTATCGAAGTCAACCGGATGCATCCTTCCAGCGTTTGTTAGATCACAATTTGCTACATCGATCGGTAAAGGGGCTTGATCGCTCTTCTCGACGGTCGGCGACAGGCGTCAGTGCTGTCGCGGGCCGGGAGCGGCTGGTCGTGTTACCGGTGTCCAGGAAATATGCAGCGACATGAGGGGGAGTACCGCCGAAAGGCGCTGACAGCGCTTCGCGGTACGTATCGACGCATCGATTACAAGCGGTTGGTGTCGCCCGCGCTCGCGCTGGGTATCTGCGTACTGCTGCTGGTGGCCATCCAGCACATGTCGCAAGGCATCAACTATCACTCCGTCAGCCGGCAGTTGTTCGCCATTGCTCCGGACAGGTGGCTGATCGCGCTCGGCGCCACGGCACTGAGCTTCGTCGCGCTCGTCGCGCGCGACGCCATCGGGCTGCGCCACGTCGCAGCCAAGGTGCCGCGCCCATTGCTCTGGGTGGGGGCAGCGACCGGGTCGGCGCTCGGCAATGCCGCGGGCTTCGGCGCCTTGACGGGCGGCGCGGTGCGTTGTCGCGTGTATGGTGCGGTGGGCGTCACACCTGCCCAGGTGGGCCGCCTCACGGTGTTCACTGGCGTCTCGCTGGCCCTTGCACTGTTGCTGTCTAGCGCGCTGGGCGCGCTCTGGGATACGGCGCCGCTCGCGGCGATGATGCATGTGGGCCGCGCCAGCCTCGCGATCGGCAGCGCGCTCGTGCTGGCCCTGTTGGCGGTCATCGTCGCTTGCTGCGGGACTGCAACGCGACAACTGCGCACGCGCTGGCGGGCTCTGGCGTTCGACATCCCTTCGCGAGCCGATCTGATCTGGGAAATCGCGCTTGGGGTACTGGATGTGGTCGGCGCCGGCGCGGCGCTCTGGGTCTTTCTCCCGCAAACGGATGTAAGCTTCGTCAGCTTCCTGACCGTCTATTCGGCGGCGCTCCTGCTCGGCATGGTGGGCCATACGCCGGGCGGCGTCGGCATATTCGAGTCCGTCATGGTCTTCGCGCTGGGCGGGGACTTGAGCGCACCGTCGCTGGTGGCGGCTCTTCTCGCTTACCGCGTGGTTTATTTCGGGCTGCCGCTTCTGCTGTCGGCCGGCGTGCTGGCCGGCTTCGAAGGGCGTGCGCTTCGCCAGCGCCTGCCGCTACGGCGCGTCGCGGGTCTGGCGCAACTCGCGCCGCTTTTTTTGTGCCTCATTACATTTCTCGCGGGCTCGATGCTGATCGTTTCCGGCGCGACGCCGGCTTTCGGCCGCCGGCTCGCGATTCTTCGGCATCTGGTCCCGCTTTGGGCGCTCGAGAGTTCGCAACTGGTCAGCGCCGTGCTCGGCGTGCTATTGCTGTTCGTCGCTCGCGGGTTGCTGCGCCGACTGGATGCGGCCTGGTGGCTCACGCTGACGCTCGTGGCCGTCAGTCTCGTCCTTTCCGTCATCAAAGGGCTGGCCTTCGTCGAAGCCGGCATCCTCGCTTCGCTGGTCGTATTGCTGCTTTGTACGCGTCGCCGGTTCAGCCGGCGCTCGTCGCTTTTCGCGGAGCGTTTCACGCTTGGATGGGTCATGTCCGTGGCGATCGTGATCATGTGCGCCGCGTGGATCATGTTCTTCGCGTACCGCAACGTTCCCTACAGCAACGATCTCTGGTGGCAGTTCGCGTTCGACGAGCGCGCCTCGCGCTCGCTGCGCGCCATGCTGGCGGCCGGATTGTCCGCGGCGGCTTTCGCGCTGTGGCAACTGCTGCGTCCCGCCAAGGGGCGTTTCGTCCATCCGAGTTCGGAAGACCTGACCGATGCGGTTCAGATCATCCGCGGGCAAGAGCGCAGCGATGCAGGGCTCGCGATGATGGGGGACAAGAGTTTTCTTTTTTCGGGTTCGCGCCAGGCATTCCTGATGTATGCCAAGCACGGTCGCACGTGGGCGGCCCTGCACGATCCGGTGGGGCCCCGGTGCGAATGGGCCGAATTGATCAACAAATTCGTGGCGCTCGCGCATGCGCACGGCGGCCGCGCGGCGTTCTATCAGGTCCGCGCGGATTCGTTGCCGCTCTATCTGGATTCGGGCCTCACGCTGATGAAGCTCGGCGAGGAGGCTCGCGTGGGCCTCGATGCGTTCGATCTGAACGGGCCGAAGCGGGCGGCGTTGCGTTATTCGCTGCGCCGCGCGCAACGCGACGGCTGCACGACGGAAGTCGTCGATGCGCCGGATATCCCCGCTTACTTTGAAATACTGCGGGATATTTCCGATCGCTGGCTCGGCAGCCGGGCCGGCCGTGAAAAGAGTTTTTCGGTGGCCGCATTCAGCGAGGCCTACCTCGCCGCGCAATCCGTGATGCTGGTCCGTCAAAACGGCGTGCCGGTTGCATTCACGACCTTCATGACGACCGATCTGAATGTCGAGGCGACGGTGGGCGTGATGCGGCATCTGCCGGAAGCTTCGCCGTACGTCATGGACTATTTGTTCATCGAACTCGCGATGCATTTGAAAAGCGCGGGATATCGGTTCCTCAGCCTCGGCATGGCGCCGTTTTCCGGCGTCCAGCCGATGCCGCTCAGTTCGCCGCTTCATCGGCTCGGATCGATGGTCTGGAAATTCGGCGGGCGTTTCTATAACTTCCAGGGATTGCGCGCATTCAAAGGCAAATTCCAGCCAGGCTGGGAGCCGCGCTATCTCGCGGTCTCCGGCTGGATCGGCGCGCTTATGACCTTGGTCGATCTTTCAATTTTGGCGGGCGGTCGCCGTTCATGACAATTCGTTTGGCAGTACGAAAATTGGGTTCGCTCGCCATGGCGGCGGGCATGTTGATTTGCGGCGCGGCGCATGCCGAGCCTGCGCGTATTTCGGGCGGTCGCTACGGCGACGTTACGGTGGCGTGGCCTACGGGCGAGTTGCGCGGCTTCGTCGTGCTCTTCTCGGCCGGCAAGAGCTGGAAGCCGGCCGATCAGCAAGCCGCCGAGGCATTGGCGCATGAGGGGGCGCTGACCGTAGGCGTCGATACCGAGCGCTACACGGCCCGTCTCGCGGCGGACCCGAATCCTTGCCAGCAATTGGTCGGGGACGCGGAGGCGGTCAGCCATCAGCTCGAGCGGCAACTGAAGTCGAGCCGCTATTTCGCACCGATCGTCGCGGGGACCGGCGCGGGCGGCACGCTTGCTCTGCACGTGCTCGCCCAGGCGCCGGCGAATACGGTGGCGGGCGCCGTATCGATCGATCCGCACGGCACCTTGGACAAGCGGATCAAGCTTTGCCCTCCCGATCCGACGATCAGCCGCGGCAGCGTCTTGCCCGGTTTCGTGGAAACGGGCGTGACGAGCCCGGGCGGCATTGCCCCGATGCGCCAGGCCGAACGTTCGGCCGTCAAGGAAGGCGCCGATTCGCCCAGTTTTCGGAATCGGAAGGACGACAAGAGCCTGACCGCACCGGTCTTGACGCAGCCGCCGCATCTGTTTGCCGCGACCACGACGCGCAGCGAGCAATTCGTCACGCTGGTCCGCCCACATCTGCTTGCCGATACGGTCGGCGAACAGGACGTTTCGGATTTGCCGCTGATCGAATTGCCGTCGGCTCATCCGCGCGGGATGCTCGCGATCGTCATGTCGGGTGACGGCGGCTGGCGGGATCTGGACAAGAGCATTGCCGAGGAGTTCGCCAAGGATGGCGTCTCCGCGGTTGGCTGGGACAGCTTGCGTTATTTCTGGAGCGAGAGAACGCCGGAGCAGGTGAGCCGCGACCTCGCCCGCGTGATTCGTTTTTATTCGGCGCGGTGGCATATCAAATCCGTTGCGTTGATCGGCTACTCGTTCGGTGCCGACGTGATGCCGTTCGCCTACAATCGGCTACCGGCCCCGCTGCGCGAGAAAGTTGCGCTCGTCTCGCTGCTGGGCTTTGCGCCGACGGCCGATTTCCAGGTTCGGGTAACCGGTTGGCTCGGCTTGCCGCCGAGCGACAAGGCATTGCAGGTGCGCCCGGAGGTGGATCGGCTCCCGGCAGGACTCGTCCAGTGTTTTTACGGCGAGACTGAGGAAGACAGTCTATGCCCAGCGCTTGCCGGCACGCGGGAAGTCATTCGCACGCAAGGAGGCCACCACTTCGGCGGCAGTTACGGCGAGATGGAAGATCAGATTCTCGCCGCCTGGGAAAAGCGCATGCCGGTGCAGGTCACGGGCGCCAAGCCCTGAGCCCGATGGGCGCGCGCAACGCGCGCCGTTTCGCCTTCGGCGAATGTCGTCCTGCTCGAACGAGACGCTCAAATAGCTTATATTGAGCGGGCTTGTTCGCAGGGAGTCGTCAGTCGGCCGCGACGTTCGTTTTCGTCTTATCGTGTGCCTCCTTTGCTTATCCATTCAACGCCGCGGTTTTCCGATACCGCCGGCCCACCAGGAGATCGTCTCATGGACGCACAGCAGCTCATTTCCGAGTTTCTTTCCTCCGAGCATGGGGCTCAGGCGGCTCAGGCATTGGCGTCGCAAGGCATTGGCGCCGACGATGCGCAGCAGATGCTGAGCCAGGCGGCGGAGACGGCGCATGCTCACGTCGAAGAGCAGGGCGGGGGCTTGCTCGGCCAGAGCCCGGGCAAAAGCTTTTTTGCCGCGTTTGCCGCAGGTATCGTGCGCGGCGACGGTGTTTTCAAATCGCTGATGGAAGGCGGCGAAGGCGTGCTCACCGGACGCGTCGCCGAGTCGATCGCGAACCGGATGGGCGTCGATCCGTCCGTCGCATCGACGGTCGCAGCCGCCGCGACGCCCTATCTCGTCGCCTTCCTGAAGGAAAGGCTGGGCTGAGGCTCGCTATCGCGATCCCAGTGTGGACCGGGCCGCGCGGCGGGAGCGCGGCGCGCGCAACGAGGGGACTCAAATGACGCGGGACGACGAAGCGGCATGGCGCATAGGCATTCTGTATTCGCGTAGCGGCGTCACGGACGCAACCGAGTCGGAACATTTCTTCGGCACGGTACTCGCGATCGAAGAGATCAATGCCAGCGCAGGCGTGGCAGGGCGTCTGCTCGATCCGGTCGCATACGATCCCAAATGCGATGCCGACGAGTATCGCCGGCTCGCCACGCGCATGTTGCAGGAAGACGACGTGACCGTCATCTTCGGCTGCTCGACATCGTCGAGCCGCAAGGCCGTGCTGCCCGTGATCGAACGCAACAATGCGCTGCTCTGGTACTGCTCGATCTACGAGGGGTTCGAGTATTCCCCCAATGTGATCTATACCGGCGCCGTGCCCAACCAGAACAGCATGCAGTTGGCCGCATGGTTGTTGCGCAATCGGGGCCGCCGGTTTTTCCTGGTCGGCGCGGACTACATCTATCCGCGCGAATCGAACCGGATCATGCGCGATATCGTCGAGGAGCACGGCGGCGAAATCGTGGATGAAGTCTATTTGCCCAGCGACGCGGAGCCCGCGGCGCTCGAAACGGTGGTCGCCGAAATCGCTCGCATGCGGCCCGACGTCGTCTTTTCAACGCTGATCGGACGCGGCGCACGCGCGTTTTACAAGCTGTATCGCGACCACGGGCTCGATCCCGCCGAAATCCCCATTGCCAGCCTCACGATGACCGAAGGCGAGATACGCATGATCGGCCCGGCGTTGTGTGGCGGACATATCGTTTCCGCCACCTATGTCAATTCATTGGACAATCCGGGCAATCGGCGCTTTGTGCAAGCGTGGCGGGCTCGGTTTGGCGACCAGCCGGCCAGCATGTGGTCGGAGATGGCATATAACCAGGTGCACCTGTTTGCGCTTGCATTGGCGCGTGCGCAGAGTCTCGACACGTCGAAACTCGTCGATGCGGTGCATGAAGTCGAGTTCGACTCTCCCGAAGGTCTGCTGCGGATCGATGCGGGCAACAATCATGCGATGCTGACGCCACGTGTTGCCGTGTGCAAGCCGGACGGGACCTTCGATGTGGTCTGGGAGGGGCGCGAGCCGGTCAAGCCCGACCCCTATCTGACCACGTACGGATTCGCCGAATTCTGGCTGGACGGAGATTCAGCATGAGCGCCACCGCGCGACGTCTGTTCGACGATCTGCGCTCGCTTCGGGTCGCGGTCATCCATCCGCCCGGAGACGACCGAAGCATCCTCGAGGAGCAACTGCGCCGGATCGGCTGTCCGGTGCGCATCGTGTGGCCGTTCCCGCCGCAGTTGCCCGCGGACGCGGACGTCATCCTGTTTTTGGTTGGACCGGAGCTTCGCAGCGCGGGCAACTGGTGTGCGGCCGATACCGCGGCGACGCTGATTGCGCTGTCCGACTACGAAAACCCCACGGCATTGAAAATGCTGGTCGATACACAGGCGCACGGCGTGATTGCCAAACCGTACCGTTCGACGGGCATTCTCAGCACGCTCGTGCTCGCGCGTGCATCGTCAGGCTATCAGCAGCGTTTGCAGAACAAGATCGGCAAGCTCGAGGAGGCGATCAAGTCTCGGCGCCATGTCGAAAAGGCCATTCGTACGCTGATGGACGCGCATCGCCTCAGCGAAAACGAAGCGTATGAGCATATTCGCTCGCGCGCGACGGAATTGCGCGTGACCGTCGGAGAGGTCGCGACGATGGTGATCGATGCGCACGAAGCGATGGAAAAGCTCGGGCTGGGTAAGCCCGGGAAACGATGACAGACATTCGAAGCAAGCTATTCGCGATGAACATTCAAATGCGCCGCCACATTGCTGCGGTCTGGTGGCTCGCCACTGCCCTAGCGGCCTCGCACGCGTTCGCGGAAGAAATCGGCAGTGTCAATACGAACTTCCGATTGCCGAAATCGGACCGCGTGGTGGTCGAGGCTTACGACGATCCGGCCGTGCCCGGTGTGACCTGCTACGTCTCGCGTGCGAGAACGGGCGGCCTCAAGGGGGCCTTCGGCGTAGCCGAGGACCCGACCGAAGCATCGATCGCTTGCCGGCAAGTCGGCCCGATCCGTTTTCAAGGCACGGTGCGCCAGCAAGAAGATGTCTTTACCGAGCGGATGTCGCTGATTTTCAAAACCTTGCACGTGGTGCGAATCGTCGACGCCAAACGCAACGCGCTCGTCTATATGACGTATAGCGACCGCGTGGCGTCGGGGAGCGCAAAAAACAGCGTGAGCGCGGTGCCGCTTCCCCCGGGAACACAGATTCCGCTCAAGTAGAGGTTCCGATCCGTCGATCGCGTCCGCGTACCCGCGTCAACGAATCCGGAAGACGCCGCCGATACCGACGCTGACGGGGGGCGGGGCGTAGTACGCCGGCGCATAGGTGTAATAGCCTGGCGCCGGTCCATAGGCGTAGGGCGGTGCGACCACGCAGCCGCCAAGGCCGACTGCGAGCGCAAGTGTAAGAAGAAGCTTTGGCATCGTATTGTTCTCGTCGAGTGTCAAAGGGTGCCGCCAGAAATTCGCGATGCAATGATTTGAAGGGCGTCTCAATTGAGGCGACGAGCCGAGTCTAATGCGCAACATTCCGGAATGGGTTTCGCGCAGCTTTACACGTGTTACCGGTTGTGACTGCTGCGGTTCAACG
Organism: Trinickia sp.; assembly: GCF_036503415.1. Classification (GTDB taxonomy): domain Bacteria; phylum Pseudomonadota; class Gammaproteobacteria; order Burkholderiales; family Burkholderiaceae; genus Trinickia. The sequence continues at coordinate 183,162 of NZ_DASXWY010000007.1, read as the reverse complement.
CGGGGGCGACTGCGGGCTGTGTCACGGCGCTGCGCGACGCCTGCCGGCGGGCGCAGCGGACCATTAGCGTAACTAAATAATATTTATCGCTATTAACTTATCGTTCCTGAAAATTACGCTTATCGGGTCTATTCCATCTCAAGTCCGGGGCAAATGTGCCGATAACGATTGCAGGCGGCATGCTCCGTTATTCGTAATACGGATGCTTCGAATTCCGCTCCGGCACCGCTCCAAAAACAGGGACGAAATGAACTCCAAACTCACGATCAAGGGACGCATCGCTTTGGCGATGGGCTCGCTCGGTGTGTTGCTGATCGCTGTCAGTATCTTGGGCTTGATCGGCATGAGCCGCGCAACGGACGCGACGTATGCGGTCTTTTCGGACAACCTGCCCAGCGCGGTCGCGACGGGCAACGCCGCGGCATTCGTTTTGCGCGAGCGCGTCGTACTGGATCGCGCCGCGTTGACACCGGATGCGCCCGACGTGCAAGCCACGTTCGATCGTGCCAGACGGTATCGCGATGTTTCGAATCAATGGTGGAACAGATATCTCGCACTCCCTCGCGATGGCGAAGAGGACCAGCTTGCCGGCAAGGTTACGGCGACCCGTCAGCAGATGTACGAGGCGATCGATCGTGTCATCGACGCGATCAAGGGAAAGGATGCGAGCGAGATCCGCGCGAAGACGTCGGCTCTGACTGCGCCTTATGTGGCGCTCGGCGCGGCAACCGATGCGTTGACGGATCTTCAGGAGCGCAAGGCGAAAGCGCGCTATGACGGCGCCAGCAGCCAGTACCGGCTGTTTCGTGCGCTCGCGATCGGTATGTTGCTGATCGGTGCCGGCGCAGCGGTGCTTGCCTGGGTGTCTTTACGCCGCGCCATCGGCCGGCCGCTCGACGTGGCGCGCGCACACCTGAGGGCAATAGCCGAGGGCGATCTGAGCCGTGCCGTACCCGTCACGAGCCGCGACGAGATGGGCCAGATTCTCGAAGGGCTCGCGCGCATGCGCGACGCATTGCGCGATACCGTGCGTTCGGTTCGAGACGGCAGCGAATCGATCGCACAGGCCACGCAGCAGATCGCCGCCGGAAATCTGGATCTGTCCGCGCGCACCGAGGAGCAGGCCGCGTCGCTGCAGCAGACCGCGGCCGGCATGGAGGAATTGACCGGGACGGTCCGTCAGAACGCCGATAATGCGGGGCACGGCAGCAAGGTGGCCGAGGATGCCACGACGGTCGCCCATCGCGGCAGCGAAGTGTTCACGCGCGTGGTCGGGACGATGGGCGAGATCAGCGATAGTTCATCGAAGATCGCCGACATCATCGGCATCATCGAAGGCATCGCTTTCCAGACGAACATTCTGGCGCTCAATGCCGCCGTCGAAGCCGCGCGTGCCGGCGAACAGGGACGCGGTTTCGCCGTGGTGGCCGGTGAAGTCCGCGCGTTGGCGCAGCGATCGTCGGGTGCCGCCAAGGAGATCAAGCAATTGATCGACACATCCGTGTCGCGCGTGCAAGCCGGTGCGTCCTACGTCAACGAGGCGAGTACCGCCATGCACGAGATCATGGGCTCCGTCGCACAAGTCCGGGAAATCATGACGGGGATTGCATCGGCATCGTCCGAGCAACGTGTCGGTATCGACCAGATCGCGCTGGCCGTGACGCAGATGGATACCGTCACTCAACAAAACGCCGCGCTCGTGGAGCAGGCGGCCGCGGCCGCACAGTCGCTCGACCAGCAGGCCATGAAGCTGAAAGAAGCCGTCGCGATTTTCAAGCTCGACGCCTAGCGGTCTCAGCCCACATCGTCGTCCGCTTCCTTGCGCTCGCGCCGCGCTTCATTGCCGCGGCGAGCCCGCAGACGCTGGCGCGAAAGCACATGGATGACTTCCCCGGGGCTGGCGCCCGGGGGTATTTCGTTCCGGATCACATTGGGCAGCATGGGGCGCCCCGCGCGATGTCTGCGCAGCGCGCGCGCAATGGCTTTACGGCAGTCTTCCCCGTGGCAATCCCATTCGTCCCGGATTTTTCCGCAGTATTGACACTTTTCCATAGCGAACAGTCTAGCGGCAATCTCACGAGATGTCCGCGCGCGTGGCCAGATAGACGCCCAGGGCCGCAAGCGCCATGCCGAACCACGCGCGCACCGCGATGGGCTCGTGCAGTGCCACGAGCGCGATAGCGGCGGTGGCGGGCGGCACGAGGAAGAACAGCGCCGAGACGCGCGAAGCCTCGCCGTAGCGCACCATCGCCAGCAGCAGATAAATGGCGACGAGCGAATTGCAGATGACGAGATAAGTCAGCGAGCCGAGCAATTCGATTGTCCACTGCACGTGCATCGGCTCGAGAAAAAACGCGAGCGGTGCGCTGATGGCCAAGCCGACCGCGTATTGCACGAGGCTCGCGGAAACCGGATGCGTCGTCGTGCCGAAACGTTTTTCCCATAACGTGCTGCCGGTGATCGTCAGCAAGGCGAGCACCGCGAAGATCAGCGCCCATGTCGATGAGATATGGATGGACGATTGAGCGGTAATGACGATGACGGCACCTGCCACCCCGAGCGCCAGTCCGAGCCACCGTTTTCGACCGACATGCTCGCCTGCCATCGCGGGTGCGAGCAAACCGATGAGGATGGGCTGCTGCGAGGTGATCAGCGCGACGGCGCCGGCGGACATGCCGTATTTGAGGCTGAGATAGGTGAAGGCAAAGTAGCCGGCCTGCAGCAGCAGACCGGTCATCGCGAGATGAAGCCACGTTATCGGCCGCGAGGGAAACTCGGGCTTGAGCAACAGCGCGAGCGCAACGAGAATGCCGACGACGATGGCATAGCGCAGTGCCAGAAACGTCAGCGGGTCGGCGTAGCGCAGCCCGAGCTTCAAGAACACGAATCCGCTGGACCAGAGCAGCAAAAAAAGCGACGGTGCAGCTTTGAGCCAGCGCGGCCGGACGGCGGTGACGGGTTCGGTGGTATGCGACATCGCGTGTCTGTCTTTCGATTCGAAAGGAGCGGTCCGTTTTACCACATCGCACGGATTTGCGAGTCCAGGCGCGCGTGCCCTCCGGCGCGTGCAGTCGCGTTTTCCCGATCTCAAGAAACGATTCACGCTGCCGTAAAAAACGTCGATAGGAGGTGAAATCCTTTCGCCGGTCCGATAGCAATAGAGGAAAAAGTGAATCGTCTCAGCCTGAACGCCAAATTGTGGCTAGCCTTGGTCGTAACGTGGCTCGGCCTGTTGTTCCTGGGCGGCTGGGCCGCCATGCAAACGCGTGACATCATGCTTACCGAACGTAAGGCGGCTATTCGCAACGTGGTCGAGGCTGCCAGTGGCATCGTCGCCGAGTATGCGAAGCTGGCCGACAACCATACGCTCACCGAGGAGCAGGCCAAACACGAGGCGATGGCGCGTTTGTCCGAGATGCGTTATCCGGGCTTCGGATACCTGATGATCGCGAATGCGAAGCCCGTCGTGCTCATGCACCCGACGCTCGCCGATTTGCGCAACAAGGATGTCAGCAACTACGCCGATTCGAACGGCAAGCTGCTGTTCGTCGAGATGGTGAAGGTGGCGCAGGCGAACGGGCAGGGCTTCGTTCCCTATATGGCGCGTCTGCCGGGCAAGACCGACCGCGTGCCGAAAATCAGCTACGTCAAGCGCTTTGCCCCGTGGGATTGGTATTTGATGTCCGGGCTTTATATCGACGACATCGATACGGCGTTCCATGCCGATCTGCTTCGCTATTTCATCGCAGTCCTGATTATCGGAGCGCTCGGCTCAGGCGCGCTCGTTACGATCATTCGCAACGTCAAACGCAGCCTGGGCGGCGAGCCGGCCTATGCGGCCTCGGTCGCACAGGTCATTGCCGAAGGCGACCTTTCGCATCGTGTCGTCGTCGATTCGGGAGACGGCAACAGCATGCTGCTCGCGATGCAGCGCATGCAGCAGCACCTCGCGCAGGCGATCCGGCGCATCCGCGGCAGCACGAAGACGATCGAAGAGGCCGTGCAGCAGATTGCCTCCGGCAACCTCGACCTTTCGTCGCGCACGGAACAGCAGGCGGCGTCGCTCGGCGAAACGGCCGCGAGCATGGAAGAGCTTACCGCGACGGTCAAACAAAATGCCGACAACGCGCGGCAGGCGAACCAGATGGCGACGGACACCTCGCGCATCGCAAACGAAGGCGGCGAGGCGGTTCAGCAGGTGGTGGCGACGATGCAGAACATCGCCGACAGCTCGACGCGCGTGGTGGACATCATCGCCGTCATCGAGAGCATCGCGTTCCAGACGAACATTCTTGCGCTGAACGCGGCTGTCGAAGCGGCGCGCGCGGGCGAGCAAGGCCGGGGCTTTGCAGTGGTCGCCTCGGAGGTGCGGAATCTGGCACGCCGCAGCGCCGATGCGGCGAAGGAAATCAAGTCGCTCATCGAGGATTCGGTGAGCCGCGTGGAGGACGGCAAGTCGCTCGTCGCGGTGGCCGGCACGAAAATGGAGTCGCTCGTGCAGTCGGTCAAGCACGTGAGCGAGATCATTCGCGAGATTTCCTCGGCCTCCGAGGAGCAAAGCCGCGGTATCGAACAGGTCAATATCGCTATCGCACAGATGGACCAGACTACGCAGCAGAATGCGGCGATGGTCGAAGAGGCGGCTGCGGCGGCCCAGTCGATGCAGGAGCAGGCTCGCACGCTCGCCGATGTCGTCGACGTTTTCCGGCTGCCCGCGGAGGTTTGAGCGTACCCGGGCGGCCGCGACGACAGCTCGAGAACCGCCGCGCCGTTACGCGTACGGGCTTTCGTGCTGTCGTGCTTAACCTGTACGGTGCTGCGCAATCAATTGGACCGCCCCGCGATGGCGGCGCGCGCGACGCGGCATGCGGCGAGATCCCAGGCACCGCTGCCCACGGTTTTCAGCAACATCGGGGTATTGGCGGGTGCGCGCGCGGAGATTGCCGCGCCGATCGGCTGCACCGAGGACCAATCGATACCCGCTTGCAGCAGATCGCCGGCTTCTTCGCGTGCGGCCGCGAAATCGTCGACGAAGACGCGGCTCGCGCGAACGGTGTCGGGACCGATCTCCGCGGCGTCGGGCGTGAATGCGCCCACGGCTACGATCAGCCGGTCCGCGCGCGCAGGCTCGTTATAAACGGGCGTTTTGCTCGTCGTCGCGGTCATGACGACGTCGATGTCATCGGCGATCGTTCCATTCGTCGGCAACACACGGATGCCTTCGTGGCCCGTCTCGTCGCAAAAGCGCTGTTCCGATGCGAGGGCCTTGCCCGCGACGAAGATCGTCGCGCTCGGATATAACCGCGCAATGGCCGCGGCATGATGGCGTGCCTGTTGTCCCGTCCCGATGATGAGGAATCCGCGCGGCGCGCGCGGATAGAGATACTTCACGCCGAGCATCGACAACGCGGCGGTTCGGCGTCCCGTTACCGTCGGCCCGTCGAGGATGAACTCCGGCGCACCGGTCACCCCGTCGCAAACAGTCACGGTGCCGAAGATGGTCGGCATGTTGCGCGCGGCGTTGCCAGGGCACACGCTGACGAGTTTATGGATGGCCACGTCGCTGGCGGCGGCGGGCATCGAAAGCAGCACGCCATTGTCCGCCAAGGGTACCGCGGTGCGTACCGGCGAGCGAATCGCGCCCGCTTCGAGCTCATGCGCCGCATGGGTCAGCGCTTCGATGAGCGAGGCGAAATCGAGGAGGCGGGCCGTGGCCGCGGCATCGAAGGTGGGAAGCGTCGACATGATGGGATCGGCAGACCGAATGTTCAAGGGCGGACGGGGTGCGCGTGCGTTTCGCCGATGCTATCTGAAAATGTTTCTGATTGGAAACGTATTTTGAAGGCGCCGATGGCCGCGCTAGATGCGATGCCGAGGCCGGCTTCATGAAACCGCCCGAGTCAGCCACTCATCTCACCGGCGAACCGTCATAGGCGCTGGCCTCGTCCAGGAGCCAGGCGCGAAACTGCTCGAGTGGCTTGCCGTGGCTCAACTCGGTCGGGTAGACGAGGTAATAGGCGGCCTCGGCAACGGAAGTCGCCTCGAACGGGATGACGACGCCGAGCTGCTCGAGCCGCCCTTCGACGAAGAACTTCGGCACGAGTGCGATGCCGAGTTCGGCTGCCGCCGCACTGAGGAGCATCGTATGGAGCTCGTAGCGCACGCCTTGCATCGCCCGGTTGTCGTCGACGCCGAGCTCGGAGAACCAGCGAGACCAGGCATCGGGCCGCGTCGTCGAATGCAGTAGCGGGTAGGCCAGCAACGCGCGGACGTCCTCGACGGGTTCGGGGATCAGAGCCGGCGAGCATACCGGTACCACCTCTTCGCCGAAAAGGTAATCGGACGATGTGCCGGGCCACGTGGGCTGTCCGTAATGGATCGCAGCATCGAAATGCGACTCCTCGAACGAGAAGGCATCGGTGCGCACGCCCATGTTGACGCGAATGTCGGGGCTGCGCGCGTAGAAGTCTTTCATGCGCGGAATGAGCCATTGCGAGGCAAATGTCGGCAACACGGCCAGCTCGAGCGAGCCGCCGCCGCTGCCGTGCGCGATGATCGACAAGGTGTCGCGATCGAGATATTCGAGGATGCGGCGCACTTGTGTGCCGTAAAGCTTGCCGGCTCGCGTCAGGACGACGCGTTGCTTCGAGCGCACGAAAAGGCGCACGCCGAGGTTCGATTCGAGCGACGCGATTTGCCGCGACACCGCACTTTCCGTCAGAAACAGCTCGCGGGCGGCGTGCGTGAAGCTCTCGTGGCGAGCCGCCGCCTCGAACGCGAGCAGCGCACTCATGTTAGGAATCCTGAACTTTCGCACGATCATTCCAAAAACGCATCAAGTCCCGATTTTATCTCGCTTTACGCTAGCGGGAATCGTTTCGATAATGCGCGCGGTGAAGATCCAACGAGAAAGAGCGATGCGTAACGCGAATGTCGAGCTGCTGCTGTCGAACCTGTTGGGCCGGGAAAAAGCCGATGCGCTTTTCTCGACGCTGAATTTCCCGTCGATCCTCGCCGACTGGGAGGCCGGGACCGTGACGCGGGCGGAGCTGGCGCAGGCCATGAACATGGCGCTGTTCGAAGACTTGCTCGCGCGCTCGCCGAACGGGCGGGCCTATACGCAGGAGACGGTTGCGCACGGCGGCTCCGTCTATTTCGATCATGGTGCGCTGCGTACTGTGCGCTGGACGCAGACTGGCGCTTTGCCGCCGGGCGAAGCGGCCTTCACGCGCATCTTGCGTCCGCTCGGGTTCCGGCTCAACGGCCGTTATCCGCTCGATAGGCTCGGCATGACAGGGCGCGCGTATGCGCACGAGGACGCCCCCGACGAAATCGCCCAATTCTTCGTGAGCGAGCTGCATCCCGAACGTTTCTCGACGGCATTCCAGCAAGCGGTGACGAACGTCGTCGGCACGTCGAAGGACCCGTTGACGCCGCGCTCGCTGGCACAGCTCTGGGAACTCGAGCGCGATGGCGCGCTTCCGATCGATGCGGCGCAAGCGCTGCTCCCCGTCATCGTCGGCGCATTCGCGCGCCATCACGATGTGCCGAGCGAAGCGGATTACGAAACGCTCTTGAGCGAATCGGCCGAAATGGCGTGGATTGCGACGGAAGGCAATGCGTTCAATCATGCGACGGATCGCGTTGCCGATGTCTTCGCCTTGTCGGAAAGCGAAAAAGCCAAGGGCCGGCCGATGAAGCCCGAGGTCGAGCGTTCCCGGTCGGGGCGTGTCTTTCAGACCGCGTACCGCGCCGATATCGTGACGCGGACGTTCAAGGCGGCTGACGGCGCGCTCGTCACGCGAGACGTTCCGGGCTCGTTTTACGAATTCATCACGCGCAAGCGCGAATTCGATCAGGCCACGCGTAGCTGGGTGACGGATCTGCGCTTCGATGCCGGCAATGCGCAAGGGATCTTCAAGATGACGGCGCATGCCGCCGCGTAATGTCCGGATGGCGGGTGCCGGCGCTCAGGCGGGTCCGGCGCTGCCACCGTTGGCAAGCGGCCTCGCCTCGCTGTCGTAGGGCGCGTAGCCTTCGTCGATAATCCAGAGGACTTCGGCGTCCTCGTCGCTCGTCGATACAGCGGCGTGGCCCATGCGGCTGTCGAAATAGATGCTGTCGCCCGCTTCGAGATGCGTTGGGGCGTACAGCTCGGAATACAAGCAAACGCTGCCGCTCAGCACGAAAAGAAACTCCTCGCCTTCGTGCCGTCCCCATTCCGTGAATGCGTCGAGCGAGTGCGCCGTGATCCGGATGCGAAACGGATGCATGGCCTTTTTTGCCAGTTCGGTGGCGAGCAATTCCATTTCGTAACAGCCGGCCGCGTGCGGTTGTCCCGCGCCTTTGCGCGTGACCGCGCGCCGGCCGCCGACGTTCGGTTTCGACGCGGAGCCGAACAGTTCGCTCAAGTCGATCTTGAGGCCGTGAACGATCTTTTGGAGGACGTCGAACGTCGGAGACATCACCCCGTTTTCGATCTTGGACAGCGTCGAGCGCGATACGCCGCATACGCGGCTTGCCGTTTCGAGCGTGTAACCGTGGAAGAGCCGCGCGGCTCTGACGCGCTTGCCGAGCTCCGAAGGCGCCTGCTCGGCCGGCTTCAAGATGGTCCTGTCCATGCGGGGGATTGGGTGGTACGGTCTATCGGTCCTGCGAGTTTCGCATCATAACATCGGCTCGCCGCCGCGTCGGGCCGCGGCGAGACGCCGCCGCTCACGCGCGGATTCATCCGGGTTTGATGAGCAACGCGCATCACGTGTTGCGCAGATATCGTTTGCCAGTCGTTTAAAGGCTGAACACAATCGCGGCACGCGTTTTCGATCGCGGCTACGGCCAGTGCAATCGGGTCGGTGGTGGTGGTCACGCCGCGCTGGCATCCGCGCGCAATCGGCGTGGTTGCCGCACCTGTCGCGGGCGTGTATAGTTTCCTAACGTCCCAAAATTTCCTATCGGAAACAATCGAGGTACTTCCCGATGAACGCATCGACCATTCTGTCCGAGCTCGGTATTTCGCATCTTGCGGAAAGCGGCGACATCGCCGTTCGCTCGCCTATCGACGGCGCACTGATCGGTCGTGTGCCGAGCCATACTGCCGCCGACATCGACGCCGCACTGGCGAAGGCGCAGGCTGCCTTCGTGGCCTGGCGCGACGTGCCCGCGCCGCGGCGCGGCGAACTGGTGCGATTGCTCGGCAACAAGCTGCGCGAGCGCAAGCAGGCGCTCGGCAGCCTCATCACGCTGGAGACGGGCAAGATCCTGCAGGAAGGGCTGGGCGAAGTGCAGGAGATGATCGATATTTGCGATTTCGCGGTCGGCCTGTCGCGTCAGCTCTACGGTCTGACGATTGCATCGGAGCGCCCGGGCCATCGAATGGGGGAAAGCTGGCATCCGATGGGGGTATGCACGGTCATTTCGGCGTTCAATTTCCCGGCGGCGGTGTGGTCCTGGAATGCGGCGCTCGCACTGGTATGCGGCAATGCCGTGATCTGGAAGCCTTCCGAAAAAACGCCGCTCACCGCGTTGGCGGTGGACAGTATCCTGCAAGAGGCGCTGCAAGCGTTCGGCACGGCGCCGGCCGGCTTGACGTGCCTCATCAACGGCGGTCGCGAAGTGGGCGCGCAGCTCGTGGGCGATCCGCGTTCGAACATCGTCAGTGCCACGGGTAGTACTGAAATGGGACGTGCTGTCGGCGTCGACGTGGCGCGCCGCTTTGGTCGTTCGCTGCTCGAACTCGGGGGCAATAACGCGGGCATCGTCTCGAACACCGCGGACCGGGAGCTCGCGCTGCGAGGCATCCTGTTTTCGGCGGTCGGCACGGCCGGCCAACGTTGCACGTCGCTGCGGCGTTTGTTCGTCCATGAAAGCGTGTACGACGAGACGGTCGAGCGTTTGAAGGCGCTTTACGGGAAGGTCGCGATCGGTAATCCATTGCAGCAGGGCGTGCTGATGGGCCCGCTCATCGACGCGCAATCGTTCGAGCGCATGCAGGCTGCCCTCGAAGCGGCGAAGCGCGACGGCGGCAAGGTATTCGGCGGGGAGCGCCATACGGTGGCCGGTTGCGAGCAGGGCTTCTACGTGCGGCCGGCGATCGTCGAGATGCCGGCCCAGACCGGCATCGTGCTCAAAGAGACGTTCGCTCCGATCCTTTACGTCATGAAGTATCGCGACTTCGGCGAGGCAATTGCAGCGAACAATGCGGCGTCGCACGGCTTGTCGTCGTGCGTCTTCACGACCGATCTGCGCGAGAGCGAACGGTTCCTGTCGGCATCGGGCAGCGATTGCGGTATCGCGAACGTCAATATCGGCCCGAGTGGCGCGGAAATTGGCGGTGCCTTCGGCGGTGAAAAAGAAACGGGCGGTGGGCGCGAGTCGGGTTCCGATGCATGGAAGGCCTATATGCGCCGTGCAACCAATACGGTCAACTACTCGTCGGCATTGCCGCTCGCGCAGGGCATCGATTTTTCGATCGAATGATGCGGTGGCCGGGCGCTTGCCTTGCCAAAGGCACGTGCCCGGCTCGCCAATCGACGCGCCGCCGTTCGGTGTGCGCGTTTTTCCGACGCAATCCAAGGCGGGGCAACGCGTGAGCTCTCAAGTCGTTATCGTGGGCGGTGGCGTGATCGGCAGTTCGATCGCCTATTTTTTACGGGCATCCGATCCGACGGTTCCGGTCACCGTCATCGAGCGTGATCCGACCTACGCGAAATCGTCATCGGCGCTTTCGGCCGCGTCGATCCGGCAGCAGTTTTCAACGCCGTTATCGGTGCAAATGTCGCTGTACGGTATCGAGTTTCTACGCAATATCGGCGAGCTGCTGGAAGTCGACGGGACGAAGCCGTCGATCGATCTGCATGAGGGCGGCTATCTCTTTCTCGCGACGCCCGCCGGTGCTCCGACGTTACGTGAGAATCATGCCCTGCAAACGCGTCTCGGTGCCGATATCCATTGGCTCGATCGAGAAAAGCTGCAGGCGAAATTTCCCTGGCTGAACATCGAGGATCTCGAGGCGGGTGCCTTCGGCGCCAGCGGCGAAGGGTGGTTCGACGGGTACGGTCTCGTGCAGGCGCTGCGCAAGAAAGCGCAATCGCTCGGCGCGCGCTATGTTGCGGCCGAGGTCGGCGCGATCGCGCGAGCCGGACGCCGCGTCACCCACGTCGAGACGACCGACGGCGAGCGCTATCCGTGCGACATGCTCGTCAATGCGGCCGGGGCATGGGCGCGAAAGCTATCGGCGATGATGGGCATCGAGATTCCCGTCTTCGCGCGCCGGCGCAGCATTTTCAACGTATCGTCGCCGGCGCGCCTTTCGCCGTGCCCGTTGTTGATCGACCCGAGCGGGGTTTATTTCCGCCCGGAAGGCAAGACGTATATCTGTGGAACGTCGCCGAACGCCGATAACGATCCGGACGATCTGCCGCTCGATGAAGTCGACCATGCCTTGTTCGACGACGTCATCTGGCCCACGCTGGCGCACCGCGTGCCGGAGTTCGAAGCGCTGCGAGTGGAGAACTGCTGGTCCGGCTATTACGAATACAACGTCTTCGATCACAACGCGATCATTGGCTTTCACCCCGATATCGACAATTGCATCTTCGCCAACGGCTATAGCGGCCATGGTCTGCAGCAAGGGCCGGCGACGGGGCGAGGTGTGAGCGAGCTGATCCTGGACGGCAAATATACGTCGCTCGATCTATCGCCGCTGGATTGGAGCCGCGTTATCGAGAACCGGCCTATCGTCGAGAAAAACGTCGTTTAGGCCTCGGCGCTATCGAATCCGATACCCGCCATAACGAAGCGAATGCCGAAGCCAGAGGGCACCATGTACCGATTCACCGAGCCGTTTGCTCATCCGTCCGGCTCGCCGATTCGAGAGCTGTTCAAATACGTCGGCCAGCCGGGCATGATTTCGTTCGCGGGCGGTTATCCGGCTGCCGATCTATTCGACGTCGAAGGACTGAACGCGGCTCAAACTCGTGCGTTCGAGTCGCCGGTTCGCTGCCTGCAGTATGGCCCGACGGATGGCCTGCCCGAACTGAAGCAGGAAATCCTCGCGCTGATGGCGCGGCGCGGCGTGACATGCTCCGCCGATGAATTGCTGGTCACGACAGGATCGCAGCAAGGCTTCGATTTGCTGCTGCGCGTGCTCGTCGGTCCGGGCGACGTCGTGGCGACCGAGCAGCCGGCCTATCCTGCCGTCCTGCAAGCGCTGCGGCTTCAGCAGGCAAAGATCGTGACGGTGCCGATCGACGATGAAGGGATCGACGTGGCGAAACTGGCCGAGATGCTCGCAGCGGGCACGCTCGATCGGCCGAAACTGCTGTACACGGTGCCGACGTTTGCCAATCCTTCCGGCGCGATGCTCACGCGCGCACGCCGCATCGCGCTGCTCGAACTTGCCGTTCGTTATGGCTTCCTGATCGTCGAAGACGACCCGTACGGCGATTTGCGCTTCAAGGGCAGTGCGCTGCCATCGATCCTGGCGCTGGCGAAAGAAGTCGAGGGAGCGCTTCCGTGGGTAGTGCACTTCGGGAGCTTGTCGAAGATCGTCGCACCGGGCTTGCGCGTCGGCTGGACCATCGCGCCTGCCGAGATCGCCCGCCGCTGCGTCGTCGCGAAACAGACCGTCGATCTTTGCAGCTCGCCGTGGACCCAGGCGATCGCCGCGCAGTATCTGGCCGCGGGCTCGCTCGAGCGGCATTTGCCGCGCATTACCGCGATGTACGGTTGCAAGTGCGGTGCGCTATGCGACGCGCTCGAGGCGGAGTTCGGCTCGGCGATCGCGTTCCATCGTCCGCAGGGCGGGATGTTCGTCTGGGCCCGCATCGAGGGCATCGATTCATCGGCACTGCTCACGAACGCGATCGAACGGAAGGTCGTATTCGTGCCGGGCAAAGCGTTCTTTGCGGACGATGTCGACATCCATTCGCTCAGGCTGTCATTCGCGGCGCCAGGGATCGACGATATTCGCGAAGGCGTGCGCCGGCTCAAAGCGGCTTTCGACGACGGGGTGCAGCGGCGTCTATAGCGATGTGCCGCCTGCTCGCTGCGCGGCCAGCGCGAACAGTTCCCGAAAGCGGCGCCGTTCCTCCGCGCTCAGATGCGATGCCGCCTCGGGCATGACCAGGACGATGCGCAGCCTCAATTCGCCCCGGTTGCCCGAGGCGTCCGAGAGACCCTGCGCCGGCAGGCGGATCGTGCTGCCATGCCGGGCATTCGCTGGAATTGCGATGTCCAGATCGCGGCCCAGTACTTTGGCTGTGAGCGGACCGCCCAGCGTCGCGGTGACGAAATCGACTTCGAGTTCGCCGCTCAGATGCAGCCCTTCCCGCTGAAAATCGGGCCCACAGACGATGACGACCGTAAACGTCGCATCGCCGGGTTGTCCGCCGTGCATGCCCGCAAACCCGCCGCCGGGCACGACGATGCGCTGGCCGTCCCATGCGCCGCGCGGCACGTTCACCGGCTGCGATTTCGTTTGATATTCGACGCCCTTGCTTTGGCATGTCGCGCACCAGTGCGTGCTTTTCATGCGCCCCTGGCCGCCGCATGCGGTACATGCGGTACCGTCGTAACCGGTGCCGTAGCCGGCACAGTTCGAACAGGGCAGCACCGTTGCGCGTGCGCTCGCGCCCCGGCATTGCCGGCACGTTTCGCCGACCTGGTAACTGGCGAGCACTTCGCCGCCGTTCAATGCCACATCGAGCGGCACGTGCAACTGGGTATGCCGGTTTGCGCCACGCACGGGCATCGGGCCGCCGCTCGCCCCGTAGTGCTTCGACCAGGCGCCGGCCCCGCCCGCTCCTGCGCCGCGGTCGGCGTCGCCAGTCGAGGCGCGTGCTGGCCGCATGTCGGTCCTGCGTGTGCCGGCGGCGGGAGCCGGCTGCGCGCGCACGGGCGCCTGCCGCTGCCCCGTGAGGATTTCGAAGGCCTCCTGCACCTTTTTGAATAGCGATTCGGCGGCCGATTCCTCGCCCTTGTTGCGATCGGGGTGGTACTGCGCTCTCAGGCGGCGATAGGCTCGCTTGATCTCCGCCGCCGATGCGGCGCTCGGCAAGCCCAATCGTTCGTAGTACTCATCGAGGCTCACGGGTTCCACCCCAACTCTGCATTTCGCAAAGCCGCCAGTTTATCGCGTCCGGTTTCGGGTTCGGAAAACGGCGCGTCGCCTGCGCTCGCGTCCGTGCGCCCGTCGAATCGGTCTTCTTTCGGCAAACTTTCGGTTATTGCCCGATCCGCGCGGCACGCATGGTGCGTAGCACTTCGGTCACGGCGGCAATGGTGCGCGCCACGGCGCTTGCATCGGTCTGCCAATTGCATACCGAAATGCGCATGCACCGTTTGCCGCGCCAAGTCGTGTTGCTGAAAAGCGCCTCACCGGTTCGGAGCACCGCCTCGGTGACGGCGTCGGTCCATGCGTCATGATCGCTTTCGGTTGCATCGGGCCGTGGGTCGATGAAGCGGACCAGGCCTTGATTGATGCGCGGCGCCCAGACGAGCTCCACACCGGGCTGTGCGGCTATGCCGACGGCCAATGCGTGCGCCGCCTCGCAACAGCGCTCGACCAGCGCCGCCACGCCTTCGCGGCCGAACTCGCGCAGCGCCGCATAGGTGGCAAACCCGCGGCCCCGCCGCGACCAGACGGGCGTCCAATCCTTCTGTTCGCGAACTGCTTCGTTGTACGAAACATAGCTTGCGTAATGCGACATCGCCGCTCGGTGCGCGTCGGCGTGGGCGACGAATGCAAAGCCGCTGTCGTAGGGCACGTTGAGCCACTTATGCCCATCGGTCGCCCAGGAATCGGCGTGCTCGACGCCGGTCAACAACGACTGGTAGCGTTCGCTCGCATTCGCCCATAGCCCGAAAGCCCCGTCGACATGGACCCATGCGCCGTGGCGATGCGCAAGCGGAATCAGTTCGGAGAACGAATCGTAGGCGCCGATGTTGAGATCTCCCGCCTGCAGCAGGACGATCGTCGGCGTGTCAGGCTCGGCGCGCAGCGCTTCGTCGAGCGTGGCCATTTCCAGTTGACCCATTCGATTCGATGGCAGTGCCTGCACGCATGCAGTGCCCATGCCGAGCAGCCGCACGGCCTGAGTGACGCTGCCGTGGAATTGATCGCTGCTGAGTATCCGGATGCGCGGCGCACCGAAGAGCCCGTCGCGCTCGACCTGCCAGCCCCGTTGTTCGAGCAGGGCATGGCGCGCGGCCGCGAGTGCCGTGACGTGGGCAGTCTGGCAACCGCTCGTGAGCGCGAAGCTTGCATGGGACGGCAGGCCGAGCAGTTCCTTGAGCCATGCGCCGCAGACTTCCTCGACGACTGCCTCGGCCGGTGCGCACGCGAACGACGCGGCATTTTGATCCCATGCGCTCGTGAGCCAATCCGCGCCGAGCGAAGCAGGCACGGCGCCGCCGATCACCCAGCCGAAGAAGCGGCCGCCCGCGCTTGCGACGATGCCGCCCTCCGTATCGGCCACGAGCTCGTCGATGACGCGCTCGGCCGGTATCGGTGCACGGTTGAGCGGCTTGGCGAGCCGGCTTCGTAATGTTTCAAGCGTGGCGGTAGCGGCGACCGGCCCGTCTTCGAGATTCCCGAGGTACGAGAGCGCATGATGCAGCGCGCGTTCGAGTGCAGGGCGGAACGGAGAACGTTCGCTCATGACAAATAGTGTCCTTGGTCTTTGGGTGGACGTGCGTAACCGATGCAAACGGGATGCGAACGGCGCTGCGGCAGCGCTTCAGGTCGATGCCCTGCGTTTGTCGCGTTGCCGCGTTGGCCGCGGTAACGCGCTGAAGCGCTAACTCCGGCTGGCAGCATCGCAAGCCGGATGTTCGCTGCCGGCCCGCTCTCGCGCCGCTTTCGCGCCTTCCACCTGCAGCAGCGTGGGCAACGATACACCGTTCTTGGCCGCCGTTACTTCAGCGAGAATTGAAATGGCGATCTCGGGCGGCGTGCGGCTGCCGATATAAATGCCGACCGGCCCATGCAGCCGCGCGAGTTGCGCGTCGCCAAGATCGAACTCCTTGAGCCGCTCGCGCCGCGCCGCATTGTTTCGACGGGAGCCGAGCGCGCCGACGTAGAAGGCCGGCGTTTTCAGCGCTTCCATCAACGCGAGATCGTCGAGCTTCGGGTCGTGCGTCAGCGCGATCACGGCACAACGTTCGTCGAGCTTCATGTCCGTAACGGTATCGTCCGGCATCGTATGGACGACCGTCGTGCCTGGAATATTCCATTCCTCGGTGTATTCTTCGCGCGGATCGCAAACCGTCACTTGATAGTCCAGGCCCACCGCGATGCTGCAAAGATAACGCGATAGCTGCCCGGCTCCGATGACGAGCATGCGATAGCGCGGGCCATGGATCGTCGATAACGTGTCGCCGTCGAACTGCACGCCGTCGGTTGCCTGCGCGGGCGCGAGCGTGGCCGCGCCCGTTTTCATATCGAGCGTGCGCGCGACGAGCCGGCCGGCTTCGACCGCGCGGTAGAGTTCGTCGATGCCGCTTGCCTTCGTCAGCGGTTCGAGCACGAGTTCGATCGTGCCGCCGCAAGGCAAGCCGAAGCGATGGGCTTCCTCCGCCGTGATGCCGTACTTCACGGCCTCGGGGCTGCTGCCGCCTATGCCGTGGCGGCGCACGCGGTCGATCAGATCGTCTTCGATGCAGCCGCCCGATACGGAACCGGCCACGAGGCCGTCGTCCCGCACGGCGAGCATCGCGCCTTGCGGGCGTGGGGACGACCCCCACGTCTTGACCACTGTGACGAGCAATACGCGATGCCCTTCGTCGAGCCAGCGCGCGCTCGATTTCAGGACTTCGAGATCCACGCTTTCCATGATTTGTGTCCTTTGCCAGCGGGTGCCTCGTCGGCTGCTTCGCCAGGCTGCGCCGACGCTTCGCTTTCATCAGTGCTTGCGGCGCCTGCTCCTGCTCCTGCCTCACCCGTCATCTGTGCCGTAAAGCGCTTGAAGAATTCTCCCGCGACCTTGCGCGCGGCCCCGTCGACGAGCCGCGAGCCGATCTGCGCGAGCTTGCCGCCCACCTGGGCGTGCGCTGTATACGATAACTTGGTCGACGATTCCCCGTCGGCTTCGAGCGTGACCGCGGCGCTGCCTTTCGCGAAACCGGCGACGCCGCCCTGACCTTCGAATACGACGGTATAGCTGTTCGGCGGGTCGAGGTCGGTCAACGACATGCGTCCCTTGAAATGCGCCTTCACGGGTCCCACGGCGGCGAGCATGGAGACGATATAGGCATTCTCGCCGTCGGCCTCGATGCTTTCGCAGCCGGGAATGATCGTCCGGAGCACCGCCGTGTCGCGCAGCGCTTCCCATGCGTGCTCGCGCGAGACGGGCAGGATGTATTGCTCGGTCAGTTCCATTGCGGCACTCCTTGGTTCGGCGAAACGGGCATCGGGTGGCGGGGCACGCGCGCGAGATGCTCGAAGTCGTGCGCGAGCGCATCGAGGCTCTCGAGGTTGTGGACGGGGCGATGCGCGTCGACGTGCGGCAGGATCGCGCGCACGCCGCGCGCTCGCGCGGAGAACCCGGCGTAGCGCAGCAGCGGATTGAGCCATACGATGCGGTAGGCGTTGCGAGCCAGGCGCGCCATCTCGGCATCGAGCAGTTCGATCGCTTCATGATCGAGGCCATCGGTCACGAGCAACACCGTCGCGCGCCCACCGAGGACGCGCCTGGCCCACTGCCGATTGAATTGCGCCAGTGCCGCGCCGATCCGCGTGCCGCCGGCCCAGTCCTCGACGCGCCCGGCAAGCGCGGCGATAGCCGCATCGGGATCGCGCTCGCGCAGCGCGCGCGTCGCATGCGTGAGGCGTGTGCCGAACACGAAGACCTGCAGTCTCTCGCGCGATTGCAGCAGCGCATGGCAGTAATAGAGCACGGCACGAGAGTAGTTGGCCATCGAGCCGGAAATATCGAGCAGCAGGACGAGCGGGGGTTTGCGTTCGCGCACGGCGCGGTACTTCCAGACGAGCCAGTCTCCGCCGACGCGCACGGCTTGGCGCGCGCTGGCGCGAACGTCGGCATGGACGCCGTGAGAGGCTGCCCGCAGCCGGCGAGTCGGTTCGGTCGCGAACGACATGCGGCGGTTGCGGATCGCGTGCTGCAACGCGCGCCATTCGTCGGCGGTCAACGTATCGAAATCGCGGTGACGCAGGCGCTCTTCGGCGCTGAACGTTGCGTGCGCATTCAGTTCGCGCTGCTGCGGTTCGCTGGCGGCGGGCTGGTCCGACCGAGACGTACGGGCCGCGAGCGCATCCGCCAAGCGGTTGCTGCGCATCGGGGGTGGCATACCGGCCCGCGCTTTGGGCAGTAACAGGGCGCGCAGCTTCCCCGCCCAGTCGGGATCGCGCCAGAACAGATCGAAGGCGGTATCGAAGAATGCCCGCTCATCGGCCGAGTGCGTGAGAATCGCGGCCAGCGCGTCATGCACGTCGTCGCGCCTTCCGATCTCGATCAGCTGCAGCGCGTCCAATACATCGATTGAATGAGCGGGCGACATCGCCAAGCCTGCCGCACGCAGCAGCCGCACGAAATGGACGACGTTGCGCGCGAACATCGGCAGTTCCGGGCCCGAAGCGGGCGACGCGGGCGACGCGGGCGATAGTGGCGAGCGGGGTGAGGCCATCGACTACTCCGCTTCGGCCAAGCATCGCGCGATTTGATCGGTATCGAGCCGTGCGAGGTCGTCCTGATACTTGAGCAGCACGCCGAGCGTGTCGTGCACGGACTGCGGATCGAGCTCCGAAATCGACAGTGCCGCGAGCGCGCGGCACCAGTCGATCGTTTCCGCGATGCCCGGGGCCTTGAACAGGTCCATCGAGCGCAACCGGTGCACGAACGCCACGACGCGCCGCTGTAGTTCTCCCGCCGCTTCGGGGGCACGCGCCGCGACGATCGCGAGTTCGCGGTCCTGCTCCGGATAGCCGATCCATTGATAGAGGCAGCGGCGCTTGAGCGCGTCATGGACCTCGCGCGTGCGGTTCGACGTGACGATGACGAGCGGCGCCCGTTCGGCGCGTACCGTGCCGTATTCGGGAATCGACACCTGGAAATCCGAAAGCAGTTCGAGCAAAAAGGCCTCGAACGGCTCGTCGGCGCGATCGATTTCATCGATGAGCAGCACACGTTGCGCACCCGGATGTTGCTCGTCAGGCATCAACGCTTGCAGGAGCGGGCGCTTCAGCAGGAATTCGCTGCGATAAAGCGTATCGTTGCCGGGCCGCTCGCCCGCCGCTTCGGCCAGACGCAGCGCCATGATTTGGCGCGGGTAATCCCATTCGTAGAGCGCACTGGCCGTGTCCAGCCCTTCGTAGCACTGCAGGCGCAAGAGCGTCGTGCCGAGGATTTCCGAGGCCGCCTTGGCGAGCTCGGTCTTGCCGACGCCCGGCTCGCCTTCGAGAAAAAGCGGCCGGTCCATCCGCAGCGCCAGAAAGAGCGCCGTGGCGAGCTCGCGACTCGCAAAATAGCGGTGCGCCGCGAGCTCGGCGACGGTTGCGTCGATCGTTGCCGGCTGCATCGTGGTCGCTCCGGAAGGGCAGGCCGCTAGCGGGCCCGCTCGACGGCGCGCGCCGCGAGGATCGGAATCAGATGGGCACGATACTCGGCGCTCGCATGCAAATCCGTGTTCAGTTCGTCGGGAGACAGCGTGACCTGCCGGGCCGCATCGCGCGTGAAGTGGCCGCTCAATGCCGCTTCGAGCGCGGACGGTCGAAACACCGAAGGTGCGGCGCCCGTGACGGCAACCCGCACACCGTCGGCCCGCTTGGCCACGAACACGCCGACGAGCGCGAATTGGGAAGCGGGGTTGCGGAACTTCTCGTAGGCGCTTTTTTCCGGCACGGGAAATTCGACGGCAACGATGAGTTCGTCCGGTTCGAGCGCCGTTTCGTACATGCCGACGAAGAAGTCGTCGGCTGCAATGCGTCGGCGATCGGTGACGACCGTCGCGCCCAGAGCGAGCACCGCAGCCGGATAATCGGCGGCAGGGTCGTCGTTGGCGAGCGAGCCGCCCAGCGTGCCGCGGGCGCGCACCTGGCGATCGCCGATCATACCGGCGAGCTCGGCCAGCCCAGGCAGGCTGCGCTGGATGCCGTCATGTTCGGCGACATCCGCATGGCACACGGCGGCGCCGATCGAAACCGTCTGGCTGTCGACGCGAATTTCCTTCAAGGCCGCGATGCGCGTGATGTCGACGAGCTTCGTCGGCTGCGCCAGGCGCAAACGCATGGTCGGCAGCATGCTTTGCCCGCCGCCGAGGTATTTGGCGTCGCTATCTGCCTGCAGGGCCGCCACGGCGGCCTGCGCATCGGCCGCGCGCTCATAGTCGAACGAATATGAATACATGGAGCTGTCTCCTGTCGACCGTTCAATGGACCGACGACTGCGTGGCCTGAATCGCGGACCAGATGCGGTGCGGGGTGGCGGGCATCTGCATGTCTTTCACGCCAAGCGGCGCGAGGGCGTCGACGATCGCATTGATGACCGCCGGCGGCGAGCCGATTGCACCCGCTTCCCCGCATCCCTTGACCCCGAGCGGATTGTGCGTGCACGGTGTGCCCTGACTCGTCTCGACCGTGAACTCGGGCAGATCCGAAGCGCGCGGCATCGCGTAGTCCATGTAGGAGCCCGACAGCAACTGCCCAGTGTCGGGGTCATAGACACAGCGCTCGAGCAGCGCCTGGCCGATACCTTGGCCGAGCCCGCCGTGCACCTGCCCTTCGACGATCATCGGATTGATGACGTTGCCGAAGTCGTCGACAGCGGTGAATCGCTCGATGCGAGTTTCGCCTGTATCGGGGTCCACTTCGACCTCGCAAATATAGGCACCCGACGGGTACGTGAAATTGCTTGGATCGTAGAACGCGTTCTCGTCCAATCCCGGCTCGAGTTCCTCGAGCGGGTAGTTGTGCGGAACATAGGCGGCCAGCGCCACTTCGGCGAACGTCTTGGTACGGTCCGTGCCGGCCACATGAAAGACACCGTTACCGAATTCGATGTCGCTGGCGGAGGCTTCGAGCAGATGTGCCGCGATCTTTTTTGCCTTTGCTTCGATCTTGTCGAGCGCTTTCATGATGGCCGTGCCGCCCACTGCGATCGAGCGCGAACCGTAGGTTCCCATGCCGAATGGAATGCGGCCGGTATCGCCATGGACGATTTCGACCTGGTCCATCGACAGGCCGAGCCGATCGGCGACGACTTGCGCGAACGTCGTTTCGTGCCCCTGCCCGTGGCTGTGCGAGCCGGTGAAGACCGTAACCGTTCCCGTGGGATGCACGCGGACCTCGCCCGCTTCGAACAGGCCGGCGCGTGCGCCAAGGGCGCCCGCGATTTTCGACGGCGCGAGACCGCACGCTTCGATGTAGCACGAGTAGCCGAGGCCGCGCAGCTTGCCGTTTTGCTTCGCCGCGTCGCGGCGCGCCGCAAAACCCGCCACGTCGGCGAGTTCGATGGCACGTGCGAGGCAGACTTCGTAGTCTCCCGTGTCGTACGTGAGCCCGACGGGTGTCGTGTAGGGAAACGCGCGGATGAAGTTGCGCCTGCGGATTTCAGCGGGGTCCATGCCGAGTTCGTGCGCCGCGGTTTCGACGAGCCGCTCGACGACGTACGTGGCTTCCGGACGTCCCGCCCCACGGTAGGCGTCGACGGGCACCGTGTTCGTAAAGACGGCTTTCACCTCGGCATAAATAGCGGGCGTCGCGTATTGGCCCGCGAGCAGCGTCGCATACAGAATCGTCGGCACGGACGAGGCGAACGTCGACAGATAGGCGCCCATGTTCGCGGTGGTATGCACCCGCATCGCAAGGAAACGGCCGTCGCGATCGAGCGCGAGTTCCGCTTTCGTCACATGATCGCGGCCGTGCGCATCGGAGACGAACGATTCCGAACGTTCCGCCGTCCATTTGACGGGGCGGCCGATGCGCTTGGACGCCCAGGTCAGCGCGACATCCTCGCCGTAGAGAAAGATCTTCGAGCCGAATCCGCCGCCGACGTCTGGCGCGACGATGCGCAGCTTCGATTCCGGCAGCGACAGAACGAATGCAGCCATCAGGAGCCGCTCGACATGCGGGTTCTGATTGGCGACATAGACGGTGTAGCTTTCGTCTTGCCGCGAGTAGCTGGCATTGACCGCGCGCGGTTCGATGGCGTTCGGCACGAGGCGATTGTTCACGATCTCGAGCGTCGTGACATGTGCGGCCTGCGCGAAGGCTGCGTCGGTCGCGGCCTTGTCGCCGTGGCCCCAGGTATAGCAGACGTTGTCGGGAACCTCGTCGTGCACGGCGGGTTGACCCGAGTCGGCCGCGTGGGCGGTGTCCGCCACGGCCGGCAACAGGTCGTAATCCACTGTCACGAGTTCGGCTGCGTCCTTGGCCGCCTTGGCGGTTTCGGCGATGACGAGCGCGACCGGGTCGCCCACGTGCCGGACCTTGCCTGTGGCCAGGACCGGATGCGGCGGCTCGCGCATCGGTGAGCCGTCGGTGCTGTGGATGAGCCAGCCGCAGGGCAGGCCGCCTACCTTCTCGGCGGCGAGATCGGCGCCCGTGAAGACGGCGATGACGCCCGGCGCGCCGCGCGCTGCTTCCACGTCGATTTTGCCGAGACGCGCATGCGCATGGGGCGAGCGCACGAACATGCCGTAGGTTTGCTGCGGCAGCACGATGTCGTCGGTGTATTGCCCGGCGCCTGTGAGGAAGCGGTAGTCTTCCTTGCGTTTGACGGAGGCTCCGATCAGGCGGCGTTCTTCAGGTGCGTTCATGATGGCTCCCGTACAGTCGATGCCGCCTGTTGGCGCATGCCTGCCGCGCCTTCGAGTACCGCTTTGACGATGTTGTGGTAGCCGGTGCAGCGGCAGAAGTTTCCGTCGAGCTGACGGCGCACGTCGTCGGCACTGGCATCGGGCTTGGCCGCGATCAGCGCGGTGGCGCTCATGACCATGCCCGGTGTGCAAAAGCCGCACTGAAGGCCGTGGCATTCGCGAAAGGCGGCTTGCATCGGATGCAGGGCACCGTCTTCGGCGAGCCCCTCGATGGTGGTGAGCCGGGCACCGTCGGCTTGGACGGCGAGGACATTGCAGGCTTTGACGGCGCGTCCATCCATATGGATCGTGCAGGCGCCGCACTGGGCGGTATCGCAGCCGACATGCGTGCCGGTCAGGCGCAATGTATCGCGGAGGAAATGGACTAGAAGCGTGTGAGGCTCGACTTCGGCGCTCACCGGGGCGCCGTTGACTGTCAGACTGATGCTGATTGCCATGGATTGTCTCCGGTCGGCCAGAGTCGGGCAAGGCAGGGGGGCGACAGCCGGCACCTTCGATGCGTGCAGTGCCGCTTGTCCGGCTATAGCGCGTTATTTTCTAGATGCACCGGGAAGTAAAGCACAATTTGGCGGGCTCTGCTGTTATAGGAGACCCTCGATGGCCTCGAAACATGTACACACACGGATTTACGTTGTGCCGGATCCGCGTTATAGTACATCCATCGTACATCCGCAGACGGGCTTAACGATGCATACGACCAGGGTTTTCAAGAACGGCAATTCGCAGGCAGTGCGTATCCCCGCCGATCTGGCGTACGAGCGCACGGACGTGGAGCTCGAGATCGAGCGTGTCGGGGACGAGCTCCGCATTCGGCCGGCGCGTCGAGCGCTGGGCGGGGTGCTCAAGAAGTTCGCCAGATTCGGGCCGGATTTCATGTCCGAGGGGCGCGGCAGCCAGGAGCAAACAGAGCGCGAGGCACTCTGATGCCGCGCTTCATGCTCGACACCAACATGTGCATCTACTTGATGAAGAACCAGCCGGAGCAGGTGGCGGAGCGCTTCGCACAATGCTACGTCGGCGACGTCGTGATGTCGGCCATTACCTATGCGGAATTGGAGAACGGTGTCGCGGCCTCGGCCAACCACGCACGCGAGCGCCGGAATCTCGCTGCGCTGATCGAGGACATCCCGGTCGCGCCCTTCGATGTCGCCGCCGCCAGCGCCTATGGGCCGGTCCGCGAGGCGACGCGCGAGCGAAAGAAAGATCATCTCGACAAGCTCATTGCGGCGCATGCGTTGGCGCTCGATATTGTGCTCGTCACCAACAACGAACGCGACTTCGCCGCCTATCCAGGCCTGAAGCTGGAAAACTGGATGAGCGGCGCGGCGTAGAGGCGAAGGAACGAGGCGGTCCGGCATGGAGTCGTGTGCCGTTGCGTCGTTTCAGCCGCAAACATGGGGCATGTTAACTTCCGATGAAATTCGACACTCTCGTGCTTGGCGCCGGCATGGTCGGCGTTTCGATCGCCGCTCACTTGCAGCAGCGCGGTCTGTCCGTAGCGCTCGTCGACCGAAAAGCGCCCGGCAATGAAACCTCGTTCGGTAACGCGGGACTGATCCAACGGGAGGGCGTTTATCCGTACGCCTTTCCGCGCGGGCTCGGCACCCTGCTCGGCTATGCGGGCAACCGCGCACTCGATGTCCGGTATCACCCCGGTGCGATGTTCAAGCTCGCACCGTTTCTCTGGCGGTACTGGCGCAATTCGGCCCCCGATCGTCACATCGCCATTGCGCGCGCCTATTCCACGTTGATCGAACACTGTGTCAGCGAGCACAAGGCGCTGGCAGCGGCCGCCGGCGCGGCGGACATGTTGCGTCCGACCGGCTGGATACGGGTCTTCCGCACCGCGGCCAAATTCGACGAGGAATTGAAGACGGCCGAGCGCTCGCAGCGCGAGTACGGCATCGAGTACGACGTGCTCGATGCGGCAGCGCTTCACGCCGCGGAGCCCGATCTGTCATCGGCTCTCATCGGCGGCGTGCGCTATGGGCAATCGTATTCGGTAGCGGATCCGAATGCCCTCGTCACGGCGTACGCCCGTTATTTCGAGCGGCTGGGCGGGCGCATCGTTTTCGGCGACGCGAGGACGCTCGAGCCGCATTGGCGGGTGAACACGGAGGAGGGCGTGCTGGAAGCCGATTCGGCCGTAGTCGCACTCGGGCCGTGGTCTCAGCCCCTCAGCGCCAAGCTCGGCTATCGGCTTTCGCTCGGCATCAAGCGCGGGTACCACATGCACTACCGCGCAAAATCGGGGGCGCGCCTCAATCATCCCGTCCTCGATGTCGAAAAGGGCTATCTGCTCGCACCGATGGCACGCGGGATCCGGCTCACGACGGGGGCGGAGCTCGCGTTGCTCGACGAGCCGAAGACGCCAGATCAACTCGAGGCTGTCGAGCCGATCGCCCGGGACTTGTTTCCCCTCGGCGAGCGAGTCGATTCGGAACCGTGGATGGGGCAACGTCCGTGCACGAGCGACATGCTGCCTGTCATCGGTCCGGCCACACGGCACCCGGGCCTGTGGTTCGCATTCGGGCACGCGCATCACGGGTTCACACTGGGCCCGGTGACGGGGCGTCTTATCGCCGATATGGTCACGGGCGCCAAGCCCTTCGTGGATCCGCGCCCGTTCCGCATCGATCGGTTTTGAGCGCGGATCGAAGCTCGGTCGGTAACCCGCTCGGTCAAGAACGCCCGAGTTCCGTCAGAAAGGCATGTGTCAGCGCGCCGATCTCATCGCAGGCCTCGTCGAGTGCGAAGTGGCCTGCTTCGAGCAGGTGGATTCGGGCGTCGGGTAGCTCGCGTCCGTATGCATGCGCGCCTTCCACCGTGAACGACGCATCGTACTTGCCCCAGACGACGAGCGTGGGCGGGCGGTGTTCGCGCAGGTAACGCTGCCATTGCGGGTATCGCTCGACGTTGCTCCGGTAGTCATAAAAGAGTTCAGTTTGGATGTCGATCTGCCCTGGGCGCGACAAAAAGGCGAATTCGTCGTTCCAGGTATCGGGATCGTAGCGATCCGGATGCGGACTCGTTCCCACGTGACGCAAGCGCGTGGCGTCATATGACAGCAAGCTCGTGCGCAACGCGGCCTCATGCGTTGCCCGGTCCTTCCAAAAGGCCTTGCGGACTTCCCACAACGGACCCAAACCTTCCACATGTGCGACGGCGTTTTGCACGATCAGGCCGCGGATACGCTTCGGATGCGCCTGCGCAAGACGAAAGCCGACCGGGCCGCCGTAGTCCTGCACGAACAACGTGAAACGGCGCAACGCGAGCGTTTCGACGAAACGCTCCATCACGCCGGCGAGCGAATCGAAAGTGTAAGCAAACGCGCTCGGCGCAGGCGCGCTGCTATGTCCGAAGCCGGGATAGTCCGGCGCGATGACACGAAACTGATTCGAGAGCAGCGGCATCAACGTTTCGTACATGCGTGACGACGACGGAAAGCCGTGCAGCAGCAGGAGAACCGGTGCGTCTTGCGGGCCCGCTTCGCGATAGAAAATGTCGAGTCCGTCGATCCGTACGGTGCGGTAACGCATGCTTGCGCGGGTCGAGTCCATCTTCGTTCTCCTGGTGGGTTGGGTATGAAAGAGTCGATGGGACAGATGCTACTCTTCGAAAGCGAATTGATAATTGGCCGACGCGTGGATTTAATATCCCGTTTTTAGGGAGAATAATGTGCAATCGCTGCGTGAACTGGAAACCTTTGTTGCGATAGCCGAGGAAGGGAGCCTGACAGCCGCCGGACGCCGCCTGGGCCGTTCGCTGCAGGCGGTGAGCCGCGGGCTGCAGACGTTGGAGCAGTCGATGGGTGTCACGCTCGTCCTGAGGACGACACGCACGTTGCAACTGAGCCCCGCCGGGGCGCGGTTCTATGAACGCGTCAAAGCCGTTCTCGCTGATCTCGAGATTGCGCGTACCGAACTGGCGGAGGATGCGAAGCGGCTGACGGGACGGCTGCGTATTCATGCGCCCACGCTCTTCGGCCCTCGGTATGTCGTGCCGCTCGTGGCCGAATTCCGCCCCCGCCATCCTGGACTCCAGGCGTCGTTGGAGTTCGACGACGAATTGCACGATCCGCCGGAAAGCGGTGCCGACCTTACGCTGCGCGTCGGCGCCACGCCCGATTCGCGCCTCGTCGCGCGGCAGCTTGGGCACGTGCGTCGCGTCGCATTCGCGGCGGCTTCGTATCTTGCCGAGCACGGCCATCCTCGGACGCCCGAAGACCTCGGCGCGCATGAGTGCGTGATTCGAACCGGTGTGCCCAACGCCAATCGCTGGACGTTCGATTCGCGCGACGGCGCGCGGCATTCGGTTCTCGTTTCAGGGCGTATCGAATGCAATCGACTCGCCGCCGTCAATGCCGCGGTGGCGGAGGGGATGGGCGTGGGGCTCGCCGCATTCTGGCAGATTCGCGAGCTCATCGAAGCGGGCCGCGTCGAGATCGTCCTGCCCGAATACGAGCCGGCACCGCTGCCGCTTTGCGCTGTCTGGATGCGCACGCGGAAGATGCCGGCCCGCTTGCGCCTGCTGATCGATTTCCTGGCCGCGCGGCTCGCGGGCGAGCGGCTATAGGCCCGGCCGCGGATCCGCGGGTTGCCGGCACGCCGGTTCGGAACGGCGTAGAATTCGCGTCGTCGCGCCGCATCGACGGCAGCGGCATCGATCACTTTGCCGTGCCATGACTGAATCCACCGCAGTAACCGCGCATTCGTCACCGTCTTCAACGGCCGCCGCCGTAAGCGGCGAAACGTGCGCGGATGCGCTCGAAGCGTTGTGCGCTTTCGTGCAGCGGCATCCGCGCCTTTTTGTCTTGACCGGGGCCGGCATCAGCACGGACTCCGGTATTCCCGGCTATCGCGACGCCAACGGCAATTGGATGCGCGCGCAACCGATCGAGTACAAGGCGTTCGTGAGCTCCGAGCCTGCACGGCGCCGCTACTGGGCGCGCAGCATGGTGGGCTGGCCGATGCTGGCCGAAGCTCGCCCGAATGCTGCGCATCGCGCCCTCGCGCGCCTCGAGCAAGCCGCTCGCGTCGCCACGCTCGTGACCCAGAACGTGGACGGGCTGCACCAACGCGCTGGGAGCAATCGTGTCATCGAGCTGCATGGCAGCATACGCGACGTGATCTGTCTCGCCTGCGGTGCCGGACATTCGCGTGAGTCGGTGCAAGCCATCCTCGCGGCGGAGAACCCGAGGCTCGCCGGTGCGTTCGCACAGCCGTCCGCGGATGGCGATGCACACCTCGAATGGGCGGACCTGGACACGTTCCATGTGCCGGCATGTCCGCACTGCGGCGGCATGCTGAAACCGTCGGTCGTCTTTTTCGGCGAGAACGTGCCGCGCTCGACCGTGGAGGCGGCTGCCGCGGCGCTGGAGGCGGCCGACGCGATGCTCGTGATCGGCTCGTCGTTGATGGTGTATTCCGGTTATCGGTTTTGCGTCTGGGCGGCGCGTGCAGGCATGCCCGTTGCCGCAGTCAATCTTGGGCGCACGCGCGCGGATGCGATGCTGGCGCTGAAGGTGGCGGCTCCGTGCGGCGATGCGTTGGCGGCATTGGCCGAACGCATGGCGTAACCTGTTTCCTCTCAATCGTCGACGGACGAAGTTCCGTCGTGCCGCGCGGCAAACGGGCCGTCGCAGGCAGCGTTCCACGGAGAATTCGACAATGGGCAAACCCGCCATCGGTGTCATCGGCCTCGCCGTCATGGGCCGCAATCTCGCGCTGAATATCGAAAGCCGCGGCCATGACGTGGCGATCTATAACCGCAGCCGTGCGAAGACGGACGATATGCTGGCCGCGTGCGCAGGGCGCCGGCTCGTTCCCGCCTATTCGCTCGAAGAATTCGTCGCGTCGCTCGAGAAGCCTCGCCGCATTCTCATGATGGTCAAGGCGGGCGAGCCGACGGACGCGACGATCGCCGCGCTCAGACCGCTGCTCGAGCCGGGCGATATTTTGATCGACGGCGGCAATACGCACTTCACCGACACGATCCGCCGCAACCAGGATCTCGCGAAATCGGGCCTGCACTTCATCGGCACCGGTGTATCCGGTGGGGAGGAGGGCGCGCTCAAGGGGCCATCGATCATGCCGGGCGGCCAGCGCGAAGCTTACGATCTCGTTGCGCCGATCCTGACCGAAATTGCCGCGAAGGCGCCCGACGGGGAACCCTGCGTGGCCTATATGGGCCCCGACGGCGCGGGCCATTTCGTCAAAATGGTCCACAACGGAATCGAGTACGGCGACATGCAATTGATTGCCGAAAGCTATGCCGTGCTCAAGCAGGTGGCGGGACTCTCGAATGCCGAACTCGGCCGCGTCTATCGCGAGTGGAACGCGGGCGAGCTCGACAGCTATCTGATCGAGATCACCGCAAAGATTTTCGATAAACGCGACGACGAAACAGGGAAGGATCTCGTCGACGTCATTCTCGACCGTGCGGCGCAAAAGGGAACCGGCAAATGGACGAGCCAGAACGCGCTCGATCTGGGCGTACCGCTGCCGCTCATCACGGAATCGGTGTTCGCACGCGTGCTTTCATCGTTGAAAACCCAACGCGTGGCGGCGAGCAAGGTGCTGTCCGGGCCGCAGCCGAAGGCAATGGCGGGCGAGCGCGACGCGTTCATCGAAGCGGTCCGGCGGGCGCTCTACTTCAGCAAGGTCATTTCGTACGCACAAGGATTTGCGCAATTGGCGGCCGCGTCGCAGGAATACGGCTGGAATCTCGACTTCGGTACGATCGCGAAGATTTTCCGGGCTGGCTGCATCATCCGCGCGCGCTTCCTGCAAAAGATCACCGACGCGTACAGGAGCGATCCGCGGTTGCCGAACCTGCTGCTCGATCCGTACTTCCGGACTATTTCGGAGAACTATCAATCGGCACTGCGCGACGTGGTGGTCTCGGCTGTCACGGCGGGCGTGCCGGTACCCGCGTTCGCATCGGCCATCGCTTATTTCGACGGCTACCGCGCCGAACGGCTGCCGGCCAACCTCATTCAGGCACAGCGCGATTTCTTCGGCGCGCACACGTTCGAGCGGGTGGACAAGGAAGGTAGCTTCCACGCGCATTGGTCTTGACGGTTTTGCGAGGACCTACGGAGATTGACAGGGATTGTTGCAGGACCGGAAACACTATTTGACCAAAATAGTGGTTTTCCCTAAGTCCTCAGATGACTAGACTGAGTTCAATCGCTTCAGACATGGTGTGTGGAGCGAATACCAATACCGGAGGTCTAGTCATGAAATCCCTGATCTATGCAGTGGTTGCTGCTTCTGTCCTCGCCACCCCGCTCGCCTCGATGGCGCAAACGCAATCGAACCAGCCTGTCACCCGCGAACAAGTTCGGCAGGATCTGATTCGCCTCGAACAAGCGGGTTTTGAACCGCGTGCAAACGACATCTATTACCCCGCGAACATTCAGGCGGCCGAAGCGCGTGCCTATGGCACGCAAGGGCAGGCAGTCGCGGATACGTCCGCAACGGCCGCCGATAACAGCGGCTATGGTGGTGTAGCGGGCCAAAGCGGCCAATCGGGTGCGCCCGCTGCCGAGCGTCCCGCGGACTCGAGCGGCGGACACTCGCTGTTTTTCGGTCAGTAAGCATCGCAAGATCGCGTGATTGCAATCGATGCGTAATAAACGTAATCGAAGCGAAAGCGGCGCGATCGATTGAGTCGACCGTTTGAAGCGAACCGGCTCGTGCTCTCGAAGGAGGCGCGAGCCGGTTTCGTTTTGGCGTCCCCGCGTTAATATGTGCCATTCTCGGCTGACTAGGGAGACGCTCGCTTCATGAAAATCGATCGCAGCGGACTATTAGCGGTGTTGTGTGCGGCTGGCTCGATGTGGGTCGCAGGTTGTACGACCGAGCAATGGCCCGGCTCGCGCGGCAACGCGGCGCAATGGAATGCGCCACCGCGTCCAGTCGCCGTGCAGCCCGGCTATTATCGCGTCGCGCCCGGCGATACGCTGGCCAGTGTTGCGGCGGGCTTCGGCCAGCGGCCGCAGGAGATTGCCGAATGGAACCGGCTGCCGGCCACGGCCTCGCTCGTCCCGGGACAAGTGCTGCGCGTGGCGCCGCCGGTCGGCGCGAATGCGAACGCCGGCGGCGGTCCTGCGATTCACTTTGCGTGGCCCGCTTATGGGCAGGTGCTCAAGTCGATGCAGGCCGGCGGCTCGAAAGGCATTGTCATTGCCGGTAGGGCGGAGGACCCGGTGCGTGCCGCTGCCGACGGAACGGTCATCTATGTCGGCAACGCGATCCAGCAATACGCAGCCCTGGTCGTCGTGAAGCATGGCGACGGAATCGTCACAGCGTATGCGGTGAACGGTCCGGTTGCCGTCAGCGAGGGTGACAGCGTGCGCAAAGGGCAACAGATCGCCCAGATGGGCACCGACAAGACGGGCCGCAGCACGTTGCAGTTCGAAATTCGCCGCGATGGCACGCCTATGGATCCGCTCGCCTATCTGCCGCGCTAGCAGCCGGCAGATCGCCGAGCAATGAACCCACGCCACTGTGCCGCCGAGCCGATGCTGACGCCGATGCCGGGCCTCAGGCCAGCGACGCAAGCACGATCGAAAGCTTGCGGCTATGCGCGCGGAACGCCTCGATGGTATCGCGCTCGCTTTCAGGGCTGACGTGTGCAAGTTCGGCGCGCTCGACTTGCGCCTGATATTCGTCGACGACTCTCAGTCGCGTCTCGGGCGGCAATGCTCGAATCAGCGAAACCATCAACAGCTCCTGCGCGTGGATCATGCCGAGCACGGCTTGCGTGTTGGTATGGATATGCGTCGTCATGTCGGTCTCCTGGGCACTGTCGACGCTTCAATCATAGTGCAGCGATTCCGATGCCCCTATGCCGTGACCTTGCATTTTTTTGCGTTTTATTTAGCACTCCGATGCGCTCCGCAAGCGATCAAAAAGGGGTAATCTGATTCCTCGCGGCACGCGCCACTGGCGCCAGTCGAGGGTAGCAATGCGCATGCCGCCATGCTAACCAGGAGGGCTCGATGACAGCCGTCGATCTGGAATTCGACCAGCTCAACAGCACAGTTGAAGCGCTACGGCGCTCTATCTCCAACCGCTTGATCTACGGTGTCGGCAAGGATGCTGTCGCGGCCCGGCCGCAAGACTGGCTCAATGCCGCTGCCCTCGCGGTGCGCGACAGACTGGTCGCGCGCTGGATGAAAACCACGCGCCAGCAATACGAGCAGGACGTCAAACGCGTCTACTACCTGTCGATGGAGTTTCTGATCGGCCGCACGTTTACGAACGCGCTGCTTGCCCTTGGCATTTACGACCAGATGAACGAAGCGCTCGCGAGCCTCGGTGTGGATATGTCCGCGGTGACCGAACTGGAGCCGGACGCCGCGCTCGGCAACGGAGGTCTCGGACGGCTCGCGGCGTGCTTCCTCGATTCGATGGCTACGCTTGCGGTCCCGGGCTTCGGCTACGGCATCCGTTACGACTACGGCATGTTTCGCCAGCAGATCGTCGACGGCGAACAAGTCGAGACGCCGGACTATTGGCTGCGCGCCGGCAACCCTTGGGAGTTTCAGCGCCCCGAAGTGCAATACATCGTCCATTTCGGCGGACGCACGATTCAGCACGGGGACCGCGTCGAGTGGGTGGAGACCGAGCACGTCAATGCCATGGCTTACGACACCGTGATCCCGGGCTTCGGCACGAGCGCGACGAATACCTTGCGGCTATGGTCTGCGCGCGCGACGGAAGAACTCGATCTGTCGGCGTTCAACCAGGGCGACTATCGTCGTGCCGTCGAGGCAAAGGAGTATTCCGAAAACGTCTCGCGGTTGCTCTACCCCGACGATTCGACACCAGCGGGGCGCGAGCTGCGGTTGCGGCAGGAGTACTTCTTCGTTTCGGCGACGATGCAAGATCTCATTCGCCGCTATCAGCGCACGCATAGCACGTTCGGCCGGTTCGCGGAGAAAGTCGCTATTCATCTGAACGACACCCATCCGGTGCTGGCCATTCCCGAACTGATGCGACTGCTCGTCGACGTCCACCAGGTGCAGTGGGATCGGGCGTGGAAAATGGTGCAGCAGGTGTTCTCTTACACCAACCATACGCTGATGCCGGAAGCACTGGAGACGTGGGACGTCGATATGCTCGCGCGGCTTTTGCCGCGGCATCTCGAGATCATCTTCGAGATCAACGCGAACTTCCTCAAAGAGGCGAGCGAGCATTTCGGACATGACGTCGAACTTATCCGGCGCATTTCTCTTGTCGACGAGTACGGGCAACGCCGTGTGCGTATGGCGCATCTCGCGATCGTGGCGAGCCAGAAGGTCAACGGCGTTTCGAAGCTTCACTCGCAATTGATGGAGCGCGAGTTCTTCAACGATTTCGCGCGCATGTTTCCCGAACGCTTCACCAATGTCACGAACGGCATCACGCCGCGCCGGTGGCTCGCTCAGGCGAGCCGGCCGCTTTCCTCGCTCATCGATTCGAGCATCGGAACGAACTGGCGCAAGGATCTCTTCGAGTTATCCAAGCTCCGCGAATTCAAGGAAGATGCCGAATTCGTTGCCGCATTTCGGGCAGCGAAGCGCCGCAACAAGATTCGTCTTGCCCAGCGGCTTTTGCACCATACGGGCGTTGCCGTTCACCCGGATGCGCTCTTCGATATGCAGGTCAAGCGGATCCACGAATACAAGCGGCAATTGCTGAACGTGCTGCATGTCATCGTCCGCTACAACCAGATTCGAGCGCATCCCGACGAAGACTGGGTACCGCGCGTGGCTATTTTTGCGGGCAAGGCCGCTTCGGCCTACAAGATGGCGAAAACGATCATTCGCCTCATTGGCGATGTTGCACAGACGATCAACGGGGACCCGGTCGTCGGGGACCGCCTCAAAGTCGTCTTCGTGCCCAATTACGGCGTGAGTTTGGCCGAGACGATGATTCCCGCGGCCGACCTGTCCGAACAGATATCGATGGCGGGCACGGAAGCGTCCGGTACCGGGAACATGAAGCTTGCGTTGAACGGCGCGCTGACGATCGGAACGATGGACGGTGCCAACATCGAGATCTGCGATGCAGTCGGACGCGAGAATATGTTCATCTTTGGATTGAACGCGAGCGAAGTCGGCGAATTGCGAGCGAGCGGTTATCGGCCGCGGCAGATCTATGAGGAGAACGAAGCGTTACGCCACGCACTCGATCAGATCCGCACCGGATACTTTTCCAACGGCGACTCCCACCGCTTTTCGGACATCTTTCATACGCTTGTCGACTGGGGCGATCACTACATGGTGCTGGCCGATTTCGCCGCGTTTGCGCGAGCGCAGGAGGCCGTGGACGCACGTTTTCGCAATCCGCGCGCGTGGACGGCCAGCGCGATCGAGAACGTGGCGGGCATGGGACAGTTTTCGTCGGACCGGACGATTGCCGAATACGCGCGCGATATCTGGCGCGTCAAGCCGGTTCAGACGGGCTGAGCGGAGCGGCCGAGTGCGTCGCGCAAAACTCGTTCGACGTGCTCGGCGAAGGCGCGGTCGGGACTCGTCAGCGCTTCGCGCTCGCCGTTCGCCGTTGTGACGATCAGCCGGTGCGTGACATCCTGCGTGTACCAGGTAAGTCCCCCGACGACGACGAGCATCACGCCGACAACGAGTGCGGCGCTGCTGCCAAAGATGCCGCCCCCTATGGCTGCGGCGGCGCCGAGGACCGAAATGCCGACCGGCAGCACTTTGTTCTTGTGCACAGTGACGACGCGCACCTCGCGAATCTCGCGCAGCGGAAACATCTGGCCGCCCGCACTGAGTCCGCCGCGTGTGATCGTCACACCGCGTTCGTTGAACGTGTTTTCCATTGAGGAAGTTTAGCGCTGTTCGTCGAAATAGACCCGGCCCGGCACGTGCGACGCGACGCACTGCGCGATCTCGCTGTCGGTCAACTCGGCTGGGACCACGCAACGATAGGACGGCGCGTCTTTGGCCATGCTCCATTCGACGAGCCGGTAGGTTCTGCCCCACGGGCGTTGCACGGGCAACGAGACGCGGCAGCTTTGAACGGGCAGCGCGTGCTTGCGCTTGAGCATGGTTCGCAGATGCTTGAACACCGAATCTTCAGTCATTGCCGTTTCCTTCCCAGTGCCGCAGGGATTTGCGCACCGCATGAAGAAGACAAAAAGATGCCGCCGATGTTCCGGCGGCTCAACAGGGGTGGTATGGGACTCATGTTGTCAGCCGAGAATTAAGCCAGACTTAAAGACGCGATCCACACCGGTCGTTGCGGCGCATTTTTGTTACAGGGCATTAACCAAGTATCGGAACGTTTCCGTCGAGATAGCGGTTGTGCCGGCGGTCCGTCCGGCCGACCGAGCGTCGAGACGCGATCGCCGATGTAGGCGATGTCCTGCCGGGCTCGAGCCAGCCGGCCACCGGTGGACGCAATATCACCACGCCTGATCTCTGCTCAATCGCGATACCGGGATGCCGCTAAATCAGAATGTCGCTTCCGCGTATTTATGCGCTTGACTCCCTATACCTTATAGGGGTTTGGAAAAATAATTCAATGGTCTGCATAAACTTTTTTTGTTTGCCAGCCGGCGCGAGCTGAACGATAGTATCGTGGAAATGGAAACGGCGTTAAACAAGAAGCATGAAAGCCGCTGATCCAATTAATAATCAAAATAAATACTACTTATGCATTCAAATTTGCCGATTGGTAGCGTCAGGTCAAGGCTTCCTCATGTCAAGGGTTCGATATTTTCCG
The DNA here is from genome assembly GCF_036503415.1 of Trinickia sp. Lineage (GTDB taxonomy): Bacteria > Pseudomonadota > Gammaproteobacteria > Burkholderiales > Burkholderiaceae > Trinickia. The sequence goes on along the minus strand of NZ_DASXWY010000007.1, from coordinate 147,592 downwards.
CGTTGAGTCGCGTTGCCAAGCAATACGACGCAATCAACCTTTCCCAGGGATTTCCTGATTTCGCCCCCGATCCGAGATTGCTCGAATCGTTGGCGACGGCCGCTAACTCCGGACATAATCAATACGGCATGCCCGAAGGCTCGGAGGCGCTGCGTCGTTCAATTGCCCGCATGTATGAAGATCTTTATTCGCTGCGGATTTCAGCCGACGCTGAGATTACCATTACCGCCGGGGCAACACAGGCTATTTCGGCGGCCGTGAGCGGCCTCGTTCATCCGGGGGAGGAAGTCATCTTTCTGGCGCCTGCGTTCGAATCGTATGCGCCGAGTATCTTGATGGCCGGCGCAACTCCCGTCTGTGTGGACTTGCCCGCGCCCCGTTTTGAAGTTGACTGGGAGGAAGTGGAAAGACGCGTCTCTCCACATACCCGGATGATCATCGTGAATAGCCCGCACAATCCGTCGGGTCGGTGCTGGAATTCAAACGATGTCGATCGCTTGGCTACGCTCGCAGAGCGGCACAACTTGTTGGTGCTTAGCGATGAGGTCTACCACAACATGGTTTTCGATGGACCTCATATCACCGCGCTTTCCGAACCGAGGCTTCGCGAGCGAACGATAGTGGTTGGCTCGCTGGGCAAAACGATGCACGTGACGGGATGGCGCATCGGGTACGCCGCTGCTGCCGCGCCACTCACGGCCGAATTGCGCAAAATTCTCCAATTCACTACGTATGCTGCGCCTACTCCATTGCAGCAGGCGATGGCCCAGGTCCTCGATGCTTCCACTTATTTGAGCCTGCCTGCGCTGTTTCGCGGAAAACGCGACCGCTTCCTTGCGGGTTTGCGGGGCTCGCGCTTCGAAAGCGTGCCGACGAGCGGAGGATATTTCCAGTTGCTCGACTATTCGGCTATTTCCACTGTGCCGGATACTCAATTCGCAGATTTGCTGATCAGCGAGCACGGGGTGGCGGGCCTGCCGGTTTCCGGGTTCGGCACTCAGTACGCAAATTCGCGTTTGCTGCGTTTTTGCTTTGCGAAATCCGACGAGACGATCGACAAGGCTACCAATCTTCTACGTGCTTTGTAGGGCAAACCATGAAAACCATTCAATTCGATGTTCTTGGCAAAGAGCCGCGATCAGTGCAACTCGCTGCGAGCAAACTCACTATCGCCGGGTGGACCGGGCGCAATTCGGCGCAGGTGCTGCATCACATCAAGGAGTTGGCCGATCTCGGCGTGACTCCGCCGAAGCGCATCCCGACTTTCTACCGGCTCTCCCATGCGCTACTCACGACTGACGCCGTCATCGAAACTGTCGGCTCCAGTTCGAGCGGGGAGGCCGAATATTGCCTATTTGCGCTGGATGGAGAAATGTACGTTGCGGTTGGCTCCGACCATACCGATCGTGCTCTCGAGGCGCACGAAGTCACGCTCTCCAAGCAAGTATGCGCCAAGCCGATCAGCCGTGATTGTTGGCGATTTTCAGATGTCGAGCCGCACTGGGATAGCCTGGTCTTGCGCAGCTACATCGAGGAAAACGGCGCGGAAACGGTCTACCAGGAAAGCTCGGTATCGGAGCTGTTGCATCCCCGTGAGCTGATTTCGAAGCTGGACGCGCCGCTACGCGACGGCGAGGTGCTATTCGGGGGCACGGTGCCGGTCAAGGGAGGCATACGTGCCGCGCATGCGATTCGCGTTGAACTACATGATCCCGTTTTGAACCGGACGCTCGTTTGCGAATATCGAACAGAAACGCTTTGATTGAAGAAAAGGAGGATATCGAAATGACAAAGCCACACCTCGAGTTTGTTGCTCTGGACTTGGACGAGGGTTGGAGCGTGCCGCCTGGCTATCCGGAAGGAATCGAGGAAAAGATACTTTGCGGGTCGCTCGCGGCGGATGCGCGCACGGGAAGCAGGACACGTTTGTTGCGGTTTGCTCCTGGCGTCTACACCACTTCGCCATTCGTCCACGATCATTGGGAAGAGGTCTATCTGCTGCAGGGCGATCTGATCGTGGGCAACGATGCAAACGGCAACGGTGGGACCGCATTTCAGCCGCATACCTATGCATGCCGGCCGCCGGGTGCGTTCCATGGCCCCTTCAAGTCGGAGCGTGGATGTATGTTGCTGGAAATGCACTACTACGCGAACGACGATATCACGTTGATGTAAGTGCCAACTGTCTGACATGCAAACCAAGCACGTATCTATGACGACGAATTGTGGAGATAGCCCTGCCGGCTATCTGGACCGTTGGCGATTGCTCAACGCATGGGTGACGATGTACGTGGTGGGCGCGGACCTGTTCATCATGTCGCCGCTCTTGCCCAGTATGGCGAATGCGCTGCATGTGAACGTCGATAGTGCGGGTTGGCTCGTGAGCGCGTTTTCCATCGCCTACGCGGTTGCCTCGCCGTTGATGGGACGCGTCAGCGATAGGTACGGTCGCCGCCGCACGATCTGCTGGGGGCTTTTGGCGTTTGCCGCCGCGAATCTCGGCACGGTCTGCTCGAGCAGCTTCGCGTTGGCATTGCTGAGCCGGATATTCGCCGGCATCTCGGTGTCGGCGATTTCGCCTTCCATCTATGCGGCGGTGGGCGATGCTGCTCCAGAGGGCCGCCGAGCGCACTGGATCTCGATCGCGGTATCGGGTTTGTTGACCGCGCTGTGGACCAGCGCCCCGCTAGGTGCATTGCTGGCGCACGTCATGCCTTGGCGAGCGGTCTTTGTTCTGTTGTCCGCAGCCGCGTTCGCTCTTGCATGGCCCAATTTGCGGCTATGGCCGTCGTCGAAGCCCGTCGGAGGTCGCGCGTCGAGAACGCGCGTTCCGTTGTACGCAGCCGTCTCGGCGGTTTCACCGATGGTCGCGTGGGGGGCTGCCTTGTACGGCTTGTACACCTACCTGGGCACAGGATTGACGGTCGACATGTCGCTGTCGGCCTCAGCGGTATCGCTATGCTTCATTGGCTGGGGTGTCGGTGCCATTTTGGGTAATCACTTGGGCGGATGGGGTGCGGACAAAATCGGCGTGCATTTCACCGCGATAGCCAGCCTGTGCGGGATGGCATTGGCGATGGGGCTACTTGGCATGGGACTGAGCGGCGGAATGGGCGCAGGCGTGCTTGCCGCAACGCTCTGCTTGCTTGCGCTCGTCTCCTACCCATTCCAACCTGCCCAACAGACCCGATTGGTTCAGTGGGGGCAGTCGGCCAAAGCGTCGTTTCTCGCGTGGAACAGCAGCGCGCTGTATCTGGGCATGACGATCGGCTCCGCGTTCGACGGCTATGTCATGAAGCACTGGTCGTTTCATGCCTTGCCTTATGCCGGGATGGCCATCGCTGCCGCCGGCGCGGCGTTGTCCTTGATCGCGCAGAACGCTTTCAGTTCGGACGCCGCGGTCAGCGCAGCCTGATCGAGTCTGCCTCCTCACTGACCATCGCCGCCGCGACCTTTGCCCGAGATCAGCGGCAACGCCACCTACGCACCTACGCGGAAAGCAGGCTCCCCGTACGGAAAGGCGTTGCCCCCGCAATGCGCGCAATCTCCATCCCCGCCGTGGCAAAGCGCGTTTTATGCCGCGCATACATCACGCCGGCCATCGTATTGCGGATCGTCGTGACGCGATCGCCAAGCGGATCGACGATATCGGCGATTTCCTGGTGAGGCTCGACCCAACTGCCCACCGGTACGCGAAACACGAGCACGCCCGACATCGGCGCCACGAGCGGCTCGCTGCCGGCAAGCGGCGTGGCCGGATGCGCGAGCGGCGGCAGGTGCGCGGGCGTGCCGTCTATCACGCCGCGATGCGTCAGATATTCGAGGATGGCCTGCGAATCGTGCTCCGCATGCGAGTACGAGACATCGGCTTGCCCGCGCAACTCGACGGTGACCGAAATCGAGCCGTTCGGAATCGGGTAACGGTCGCCATAGCGCGTGCGCAACTCGGACCAGCAAAAGCTATGAATCTCGTCGAACGGGTTGCCGATCGAATTGAGCGCGAGTAGCGATGCTTTGGCATCGAGGTAGCGCGCGAGCGGTTCGACGTCGGGCCAGAGATCCGGGTTCGTATACAGATGCATCGCGCCTTCGAAGTCGCAATGCAGATCGAGCACGATGTCCGCATCGTACGAAAGGCGCTGCAGCGCGAGCCGCTGCGATTCCAGTTCGGTATGCGGTACCTGTTCCGCCAGCGCGTCGCGCATCGCGCCGCGAATGGTCGTCAGATTGGCGCCGATATCGCCCGACAGGCGGCCTTCGATGCGCGGCGTGACGAGCGCAGCGAGATCGTGAAAGCCGCGGTTGAAGTTGCTTGCGCTATAGGTCTCGAAGCGGCCGATATGCTGGCCGAGCAGATGCTGATTGAGCCCGATCGGGTTCGGCACCGGCACGACGACGATCTCGCCGCGCAGCTTGCCGGCTGCCTCGAGAGCCGCCAGCTTGCGCCGCAGCGCCCACGATACGAGCATGCCGGGCAGCTCGTCCGCATGCAGCGACGACTGAATATAGATCTTTTGCGCGCCCGCGGGCCCGTAATGAAAGCTCTGCAGTTGCCGCTCTGTGCCCAGCGCGGGGGAGATCAACGGATGGGTCTGTATTTGCATGTTTCCTGGCGCCACGGTTGGAACAAACGTTGGACAGGCGTGCCCCGCCTGTTAGACGCAAGAGATGAATGACAAACAGGTCACGATTGTACGCCGGGCGCGAAGCGCTGCGAACTGCAAAGCAAAAGGGGCTCCGCGTAAAACGGAGCCCCTCGGGCAGGTCGACGCATCGACTGGCAACGGGCGGCGCGGTTCGCGCCGCCCGGCATCACTTACCGTAGACGTCGAAGTCGAAGTACTTTTTCTCGATCTTTTCGTAAGTGCCATCCTTGCGGATATCGGCGATGGCACCGTCGATCTTCTTCTTCAGATCGGTGTCTTCCTTGCGCAGACCGATGCCGGCGCCTTCGCCCAGCGTCTTCGGATCGTTCAGGTCATTGCCGACGATCTGATAGCCAGCGCCGCGCGGCGTCTTCAGAAATCCGATTTCGGCCTGTACCTTGTCCTGCAGCGCTGCATCGAGGCGGCCCGACAGCAGGTCCTGATAGACCTGATCCTGGTTCTGGTAGGGCTGAACCTTCACGCCCTGGCTGGCCCAGCGCTCCTTCGCATAGGTTTCCTGGATCGTTCCTTGCTCGACGCCCACCGTCTTGCCCTTGAGCGATTCGGCCGTCGGCAGCAGCTTCGAGCCCTTCTTCGCCACGAGTGCGGTCGGCGTATTGAAGAGCTTGGAGGAAAACGCGATTTCCTTTTCACGCTGCGGCGTCATCGACATCGACGACAACACGCCGTCGAACTTCTTCGCCTTCAATGCGGGGATCATGCCGTCGAAGTCGTTTTCGACCCACACGCACTTGGCGTTCAGGCGTTTGCAAATTTCATTGCCCAAATCGATATCGAAGCCTTTGAGCTTGCCGTCCGCCCCTTTGGATTCGAACGGGGGATAGCTCGCATCGACGCCGAAACGGATCGTGGACCAGTCTTTGGCGTACGCCACACCGGCCGAAACGGCGCATGCGGCAATGGCTACGGCGGCTATGAGTTTTTTCACGGTGACTCCTCGAAGCAGTTCGATCGACCCCTGATGCGCGGTTGTGCCGCGCGAAAGGGCCGTGGGATTTATCAAGGCTGTTGGCGTGCGCCAGCCAGCGCGGCGCCAAGCATACCAAACCAAAAATAATGGCCGCGCTAGTAGACACCGGATGGCCGGCCGATGCAACGTTTGGAAAGAGACTTGGAGTCCCCGCTCGAATGGCCTGACGACCCGCCGAATCGACAAAAATCAAATACGGCAAATAGTTAGCCAGCCGAGGCAATCGGCGGCCGTGGGAAAAGATTGGAAAGGTATGTGTCGCGCCGGCGCAAATAAATTTTCAGGAGTCGAGCTATTTTTGCGCCGGCGGGAAGAGCGGCAAGGTCAAATACCGAGGCAGAGATACTTGATGACGGTGTACTCGTCGATGCCGTAATGCGAACCCTCTCGTCCGACGCCCGATTGCTTGACGCCGCCGAACGGTGCGACTTCGTTCGAAATGATGCCCGTATTGATGCCGACCATCCCGTATTCGAGCGCCTCGGCCACGCGCCAGACGCGTGCAATATCGCGGCTAAAGAAGTAAGCTGCGAGGCCGAATTCGGTATCGTTGGCCATTCGAATCACTTCGTCATCCGAATTGAATTTGAACAGCGGGGCCACGGGGCCGAACGTCTCCTCCTTGGCCAGCTGCATGGCAGCCGTCACACCGGTCAGCACCGTCGGTTCGAAGAACGTCTGCCCGAGCGCGTGGCGCTTGCCTCCGGTGGCAACACGTGCGCCTTTCGAAAGCGCATCCGCGATATGGGCTTCGACCTTGCGCACGGCCGCTTCGTTGATGAGCGGCCCCTGCATGACCCCGTCCTCGGTGCCGCGGCCCACTTTGAGCTGTTCGACCGCGGCGCGCAGCTTCTCGGTGAACGCGTCGTAGACGCGCTCATGTACGTAGAGGCGGTTGGCGCATACGCAGGTCTGGCCGCTGTTTCGATACTTCGAAGCGATCGCCCCGGCCACGGCGGCGTCGAGATCGGCATCGTCGAATACGATGAAGGGCGCGTTGCCGCCCAATTCGAGCGAGATCTTCTTGACCGTCGGTGCGCACTGCGCCATCAACAGCCGGCCCACGCCCGTCGAACCGGTGAACGACAGTTTGCGCACGAGGGCATTGCCCGTCATCTCGGCACCGATTTCCTTCGGCTCGCCCGTGACGATGCTGAAGACGCCCTTGGGCAGCCCGGCACGCTCGGCGAGCACGGCCAGCGCGAGCGCCGAAAGCGGCGTGGCCTCCGCGGGCTTGACGACGATCGGGCAGCCCGCCGCGAGTGCCGGTCCGGCCTTGCGCGTAATCATCGCCGCCGGGAAATTCCAGGGCGTAATGGCGGCGCACACGCCGACGGGTTCCTTGACGACGACGATGCGCTTGTCGTTCGTGGGGCTCGGGATCGTATCGCCGTAGACGCGCTTCGCTTCCTCGCCGAACCATTCGAGGAACGACGCGGCGTACTGGATTTCGCCTTTGGCTTCGGCAAGCGGCTTGCCTTGCTCGGCCGTCATGATGCGCGCGAGGTCGTCGGCGTTGTCGAGCATCGACTGATACCACTTGCGCAGGATCGCGGCGCGCGCCTTGGCCGGCTGCGCACGCCATGCGGGCCATGCGGCATTGGCGGCTTCGATCGCACGACGCGTTTCCGCGCTGCCCATCTTCGGCACCGTGGCAAGCACTTGGCCCGTCGCCGGATTGCGTACCTCGAACGTGCTGCCGTCATCGGCGCCTTGCCACTCGCCGGCAAGAAATGCGTGACCTTTCAGCAGCGAGGGGTCTTTCAGGTCGATCGATTCGAATGTGTCCATGTCAACTCCAATGAGCTGCGAAGTGCACCGGTTAGGCCAAGGCCCCGACGCTTTCGTTCAACGCCTCTTCGAGCAGGCCGAGCGCTTCGCTGAATACGGGCTCCTCGATGGTGAGAGGAAACAGGAAACGAATGACGTTGCCGTGCGTGCCGCAGACAAGCAACAAGAGGCCGCGTTCGAGCGCGCGTTGCTGAACGCGCTTGGCGAATGCCGCATCGGGCTCGCGCGTACCGGGTGCGAGAAATTCGGCGGCAATCATCGCGCCGGGACCGCGCACCTCGGCGAGCTGCGGCACCGCGGCCTTCAGCGTCTCGAGCCGATCCTTCAGGCGATTGCCGAGCGTGTTCGCGCGTTCGCAAAGATGCTCTTCGTCGATGATGTCGAGCACGGCGTGTGCGGCCGCCACGGCGAGCGGATTGCCGGCGTAGGTGCCGCCGAGTCCGCCCGGCGCCGCGGCGTCCATGACATCGGCGCGGCCCACGACGCCCGATAGCGGCATTCCGCCGGCCAGACTCTTGGCCATCGTCGTCAGATCGGCGGCAACGTCATAGTGCTCCATCGCAAAGAGCTTGCCCGTGCGCGCAAAACCCGTTTGCACTTCGTCGGCGATCAGCAGGATGCCGTGCGCGTCGCAGATACGGCGCAAGCCGCGCACGAAGTCCGCCGGCGCGGGATAGAAGCCGCCTTCGCCCTGCACGGGTTCGAAAACGATCGCCGCAACGCGTGCCGGGTCGATGTCCGATTTGAAGAGGCCTTCGAGCGAGCGCAGCGCATCGGCGGTGCTCACGCCGTGCAGCGGAGTGGGGAACGGGGCATGAAACACGTCGGAAGGAAACGGCCCGAAGCCGAGCTTGTAGGGCGCGACCTTACCGGTGAGGGCCATGCCCATCAGCGTGCGCCCGTGAAACCCGCCCGCGAACGCGATGACACCGGGGCGCCCCGTGGCGGCGCGTGCGATTTTGACGGCGTTTTCGACGGCTTCGGCGCCCGTCGTGAAAAACGCGGTTTTCTTGGCGAACGCGCCCGGCGCCCGCTGGTTGATCTTTTCGGCGAGTTCGACATACGACGCATAGGGTACGATCTGATACGCCGTGTGCGTGAAGCAATCGAGTTGCTCGCGAATGGCGGCGACCAGGCGCGGGTGCCGATGTCCGGTGTTGACCACGGCGATGCCCGCGGCGAAATCGATGAAGCGGCGACCTTCGACGTCCCAGAGCTCGGCATTCTCGGCGCGGGCTGCGTAAAAGTCGCACATCACACCGACGCCGCGCGGCGTGGCGGCATCCTTGCGTGCCTTCAGTTCGTCATTTCGGTTCGTCATCGTGTTCTCCTGGTCCGATGCAGAGCGGTCGCTTCGCGGGTACGGCGACTATAGCTAGCTTTGGCTCTCATAATCAGAACCATTTTTGCGGAAACGATGGAGCCAATTGGTGCGATGACGCGGGGCGAGGGGAGGCCGATCGCTGCCGATACGGGCGCAGGCGCTCGCACACCAGCATTGGGCGGTTTCCTGCGTGCCATCCGACCTATATTGGACGTACCGCCTATTCATATTTCGATGCTCGGCCCCGAGCGATGACGAGAACCGTAAACTCCGTGCCCGAGACGAGCTTCGCCGAATACGAGGATCTGAAGTCGATCCTCGACGCCGGCAGCCGTCGCATGACGATCGAAATCGTCGGCGAAGTGCACGCTGAAGGCCGGCGATTCGCCGTCCACGTCGCCACGCTGGGCTCGACGGATCCGCTCGCCCCAACGATCGGACTCTTCGCCGGCATTCACGGCCTCGAGCGAATCGGCACGCAGCTCGTGCTCGATTACATGCGCGTGCTGCTATGCCGGCTCGAGTGGGACGAGCTGCTTTATACGCAGCTCCAACGCATTCGGTTCGTCTTCATGCCGATCGTCAACCCGGGCGGCATGTGGGCGATGCGGCGCTCGAATCCGAACGGTGTGGATCTCATGCGCAATGCACCGCATAACGCCGAGGGGCGCGTGCCGTTTTTGGCCGGTGGCCAGCGCATCGGGCCCTGGCTGCCGTGGTACCGCGGTCGCGGCGGCGCGCCGATGGAGCTCGAGGCCGCGTTGATGCTGCGCGTCGTCGAAGAACAGCTGCTCTCGCGCCCACTCAGCTTCGCGCTCGATTGCCACTCCGGTTATGGCTTTCGCGACAGCCTCTGGTTCCCGTACGCCAAATCGACGCGGCACATCGAACATCTGCCGGAAATGTTTGCGTTGAAGGGGATGCTCGAAGGCGCTCATCCGCATCATCGCTATCTGTTCGAGCCGCAGAGCCTGCAATACCTGTCGCATGGCGATTTGTGGGACTACGCTTACGACCGCGCGCGGGCGCCGGCCATTTTCCTGCCGTTGACGCTCGAATTGGGATCGTGGCTGTGGATCAGGAAGAATCCGCTGCAGGTGCTCAAGCGCGAAGGGATATTCAATCCCGTGAAGGCACACCGTACCGAGCGCGTACTGCGCCGGCACACCGATCTGCTCGATTTTCTCGCGCGCGCCGCTTATGCGGCCCCGGGCTGGCTGCCGCAGGGTGCCGAGCGCCAACAGACGATGACACGCGCCATCGAACATTGGTACAGGCGGCGGCATTGAGCACGTGGATCCTGCTGCGCGGTCTCGCGCGCGAATCGCGTCATTGGGCTGAGTTTCCCTCGCAATTGCGGGCGGCAGGACTCGAGGGTGACATCGTCTGTGTCGATTTGCCCGGCTGCGGCGTGCATGCGCCCGTCAAGGTGCCGTCGAGTGTGCGCGCGATGACGGAGCGCGTCCGTGCCGACGTCGCCTCGCGTGGCCATGAGCCGCCTTTTCGAATCGTCGGCCTCTCGCTCGGTGCAATGGTGGCGGTTGCGTGGGCGCAGAACTGGTCCGCCGAGATCGAGCGGCTGGTATTGATCAATACGAGCATGCGGCCGTTCAGCGGGCCGTTGACGCGCCTGCGCGTGGGCGCCTGGCCGATGCTGGTGCGGGCCGCGATTGGCTGGCGAGGCCGCCGTGCGGCCGAAGCGGCGATTCACGCACTGACGTGCGAGCGGCGCGATCGCTACGATACGGACCTGGCGGTCTGGATTGCGATCTATCGCAGTGCGCCCGTGACCCCGGCCAACGCGCTACGGCAGCTCTGGGCCGCGGCGCGATTCGAAGCCGCGCCCGCGGCGCCGGCGTGCCCCACGCTCGTCCTTGCATCGAGGGCGGACCGGCTCGTCCATCCCGATTGCTCGCGTGCGCTTGCGCGTGCCTGGGGCGCGGCGTACCGCGAACATCCGTGGGCGGGGCATGACTTGCAGCATGACGATGCCGCATGGCTGGCCGAGGTGATCCGGGCGTGGGTCAATGAGGACGAGTTGCGAACGGTGCGTTAGTCCGTCCCGCAATAGGGACGGGGCCCTGTCGGCCATCCGTTACGCGCGGGAGGAAGGGATTCCGTTGCTCGGCACGCCTTTTCGTCGCCAAGCCGGCGCATAATCCGAATGGCCGTACGCATGCCCGGCAGCCCGATTGTCTGCAGCGCCCTGGTCGCGGAGGACTCCATGCAAGCGAAGAACGAAGATGCCGTCGCACACCTGCTGGCCGATGTCGTCGACTATGCAAGAGGACGATGGCCGGCAGAGGCCTTCGCCCCGATCGAATCGTTTTTGCGTTTCTATTACGAACTCGTCGATGTGCAGGACCTTCAAAGCCGCTCGCTTGCCGATCTTTACGGCGCGGCAATGGCGCATTGGCAGACGGCCAGGAAGTTCGTGTCCGGCTCTCATCTGCTTCGCATCTATAACCCCGTCGTGGACGAGCACGGCTGGCATTCCGACCACACCGTCATCGAGATCGTCAACGACGATATGCCGTTTCTCGTCGATTCGGTCACGATGGAGGTCAATCGCTGCGGATTGACGCTGCATTCGGCCATTCACCCGGTGTTTCGCGTCTGGCGCGACGCAGCAGGCGAGATCGAGCGCATCGAGCCCGGCGTGGCCGGTCAACGTGACGACGAGGCAGTGCACAAAGCGCGCCTCGAATCGTTCATTCACTTCGAAATCGATCGCTGCGGCGATGCCGCGCGCCTGGCGGAACTGCGCGCCAATATCTCGCGCGTGCTCGGCGATGTGCGCGCCGCCGTCGAAGACTGGCCGCGCATGATCGCCACGGCCCGCCAGACCATCAAGAGCATGGCGGCGCGCGAATCGAGTGCCGATACCACCGAAGCGCGCGCATTCCTCGAATGGATGGTGGCCGACCATTTCACGTTTCTCGGCCAGCGCGACTATGCGCTCGTGCCGCACGACGCCGGACTCGGGCTGCGCGCCGTGCCCGGCACGGGGGCCGGCATCCTGCGCGCGAGCGATGCAGCCGAGGTGACGCCGTTGCCGGCCTCGGCCACGGCCATCATCGGCGACGCGATGCCGATCTTCCTGACCAAAGCCAATTCGCGCGCCACGGTGCACCGGCCGGGCTACCTCGATTATGTGGGCGTGAAACTCGTAGGGGACGATGGGAAGGTGGTCGGCGAGCGGCGCTTTCTCGGTCTTTACACGTCGACGGCTTATACCGACGCGAGTGCCGATATTCCGATCGTGCGGCGCAAATGCGCAAACATCATGCGCCGCGCCGGCTTTCTCGCTAAAGGCCACCTCCATAAATCGCTCGTGACCGTGCTCGAGCAATATCCGCGCGACGAGCTGTTCCAGGCCAACGAGGACGACCTCTACGACATCGCCCTCGGCATCCTGCGCCTTCAGGAGCACCAGCGCACGCGGCTGTTCGTGCGGCGCGATCGCTTCGAGCGCTTCGTCTCGTGCCTCGTCTTCGTGCCGCGCGAAAAGTACAACACCGATTTGCGACGCCGCATGGCCAAGCTGCTCGCGGGCGCGTACAACGGCACGAGCGTCGAGTTCACGCCGTTGTTGTCGGAATCGCCGCTGGCACGCATTCATATCGTGGTGAGGGCGGGCACAGGCGCCTTGCCGCAAGTCGATACGGTGGAGCTCGAGACTCGTCTTGTCCAAGTGACGCGCCGCTGGCAGGACGACCTTGCCGATGCGCTGCTCGAGCGTTTCGGCGAAGAGGCCGGTAACCGCTTGCTGCAGCGCTATGGCGAATCGTTTCCGGCCGGCTATCGCGAGGACTACGCGGCGCGCACGGCAGTGCGCGATATCGAATTGATCGAAGCGGCGCGCGAGGGTCAGGCATTGGCCATGAACCTCTATCGTCCGATCGAGGCGTCCTCGCGTGCGTTTCGTTTCAAGGTCTATCGCATCGGGCAATCGATCGCGCTTTCACGCAGCCTGCCGATGCTCGAACACCTCGGCGTGCGAGTGGACGAAGAGCGTCCGTATCTGATCGAGCCTCAGGGTGCGACGGCGGCCTGGGTGCACGACTTCGGTCTCGAGCTGACCGACGATGTCGAGTTCGACATCGAGCGCGTCAAGGCGCTGTTCGAAAATGCGTTCGCCAACGTATGGGCGGGCGCGATCGAGAACGACGACTTCAACCGGCTCGTGTTGCGCGCGCAGCTCGATGCGCGCGAAGTATCGATTCTGCGCGCTTATGCGAAGTATTTGCGGCAGGTCGGCTCCACGTTCAGCGATGCCTATATCGAGCGTGCGGTGACGGGCAACCCGGCGCTGGCGCGTCAGCTCGTCGAGCTCTTTCTCGCGCGCTTCGATCCCGCGTTCGACGGCTCGCGCGAGCGCCGCACGGCACAGTTGCTCGATGCGATCGGCGCCGCACTCGATCAGGTGCCCAACCTCGACGAGGACAGGATTCTGAGGCAGTTTCTCGGCGTCATGACGGCGACGGTGCGCACGAACTACTTCCGGCGCGATAGCCATGGCGAGCCGTTGCCGTACGTCTCGTTCAAGCTCGATCCGTCGCGCGTGCCGGGGCTGCCCGAGCCGAAACCGATGTTCGAGATCTGGGTCTATTCGCCGCTTGTCGAAGGCGTGCATTTGCGAGGGGGGCGCGTGGCGCGCGGCGGTCTGCGCTGGTCCGATCGGCGCGAGGATTTCCGCACGGAAGTTTTGGGCCTCATGAAAGCCCAGATGGTGAAGAACACGGTGATCGTGCCGGTGGGCTCGAAAGGCGGGTTCGTCGTCAAGAATCCGCCGTCAGCCGCCGACCGCGAAGCGTTCGTGCGAGAAGGCGTGTCGTGCTACCGCACGTTCCTGCGCGGGCTACTCGATGTGACGGACAACCGCACGCCCGGCGGGATAGTGCCGCCGCCCGAAGTCGTGCGCCACGATACGGACGATCCCTATCTCGTCGTCGCGGCGGACAAGGGCACCGCGACGTTTTCCGACTACGCGAATGCGATCGCGCGCGAGTACGGTTTCTGGCTCGACGATGCATTCGCCTCGGGCGGCTCGGTCGGATACGACCACAAGAAGATGGGCATCACGGCGCGTGGCGCGTGGGAATCGGTCAAGCGACATTTCCGTGAAATGGGCGTCGATACGCAGACGACCGATTTCACGGTCGTGGGTGTCGGCGACATGTCGGGCGACGTCTTCGGCAACGGGATGCTGCTTTCGCGTCATATCCGCCTCGTTGCGGCATTCGATCATCGGCACATCTTTCTCGATCCCGATCCGGACGCGGAGGCGAGCTTTGCCGAACGCGCGCGCCTCTTCGGGCTCGAGCGATCGAGCTGGGCGGACTACGATACGGCCCGCATCTCGGCGGGTGGGGGCGTCTACCCGCGCAGCGCGAAGACGATTCCGCTTTCGCCGGCCGTGCGTGCGGTACTGGGCACGGAGGCGCCCACGCTCGCGCCGAACGAGCTCATTCGGGCCATTTTGCTGGCGCCTGTCGACCTGCTGTACAACGGCGGGATCGGCACCTATGTGAAAGCGACGCGGGAAACGCATGCGCAAGTGGGTGACCGCGCCAGCGACGGAGTGCGCGTGAACGGTGCGGACTTGCGCGCGAAAGTGGTCGCCGAAGGCGGCAATCTGGGACTCACGCAGCTTGGGCGGATCGAGTACGCCCTCAAAGGCGGCCGAGTCAACACCGATGCGATCGACAACTCCGCGGGCGTCGACTGCTCGGACCATGAGGTCAATATCAAGATTTTGCTGGGACTCGTCGTGGCCGAAGGCGAGCTCACGGAGAAACAGCGCAACGCGCTGCTCGCGGAGATGACCGACGAGGTGGGCGAACTCGTGCTGCGCGACAACTATCAGCAAACGCAGGCGCTCTCCATCGCGGGACGTCATTCGGCGGAGCGCCTCGATGCCGAAGTGCGCCTCATGCGTTCGCTCGAGCGCGCCGGACGCCTCAATCGCGTCATCGAATTCTTGCCGACCGACGAGGAAATCGCCGAGCGCCAATCGGCGCATCTCGGCCTCACGTCGCCCGAGCGCGCCGTGCTGTTCGCCTACAGCAAGATGTGGCTCTTCGACGAATTGCTGGACTCCGATCTGCCCGAGGATCCGCTCGTCGCCGACTTCTTTCGAGATTACTTTCCGAAGCCGCTGCAGGTGCGGTTCGCAGCCGCGAGCGAGCGGCACCCGCTCAAGCGCGAAATCCTCGCCACGCATGTGGCCAACGTGCTCGTCAATCGCCTCGGGTGCGCGTTCGTCCATCGGCTGCAGGAAGAGACCGATGCGAAAGCCAGCGATATCGCGCGCGCGACGATCGTCGCGCGCGATGTCTTTCACGTCGACGCGCTCTGGCGCCGGATCGATGCCCTCGACAACCGCATTGCCGGCGACGTGCAAGCGCGCATGTTCGTCGAGGTGGCGCGGCTCGTCGAGCATGCGGCCCTCTGGTTCCTGCGGCAGATGCAGGCCGGCGGCGTCGCGCGAGAGGGGGCGGACGCTGCGGCGGGCGGTCCCGCGGCGGGCGCACCCGTGGCAGCACTCGTGGAGCGTTGCCGCGAGGCGGTCGAACGTTTGTCTTCACAGCTCGAGCAGCTGCTGCCCGCCGCGGATCGCGAGGCCCTTTCGCAACGCAGGCAGTCGCTCGAATCGGCCGGCGTGGATGGCGAACTCGCGACCTACGTCGCGCGCGGCGACATCTCGGCTTCGCTGCTCGATATCGCCGATATCGCGGCGACGACGGGCGAGCCGCTGGAACTCGTCGCCGGGGTATATTTCGCACTCGGCACCGTGTTGAACTACGGCTTCATTTCCGAACGCGCGAACACGCTCCCCACGCCGACGCACTGGGACGTTCTTGCGCGCGCCGCGGCACTGACGGAATTTGCGCGGCTCAAGCGTACGTTGACCGCCAGTGCGCTCGCCCAAACGGACGCCCAGAGCAAGCGGCCCGAAGCCATCGCCGAGGCGTGGCAGGAAAGGCGCGTCGTGCCGCTCGAACGCTACGGCCGGCTGCTGGCCGAGCAGCGTGCGGGCGGCGGCGCGAGTCTCTCCATGCTGCTCGTGCTGGTGCGGGAAATCGCGGCGCTCGAGCGGGCGTAGTATTTCAGAGCAAAGCGGCAGGGCTTGTCAGATGAATGGTACAAATGTTGCTGCATTGCAGCTTTTCTGAACCGTTCGCGCACTCGTGAAGTCGTATCGTGACCGGACAGGGTCGCATCGTTGCGGCCCTGTCACGTCTGAGGTATGGCCTTCCCCCTTTGTTATGCGCAAATACATCGTCCTCGCGTTGTTTCTATCGTTTTTGTCTTTTTCGGTCTGCGCCGAGCCCGCCGCGAGCCCATCGGCATCTGCGTCGGCATCCGCATCCGCGTCCGCATCCGCTGCCGCGGGCGCCTCGAATCCCTCGCCTGTCACGCTGACGCCCGATCAGGCCAAGCGCGCACTCGACGCGCTGAACGACCCCAAAACGCGCACAAAAATTACCGATACGCTCCGCGCCATCGCCGCGGCCGGCGCATTGAGCGCGCCGCCGGCCAGCGCCGCGTCGGCCGCGAGTGCGGCGTCGCCACCGGCCAGTGGCGCATCGGTCGTCCTGGCCGCCCTTGCCCAGAACGGACTCGTCTCGCAGCTTTCGCGGCAGACCGCCGCCACGATTCGTCATGGGGCGTCGTCGGTGAAGGCGTCGGCAGCGGCGTTGCTCGACGTCCATTCCGTACGTGCCTGGTGGGGATATGAAATCGAGAGTATTCCCGGCCGCGCGCAATTGCGCGACTTGGCGGGTACGCTCTCGGCCTCGCTGTTGCCGGCGTTGCTGGTCGGCGTGCTGTTGGCCCGGCTGCTCAAGAAGCACATCGAGGCGCTCGGCAACCGTGGTGTCGCGCGCGAGGTGCCGGCCGTGGCGCCTGAGGCAGTGCCCGTGCCTGGGGCCGGCACGGCGGCCGACGGCGGGATGACCGCCGGCGGGGCGCAGGCCGATGCCGCTTCGGCGGACGCCATACCGTTGCAGGCCGCGGGCATCGACGCGCGGTCGATCGAATCCGATGCCGAGCGCGCCGCGCGCAGCCAGCGCAATGCCGCGCGCGCGGTGCAGCACTGGTCGCTCTTGCAGCGGCTGCCGTTCGCACTGCTGCACACGCTGTTGAAGGCGGTGCCGCTTGCGGTAGCCGTCGTCATCGCGGTCGTTATGATGTCGTTGCTGACCGATGACGGGACGCCCGAAGAGGCGGTGCTCGACACGCTGATCCAGGTCTATGCGATTGCGCGCGTCGTGGCGCTCGCCTGCGGACTCCTCTTAGCAAGCGATGCGCCGAAGCTGCGCCTGTTGCCGATCAACGACGAATCGGCCGTGTTCGTCGAGCGATGGCTCATGTGGCTCGTGGCCGTGGTCGCCGTCGGCATTGCGTTGGCGGAGGCTCCGGTGCCGTTGGGCCTCTCGCCTGAAGCGCATCTCGGGATCGTCAAGACGGTGACGCTCGTCGGCCACATCATGGTGGCCGTTCTGATCCTGCAGATTCGCCGGCCCGTGCGGCAATGGATTCGCGACGCCACGGGGCGCACGCGCGGATTCAAGCTCGTGGGCCAGTGGCTCGCGGGTGCCTGGGCCTACATCGCGGTATTCGTCGTGATCGCGCTGTGGTTCATCTGGGCGCTCGATGTGCGCGATGGGTATCGCATCGTGCTGGGGCGCGGCGGGATATCGCTCGGGATCCTGATCGGCGCGCGCCTTGCGGCGATCGTGGCGTCCGGCGTGCTGGGCCGCATGTTCCGTTCGACGAACGGCGAGAAGGGTTCGATCGCGCTCGCGCGGGCGCATCGTTACTATCCGATGCTGCGCGGGATCATCACGGTTGCGATCGTCCTGGCAGCCGCAAATTTCGTTCTGTCGATCTGGGATCTTCATCCTTGGCAGGCATTCGTCCAGAAAGACCTCGGGCGGCGGCTGGTATCGGCGGTCGTGACAGTGGCGATCGCGGCCTTCGCGGCCATTGCCGTATGGGAGGCGATCAATGTTTCGATCGAGCGGCGCCTGCTCAAATGGACGACCGCCGGCGATCTCATGCGGGCGGCGCGCTTGCGCACGCTGTTGCCGATGCTGCGCACGACGCTGTTCATCGGCATTGCGCTCGTGGTCGGTCTCACGGGACTGAGCGAAATCGGCGTGAACATCGGGCCGCTGCTGGCGGGCGCCAGTATCTTCGGCGTCGCGCTCGGCTTCGGTTCGCAAAAGCTCGTGCAGGATTTCATCACCGGCATGTTCCTGCTGATGGAAAACGCGATGCAGGTGGGCGACTGGGTCACGGTGGCGGGCGTCTCGGGTACGGTCGAATATTTGTCGATTCGCACGGTGCGCCTGCGCGGCGGCGACGGGTCGCTCCATACCATTCCGTTCAGCTCCGTGACGACGGTAAACAATTCGAATCGCGGACTCGGCAATGCGTCTGTGAGAATCAACATCGCTTATGGACAGGACGTCGATCTCGCCGTACAGACCTTGAGCGATATCGGCGCTTCGTTACGCGAAGACCCGAAGTTCAAGGATGGCATCGTGTCGGACTTCAGCTTCTGGGGCGTCGATCAAGTCGATGGCGCGATGGTGACGCTGCTCGGTCAGATGCAGTGTCGCGATACGTCACGCTGGCCCGTGCAGCGCGAATTCAACCGGCGCATTCTCGAGATGTTCCGGGCGCGGGGTATCGAAATCGCGAATCCGCTGCGAAGCACGATGGTCGTTCCCGCCCGAGGCGCCAATGGCGCAGTGGAGGAAAACTCGGTGGATGATCCCGCAGGAAGCGCCGACGCGCAGCCGGGGCCGCCCGCACCGAAGTCGGACGGCAGCCAGCATGCGCAGAGCGCACCGGATGCGTCCCGGCGCACCGGATCGAAGCACTAAAAATCAAGTCGTCGAGTATTGGCGTAATCCGCTCGTTATACTGAGCCCGCTGCCGAAACCAGTCCGCACCGACACAAAGCGCGCAAGCGCAAACGGGCGGTAGACGCAGCAGTACAAGCACAGGCAATAGCGAGCGGTTTTCTTCTTTCCCCTCTCAGGAATTCAACAAGGAACGCCCATGCTCACTCGCTCCATCTTGTCGGTCGCCGCGTTGACGCTCGCCGCATGCGCGGCGACGGCCTCGAATGCGCAGGACAACGCCGACAGTTTCACGGAAACCGCCTCGGCCGGTCATCCGGTCAAGGTCATGATCATTTCGATGTTCGGTCCCGAGGGCCAGGTATGGCTCGACCATCTCGGGCCGTGGAAGCCGATTCCCGTGGCCGGCTTATCGCCCGACTATCCCGAGGTCAATTGCAATCGGCAGGATGTCTGTGTCGTGACCACCGGAATGGGCCACGCGAATGCGGCGGCCTCGATCATGGCGCTGACGTTCTCGCACCGATTCGATTTGCGCCATACCTATATCCTGATCGCCGGAATCGCGGGCATCGACCCCGCGCAAGGCACGCTCGGTTCGGCGGCATGGGCGAAGTATCTCGTCGACTTCGGCATTCAGTGGGAGCTCGATGGGCGTGAAATTCCGCCGGGTTGGAATACCGGCTATCTCGGCATCAATACGAAAAGCCCTACCGACAAGCCGCCGCTCGATTACCGCACCGAAGTCTTCCAGTTGAATACGCGCCTTGCCGATGCGGCGTTCGCGCTGTCGCGAAACGTGACACTGTCGGATAGCCAACAAGCGCAGGCTGCTCGCGCGAAATACAGTTATGCGCCGGCCAACCAGCCGCCGAAGGTCGTTCAGTGCGATACGCTAGCCGGCGATACCTGGTGGTCCGGGACGCTGCTCGGCGAGCGTGCGCGCGAATGGACGAAGATCATGACCGACGGCAAGGGTGTCTATTGCACGACCCAGCAAGAGGACAATGCGACCTACGAAGCCTTGAAACGTGCGGCCAGCGTGCACCGCGTGGATCTGAACCGCGTAGCCGTGCTGCGTTCAGGTTCGGACTTCGACCGGCCCTACGCGGGCCAGACCAGTGCCGACAACCTGCTCAACTACGCGGATCAGGGCGGCTTCGGTCCGGCCGTTGCCAATTTGTTTCTGGCCGGCAATCCGCTCGTTCAAGACATCGTGACGCACTGGGACGATTGGCGTAACGGCGTGCCGCAACACTGAGCGGCGCACCCGTCGCGGCGGCATCGCGCCGCCGCGGCGAGAACGGCACCCAACTCGGCGTGTCGACGTCCCAATTATCGAGCAGCGACAAGTCCGTATCGAACATGATCCGGCTCGTCATTGACGGGCAAGCGAAACACCCGTGCTGCCTTCGCGGTCCGCGATACGTGCCGCTTGGGTTTGACCTTCGAGCCCGATGTTCGGATAGCTTTGCTTGTTCATCGAAGGCAGCGTGCCATCGCGTTGAGCGGCGGCCACTTCGGCTCGCACTTCGGCACGCGTTTTCGTGCTCGTGCCGATCCACGATTGATCGTTGTAGGTGCCGTTGTGTCCGATGCCGCCATCGGCGAATGCAGCGGTGCTCGCGACGAGCGAAGTCAAAAGGGCGGCGATGAGGGAAGTGCGCTTCATGATGGATGCTCCTGTCTGTTCGATGCGGCGCTGACGATCAGTGCCGCGACAGTTGCAAATGTAGTGTTCGAAGCGCGCTCGATAAATCTACGAATCGTGAATTGATTTGTCGCGCGGACAAAACAATGAAGCGAAGTCACGCATATCGCGGGCGCCGGGAAAAAGCGGCGCCCGCGATCCCGCCTCTTACGCGACCCATTCCGACAGCACAGGCGTATCGAGCGGCTGGGCCGATTCCAATTCCTCGAACGTGCGCTTGCTGCAAGCCTTGTCGAGGCTTTGACGGCCGCTCAGCAGCGGGCAGCGATCGAACACTTCCGCCACCCAATCGACGAAGACGCGCACTTTCGGCGACAAATGACGGCTGTGCGGATAAACGGCGGAAATCGGCATCGGCAGCGGCTTCCATTCGGGCAGCACTTCCTTGAGCGCGCCCGAGCGCAGATGCGGCAGCACCATGAAAAGCGCCATCTGAATCATGCCGAACCCTTCGACAGCGCACGCCACATAGGCGTCCGCGTCGTTGACGGAGATCGAGCCCTCCATCTTGACTTCCACTTCCTTGCCGTCGACGAGAAACGACCAGTTCATGATGCGGCCCGTGCGGCTCGAGAAGTAATTGATCGCGCGGTGCTGGCTCAATTCCTCGAGCGTGCTTGGCACGCCTGCCTGCGCCAGGTAATCGGGCGACGCGCAGGTCACGCCCTCGAACAGGCCGATGCGGCGCGCCACGAGCGACGAATCCTGCAGGGCGCCGACCCGCACGACGCAATCGACGCCTTCTTGCAGCAAGTCGACGGGCCGGTCCGACAAGCCGAGTTGCAAATCGATATCCGGATAGCGCTCGCGGAATTCGCGAAGCGCGGGAATGACGATCGTTCGCCCGAGCGAGCCCGGCATGTCGACTCGCAACTTGCCGTGCGGCTTCTTGTTGCCGTTTTGCAGGCTGCTCTCGGTTTCTTCGACATCGGCGAGAATGCGCACACAGCGTTCGTAGTACGCTGCGCCATCGGGCGTCAGACTGAGACGGCGCGTCGTCCTGTGCATGAGGCGCACGCCGAGATGGGACTCGAGGTTCTGAATGATCGTGGTGACCGAGGCCCGTGGCAGATCGAGCGTTTCCGCTGCCTTGGTGAAACTGTTCGTGTCGACCACGCGAGTGAACACCTGCATGGCTTGTAGGCGATCCATCGTTGCTCTCCGGAGGAAATGACCCACCGCCGCGCTCGCGCCGGACGCCGGCAGCGACATGCAGACAATTGTTCGGAAGCGGTGAATTGTGTTGCCGGATTATAGGCATTTATCGGAATTCCTGCCGAACCCACAATTCGGATCATTGTGAAACTGCCGCGCCTTTGGGCGCTCGACCCATGCGTACTACGCACTCTCGTAGCATTTCGGAAGGCGGCTCGTCCGCCGCGCCTTCGCTCGAGATCAACGAAATTCGGATTGCCGGATATCAGCGCAATATCGCATTGCGGCTTTATCGCCGTGACGGCTTGCGTTCAATGCCGGTCTTGCTTTATTTTCATGGCGGCGCGTTCGTACGCGGTTCGCTTGACGATGGCGATGCGGCCGCGCGTTATTTTGCCGAGCATCTTTCGGCATTGGTCATATCCGTAGATTATTCGCTGGCGCCGAAACATCCGTTTCCAGCCGCGCTCGAGGATGCCTATCGCGCCGCGCGATGGGTCGAAGCTGTCGGGCGCACGTACGGTGCCGGCGGAAAAGTACTGTTCGTGGCAGGGCATTGCGCGGGCGGGCACATCGCCAATGGGCTCGCGTTCGTCGCGCGCGATCGCGGCGAAGTCCGCATCGATGCACAGGCGTTGTTCAGCCCAATGCTCGATCCGAGCATGACTTGCCTTGCCGACGAGCGGCGTGTTGCCTCCGACATCTCGGCGCGCGAATGCGCGGCGAGCTATCGTGCCTACCTGCCGCAAGCCGCGCAACGGCTGCATCCCTACGCGGCACCGCTCGAATCGGCCCGGCTTGCCGGGCTGCCGCCGACGTTCGTCGCCACCGCGCAAAACGACGTGCTGCATGTCGAAGCGGAACGGTACGCCGCGCGCCTCATCAGCGCGGGTGTGTCGACGCAGGTCGTCCGCTATCCGAGCGCATCCCATGAGCGGGTGGGAAGCGATGCTCAGGCACTGCAGGATGCGGTGCGGTTTTTTCAAAGCCGTCTTGCACCGCCCGCAGTCACGATTCGCTGATCAGAAACGTCATACAACAATCAATCACACACCGGAGCTTCCTTATGTCCAAGCAGCGTTTTTCCCGTACACGCATCGCCGGCGCGGTGGTCGCCGTCGCCGTGCTGGCCGGCGTCGGCACCCTGACGGCCGTGCGCGTGAATGCCAATGCGCCGGCACAGGCGGCCCCGATGGCACCGGAAGTCGACGTGGCCGCGGTTCTCGACAAGACCGTGACCGACTGGCAGGAGTACTCGGGCCGGCTCGAGGCCGTGGACAAGGTCGAGGTGCGCCCGCTCGTCTCGGGCACGATCGTCTCGGTCAACTTCAAGGACGGCTCCCTCGTGAAAAAGGGCGACGTGCTGTTCGTCATCGATCCGCGTCCCTATGCGGCCGAAGTCGATCGCGCCCAGGCGCAGCTTGCCGCCGCGAAGGCGCGCAACGGCTACGCGCAAAGCGATTGGCAGCGCGCGCAGCGTTTGATCGAGGACAACGCGATCGCCAGGCGCGACTTCGACGAGAAGAAGAATGCCGCGGTCGAGGCCGCAGCGAACGTGCAGGCCGCCGAAGCCGCGCTGGAGACGGCGCGCATCAATCTCGGCTATACGAAGATCGTCGCACCCGTGTCCGGCCGTGTTTCGCGCGCCGAAGTCACGCTCGGCAACGTGGTCTCGGTGGGCTCCGGCACGCCGCCGCTCACGACGCTCGTTTCGGTGTCGCCCATCTATGCCTCGTTCGATGTCGACGAACAGACCTATCTGAAGTACATCGGCCGTGCGCGCACGGGTACGTCCGTGCCGGTCGAGCTGGGGCTGGCCGATGAGGCGGGCTATTCGCGCAAAGGCGTCGTGGCGTCGGTCGACAACCGGCTCGATACCGCATCGAGCACCATTCGTGTGCGCGCGCGTTTCGACAATCCGGACGGCACGCTCGTGCCGGGTCTGTACGCGCGCATCAAGGTGGGCGGCGGTGCGCCGCATCGGGCGCTGCTCGTCGAGGAAGCGGCCATCGGTACCGATCAGGACAAGAAGTTCGTGCTCGCCGTCGATGCGAAGGGCCAGGTCTCGTATCGGCCGGTCTCGCTCGGCGCCTTGCACGGCAATCTGCGTGTGATCACGGCCGGTCTTGCCAGCGGCGACCGTATCGTCGTCCACGGCATTCAACGGGTACGCCCCGGCGCAACGGTGCGGCCGCACGTGGTGGCGATGGACGGTGGCGACGATAGCCAGCCGGGCGCCAATCAGACGGATGCCAATGCCTCGAATGCCGGCGACTCGTCGAATTCGTGAGTGGTCCGTTGCGCTCGAATTCGATGCGCTCAATTGAACAGAACGCGATATGAACATTTCAAAATTCTTTATCGATCGGCCGATCTTTGCAGGGGTGCTATCGGTTCTGATCCTACTGGCGGGCGTGATCGCGCTTTTCCAGTTGCCGATTTCCGAGTATCCGGAAGTCGTGCCGCCTTCGGTCGTGGTCCACGCGCAGTATCCGGGCGCGAATCCGAAGGTGATCGCCGAAACGGTGGCTTCACCGCTCGAGGAACAGATCAACGGCGTCGAGAACATGCTCTACATGCAGTCGCAGGCCAACAGCGACGGCAACATGACGCTCACGATCACGTTTCGCCTCGGCACGGATCCGGACAAGGCGCAGCAGCTCGTGCAAAACCGCGTCTCGCAAGCGCTGCCGCGCTTGCCCGACGACGTGCAGCGCCTGGGCGTGACGACGATCAAGAGCTCGCCGACGCTGACGATGGTCGTGCACCTGATCTCGCCCGACAATCGATACGACATGACGTACCTGCGCAACTATGCGCTGCTCAACGTCAAGGATCGGCTCGAGCGCATTTCGGGCGTGGGCCAGGTGCAACTGTGGGGTGCGGGTGACTACGCCATGCGCGTATGGCTCGACCCGCAGAAGGTGGCCGAGCACGGATTGACGGCGAACGATGTCGTTGCCGCGATCCGCGAGCAGAACGTACAGGTCGCGGCGGGTGTGATCGGCTCCTCGCCGACGGGCCCTGGCGTGCCGCTGCAGTTGTCGGTCAACGCGCGCGGCCGGTTGCAAACGGAAGAGCAATTTGGCGCCATCGTCGTCAAGACGTCGCCGACGGGCGGTGTGACGTATCTGCGCGACGTGGCGCGAGTGGAACTCGCTGCGTCCGAGTATGCCCTGCGTTCGCTGCTCGACAACAAGCCGGCCGTTGCACTCGCAATCAACCAGCAGCCCGGTGCCAATTCGCTGGCGATCTCCGATCAGGTCCGCAAGGATATGGCCGACCTGAAGAAGGACTTCCCGGCAGGTATCGACTACAGCATCGTCTATGACCCGACGCAGTTCGTGCGCTCGAGTATCGAGGCCGTGATCCATACGCTGCTGGAGGCGATTGCCCTCGTCGTCATCGTCGTGATCGTGTTTCTGCAGACATGGCGCGCGTCGATCATTCCGCTCGTCGCGGTACCGGTTTCTATCGTCGGTACGTTCTCGCTGCTGCTTGCATTCGGGTTCTCGATCAACGCGCTATCGCTGTTCGGTATGGTGCTCGCGATCGGTATCGTCGTCGACGATGCGATCGTGGTCGTCGAAAACGTCGAACGCAACATTGCCGAGGGGCACAGTGCGCATGCGGCGACCGTGCGCGCGATGCGAGAGGTGAGCGGGCCCATCATCGCCATCGCGCTGACGCTCGTTGCCGTGTTCGTGCCGCTCGCGTTCATGAGCGGCTTGACGGGGCAGTTCTACAAGCAGTTCGCGATGACGATCGCGATCTCGACGGTGATCTCCGCGTTCAATTCGTTGACGCTTTCGCCGGCCCTTTGCGCGATCCTGCTGCGCAGCCACGATGCGCCCGAGGATTGGCTCACGCGCGTCATGAATCGTCTTTTCGGCGGCTTCTTCCGCGGTTTCAACAAGGTCTTCAAGCGCGGTTCCACCGCGTATGGACGCGGTGTGCGGAGCGTGCTCGGTCATCGGACCATGATGCTCGGCGTCTATGCGGTGCTCGTCGGTGCGACGGTCCTCGTCACGCAGATCGTGCCGGGCGGCTTCGTGCCCGCGCAGGACAAGGAGTACCTGATCGCGTTCGCCCAACTGCCGACCGGCGCCACACTCGATCGCACCGAGCGCGTCATTCGCGAGATGGGCGATATCGTCGCGCAGCAGCCGGGCGTCGAACACGCCGTCGCATTCCCGGGGCTTTCGGTGAACGGCTTCACGAACAGCTCGAGCGCCGGCATCGTGTTCGTTTCGCTCAAGCCGTTCAAGGATCGCGGTTCGCGCGCGCTGTCGGCCGGTGCGATCGCAGGCGCGCTGAACCAGAAGTTCGGCGGCATCAAGGACGCGTTCGTTGCGGTGTTCCCGCCGCCGCCCGTGTTGGGTCTCGGCACGCTCGGCGGCTTCAAGCTGCAACTCGAGGATCGCGGCGCGCTCGGCTATACGCAACTCGACAAGGCGACGGAGGCGTTCATCAAGCGCGCGCAAACGGCGCCTGAACTCGGTCCGCTCTTCACGAGCTACCAGATCAACGTGCCGCAGCTGAATGTCGATCTGGATCGCGTGAAGGCCAAGCAGCTCGGCATTCCCGTCACCGATGTCTTCCAGACGATGCAGGTCTATCTGGGCTCGCTCTACGTGAACGACTTCAATCGCTTCGGACGCGTCTATCAGGTTCGCGTGCAGGCCGATGCGCCGTTCCGTTCGCGGCCCGATGACATCGGGCAACTGAAGACGCGCTCGGCGTCGGGCGAAATGGTGCCGCTGTCCTCGCTGGTCAGGGTGACGCCCACGTATGGCCCCGAGATGGTGGTGCGCTACAACGGCTACACGGCCGCCGACATCAATGGCGGGCCCGCGCCCGGTTATTCGTCGGGGCAGGCGCAGGCCGTCATCGAGAAGATCGCGAAGGAGACGCTGCCGCGCGGCGTGAAGTTCGAGTGGACCGACCTCACGTATCAGCAGGTCCTGGCCGGCAACTCCGCTATCTGGGTGTTCCCGATCAGCGTGCTGCTCGTGTTCCTCGTGTTGGCCGCGCTCTATGAGAGCCTGACGCTGCCGCTCGCCGTGATTCTGATCGTGCCGATGAGTGTGCTCTCCGCGCTGGCCGGTGTCTGGCTGCTGCGCGGCGACAACAACATCTTCACGCAGATCGGATTGATGGTGCTCGTGGGCCTCGCCTCGAAGAACGCGATCCTGATCGTGGAGTTCGCGCGGGAGCTGGAGCACGACGGTCGCACGCCGATGGCCGCGGCCATCGAGGCGAGCCGGCTGCGGCTGCGGCCGATTCTGATGACGTCGATCGCGTTCATCATGGGTGTCGTACCGCTCGTGCTGTCGACGGGGGCCGGCTCAGAGATGCGGCATGCGATGGGTATTGCGGTGTTCTTCGGCATGCTGGGTGTGACGCTGTTCGGGCTCATGCTGACGCCGGTCTTCTATGTCGTGCTGCGTACATTGGCGGGCGGCAAGATCCATGTCGCCGGCAAGGACTCGAAGGACGAGACCGATTCGAAAGTGCGCGAGCTGGACGTTACCGACGCATAAGGCTTGGGAGAAAAAATGAAACGATTGGAAAAGACGGCCGGCGCACGGGGCACGACAAGGGGTGCCATGCGGATGCTGGCGAGCGGCCTGTTGATGGCGCTATTGGCAGCATGCTCGCTCGATCCGGCCTACAAGCGGCCGGACATGAACATCCCGAGCGCGTTCAAGGAAGCGCCGCAGGCGGATGCAACGGCGGCATCGGGGGCACAGGGGCAATGGAAGCCTGCGCAGCCATCCGACGCCCTCTCGCGCGGCGAATGGTGGACCGTGTTCGGCGACGACACGCTCAACCAGCTCGAGCAGCAGGCGCTCGAGGCGAACCAGGATTTGAAGGCGGCCGCGGCGCGCGTGCGGCAATCGCGGGCGGCGCTCGGTTCGGCTCGCTCGGCCTGGTTCCCTGAAATCGACGCGGGCTTCGGGCCGACGCGCGAGAAGTTGTCGCCGGCTTCGCAAGGCCTGCCGCAAAATGCCAACGTGCCGCCGCTGACGCTGTGGCGCGCGCAGTCGACGGTGTCCTACGAGGCCGATCTGTTCGGGCGGGTCAGCTCGAACGTCTCCGCCGCGCGGGCCGACTCGCAGCAAAGCGAAGCGTTGTTCCGTTCGGTCCAGCTCGCGTTGCAGGCCGACGTGGCGGCGACGTATTTTTCGCTGCGTGAGCTCGACGCAGAGCGCGATTTGTACAACCGTACGATCGGGCTGCGCGAAGAGGGTGTGAAGCTCGTCAAGCGCCGCTTCGACGAGGGCGAGGTGAGCGAGCTCGATTTGTCGCAGGCGAACAACTCGCTCGCGACGGCGCGTGCCGAAGCGGTGGGCGTGGAGCGGCAACGTGCGGCGGCCGAGCACAGCCTTGCGATTCTGCTCGGCAAGACGCCTGCCGAGTTCACGTTTGCCCAGCAGCCGCTCGTGCCGGTAACGGCGCGCGTGCCGGCGGGGCTACCCTCGGCGTTGCTCGAACGGCGGCCCGATATTGCGGCGGCCGAACGTGCGATGGCGGCGGCGAACGCCCGCGTGGGTCTGGCGAAGTCGGCATTCTTCCCGAAGCTCGATATCACCGGGGCATTCGGCTATGAATCGGCGGGGCTTGGCGAGCTTTTCATGTGGTCGAGCCGGACCTTCCTGCTCGGGCCGTTCGCGGGCACGGCGCTCACGCTGCCGATTTTCGACGGCGGCCGGCGCAAGGCTCAACTCGCGCAGGCGCGCGCGCAATTCGACGAGGATGTCGCGTTGTATCGCTCGCAGGTGCTGACGGCGTTCAGGGAGGTTGAGGACAACCTTGCCGATTTGCGATTGCTCGACGATCAGATTCGCGCTCAAGGCGATGCGGTGAGTTCGGCGCAGCGTGCGGAGCATTTGTCGCAGACGCAGTATCGGGAAGGGCAGGTCAGCTATCTGGATGTGCTGGATAGCGAGCGATCGGTGCTGGTTGCGCAGCGGCAGGCGAGTCAGCTTGCGGGTTCGCAGGCGGTGGCGACTGTTAACCTCATTCGTGCGCTCGGTGGCGGGTGGGGCGATATGAAAGGGAGCAGTGCAACCGATCAGGTCGCTAAGCGGTAGATGAGCTTGCCTGAGCGATAACGCATGGACGCCGCTCGAGCCGTTATAGGCTGGGTGGCGTTTTTTTCGCGCGTGTGTAGATGATTTCGCCGGCACAGGCAGCCGCGCGCTAAACCGATTCGATGCCTAGCGCAGGCTAACTTTCCGACTTCAAAAACAGCTCATGCGTTGGCGCAAAATGCGCGTAGAGCGGCAAAATAGCAGCCCCCATTGCCCGCGCATCGGTGCCGATCGCCCCTTCGAGCAACTGCGGCCGCACCATCCCCTCCCATTCGATCCTATCGAGGTCGCGCTGTGTGCGGCGCATGAGCTCGCGTACGAGTTGCCGATCGATCTCGCCATCCACCACGACCGCTTCGAGATCGATGAGTGCCGCCGAAGTCGCGACGGTCGAGGCAATGGCCCCACTGGCTTCATCGAGCCAGCGGTCCGTGACAGGCCACACCTCGGCGTCGAAAGCCCGGTGATCGTGCGCTGCCGCGGCAGGTGCCCCGCGCTCGCTCATACGCTGTTCGAGCACGAATCCCGACGCCGCATGCAGCAACTGCCGCGGTGCGTGTCCGTTGCCGGCCGATAACGGAATCGAGCCCACTGCGCCCGCATTACCATGCGGTCCGCTATGCAGCCGCCCATCGATCACAAGCCCGCCACCGATAAACGTGCCGATAAAGAGATAAAGAAACGTGCGAATCCCACGCCCTTGGCCCATGACGAGTTCGGCCGCGCAAGCGGCGGTCGTATCCTTCGCGAACTCCACAGGCAATCCGGTCATAGCCGCAATGCGCGTGCGAATGTCGATGGCATTCCAGCCATCGAGCACCCCCGGCGGCGCGCCGAGAAAATCACGCCAGCCGCCCAGCCAGAGCGGCGCCGCCACACCCATGCCAACCACCTTGGCGGCCCCCTCCCCAAGCGTCGTCATGACGCGCCCAAGGTTGCGCTCGAGCGTGGGAAAAAGCGTCTGCGGATCCGGATAGGCATACTCGAACACTTCGCGACTGCGGACATGCCCGACAAAATCGAGCGCGAGCACATCCAGGCTGCGACGCCCGACTTTAATGCCGATGGTATAAGCGCCGTCCGGCTCCAGCGCGATCGGCACAGAGGGCTGCCCAATACGTCCGCGCACACGCGCCTGCTTGACGAGCAGCCCATCGTCGATGAGCCGATCGACGATCATCGACGCCGTCTGCATCGACAGCCGCGTGAGGCGAGCGACATCGGCCTTGGCGAGCGATCCATGGAGTCGGATCGCCTGCAACACGATTCGCTCGTTGAACTGCCGCATGCCGACCTGATTCGAGCCGACCGGCCGTGTCGCCGGGGGATGCGCGCGGCTCATCGTCGCCGTGCCGCTGACGCGATCGCGCGATCGAAAATCATGCGATCGCCTTGACGTCGGCTTCTTTCGCGCCGGTCATGATGGCGACGGCTTCCGACATATGGATGTCTTCCTTCTTGACGAGCGCGGCGCGCCGGCCGAGACGCTGGATATGGATGCGATCGGCGATCTCGAAGACATGCGGCATGTTGTGACTGATCAAGATCACCGGCAGGCCACGGTCGCGCACGCGCCGGATCAGCTCGAGCACCATGTTGCCTTCCTTGACACCCAGCGCGGCCGTCGGTTCGTCGAGAATCACGACGTGGCGCGCGAACGCGGCGCTGCGCGCCACGGCCACGCCCTGGCGCTGTCCGCCCGACAGTGTTTCGACGGCTTGTCGCATTGAGCGGATGCCGATTTGCAGGTCCTTCATGTGCGAGGTCGCTTCCTCGAGCATGCGGCGCTTGTCGATCATCTTGAGGATCGAGCCGCGCCAACCCGGCAGGCGGCGTTCGCGGCCGAGAAAAAGGTTTTCCGCGATCGTCATTGCGGGCGCGACCGCGAGTTCCTGATAGACGGTCTCGATGCCTTTCTCGCGCGCATCGAGTGGGCTGCGGAATTGCACGCGTGCGCCATCGAGCAGGATTTCGCCTTCGTCGGGCACGAGTGCACCGGAGAGCGCCTTGATCAGCGACGATTTGCCCGCACCGTTATCGCCGATGACGGCGAGGATTTCACCGGGCAGGACCTCGAAATCGCAACCGTCGAGCGCGGTGACCTGTCCGTAGCGCTTGACGAGGCCCCGGGCCTGCAGCACCGGCGCGGCCGAATGGGAAGAGGGTGTCGACATGGCGGTTCCTTGATGAAAACAGGCGCGTCAGGCGCGGCGATGCGAGAGCTTGTCGGCCGCAACGGCCAGGATCACGAGAACGCCGGTGATCAATACCTGATACACCGACGAGACCCCGATCAGCGTCAGCCCATTGCGGAATACGCCGACGATCAGTGCGCCGAGCAGCGTGCCGATGATCGAGCCGCGGCCGCCGAAGAGGCTGGTGCCGCCGAGCACGACAGCCGTGATGCTGTCGAGATTCTCGGTCTGTCCGGCTTGGGGGTCGCCGACGCCGGTTCGCGAGACGAGCAGCAGGGCGGCAATGCCATAGATGAAGCCGGCGATCGTATAGACGCAAACGAGGATGCGCTGCGACGACAGACCCATGAGCCGCGCCGCTTCCGGGTTGTTGCCGAGCGCATAGAGATGCCGGCCGGGCACGGTATTTCGGAGTACGAACCAGGTCGCGAGATACATGAGCAGCGCGAGCACGGTCCCATAGGTGACCTCGGCCGGGCCGATCGAGAACGTGTTGCCGAGGAACATCATCGCATCGGGCAGATTCGAGACTGTTTCGGCATTCGAGTAGATCTGGGTGAGCGCGAATGCGATGTTCAGCGTGCCGAGCGTCACGATGAAGGACGGCAGCTTGATGCGCGTGACCAGTACGCCGTTCAGGAGTCCGAACAATGCACTGGCGCCCATGCCGCAGAGAATCGCCAGTACGGGCGGCACGCCGAGGCCCACGGCGAACTTCGTCATGACGATGGAGCCGAAGGCCATCACCATGCCGCACGACAGATCGATACCCGCGGTGAGCACGATCAGCGTCTGGCCGATGGCGATCACGGCGACGACCATCGTCTGCTGCAGAATCAGCGAGAAATTCTGAAACGAAAGAAAGCGATGAGTCTGCGTGAAGAAGAATGCGCAGGCGGCGATCAGTGCGATCAGCGGGCCGGCTTCGGCGATGGTCGGCATGCGGTGCTGATGCGGCCGCGAGACGGGTGCCGGTGCGACCGGCGGAGCGGATCGAGTCGTCATGGTGCGTCTTCTCGTCAGTACGGGGGATAAGACATGGCGCGGACTTCGTCAGACGGCCCGAAGGCCGCGCCGGAGGGAGGGCTTAGCTGCCCCAGCAGTTCTCGAGGCCGAACTTCGTGTCCTTGCTGTCCACGCCTTGCATCGGCTTGTCCGTGATCAGCGTCACGCCGGTATCCTTGTAGCCGCTGACCTTCTTGCCGGTCTTGGCGTATTCGGATCCCGCTTCCACGCCGAGCGCCGCCATCTTGAGCGGGTACTGCTGAGCGGTCGCGGCGATCTGGCCGGCCTTCACGTTGCGCACGCCTTCGCAGCCGCCGTCGATCGAGACGATCAACACGTCTTTTTCCTTACCGGCGGCCTTGAGCGCGCGATACGCGCCGGCTGCCGCGGGCTCGTTGATCGTATAGACCACGTTGATGCCGGGGGCCTTTTGCAGGCAGTTTTCCATTGCCGTTTGACCCTTCGCACGGTCGCCGCGCGTGTCCTGGCTGCACACGATGCTCGGATCGCCTTCCTTGATGCCGAAGCCCTTCAGGAAGCCGTTATGGCGCAGAACACCGACGGAAATCCCGGGTGCGAGATCGAGCGTGGCGATCTTGGCGGGCTTGCTGCCGAGCGCGGCTTTGGCGTATTCGCCGATCAATTCGCCGGCCTTGAAGTTGTCGGTGGCGAACAGTGCATCGGTCGCCTCCTGCGGATCGGTCGGCGTATCGAGCGCAATGACCATGACACCGGCCGAGCGCGCCTTCTTGATGGCCGGAACGATGGCTTTCGTGTCGCTCGGTGTGATCAGGATCGCCTTCGCGCCCGCGGCCGTCATGTTCTCGATCGCATTCACCTGGCTCGCGTTGTCGCCGTCGAACTTGCCGGCGGCCGTTCGCAGTTCGACTCCGTCTTTCTTCGCGGCGTCCTCGGCACCTTGTTTCATCTTGACGAAGAACGGATTGGTGTCGGTCTTGGTAATCAGACCGACGACAACCTTGTCGGCCGCGTGAGTGCCGCTCGCGCAGAGCGCTGCGGCAACGGCTGTGGACAACATGGCGGCGCGCGCGAGCGCGGCACAGGGGCGAGTCTTCATCAAGGGTTCCTCCTCCGATGGGTGCAGCGGTTCTTGTTCGTGATGGATTCGAAGACTAAATCAACTTGCGTGATTTAGTACAGCAGCGCGGGGGCGAGGAGTCAAGAAACGCAAAATGCTGCGGTGCGGCATAACCGTGGCAGGCAAGCGCGCATTGCGGCCTTATGAAAAGGCAGCAGCGCGCTCATGTTGCTTTGCGCAAATGCGATTGCCGGCTACGGGTAAATCCGGAGGAAAAAGCAAAGAAAAAAAGCCCGTTCGAAAGAACGGGCTTTTTGAAATGAGAGCGTGAAGCGCTCGCGTGGCGGAGACGATTGGCGGCGGTTTTACGCCGCGCAGGCGGTTTGGACCGCTTCTTTACCCGCGGCGGCTTTCTTCGTCTTGCCGGCCCTCGAAGGCGGTTGACACGCGCCGCATACGACGTTTTGCTGAAGGTCGTGCTTGTGCGCGATGAACTTGCCGCTGCAGCGGCAGCATGGCGTGAGCTGAAGCATGTCGGCGTCGAAAAAGCGCACGAGCGTCCAGGCACGCGTGAGATCGAGCACCGGCTCGCATTCGCCATGTCTGCAGTGCTCGAGATAAAGCCGGTAGCCCTTGGTCAACGCGTCCAGATGCGAGCAGCCCGCTTCGTTTTTCAGGAAGAGGTAAGTGTTGTAGAACAGCGACGCATGGATGTTGGCCAACCAGGTCATGTACCAGTCCGCCGAGAAAGGCAGCATGCCTTTGGGCGGCGAGGCACCCTTGATCTCGCGATAAAGGCGAATCATCCGATCCCGCGACAGCGACAACTCGCTTTCGAGCACCTGCATGCGCGCGCCCAGTTCGATCAGGGCGATGGCGCGAAAGACTTCCTGGGCGTCTTCGGTGAGGCTTTTTTTCGGACCCATGACGCGCACCTTAGGCGAATTGTTCGACTGGCTGACCCGCGAGGAGGATCGCGGCGTGCGTTGCGGCGACATCGGTATTCCTGGCCGTCTGCGTGAGGGCCGAGAGCATCGAATGGTCGTTGAAGCGGAAAAAGCACAGCAGCTGGTCCGACGAGGCCAGCTTGACGCATTGCGCGAGCGAAAGACCGGCGAGCAGATCGGCCAATTGCGACGACAGGCCAAGGCGGAACATGCCGATCGCCTTGTCCTCGCGCAGCATGCGCTGCGCGAGCATGATGTATGACAGGTTAATTTCGCGGATTGAATCCAGCGTCTCGCCGTTGCGGTCCATTTGTCACGCTTCCGAAGCCCCGTTGGTTTATTCCGGTAATTTGTACCGTGTAATTCTTTCTTTTTGCGACCGACAACGTTTGCTCGACCGCTTGAGTAACTTTGATACAAGGAGTTACATTTCGTAACAACCAATGAAGCGCATTGTACGAACTGAAGTTCGGTAAATCAATCCCTTCCCATAAAATGTACGAAAAATTTATCTAAGGGTTTTCGGCAATTTTTTCGCCGAGATGTAACAGGAAAAGTTGACCGACCTCGCTCAGACGTTTGATTTCGTTAGCGAAACGCGGCTCGGTCAATGGAAGAGGAAAAAAATGCGGGGTGGGGCGCGGCGGCGCGCGCTGTGGGGATCAACGAGTGCGCAAGCGCAGCGTAGTGCTGAATCTATTTGCGGCGCCGGCGCCGATAGCCGCCGGCGAAGACGGCAGACGCGGGCACCGTGCCCAGGGTGACGCTGACGGCGAGCGCGTCAGGCGAGGAAGTTCAGCAGCGCTTCGGTAAATGCGGGCGCAGCTTCGACGTTGGACAAATGCGCGGCATCGAGCGTGACGAGTCGCGCGCCGCGAATGCGATCCACCATGAACCGGGCATCGGCCACCGTCGTAACAGGATCGTGCTCGCCTGCGATCACGAGGGTGGGGCACGCGATGCGCTCGATATCGTCGCGCAGGTCCGTGTGGGCAAGTACCTCGCAGCCGGCTATGTAGCCTTCGGGTGAAAGCGTGCGCAAGCGCCCGGTCAGTGCGTCGACGGTCGATCCGTGCGCCGCCACGAATCCCTGCGTGAACCAGCGCGCGGCGGAGCCTCCCGCCACTTCGTCGAGCCCGCGCGAACGTACCAGCTCGATGCGCTCGCGCCAGCCGTCCGGTTTGCCGATGCAGGCCGCCGTATTGCAGAGCACGAGCTTGTCGATGTGCGCCGCAGCATGAATGCCGAGCCACTGCCCGGTCAAGCCTCCCATCGAAAGCCCCACGAAGTGCGCGCGTTCGATGTCGAGCAAGTCCAGCAGCGCGAGCACGTCGCGTCCGTAATCGTCGATGGCGTAAGGCGGCGGGGGGAGTGCCGAGCGGCCGTGTCCACGCGTGTCATAGCGCAGCACGCGAAAGGTGCGCGCGAGGACTTCGACTTGCGGATCCCACATTTCGAGCGTGGTGCCGAGCGAGTTCGACAGTACGACCACTGGGGCGCCCGCCGGTCCCGCAAGCTCGTAATGAAGCGTCGTCATGGTTGGGTGTCTCCGGTCGATGGCGTCGCCGATCATACGCGCTCGATGACGAGCGCGATACCTTGGCCGACGCCGATGCACATCGCGCACAGCGCGTAGCGCCCTCCGGTGCGGGCAAGCTGATAGGTGGCCGTGGTCGCGAGGCGGGCACCCGATGCGCCGAGCGGGTGCCCGAGCGCAATCGCGCCGCCATTTGGATTGACTCGGGCATCGTCGTCCGCGAGCCCGAGGCTGCGTGTCACGGCGAGCGCCTGCGCGGCGAACGCTTCGTTCAGTTCGATGACATCGATGCGATCGAGTGCGAGGCCGGTTTTGTCCAAAACCTTGCGGACCGCCTGGGCCGGGCCGAAGCCCATGATGCGCGGCGCGAGGCCGCTCGTGGCCATTGCTACCACGCGCGCTCGCGGACGCAATCCGAAGCGCGCAGCCGTTCGTTCGTCGGCGAGCAACAGCGCGCAGGCGCCGTCGTTGACGCCCGATGCATTGCCCGCCGTCACGGTGCCGTCGGGACGCACGACACCCTTGAGCTTGGCCAGCGCTTCGAGCGTCGTCGCGCGCGGGTGCTCGTCCTTGGTCACGACGAGCGGCTCGCCCTTTTTCTGGGCTACGTGAACGGAGATCAGCTCGTCGTCGAAGCGCCCCGCTTCCTGGGCGGCCGCGGTGCGCATTTGCGAGCGCAGGGCGAAGGCGTCCTGGTCTTGACGGCTCACGCCGAACTGCGTTGCGACGTTTTCCGCGGTCTCCGGCATCGAATCGACGCCGTGCATCGCTTTCATCGCCGGGTTGACGAAGCGCCATCCGATCGTTGTGTCTTCAACTTTCATCGAGCGGCTGAACGCGCTATCGGCCTTGCCCATGACGAACGGGGCCCGGCTCATGCTTTCGACGCCGCCCGCGATGACGAGGCTCGTCTCGCCGGTCTTGATCGCGCGTGCCGCGGTGCCGAGCGCATCGAGCCCCGAGCCGCAGAGCCGGTTCACGGTGCTGCCCGGAACCTCGACCGGCAGGCCGGCGAGCAGCGCGGCCATGCGGGCAACGTTGCGGTTGTCCTCGCCGGCCTGGTTCGCACAGCCGTAGATGACGTCGTCGACCGCCTGCCAGTCCACGCCGGCATTGCGTTCGACGAGTGCCTTGATCGGCAATGCGGCGAGATCGTCGGCGCGAACCGTGGCCAATGCGCCGCCGTAGCGGCCGAATGGGGTGCGCACGGCGTCGCAGATATAAGCGTCGTTCATGGGTGTCTGTCCTTTGGCGTTCGTTCGGATGCTTTCGTCAGGCAGCGCGCGGTGCGTGGATGAGCGGTACGGGCGTCACGTTCTGCAGCGCTTCGAACGAAAGGCCTTCGACGATCTCGATCACTTCGAGGCCGCGAGGCGTGATGTCGATGACGGCCAGATCGGTATAGATGCGATCGACGCAGCCGATGCCGGTCAGGGGATACGTGCAGCGCTCGACGATCTTGCACTCGCCCGTCTTCGTCAGATGATCGGTCATGACGAAGACTTGCTTGGCGCCGATCGCGAGATCCATGGCGCCGCCGACGGCCGGAATCGCGTCCGGTGCGCCGGTATGCCAGTTCGCGAGGTCGCCCGAGGCCGAGACCTGGAACGCGCCGAGCACGCAGACGTCGAGATGCCCGCCGCGCATCATCGCGAACGAGTCGCCGTGATGAAAGAACGCGCCGCCTTCGAGCAACGTGACGGGCTCCTTGCCCGCGTTGATCAGTTCGGGGTCCTCATGACCGGGAGCCGGAGCCGGCCCCATGCCGAGCAGGCCGTTCTCGCTATGAAGAAAGATCTCGCGGTCTTTCGGCAGATAGTTCGCGACCTTCGTAGGCAGACCGATGCCGAGATTGACGTAAGCGCCTTCGGGGATGTCTTGCGCAACGCGCCGGGCGATGTCGTCGCGGGTCCATTTGTTCATGCTGAGCTCCTTACGCGGCGAGCGCCGCGCTGCCGGCCACGGCAACCACGCGCTTGACGAAAATACCCGGGGTGACGATGGCTTCGGGGTCCAGGGCGCCGAGCGGCACGATCTCGCTGACTTGCGCGATCGTCGTCGTCGCGGCCATCGCCATGATCGGGCCGAAATTGCGAGCGCTTTTTCGATAGACGAGGTTGCCCCAGCGATCGCCGCGGTGAGCCTTGATGAGCGCGAAGTCCGCCTTGATCGGATATTCGAGCACGTAGTGGCGGCCGTCGATTTCGCGCGTTTCCTTGCCTTCGGCCAAAAGGGTGCCGTAGCCGGTCGGCGTGAACACGGCGCCAAGACCGGCACCGGCCGCCTGGATGCGGACCGCGAGGTTGCCTTGTGGGACCAGCTCGAGCTCGATCTCGCCGGCGCGGTAGAGCGCATCGAACACTTGCGAATCCGCCTGACGCGGGAACGAGCAGACGATCTTGCGCACGCGCCGCGCTTTGAGCAGCGCGGCCAAGCCCAGTTCTCCGTTGCCGGCGTTGTTGTTGACGATGGTGAGGTCTTTCGCGCCCTGCGCGATGAGCGCGTCGATCAGCTCGGCCGGCTGTCCGGCCGTGCCGAAGCCGCCGATCATCACGGTCGCGCCGTCGAAGATGCCGGCTACGGCCGCTTCGAGCGAAGTAACGGTTTTGTCGATCATGGTTGCCTGCCCGGTGAGTCAGAGCATGTGCTCTGGCGGAGTTGACGGGTGTCAATGTAGGGCGGCAGGTCGCCTGGCGTCAATGGCGATTATCGGAAAATTGTTCGGTGATCGAACAAATGGCGGTTTGGAGCCGTGAAAAACCCTATCTGCGGCGCACCGACGTTCGATTGCCGCACATATAGGCTAGAATTCGGCCATTGAAACAGGGGGTAGCGATGTCTGCGCATTCAGAAACCGGCTCGCGGCCGGCCGATCCGGAAACCGTGGCGAGCGCCGAGCCCGAAGCGGGCGCTGCAGCGGTAGTCGAGTCCGACCCGGATTTCATGACATCGCTGGCACGGGGGCTCTCGGTCATCCAGGCCTTCTCGGCTCAGCGCCGCGTATTGACGACTTCGCAGATCAGTCAGCGCACGGGCATTCCGCGCGCGGCCGTCAGGCGGTGTCTGCATACGCTCGGTAAGCTGGGCTTCGTCAGTGCCGAAGACGGCCGCAACTTTTCCTTGCGGCCGCGCATCCTCGCGCTCGGTCATGCGTATCTGGCGTCGACGCCGCTCGCCAACGCGGCGCAGCCCGTATTGCGGCACATGAGCAATACGCTCAACGAATCGAGCTCGGTCGCCATTCTCGATGGCGATGAAATTCTTTATATCGCGCGAGCTTTTACTTCGCGAATCATGACGATCGACCTGCACGTCGGCAGCCGGTTACCGGCGTACTGCACGTCGATGGGCCGGGTACTGCTTTCGCATCTGGGTGTCGATGCGCTCGACGCGTATTTCGAGCGCGTCAAGCTGATTCAATACACACCGCGCACGATCGTGACGCGCGAGGGCTTGCGCGAGGCGCTCGATTCAGTCCGGCGCAACGGTTATGCGATCAACGATCAGGAGCTCGAAATCGGACTGCGCTCGATCGCCGTGCCGATCCAGGCGCCCGACGGTCGCGTGGTTGCGGCGCTCAATGTCGGCGTTCAGGCCGCGCGCATCTCCGTGGCCGAAATGGAGAGTCGTTTCCTGCCGGTGTTGAGGGAAGGCGCGCGCGAGCTGGGGCTGTTGCTCGTTTGAGGTGGCTGCCGGAGCGGCCCGTCAGCTCCGCGCGCCCACGGTTCACTGTCCTGGCGCGTACAGATCGAGCAGCTTGAGCGTCACGCCATTGGTCCAACCGAAGCCGTCCTGCAGCGGATACTCACCGCCACCTCCGCCCCCTGCGTTCGGCCCCTCGACGACGTATTTCTCGACGAGTTTTTGCTGCGCCGCATAGACCTGTTTGACGTCGGCCAAAAAGCGCGTGCCGACGTCTTTGGCGAGGTCGTCACGCCCGTAGCGGCGAGCGCCTTCGATCGTCAGCCAATGCAAGGGCGCCCAACCGTTCGGCGCATCCCATTGCTGGCCGGTTTCGAATGTCGTCGTCGCGAGACCGCGCTCTTTCAGCAGGTTCTGGTTGACGGCCGACAGCGTGCGCTGCGCACGCTCGGGCCATGCGACACCGGCAAACAGCGGATAAAGCGCGGCGGCGGAAAGGTTGTCGCGCGGCTTGCCGAGCCGCCAATCGTAGTCGCCGTAGTAGCCGTTGCGATTCCACAGATAGTGATTGATGCCTTCGGCCCTCCGCTTGGCCCGGCCGATGAACTCGGCGACACAGCGAAAATCGCGCGCCACGCCGCAGCCTTTGACGATGGTGATCTCGAGCCCGAACATCAGGCTGTTCAAGTCGACCGGAACGATCGACGTCGTGCGAATCGTCGTGAGGTTGCGGTTATCGCCGAACCAGCGCGAGCTGAAATCCCAGCCCGACTCGGCAGCGGCACGCAGATCGCGATAGACCTCGTTGGCGGGACGCGACGTGACCTGCTGCGCGGTCTTCACATCTTCCAGATACGATTCGTCACGCGGCGTATCGCGTTCGTCCCAATAGCGATTGAGCACCGTCCCGTCCTGCATCACCACGACGTTGCGCGTCGCCTGCCCACGCTGCGTCGCGTTTTCGCCGGTCATCCAGTAGGCGTACTCCTTGCGCAACTGCGGCAGATATTTCTGATAGACGCGTGGGCCCTCGTTGTTGGCGGCGAGCGTGACCATCTGCGCGAAGAACGGCGGCTGCGAGCGGCTCAGGTAGTAAGTGCGATTGCCGTTGGGAATATGGCCGAAGCGGTCGATCTCATAGGCGAAATCGTCGAGCATGTCGTCGACGAGCTCTTCGTGCCCCGACTCCTGCAGGCCGAGCATCGTGAAGTAGGTGTCCCAGTAGTACCCCTCTCTAAACCGGCCGCCCGGCACCACATACGGCTTGGGCAGCGCAATGAGCGAGCTGAAGGGCGGGGCGCTCGTCGTCGTGCGCGTCAGTTTCGGCCACAGCCAGTTGATATGCTCGCGCAATGACTGTCCGCTTGGCGGTGTGATGGGCGGTTCGGAAGGCAGTGTGAAATTGGCGAGGACAAAACTTTTTAAATCGAAATTCGGTTGATTCTTTTGCTGTGCGTAAAGCTGCAGGATAGTGGCGGGATCGCTGTTGGGCGTGGCATCGACGAATGTTTTCTGGTCGTCGAAGATTTGCTGCGTCTGCACGGCGACGAATAAATCGCCATAGAGTTCGGACGGGGGCGGCGGCAGCGTAGCCAGCGCATCGGCGCGGGCCAGGCCGGCGCCGGCGAGCCCGGCCAGCAACAGCAGGGCGGCGAGCTTCGAAACGGTACGCTGCGGGAATGGTTTGGCTTGGGAAAAACGCGGACGAGAACAACGGAATTCGGACGATGCGAACATTGCTCCTCCTGATCGATGACGATTGGTCGCGTCTGGTCTCCTCTTTTTCGTAGTCGTGCCCGGAATCGGGGCAACGCGATTTTGCCAGATCGCGCATAAAAGAAAATCGCCGCCTGATTTTTAAAAAACAGGCGGCGATTTCGAATGCGGGAAAACTGCCGGATCGAATCAGGTTGTCTCGATGCCGGTTTCGTCGGAGGAGGCGGATGGGCTCTCCGATTCCAGGCCCTCGCCGAACCACGGGACGTCTTCGCGCAGCGTGCGCAAATAGGCTTCCCAACCGCGGGGATTACCGTCGAAGAGATGGTGGCGCACGGAGAGCGCGAGCGCGTCGCGATCGAGCGGATCGTCGAGCAGCAGTTGGGGCCACAGACAGAAGGCATGCAGCACGTTGGCACCGAATTCACGCACCGTCATGCGTTCGAAGACGTATTCGACGAACGGAACATCGGCGAGCAGTTGTTGCGTTGCGATCAACTCGCCGATCGTTTCGTCGCCGCGCTCGTACTCGAGAATGTGGCTCAACGTCTGCAAAGCCGCGCCGAGATGCAGCAGCAGGGCCCGGCGTTCGAACGCATCGTTCATTCCAGTTTCCTCCCGCGGTAGTGACTCGCCGTGAGCGCACAGGCGAGGCACGGACAGTTCCGTCATTGTAGGCGTATCGGCCATCGACCTGGATCGAATCTTGAATGTCGAAAGCGGGTTCGCCGCGCTCGATGCAACTTGCCTCCCGCCAGCGAGTCCCAAGCAGAGTTTTCGGATATGGGCGGCGGGCACAAGTCATATGAATGGAGCTTTGAGACTGGAGCAGGTCAGCATCGTCGTCGTGGACGATGATCTCGCCAGCAGGGAATCGCTGGCACTCCTGCTCGAATCGGAGGGCGCGCGCGTAGTGACCGCCCACGATGCGGAGGAAGGTGTCGATGCCATCTTGCGCACGCGGCCCGATGCGGTGGTGTGCGACATCGATTTGCCCGGTATGGACGGGTTTTATCTGATCCAGCGCATGCGCGACGACGAAATCCGCAGCGATCGGGCACCCGCCGTCGCGGTGGCGGTCACCGGCCATTCCGGCGACGCCTACCGCTTGCGCAGTATCGGCGAGGGATTTCAATATTTCATGACGAAGCCGATACAGCCCGCGCAATTCGTCGCATGGTTGGCCGATGCGATAGGGGAGCGCACCACGGACTAGCGCCAACCGCCATACGGACGCCGGGCAGACCTTTATGCGTCCGAGGTAGTTTTTGCAAATTTTCCTGTCAAAGTTGCGTTTCGATTGGACGCCGCGCACTGGGCGAGTGCGAACGGCGCGAGGCGAGCGCGCTGCGGCCGTATTTTTTCGAGCAGCAGTTGGCCTGCGGCAGTGCCATCAACTGCGGCGACCGGCGGATATCGCATAGGCATACATCATGCTTGAAGGGTCATCCAATACGCTACCGTGCGCCCGCCCTCAACGAATTCTCATCGTCGTCGCTTATGCATTCGGATCTCCCCGCCTGGGACGCTCGGCCAACGTCGTCGGTGCCGTCTGCGCTCGAAGCGCCCTTCGAGGAGCGTTTCCGGATTCTTATCGAATCGGTCCAGGACTACGCGATTTTCATGCTGGACGCCGACGGATATGTCATCAGCTGGAATCCTGGCGCGCAAAAGATCAAGGGTTATGCGGCCGACGAGATCATTGGCCGGCACTTCTCGACGTTTTATCCCCCTGAGGACGTAGCCTGCGGCAAGCCGGCGGCCGAGCTCGCGGCGGCAGCCGCCGATGGTTCGGTGGAAGACGAAGGCTGGCGCGTGCGAAAAGACGGCTCGATGTTCTGGGCCAATGTCGTCATCACCGCGGTCTACAAGAACGAGGATGGGGTGCGCAAGCTGTGCGGGTACGCGAAAGTCACGCGCGACATGACGGAGCGCAAGCGGCTGCGCGACCTCGAAGCGGCGAGTCAGCACATGAACGAGTTCCTCGCGACGCTCGCTCACGAACTGCGTAACCCGCTTGCGCCCGTGACGAACGCGTTGAGCGTCATGATGCTCGAGCCGCTCATCAGTCCGACACTGAGGCAGTGCCGCGATCTCATCGACCGGCAGATCGCGCATTTGACGCGACTCGTCGACGATCTGCTCGACGCCGGGCGGATCACCACGGGCAAGATCGCGCTGCGGCTCGCACCGGTCGATCTGCGCGAGGTCGTGTCGCGCTCGGTCGAAATGATCCGGCCGCATGTCGCCTTGCGCCAGCAACGCGTGGACGTTCATGTGCCCGAGGAGCGCGTCGTCGTCAACGGCGACATGGCGCGGCTCGTGCAGATTGCGCAGAACGTGCTCAACAATGCGTCGAAATTCTCCGAACACGGCGGCCGCATCGTCGTGTCGGTTACCGAGGAGAGACAGACGTT
Source organism: Trinickia sp. (assembly GCF_036503415.1). Lineage (GTDB taxonomy): Bacteria > Pseudomonadota > Gammaproteobacteria > Burkholderiales > Burkholderiaceae > Trinickia. The sequence goes on along the minus strand of NZ_DASXWY010000007.1, from coordinate 104,501 downwards.
CGCCGTTCTTCGCGTCTCCGACAACGGATGCGGCATCGAAGCCGGAGCGCTCGAATCGATTTTCGATCTGTTCGTGCAGGCGGACCACCGGCTCGAACGCACGGAAAGCGGGCTCGGCATCGGTCTTACGTTGTGCCGGTGGCTCGTTCAGATGCATGGCGGTGCCATCAGTGCCTCGAGCGATGGCCCCGGTTGCGGCGCGACTTTCACGATTCGCTTGCCGCTTTACGGGGCGCAGTTTGCGGCGAACGACGACGCGCGCATGGGCGCCGCGGCCCCCAAGGACCTCGAGCCGGCGCTGACCATTCTCATCGTCGACGATAACCACGATTCGGCCGACAGCATGGCCATGTTGCTGCGAATGAGGGGCCATAGCGTCGATGTGGCCTACAGCGGTGCCCAAGCGCTCACGTTCGCGCACGAGAACGCCCGCATCGACGTGGCGCTGGTCGATATCGCGATGCCCGGGGCGGACGGCTTCACCGTGATGCGCCGCCTGAAGGAGACGCCGGGGCTGCAGCGCGCGCTATTTGCCGCCATGACGGGGTTCGGCCAAGCCAGCGATATTGCCCGCTCGCTCGACGAAGGCTTCGATGTCCATCTTACGAAGCCGGTGCAGTTGCCGCTCGTCGACGCCTTGCTGCAGCGTGCGATCGAACGGCGTTCCGCGCCCGGGCAAGCCGGTGTGTCGGCTTGATCGCGCCTACCTGGGGCGCTGCGCAGGCTTACGTGAGCGGTCGATCGATATGTTTTTTGAACGGCGCGCGCTGCGCGAGCCTCTGATACCAGCGCTGGAGGCTCGGCATGGGCGGGCGTTCGATGCCTTCGAGGCCGAACCAGCGCTTCGCAAAGGCGCCAAGGACGATATCGGCGATCGTGAATTTGTCGCCTTCGATGTGAAAGCGGCCTTGGAGATGCTCGTCCAGCAGTTTCCATCGCTTCGTGAGCGTTTGCAGATTCGCCGCGAGTGCGGCCATATCGCGGTTTTCCGGCGGCGTGCGCACCAGGGTGGCGAAAACCGGGCGCTCCGCCGGCTGTAGCATCGAGAGCGACCAGTCGAGCCACCGGTCGATGCTGGCGCGCAACTTCGGTTCGCTCGGATAGAGCGAGCTCGACGCGCCGTATTGCATGGCCAGATAACGCAGAATCGAGTTCGATTCCCACAGCGAGAACGTTCCGTCGACGAGTGTCGGAATCTGTCCGTTCGGGTTGAGCGCGAGGTAATCGGCATCGTCGACGTGGCCGAACTGCATGCCGGCATCGATGCGCTCGAACGACAGACCGAGTTCGTCGCAGCACCAGAGCACCTTTTGCACGTTGACCGAGTTCGCACGTCCCCAAATCTTCAGCATCTTCAAAAGCCTCCCAGTGAAAAAATGCGGCGCCCGCAAAGGAGCCGGCGCGCGCGGTTTGTACAATACGCCGAATTCGAACCCTGACGCGAGAACCCGTTCCCCATGGCCCGCCTGATTCCCGACGATTGGAAGAACGTTGCCGCAACCGGCGCGGCCGAGCGCGAGCGCGAGACGCTTGCGCTGCTCGAAGCGATGCTGCCGGCGAGCTACACCGTTTATCACGGCGTGCATTGGACGCGATTGAATCGGAGTTTCTCCGTCTTCGGCGAGGCCGACTTCGCGATCGTGAGTCCGGCCGGCCGCGTGTTGCTCGTCGAGCAAAAGGCCGGTTTTCTGCGCGAGACGCCGAAAGGCCTCGTGAAGGTCTATCTGCAGACGGAACGCAACGTCTCGGTCGAACTGGCTCGCACGCTCGAAACGATGCATCGCCGCTTTACCGCGGCCTTCGGCACCGGTACCTATGGCATCGAGGGCTTGCTTTATTGTCCGGACTATATCGTGAAGGACACCGCGATTGCCGGACTCGCCCCCGAGCGGATCGTCGACGCCCCGCGCAGGGAAAGACTCGTGTCGGTCATCCTCGACGCGTTGCCCGCCGACGAGCCGCGTTTGCCCTGCGCGCCGAAGATCCACCACTATCTTGCCGACGAGCTCTCGCTGACACCCGATGCGAGCGCGCTGGTCGGACAGGCCGGCACGCTCGTCACGCGGCTTTCGGGCGGGTTGGCGACGTGGGCGCGCCGCCTTCAATTCGAGCCGTTCCGGCTGCGCGTAATCGGCACGGCCGGTTCCGGCAAGACGCAGCTCGCGGTGCAAGTGATGCGCGACGCCGCGGCGAGCGGCAAGCGCGCGCTTTACGTCTGTTTCAATCGCCCGCTCGCGGACCATATCGTGCGCGTTGCCCCGGAGGGGGCGAAGGTCGCGAACTACCACCAGCTTTGCGATTGGATCGCGCGCGACGTGGGCCGTGCTCCGGACTTCCAGTCCGCCGACGTCTTCGCGCGTCTGGAAGCCGTTTTCGCGCAAGCGCCGATCGGTGAGCATTGGCGCTTCGACGTGCTGATCGTCGACGAGGGCCAGGACTTCCAGGAGCCGTGGGTCGAGGCGCTCGCCCGTCTCGTGCGGCCCGGCGGTGCATGGTGGTGGCTCGAGGACCCGCTCCAGAACCTCTATATGCGCGAGCCGGTGGCGCTACCCGGCTGGACGGTACTGACGGAAACGACGAACTACCGCAGCCCGCGCGACGTGCTCGATTACGTGCGCGACAAGGTTGGCGACGCGGCCCCGCGCGCGGCGGGGCTCGGTTCGGGCAGCCCCTTCGACGGTTCGCAGATCGTTTTGACGTCTTACGAGGATTCGACCCCGTCGGCCGTCGTCGAAGCGACCAAGCGTGCGATTACGCAGGCGCTCGCGCTGGGCTTCCGGAAGCAGGACATCGCAGTGCTTTCCTACCGGGGCCGCGAAGGCTCGGTATTCACGGCGCTCGATCAGCTCGGGCCCCATCGCCTGAAGAGTTTCACCGGCAAGTACGACCTGTTCGGCAGCCCTGAATACCGCGACGGCGACGTCCTGCTCGAATCCATATACCGCTTCAAAGGGCAGTCCGCCCCCTGCGTGATCCTGACCGAGGTCGATTTTGACGCGCTCGACGAGCGAGCGGCTCGCAAGCTCTTCGTCGGCGCCACACGGGCGACGATGAAATTGATCGTCGTTGCATCGCAGCGTGCCTCGGCATCGCTCGCAGTACCGCAGTGATCGGACCGGGACTTCCCGGTTTCGGACGGAAACGGGTTTCCATTGCTCGCGCGTAAATCGAGCGTTCATCTATGAAACTTGAGGCGATCATTTGATCCGTTCGAAATCAAATGCAACGCATGCTCGATTGATTTAGATCAAACCGGTAACCCCGGCTCCAAAAAACGATTATTGGCTTCCACGTATATTGTCCCTCGTCGTACATGCGATAAGCTGAAAAACGGGCGCGTATAAAATAGTATTGTTTCAGTGGTGCGACCGTCCGCGGCCCGTTCCAAGCCCTACGGACCGGCGCGGCGGGCGGAAGCGAAGCCGCGGCGGATAGGAACTCGAGGGTAATCGCCAGCATCAGGATTACCCTAAATCCGCTTGTAGAATAAAAATTCTATGGGTAACCTTTGTCTACCCCTTGCGTTAATCGATGAGGGGGCAAACAGCAGGTTGTTTCGATAATTCGCTTTTCCGTTCGCCCGCGAACATTCCGGCATTATCGATTCGGATCGATAACTTTTGACGGGGCGCAAATCTATGTATACAGGATCATTCGATCGGCAGGAGCAATTTTGCTCCGGCGATGTCGTGACGCTGAAGGCGGGCGGTGCACGTATGACGGTCACGCATGTCGGCTCCACCGACGATGGCGGCAGTTGGTTGTTGTGTCAATGGTTCGACGAGCACGGCGAACTGCGCCAGGAAAAGTTTCTGCAGGATGCACTGTCGCTCGAACCGCGCTCCATCTCTCCGGGACTCGTTCGGCTTCGCGCACACGCGGGCCCGGCCCGCTCCCAAGCGTAGCCTCAAGTCCGCTTGAACCGCGCGCGCCGCACTGACGGCGTGCCCGGTCCGTACCTCACCGATCCTCAGCTGTTCTGTCGCGAGCCTCTCTGCGCGCCACGCGCGCAGCGAGCGCTTGAGAGAATGCGACCATCGTGTGCATGCGGCGTTTGCGCACCACCTCGTGTTCGACACCGGGAGGGGGATTCGGCAACGTCGCCCAATAGAGCGCGATCAGCCAGCCGAAGCCGGTCCAGCCAAGGCATGCGTTGAAAAGGGCAATCGTCAGAACATCGCGGCGGCGCCGGCGATCGGCGGTGATCGCCGGCAGGAAGTACAGCGCGAGCGCCGCGAAAACTTCGATGCCTTCGATGATCTCATCGAGCATGGTTCGCGCTAATCGACGGTAGTGAGCCGATTGTCGCGCGTTCCCGGCGTTCGTGCACGACGCGGCGGCAGGCACTATCATGTGCGCTTTGACCGATTGCGACGGTGCACTGAGCCATGACAGCAGCCGATGCCACGCAACCGCCGCTCGATCGCGGCGCCCTGAGCACATTCGTCGAGCGCAAGTGGGACGACGAGATCGTTCCCGCCTTGACCGATTACATTGCCATTCCGGCAAAGAGTCCCGCATTCGACGCGAACTGGGCCGAGCACGGCTATCTCGAGCGCGTGGTAGCCGATGCGGCGGCCTGGGCCGAGGCGCAGCGCGTGCACGGATTGACGCTCGAGATCGTGAGGCTGCCGGGGCGCACGCCGGTGATTTTTTTCGAGGCGCCTGCCACGCGTTCGGGTAGCGGCGAGTCGATCGTCCTTTACGGGCATCTCGACAAGCAGCCCGAGTTCGAGGGCTGGCGCAGCGATCTCGGGCCCTGGACGCCGAAATACGAGGACGGCAAGCTCTACGGGCGCGGCGGCGCCGACGACGGTTACGCCATCTATGCGAGTATCTGCGCGCTCGCGGCACTCGATGCGCAGGGCGTGGGTCGCCCGCGTTGCGTCGGCCTCATCGAGACTTGCGAGGAGTCGGGCAGCTACGACCTGTTGCCCTATGTCGATGCGCTGCGCGATCGGCTTGGCGACGTCGGTCTAGTGGTCTGCCTCGATTCCGGTGCCGGCAATTACGATCAACTGTGGCTGACTACATCGCTGCGCGGCCTCGTCGGCGGATCGCTCGAAGTCGAAGTGCTCGACGAAGGCGTGCATTCGGGATCGTACGGCGGTATCGTCCCGTCGAGCTTTCGCGTCATGCGCCAGCTTTTCGAGCGGCTCGAAGATGCCTCGACGGGCAGGTTGCTGCCGCAGGCGTTTCATTGCGCCATCCCCGAGAACCGGCTGCGAGAGGCCGAGGAGACGGCGCGGATCCTGGGCGACGAAGTCTGGAAACCGGCGCCCTGGGCGTGCGGGCAGGACGGCAAGCCTGTCTTGCCGGTCACGACGGACGCGCGCGAAGCGCTGCTCAATGTCACCTGGCGTCCGTCGCTTTCCGTCACCGGAGCGGCCGGGCTCCCGGCGCTCGCCAGTGCCGGCAACGTCCTGCGCCCGCGCACGGCGTTCAAGCTGTCGTTGCGCGTACCGCCGCTCGTCGACGCGGCGCGGGCGGTTGCCGATCTCAAGGCACTGCTCGAACTGGATCCGCCTTACAACGCGCGAGTGACATTCAAGCCCGAGGCCAGTGCCGCAAACGGCTGGGATGCGCCGGAACTCGTTCCCTGGCTGGCCGATGCGCTCCAGCATGCGTCGCAGGCTCACTTCGGCGCGCCGTGCGCGTTCATCGGGCAGGGCGGAACGATCCCGCTCATGAATATCCTGCAGGCGGGATTTCCGCGCTCGCAGTTCGTCGTATGCGGGGTGCTGGGCCCGAAATCCAATGCGCACGGACCGAATGAGTTCCTTCATGTCCCCTTTGCCAAGCGGCTGACCGCGGCGATGGCCGAGATCGTCGCCGCGGCACCCTGATCCCGATCGAGCGCCTTCCCGCGCTACCGTATGCTCGACCCGTTCGTCGGGCGAGCCGAAACACGAACGAAACAATAAATAGTGGAGAGTTCGACGTGGGGACGTTGATTCTTGGCTTGATCGTCTTTCTTGGGATGCACTCGTTACGTCTCGTCGCGGAGCCCTGGCGCAACGCGAACTTCGCCCGGCTGGGCGAGACCCGTTGGAAGGGCCTTTATTCGATCGTTTCGATCGCCGGTTTCGTGCTCATCGTCGTGGGATACGGCATGGCCAGGCGCGCGCCCGTCGTGCTATGGGCGCCGCCTTCCGGTGTCCGTCATCTGACGGCGCTCATCGTCGCCGTGGCGTTCGTGCTCATTGCCGCCGCCTATGTGCCCGGCAGCCGCATCAAGCGCATCGTCGGGCACCCCATGTACGCCGGGATCGCGCTATGGGCGGTCGGCCATTTGCTCGCGAATGGAACGCTTCAGGCACTCGTGCTGTTCGGTGCGTTCTTCGTCTGGGCCACCGCCGGATTGCTGGTGTGGCGCCACCGGGATCGGCTCGCGCACGTGCGCTATGCCGCAGGCTCCGCGGCCGGCGACTTGCGGGCGGGGGCGGTCGGCCTCGTCGCGTGGGCGCTTTTTGCATTCCTTCTGCATGGCTGGCTGATCGGCGTTCGTCCGCTCGCCTAAGCCCGGGCGCTCTCTTTCCTCGTGCGCCCGGCGTTGCGTCGGGCGCTTCGCCCGCTCCGTCCACCGCTTCGCGCCGCGCTCCGGCGCCTCCCTGCCTTCGCTCCCACTCGAATCGGTAAAAATACCCAAATCTGTCGGTAATGTCGGACTAGTCCTACGGCAGTTCGGTATATCCTACGCGACTCTCCGTCCTGCGCCGATTGTTACGTCAGTTACATTAAGTAACAATCACGCTCATAACAAAGGGTGACTGCCCTCTGTTGCAAGGATTACCGGCTCGCGTCCGCTTCACACCCGCACGATCCCCGGATTCAACGCAACGGCAGATCGATAAGAGCGCAAACGTTTGGCACTCCTAACTAAAAACGGGGCGCCATTTCGCGGGGAAGACCATGCAAGAAATGATTCGCGAGGCGCGGCCCTCGCGCGGGGATGCTTTTGTCAAAACAGTGCGGCGCGTCTGCGTTCCACTGGCGATACTTTCGGCGCTCGTGCCGGTGGCCGCCTCGGCGCAGACCGCGCTGAGCTATACCACTTCCTGGATCGGCAACACGTTCGGCTATGGCGATGGCAAATGGGTCCAGCTCGATGTCGAAGCGATGGCGGTCGGCACCGACGGAACCGTTTATACCGATGCGCCGTGGGACGAGAGCGGCAGTGAGATCAGTGCCTACAAGGCCGGTACGAAGGTGGCCTATGCCGGGCAGACGCACGGTTGGGGCAATGGGGGCGGCGACGCCGTCGCCGTCAACGGTACTTATCTTTATGCGGCAGCGTCGATCGGCAACCAGAACGGGACGCTCGTCGGCAGCGGTTATCCGTCGAGCGGGTCGCAATGGTTCGGCATTACGCGCCGCACGCTTTCGAATATCGCGCAGGGCGCACCGTTCGCAAGCGGCGTCGGCAACCTGGCCAATCCCGCCAAGAACAGCTTTCTCATTCTGAATACCGTAGCGAACGGCACCGACGCCGGCATTCGCGGCCTGGCCGCGACCAGCGCCGCGCTCTACGTAGCGAATACCTACAAGAACCAGATTCAGGTGTTCGATGCGAACACGATGGCGCCCGTGCGCTCATGGAGCGTGCCGTCGCCGGGCAATATCCTCATCGATACCGATGGATCGCTCTGGGTCATCCAGGGGCTCGCGACGAATCGCACGGTGAATCACTACTCGTCGACCGGCGGTGCGTTGGGCGCCGTGACGTTGCCGACCGGTACGGTGCCAGTCGGTCTCGCCTTGTCGCCGTCGAACCAGATATTGATTGCCGATGGCGGCGCGTCGCAGCAGATCCTCGTCTATGGCAAGACATCGACGGGCGGCCTGCAGGCGGTGACGGGGATCGGTACGCGCTACGGCATTTTTGCGTCGACGCCGGGTGCGCCGGGCGACTGGCGCCTGAATGGCGTCACGGGCATCGGCTTCGATGCGAACGGCAACCTTTATGTTGCGCAGAACGGATTCGGTCCGCGCACGCTGGGCTCGACGCAAAACGGCGAGGGCACGGTGCTCGAAAGCTACAACTGGTGGACCAAGGCGCTGAACTGGCGTCTGCAGGGTCTGCTTTTCGTCGATGGCGCCGCGATCGATCCGGCTTCGCCGAACGACGTGTTCAGCGGCTCGAAGCATTTCAAGCTCAACTATGCGGCCAGCGCGGGGCAGGAATGGTCTTATGCGGGTTTCACGCTCAACCGGTTCCGTTATCCCGACGACCCCGCGTTTCATACGACGCGCGGTGTGCGCGGCGAGCCGCTCGTGCGCCGCATCAACGGCGTGCGCTATCTGTATACGCAAGATATGTATTCGCATTACCTGAGCGTCTATCGATTCGATGCCGCGACGAGCGGCGAGGTGGCGATTCCTTCGGGATTGTTGTCGCAGAATCCGATTCCGGGTGGTTGGCCGGCAGGCCAGCCGACCTACGGCGAATGGATGTGGCGCGATCAAAACGGCGACGCAACCGTGCAGGCGAGCGAAATCCAGACGAACCCGGCAACGGGCAACAGCGTCTACAACGGCTACTGGTGGGTCGACGATGCGGCCAACGTGTGGCTCGCGACGGGGGGCAGCGGAATTCGCGAGATGCCGCTGCAAGGTGTCGATTCCGTCGGCAATCCGATCTACAGCTACAGCACCGCGAAGACGTTCCCGATGCCGCAGCCGTTCACGAGGATCTCCCGCATCGTCTACGACTCCTCGAGCGATACGATGTACATCTCGGGCTACACGAGCACGGCGCCCTACGACTCGGCGAATTGGAAATCGATCGGCCGGGTGCTGGCCCGCTACAACAACTGGAGTTCGGGTTCGCCGCAACTGCAATATGTGATCGCCCTTGCTTACAGCCCGACGCTGAGCCCGCCTGTGATCCCCGTCAGTCTCGCGCATGCCGGCAACTATGTATTCGTCGCGGAGGATACGACGGCGAAACTCGATGTCTACGATGCACGCACGGGCCAGCAAGTCGGCTCGCTGGCGCCGGGTGCAACGGTGGGCGGCATCAGCGGCTGGATCGACACCGAAATGGGTATCAGCGCCGCCGTGCTTTCGACCGGCGAGTACATCATCCTCGCCGAGGAAGACGCTCGTGCCAAGGTACTCATGTACCGGTGGAAGCCTTGATTGCGGCGCGCAAGCCCGTGGTGGGCCGCGGAAACAGCGTGTAGACCGAAAGGGCGACGATGCCGGCAACGAGCCAGACGATCGTCCATGACGTCCCCGACAGCAGGTGCGCGATGACGAGCGGTGTGACGAACAGGCCCGCATAGACGACCGTGTTCGCCATGCCGAGCGCCGTTCCGGCACGCGTCGCGCCGGCCAGCGTCGCGAGCTCGGTATAGGCCACGCCGTGCCAGGCCGACACGCAGATTCCGGCCGCCACGAGCAGCATCACGAGCATGCCGACCGGGACATCATGGCCTGCGCCGGTGGCGGCCGCGAGGATTGCGAACGATGCAGCCGCCACGAGCGTCGAGCCGCGCAGATAAGCACGCCGATTGCCGTGGCGGTCGGTATGGCGCCCGCTCCAGACGCGCATAACCATTGCGCCGAGCTGAACGGCGGCCATCGTTACACTGATGCCCGCTGTACCCAGTCGACCGAAGTCGTGCAGGAACACGCTGCCGAACGTGATGACCGCGAATTGCGGCGCGCACAGAATGCCGATGGCGAGCGCCACACGCCAGATCTGCCAATCGGCGAGCGGACCTAGCGTCGATGTCGGCGCCGGTGCCGACGAACTGCCCGCATCGTCCATCGGGGGGCGATGCAGCCAGCGCCACGTAAGCACCGCGGCCATCGCGCACATCAGCGCGAGCGTACCGTACACGGCGGCAAAGCCGTACGAGGAAGCCAACCACGGCAGCAGCGATGCGCCGATTCCGCCGCCGAGCGGCACGGCCGTCTGGCGGATGCTCATGGCCAATCCGCGCTCGCGCTCGCCGAACCATCTCATGACGGCCCGACCGCTCGAGCCGTTCACGCTGCCGCCGAAGACGCCCACGATGCACATGCCGACCGCGATCAACGCGAGCGGGGGAACCGAGGTACCGGAAGGCACGCCGGCGAGCAGCAGCATAAAAAGAGCGAGGGCGAATCCGGCCAAGCCGATGAGCAGCACAGGCCGGTCGCCGAAGCGATCGGTTGCGACGCCCCACGGCAACTCCGAAACGGCGAGCCCCAATCCGATCGAGCCCAGTACGAGACCGAGGCCGGCGTTATCGAGGTGATAATCGGTCCGCATCCACACGCCCGTCGTCGGGATGCCGGCCGCTGCCGCGGAGAAGGCTGCGTTGGCCACGACGCCCGCCGCCAGAACTTTCCATCGATGCGAGGCGCCGAAGGTTTTCGGCTTCCGTGCTGCATGGCCCATCCAGTGCAGGTTCATTCCAATGGCTCCCAATCGTTCGACATTCGATGTTTGACGGGCGCAGTGTCGCACTCTATGATCGTCCCGAAAATCGCAAAATTTTGAAGCCGTAGTTCGAAAAACCAGGACGATCGAGCGAGAGCCGCCATGAGTCATATCAACTTCGATGTCGCCATGCTCCGCAGCTTCATCATCGGCATGGACCTCGGCAGTTTCGCCAAGGCAGCCGAGCGCGTGGGGCGATCGACCTCGGCGGTCAGCGCGCAGATTCGCAAGCTCGAGGAGCAGACCGGCACACCGCTCTTTCTCAAAGCGGGGCGCGGCCTTGCGCTGACCGAGGCCGGAGAGGTTTTCCTGCGTTACGCCCGGCGGCTCGTCGAGCTCAACGACGAAGCTCTCGCCGCTACGCGCGGGACCGACTTGCAAGGGTGGGTGCGCTTGGGGCTTCAGGAGGATTTCGGCGAGACTTTGCTGCCGGCCGTGCTCGGCCGTTTCGCGCGCGCGCATCCGAAAGTGCGCATCGAGGCGCGCGTGGCGCGCAATACCGATTTGCTCGCCCGGCTCGACGCCGGAGAGCTCGACCTCGCCCTCGTCTGGGACGACAGCGATCTGTCCGCCCAGGCTCGGCGAGTGACCGGCAGGTGCGTCGAAGTCGCGAAGCCCGCGGTGCAATGGATCGCGTCCGATGCGTTGCAATGGACGGCCGAGCGCGGCGAGCCGCTGCCGCTCGTGCTGTTCGACGGTCCGTGCACGATCTGCGGGATGGCCACCGCGGCACTCGATCGTGCCGGAATCGCATGGCGCGTCGCGCTGACGAGTCCGAGCCTTGCCGGACTATGGGCGGCCACGGCGGCGGGGCTCGGCGTCACGATGCGTACGCACTATGGCTTGCCCCAGGGATTGCGGCCGCTCGACGCCGATGCATGCGGGTTGCCGCGCCTGCCAGCCTTGTCGCTCGTGCTCGTGCGGGCGTCCAAGGCGTCGAGCGCGCCGGTCGAGCAGCTTGCTTCGATCATGTTCGATGCTGTGCGCGGTTACGTCAGCCCGCTCGCCATTGCGGCGTGATGCGGGCCGAACATCGTTGGTAACAGCGGGCTTCGAGGGGGCATCCGAAAGCGGCTCACGCGCGCTGGGGTGCAGTGGCGGGCGGCGTGCCTTCGTGGAAGAGGCTGACGAGTTGCGCCCGCAGCTCAGGGGAGTCGACATGGTGATGGATTGCAACGGCGTGCTGCACGGCGGCTTCGACCAGCTCTTCATCGGAGTCCGCCGCCAATGCGACGGTACAGTTCATCTCGCTTGGAAACTCACGGCAATCGATATATTTACGCGTCATGGCATTGCTCCTTGTGCGAGTGTGCGTGGGGAGGGCGGTGTGCGCCATCGCTGGCGCCCGCCGGTTCGAGCGGCCGGCCTTTCTTCAGTGTTTTGAAGGGAATATGAAAGCTTGCGCTCGGCCTCTATGTGATAGGCCTTGCCGCGGCAAACTGGAAGAACGTAAACCCGGAGCGGCGCTCAGCCGCGCGAGCCGCGCGCGATTTCGTCGCCCGCGTTGGGCTCCAGACGGCGTGTGATCGGAATCGAGCCGAACGAGAAAAGACCGACGACGAGGAATGCCGGCCAGAAGTCCGACCACGTCGCGTGGGGATGGCCGTGCGCCGAGCGTGCAATCTGCACGACGATGCCGCCGATCGTCACGCCGAGACCGAGCGACATTTGCTGGACGACGCTGCCGAGGCTCGTCGCTCGCCCGACGTCGCGGCTCGCAATATCGGCATAAATCATCGAATTGAGGCTCGTGAATTGCAGCGCGGGGAAAAACCCGCCGAACAGCACGATGATCCAGATGAGCCAGACGGGCGTGCCCGGAAAGAACGAGCCATACGCGGCGATCGCAACGCCTGCAAAGACTGCGTTATACATGAGCACGGTGCGAAAGCCGAACGTTCGCAGTACGAACGAAGTCAGCGAGCGCATGAACATGCTGCCGAACGCCGATGCGCAGGTGATGAGGCCCGATTCGAAGGCGGACATGCCGAGCCCTTCTTGCAGCGCGAGCGGCAGCAGAAACGGCACCGCACCGAGCCCGATGCGGAACATCGAACCGCCGAGCACGCTGGCGCGGTAGGTCGGAATCCTCAGGAAGCTCAGATCGAGCACGGGTCGGGCGGCGCGTTGCGCGTACAACACATAAAAGGCGAGCAGCAGCACACCCGTCAGGCACATTTCGTAAGCGGTCCGGTCTTCGATCAGTTCGGCGCCGATGAACGACATGCCGAGCAGCAGCAAGGAAGCGCCAATGGCCGAGAGCAGGAAGCCGAACCAATCGAGCGGGCCCGGATGCGGTTCGTGCGTGTTGGCGATGTGGCGGTTCGTGAGATAGATGCCGAGTATGCCGATCGGCACATTGATGAAGAAAATGAGGCGCCAGTGCAAATACGTGGTGATGAAACCGCCGAGCAGCGGCGCCGCGGCCGGCGCAAACATTGCCGGCAGGCTCAGGTAGTTCATCGCGCGCACGAATTCGCTTTTCGGCACCGAGCGGAAAATGATGATGCGCCCGACCGGCACCATCATCGCGCCACCGATACCCTGTAAAAAGCGTGCAAGCGTGAAGAGGGGCAGCGAACGCGAGGCGGCGCACAGCAGCGAGCCCGCAATGAAAACGCCGATGGCAGTCCGAAACACGGTGCGCGCGCCGAAGCGGTCCGCAAGCCAGCCGCATATCGGGATGAACACGCCCAGACCCACGACGTAGCTCGTGATCGCCACTTTCAGCGCCACTGGGTCGGTTCCGAAATCGCGTGCCATCGAGGGCAGCGCCGTGACGATGATGTTGGCATCCGCGCTTTCCATGAACAGCGCACAGGCAACGATCAAAGGCGAGATGAATGCTTGGATGGCAAGCGGCATGAAAAAGCGGCGTTGCGGCGGCGGGCACAAAGCACGAATTATGCGCCGAGTTTGCCGCATGCGCGCGCAACCGCGCACCCCAACATCAAAATATCGGTTGCGCGCGCAACGAGCTCAATGCCGAGCCATGGGCCCGATGTGGTTGGGCTACCGTGCGAAAGGATGCCGCTCGATGTAGGCGGCAAGGCGGGCCATGTCGAAACTGCCCCAGCCGGTCGGGTAGTCCCAACCGCTGCCTGCGACATAGCCGTTGCCGTTATACCCATTGTTGCCCGCGGTGACATCGTGCACGAGCGATGGCGTCGCGCCGACCGAGGCATAGATGCTCGACGCCGGGAAGCCGAGCCCGTTGTCGCGAGCCGATTGCAGCCGCGCCCAGAATCCGACGAAGAGCGGCGACGAGAGACTCGTTCCCCCGACCTGCATGACCTCGCCGCCGACGCGGATCAACGCTCCCGTGCTTTGCGCGGCATCGAACGCGATGTCCGGCACGGCGCGGTTCGTGGGTCGGGGGCTGACGGCCAGCGAGCGCTGCCACGATGGCGCTGGCAGATAGGCGCTCAAGCCGCCGGTCGATGCCCAGAGCTTGCCGTTCTGATCGAGGCCTTCGTTCCAGACCGTCTCGCTCGCGTAGCCGCCGTTGCCGCCGGTGAAGAGCGTCGTGCCGCCGACGGCGATGACGTGAGGCGACGAGGCCGGCCATGACAGCGAATAGGTGCTGCCGTCCGGGTATCCGCGGTTGTTGCATTCGTAGGCACCTTCGTCGCCCGACGAGACGGAGAAAGTCTGGCCCTGCGCCACGGCGGCCGTGAAGATCTGTTCTTCGGTTGCGAGCGTTCCGTCCGCGTTGGCATCGGCTTCGCACCAACCCAGCGAGACATTGATGACTTTCGCCTGGTTGTCCGTGACGGCCTGGTTGAACGCCTGCGTGAGGCCGGCGTTGCCGGCGTCGAGATCGGCTTCGTAAAAGACGAGCCCGCCGAGCGCACCGCCGGCCGCGCCGACGATGCTCTGGCTGTCGAGGTCCCATTCGACCTGGCCGTCCGGATCGTCCGCGTAATTGCCGTCCGGGTTGCCTGACCGGACGGCCGAGACGTTCACCGGGGGCAGATTGTTGGCGCTCGTGAACTGGCTCAGATCGGATGCGGCTTGATTGGCACCGCCGATCGTGATGATGCCCACGGTGGTGTTTTCAGCGCTTGGCAGCATCGCCGCGTTGTAAATGCCGGGGAATTCGAGCGGATCGTGACCGATCGCCGTGCCGCCGCCGGCATTGGCTGGCGGCGTGCGCGGGCCAATGCGCGCCATCGTGTGTGCGCGTGTGATGTTTTGCAGGCCGAGCACGGCCATGACCGATTCGCCGAGGGCTTGCGGCACCTGCGCCGCCGCGGCATTGGCATACGCCGCCCGCCCGTTTCGGCGAAAGTGCACGAGCGGGGTACGGAATGCGGTTTTCACGGTGCCTGCGGTGCCGTCGGCGGAAATCAGCATGCGGTTTTTCGACACCTGGATGTTGATGAATCCGTTTTGCCGCAAATGGGCGACCACGCGCTCTATTTGCCGGGGCGTCGGAGCGAAGCGCTCGAGGAACGTCTCGGGTGTCAGGAACTTGTGATAGTTGGGATCGGCGGGACGGGTGACCGCGGCGGCCAGGTCGCGCAACTGTCCGAAGTCCCGCGCTTTCATGGCCACGACGATGTGTGCGGCCTCGCCCGCCTTCGCTTCCCGCGTGGGCTCGACGGCGAAAGTGCGCAGTTGGCGCGGGTTGAGAAAGCCGCGTGTGGCGGTGGCAACCCATTGGGGGTTCTCGTGCAAGGCGGCGGTGCGCGCAGCGGGATTCGCATCGGGCGCTGCCTCGACAACGGCCGCCGTCGCCTCGACCGACACTGACGCGGCGGCAAGTGCCGCTCCGAGGCACAACGGCGATATCGACCGCATTAATTTTGCTCTCGATTTCAATTCGACCTCCTAAGGGATTGCGCTTTGCCAGGAAAAAGCCGGCATTCGTTTCAAGCTGCTCGATCGATTCTGATGAGCGCATCCAACGTAAGAGACAAAAGGTTTGCCGTACAGCTGTCAGATGTGTGAGGGAGCGTCCTGCGCGCCGCGCAGAGGGCTATGGGGACTGCGGCGACCGTATCTTATCGATAAACGCGTATGCGAATTTCGTCGTTTTTATCGCCGATATGA
Source organism: Trinickia sp. (assembly GCF_036503415.1). Taxonomy (GTDB): domain Bacteria; phylum Pseudomonadota; class Gammaproteobacteria; order Burkholderiales; family Burkholderiaceae; genus Trinickia. The sequence goes on along the minus strand of NZ_DASXWY010000007.1, from coordinate 89,014 downwards.
ACCGTATATCCGATTTGAATCGCCGTTCCAGTGATCGGGAATATCGCTTGATACATGCTAAACCCGTGTTCTGAATATCGAGTGCTTAGCGTTGGCGAGCCGAGGGCGGCCATGCTACCGATATGAGGCCGCATTGCCGATCGCGGGTGCGCTCGTCATTCCCCGCGTTCCAACCTGCTCGCTCGGACTGGCTGGCGACCGTCCCGATTCCAATTCCGCCTTGGCGTGCGTACGCGCCATCAACGTCAACACGTTGACGAACTGATCGCGGGCCTCGCGCAGAAACTCACTGGTCAACCGCATGGTCCTGCGCGACTCGTCGTGCGAGAGCGCGCCGCGCGCTTCCGCGCCATTGAGCACGTTGCGCACGTGCGACTTCGACAGTCCCAGCATGTTGGCCACAGCCGCGCCGCTGATCGCGAGGTCCAACGCCTCGTCAACCGGCGTGCGCGCGGCGAGACACGCCTGATAGTGCGCGCGCAGCAGCGCATAGGCAATGCGTTGCCCGCATTCGTGATCCTCGAACCATTGCCACTGCGTAAAGCGCTTGCCTGCTTCGGCCACGCCGTCGATGACGATGATCGATGCCCTGACGAAGCGCTCGAAGTATGCGTTGTCTTCATCCAGCCGGTTCGCGCATTCGGCCGGCATGATGCCGATGGCATGCGCGAGTTCGAGATGATGCCGCAGCCAAGTCCTCAGTCCCTCGACGACCCGCGGGCCGGGGACGAGGAACTTCTGCCTCCGGTCCGTCGGGTCCGGCTCGACCGACACGAGTCGTGCCACCTTCGCGATGCCGATGAAAGCGGCCAGGGTGCGACCGCTGCCCGTTTGCGCCTGCAAGGTGGCCAGGGTGGGACGCGGCCCCACGCCGGCTTTCCAGTCGAAATGCGCAATGACGAGTCGTCCCATGGCGTGGGACTGGAACACGCGCGCAAAGATCTTGTTGATCAGCCGCTCGCCCACGAACAGTTCGAGCACATGCTCGGTATGGCGCAGCACGGCGCGGGCATAACGATCGTCGTCGATCATGAGGTCCTCAGGTTTTCATGAGCGTAGCGCAATAGATGCAAAGTTTGGACTTGTTGCGCGCTTGCCCGTCGTCCGATCATTGACACGCTTCAACCCACAACGAAATCACTGACGAGGGGCCAGCCATGTCAAGCCATGACGTTACCGACGCACCTGCCGATACCGACGATCTCGGCGCACCGTATAGACCGGTTCGTTTTCGCATTCGCTCTGCACTCGCGGGGGGCCGTCCAGTGGGCACCCGCTTTTTCGACAGCGCTGAACATTGGTCCGTCGTCGACGGCATGTCGCTGCCGATGGCGGATGGCTCATTCGCCGATGCCGCCACCTATGAATTCAAATTGAGCAACGGTGCCAAACTCAAGTTCGGGCAGATTCTCGCATTGGCCGGCGACTTCTACGCCATTCCCACCAAGCCGATTTCGGACCAATCCGACACGGAGCGCGCATTCAAGGATGCGTTCGATACCCTCGACCATGGCGACACCGGCGAGATCGGCCGGATTCTCGCCATCATGCAGGAAGAGTTCCAGGCGTTGACAGAAGCGATTCTGTCGGGCGATCCGGCCCACGTCGCCTACGAAAAGTTCGGCGATAAATGGAATGCCCAATACAACCAGGCGACGGGCGGCTCCGGCAAATCGAACTACTACCAGTCCATCGGCGACTGGGGCCGCTTTATGTGGCTGGTCTCCTACAACTGGGATCATTTCGGCGAGCATGCCCGTGTCGTCTATTCCGCAGGGCTCTCGCTCGCGATGAAGACGGCGGCCGAAGGCCACGGCCAGTCCGGTCCCGCTGCCAACACGGCGCTGTTGCGAGCTTACGTGTACCTCGCTTTCGCGTGCCACTATCTGACCGACAGCTATTCCGCCGGTCATCTGCGTACGCCGCGCCGGCATATGCATGATTTCAACGCGGCGCATACTTCGACCGTTCACTTCGCGCCCGATGCATGCTCGAACCTGATGCACAACGAGGACAGCTATAACGGCCTTTGGGTGCGCAACGAGGCGGGCGACCACTGGATCGCCTTTGGCGACGGCCGGTACTTCGACGAAGCCAACCGGGCGAACCGAAACGTCATGCGCGCGGCCCTGCGTGAAGCGATTCGCGACGTCTACGAGGCATTCAAGCGCGGCGCATTGCCGGCCAGCGCCCGGTCGCACCGCTTGCTCCCAGATTTGCCGCTCAGCGCCGATGACAAGAACAATTACTCGCCGCTCTTCACCGTCGTGAAACCGGGGGAGATGGCTTATCGGCGGGAATTTCCGACCGACCCCAAGGCCTACCGATGGCTGAAAGTGGGCGACGGTTATCGGCGCTGGGTGGGTACATTGCTCGACTTTCACAGCATCTTCAAAATCGCGATGCGAGGCGCGCCGCCGAAAACTGGAGAAAGCAGCGGCCCGAACGTGCACGACCGCGATGACGTGGCCGCCTGGCTCGCGCAGGGAGGCCTGCTGCAATCGCAAGGCGTTCCATTACTGACCGACGCGACGCCGTCGTTGCTGGAACACGGCGGCCGACTGTGGGTCTGCGTGAAGCAGGGCAGCCAGTTGCTCGTCGGGACTCATACCGGTCAGTGGAGCGAGTTCGAGCCGATCGGTGTTGCCGATGCGTCGACGGGCGGTTGTCTCGTCGCTCATCAAGGCGTGCTCAACTGCTTTTATGCCGATACGGGCGGAGCAATTCAATGGTTGCAGCATCGAGATGGCGCATGGTCGTCCCAGGGGCCGGTGACCGCGCAGGGACAGGTTGCGCTGACCGATGCGATGCCGGCCTCGGTTTCGCTCGCGCTCAGCAATCAGTTATGGCTGGTCTGGAAAGCACGCGGCGATAGTTTGCTTCACCGCGCCTGGCGTCAGGGACCGGACTCGCACTGGTCGCCGTTCGACAACATGTACGGTGTGGGGCAACCTCCCTACGCCGCGCGAACCGACGATCAACCGGTTGCGGTGTACACGCCCGGCCAGGCGTACTTCTACTACCGGTCGCACAACGGCTATTCGTTGTACTGGCTGACACTCGTGGACTATACCGACGGCGCGCTGTCGACTTTCGGCAATCAACCCGTCGCAACGGCCGATGGGTGGCAGCCCACGACTACCGGTGCGGTGGCGGCGGCCTCGGCGGGCGCAGCGAACCGCTCGCTGATGGTCTTTCCCGCGCACTCGGACGGGCGCCTTTCTTCCGTGGCCCAGTATCAGGGCAAGCAGTCGAATGTTCCGCAATTCCTGGTCGACAGCGTCGTCACTTCGGACGGCCATCCTCTAAGGAGTCGCTTCACGCCTGCGCTGACGCACTTCGCCGGCAAATATTGGCTGCTCACCGTCGACCCCGATTCGCGGCAAGTCATGCTGGCTTTTGGCTTGCAATAGACAACGCAAGGAAAAATGCCCGCCGGTGCCGGTCATCGGCGGGCATCGCGCCTTGTCGCGGTATCGTAAAAACGCGCCAGGTCTCGTTTGAGCTCGTGCAGCGCCGCATCGTCGAGGTAGATCATGTGGCCGCTCGCATAGTGCGTAATTTCTATGTGCGAGCGCAGCGAGGGCTCCAGGCCCAGATGGGCCAGGTCGTATTCGGTCGAGAAAAAGGGCGTCGCGAGATCGAAGTAGCCGTTGGCGGACAGCACGCGCAAGCCGGGATCCTGTCGCATCGCTTCGGCGAGGTCGCCCGCGGCATAGGGCACTTGGAGCGTTTCGCCCCACCACATGCGATGTTTCGAGTTCCAGGCGCTGAGTACCTTGCTGTTGAAGACCAGGTAGGGGAGCGGCGACTGGTAGTCGAGGTCGCGCGCGAGGTGCTCGTGGAAAGCCGCATCGAACGCGCTCACAATGTATTTTTCCGATGGATCGAAGTCAGGCGAATCCAATGTCGAATCCGCTTCGATTCCCTTGAAACGCCCATCGTAGCGGCCGACGCTGCGCGCCTCGTCGCGCAACAGTACCTGGCGGAACTGAGATGGCCGTACACGCAGGTGGGCGGCGATCACATATTGCACGTCGAGTCCGGTGTAGTGCGCGAGCTGCGCCGCGACGGCATCGCGTTCGCTGTCAGGCAGTGCGTCTCCCTTGGCCAGTGCCGCCGAATAGGGCCCCGCCGCGAATGCGCGCACCTCGTCGAGAAATGCGGGCAGATCGGCGGCGCCCGTATCGCGGATTTTGCCGTGGTACCACGCGACGGCTGCATACGATGGCAGATAGCGCACACTGGCGAGATCGTAACCGGGCGCATGCACGTTCGCATTCAGCACCGACGAAAGCAGTACGACGCCGTTGACTGCGATTTGATGCTGGCCCAGACGGTAGGCGAGCATGGCGGCCCGCGTCGCGCCGTACGATTCGCCCATTAGAAATTTGGGCGAGTTCCACCGCTGGTTGACGGTCAAATACCGGTCGATAAAGCGGACGAACGCGTCGAGATCGCCGTCGACGCCATAAAACTCCTTGCCGCTTCCGTGGCCGATCGGGCGCGAGAAACCCGTCCCCACCGCATCGATGAACACGAGATCGCTCTTGTCGAGCAGGGAATCGGGATTGTCGGCGAGCGGGTAGGGCGCGGCCGGCGTGGGCGCCGGGCTTTGCGTATGCACCCGTTTCGGCCCGAGCGAGCCGATGAGCAGAAAGATGCTGCTCGCGCCCGGGCCGCCGTTGAAGAGAAACGTCACCGGTCGATGTGCGGCGTTGCCGCCGCGCGCCGTGTAGGCGACATAGAACATGCTGGCGTCAGGCTCGCCTTTTGCATCGCGTATCAGCAGCGTGCCCGCGGTTGCGCGATAAGCGATCCGGTGGCCGTCGATGCCGATCGTGTGCTCCGTGACCTTCGATGTTTCGTTCGGCGCCGGCAATGCGGTCGATGCCGCCACGGCGGCGGAGGCCCCGGAAGCGGTCGACACGGCCGCTGCCGGCGCCGCATGCGCACTGACGGGCGTGTCGGGCGGAGCGGCCTCGTCGTCGGCCGCGTGCGCGAGCGGACTAGCGAGGCAAAGCGCCGTCGACAGGCAGGCAAGGATGGCGCTCACCGGGCGCGCATGGCGGCTCGGAAACGCGGTGCGCAGGGCCGGGCGATGCGGTAGGCCAATGCAGCGAGGACGCATGGAGACTCCCGACAAAAAGTGGGTCCCGTCGGGCGTCGCGCTCGTAGGCAAACGCTGACGGAGTCAATGCAGCATAGATCGTGGAATCGATCCTATAACATGTGGTCCCATCGTCCCCCAGATGCGAGCGTTTCCGATGTCATCCAATCATCCTCTCCTTTCCCCGATGCGCGACACCCGCAAGGCGCAGCGGATCGCATGGCTCGTGCTCAACGTAGTGCTCATCGGGCTTGCGCTCTGGGTGATACGCGATTTCATCGGGCCTGTCGTCTGGGCTGCTGTCGTCACCATCGCCCTGTGGCCGCTGCTGTTGCGGATATCCGGTCCGCAGCACGAGCCGCGCAAGGCCAGCGCGATCGCGCTGTTGCTGACGATCGCCGTCGGCTTGTTCGTCGTCGTGCCGGTGGTTGTCGTCTTTGCCCAGACCGTGAGCGAGATGCATGACCTTGCCGCATGGTTCAAGGACGCCATCGCCAACGGCATTCCCGTGCCAGCCCTTCTGTCGAAGCTGCCGTTCGGTAGCCAGGTCGCCGACTGGTGGAGCGCCAATCTCGCTCGCCCGTTGATCGGCTCGCCGGCCATGGAGCAGTTGCACGGCACGGCGACGGTCGTCACGGTCGGCCGGCACGTCGGCTTTCTCGCGCTGCGCGGCATCGTGCACCTGGGCTTCATGCTGCTGGTGTTGTTCGTTCTTTTGAGGACCGGCCCCCAGCTCGCCGATCAGTCGGTCAGGGCGGTGCGGCGTCTTTTCGGCATGGCGGGCGCGCGCCTTGCCGTGCGGATGGCCGCGGCGGTCCGCGGTACGGTGACGGGACTCGTCGTCGTGGGCTTCGGCGAAGGTGCCTTGATCGGCATCGCTTACGTACTCGCCGGTTTGCCGCACGCCGCTGCGCTGAGCCTTTTGACGGCCATCGCCGCGATGTTGCCGTTTTGCGCGCCGATCGTCTTTTGCGTTGCCGCGCTGTGGCTTTTCTCGCATGGTTCGGCGACGGGCGCGTTCGCCGTGCTGGCGACGGGCGCCGTCGTCGTATTCGTGGCCGAGCACTTCGTGCGCCCGGTGATGATCGGCAATACGGCGCGATTACCGTTTTTACTCGTGCTGTTCGGAATTCTCGGTGGCGCGCAGACTTTCGGGCTCGTCGGCCTCTTCATCGGCCCCGCATTGATGACTGCGCTTGCTGTGGTGTGGCGCGATTCGGCGCAATAGGGCGGGGCGTCGCGACGCACACGGCGGGCTCCGGCACGGCCGGCGCGCCCGTGCCTGTCCCAGCGCGCATTTTCTTTTCGGCCGCCCAAAAGAGATCCGCGATCGCTCAGGCGGCACGCCAGAAAACGCGAAGCGTCCGCCCTTCGGTCAGACCGTTTGCGGCACTGGAACGCGCAAGCTCACGTTGAGGCGATTCCATGCGTTGATGGCTGCGATCACGAATCCGAGCTCCGCGATTTCCTCGTCGCTGAAGTGCTCGCGCAACCTCGCGAAGGCTTCGTCGCTTGCATCGCTCGTCGCGATCGTGGTGACGATTTCCGCCCACTCGAACGCGGCACGCTCGCGTGCGTCGAAGAACGGTGCCTCGCGCCAGCCCGCTACGGCGTTCAGGTGACGCGGCTCGACGCCGAGCTCGATCAGATCGCGCCAATGCATGTCGATGCAAAATGCGCAACCGTTGATCTGCGAGACCCGCAGGAATACGAGATCGATGAGCCGTTGGCCCAGCAGGTCGCGCCGCAAGCCGGTCGAGAGCTGATACAGGGTCTGAAATGCCTTCGGTGCAAGTTTGCGGTAGTCGATACGAGGTGAAGCGGTCATGACGTTACCCTTTTCGATGAAAGCGGAGTGCCGCACCGTGCGGCCTCCATACCTTCAAGACGGTAGCGCCCGCGCGTTTGTGACAGTGCGATTCGCCCGCTTGCTCGCCCAACGAGCCGCTCCGGGCGGTCATCGCTGGAGCGGGGGAATGTGGGCAAGCTTGTCGGGGTTGCGCACGAGATACGCCGCGACGATCCGCTCGCCGTCGACGACGAACGTCTGTGCCGATTCGAGCTGGCCGTCGACATAACGTAAAAGGCCTGCCTCGCCGTTGATGCGTGCCATGCGATAGACGATTTGCGGGTAGCGCCGGTAGGTCGCCCAATAAAGATTGGCGATGCGATAGGCACCGCGCAAAATCTTGAGCGTCGACGGCACCTTGCCGCCGCCATCCCCGATGAGCTCGACATCGTCCGCGAGCAGCGCCTGGATGGCATTGCGATCTCCGGTTTCCGCGGCTTTCTTGAACTTCGCCACGACGCGCCGGTGCGCTTCTTCGGAGACATCGAACCTCACACGCTGTTGCCGGACCCGTTCCACCGCACGATGCACCATCTGCCGGCAGGCCGTTTCGCTCTTGCCGAGCAGCGCGGCGATCTCTTCGTAGTCCTGATCGAATGCCTGACGCAACAAGAACGCGGCCCGCTCTTCGGGAGCGAGTCGCTCGAGCACCCAGAGCAGGGCGACAGAAAGCTCGCTTGCGAGCTCCGCAGCCGTTTCCGGCGTGCGCTCGTCGATTTCGACCAGCGGTTCAGGTAGCCAGGATCCCACGTAATGATCGCGTTCAGCCTTGGCGGCTCGCAGCCGGTCGATGGCCAGGCGCGTGACGATCGTGACGAGCCAGGCCTCGGGTGACTGGATTACGGCGCGATCCGTCTGATGCCAGCGCAACCAGGCGTCCTGAAGTACGTCGTCCGCGTCGGCACGTGTACCCAGCATGCGGTAGGCAATGGCGAAAAGACGCGGACGCAACGCGTCGAACGGATCGGGGGCTGAACTGAGATGTGGCGTATCCATGCTGATGAGCGGCGTTGCCGCCGGTGACGACGAGGGGACACTCTCAAGACGAGGGCGGCCCCGGTTTTGTGACAGCTGGGCCGCTCCACCCGTCCGCCGTCCGCGTCATCCGCGCGTTCCGTGTCGTCCGTGCCGCTAACGTGGCGCGATGATCCCGAATTCACTGAGCAAGACGGCATCGCGTTCGTGCGGCGCAACGCTGCGTGACTCCATTTGGCCCCGTGCGATGATCTTGAACGTATTGTCGAGGAGAATTATGCGCCCTTCGTCCGTCTGCCGGACGGCAACCAGGTGCTGGACGAAGATCGAATCGGGATGCTTCGAATTCAGAAAATTGGCCGGCACGAAGTCCACCCATTCCTGGGGAGAAAGATCGAACTCGTATTGATCGGCCCATTTCCCTTCCACGACGGTTCGTAACAGATACCGATCGTCGCCGATTTTCTCGAGCCGATAGGTATCGAAGTCCTGCACGACGTCAGTGTCGGGGCGATCGAGCGATAGGGGCGCACGGATACCGTGGCTGCCGAAGCCGAGGTCGAAAAGCCACCGCTCGCCCTCGAACGTGAGAATGAGCGCCATATGCGTCTTCGGCCGGCGGCTCGCATAGGTGCGCGGACGAGCGCCCACCATACGATAGGGCACGCCAAGCGCCTGCACCGCCATGGCGAACAGCCCGTTGACCTCATAGCAGTAGCCGCCTCGCCCGTTGTCGAGAATCTTCTCGACGATGTCTTCAGGCACGAGCGAGACGACCTTGCCCGCCTGCACGTCGAGGTTTTCGAACGGCACAGCGCGCAGCTGGTGCCGCATGATTGCCGTCAGTGTTTGCCGATCGGTCGCTTCCGGACCCCGGTAGCCGATCCGCTCGAAGTACGCGCGCAAGGAAAAATTCGTGGCTTCCATGATCCGCTGCCTGCTCAATCAGGTCTGCATCGAAAAGAATTCCGTCGCGACGGCGAGCGCATGCTCGACCGCTTCGCGATCCACATCGAGATGGGTCACCCAACGCTGGCGCGTCGCGCCATATGCGGACGTGATGCCGATGCCGTGATCGGCGAGATACGCGGCGAATGCGCTTGCGTACCGCGGCGCGATCTCGACGAATACGATGTTCGTATCGGGCTCGGCAACCGTCACGCCGGGCAGCTTGCCCAGCTCCAGCGCCAGCGTTTTCGCGTTCGCGTGATCGGCGGCCAGCCGGTCGACGTTATGCTCGAGCGCGTAAAGGCCCGCGGCGGCCAGAATGCCGACTTGTCTTAGGCCGCCGCCCAACATCTTGCGCAGGCGGCGCGCCTTCGCGATCAGCGCGGCGGAGCCGACGAGCACCGACCCAACAGGGGCACCGAGCCCTTTCGACAGGCAGACCGAGACGGTATCGAACGGTCGCGCAAGCCTGGCGACCGGTTCGCCGAGCGCGACGGCCGCATTGAACACGCGCGCCCCGTCGAGGTGGCAGGCGAGCCCGTGGCGGCGCGCCAAGGCCGCCGCTTCTTCCATATAGGCGATCGGCAATACCTTACCGCCGATGGTGTTCTCGAGAGCCAGAAGCCGCGAGCGGGCGAAGTGCGGATCGTCGGGCTTGATCGCGGCTTCGATGTCGGCCAGACGCAGCGTGCCGTCGGCCTGATTTTCGATCGGTTGAGGCTGGATGCTGCCCAGCACCGCCGCGCCGCCCGCTTCCCAGCGGTAGCAGTGAGCCTGCTGCCCGACGAGATACTCGTCGCCGCGTTCGCAATGCGCCATCAGCGCGATGAGGTTCGATTGCGTTCCCGACGGAACGAAAAGCGCGGCTTCCTTGCCGAGCCGCCCGGCGAGTTCCGCTTCGAGGCGCTTGACGGTGGGGTCGTCGCCGAATACGTCGTCGCCGACGAGGGCTTCCGCCATCGCGGCGCGCATGCCCGCGTCGGGCCGGGTCACGGTGTCGCTGCGAAAATCGTACTGCGGTACTGCGGTCATCGTTTGTTCTCCGAATACGCTCGCGCTATTTGATCGAGGACCGGACCGCCTGCAAGAACCGGTCGATATCGCCGGCCTCGATCGCGCCCATCGTCGAAATACGAAAGACGCTGTCGTACAGCGCACGCTGACCTGGATAGATCACGAACCCGTGCGCCTTGAGCCCGTCGTGGAACGGCTCGAACGGCACGCCTTGCGGCAGCCGATAGGCGCGCAGCACGACGGACGAACGTTCGGGCGGCAGCACGGCCTCGATTCCGAGCGCGGCCAGCCCGGCGCGGGCTTGCTCGGCGAGGGCCGCGTAACGCGCATGACGCGCCTGCCAGCCGCCTTCGTCGCGGAATTCGCGCAACGCTTCGACGAGCGCATAGTAAGCGTGCACGGCCGGCGTGAACGGCGTGTTGCGCTCGGCTTGCAAGCGCGCCAGGCGGCTCAGATCGAGGTAGTAGGTCCGGCTCACCGCGTGTTCGAGCGCATCGTGCCGGGCAATGACGAATGCCGCTCCGGGCACGCCGTGGAGACACTTGTTGGCGCCGGCCGCAACCGCCGCAATCGCGCCGCTCGCGAAATCGATTGCCTCGGCGCCGAAGCTGCTCACCGCGTCGACGAGCAGACGCACGCCTCGCTCGTTGCAGAGCTGGCCGATTGCGTCGATGTCATTGAGGCGCCCGCTCGTCGTCTCGTGATGGATCACGGCAACGTGCGTGATCGCGCGATCGGCCTCGAGCTGCGCCGCGATGCGGCCGAGATCGGGCGCGGCCGTCCACTCATGGACGAGTGCGTCGTGCGCAATGCCGTACTGCCGCGCGATATCGACGATCCGCTCGCCGTAGACGCCGTTTTGCACGACGAGCAGCTTGCCCTCGCGCGGTACGAGCGAGGCAACCATGCTTTCGACGGCGGCCGTGCCCGACCCGGTCAGCACGGTGGCGGACCAGGTCGCGGCGTCAAGACCGTAGACGTCGAGCAAACGCGCGCGCGCTTCGTCCTGCAAGTCGTAGAACTCGCTTTCGCGATGGCATAGATCGGTTCGGAGCAGGCTTTGGCGGACGCGCTCCGTCAACGTTACGGGGCCAGGGTTGAGCAGCAGCATCGATCACACTCCGGTAGGGGCGCCGAGATGGCGCATGAGCCGCGTCTTGACGTCGACCGGGGAGACGGTGGGCCGCGGTAGTCCCTCGGGCGTACCGCGGCGCACGGTCAGTCGCGCGAAGCGAGGCGCGTCGGGCAAGCTCGGGCCGGCATCGTCGAAGAGCGCATCGATCACGCTCGCATCGTCGCCCTCGATGGCCGACGCGTAACCGCAGGCGGCGGCAATCGCGGCGAAGGAGACGTGCGGCGAGACCGTGGCCTGGCCGCCCGTCGAATCGTGCACGCCGTTATCGACGAGCAGATGCAGCAGATTGCCCCGGCCGTAAGCGCCGAGCGTTGCGAATGCGCTCATGCGCATCAGCGCGGCTCCGTCGCCGTCGAGCGCGACGACGCGCAAATCGGGCCGCGCGAGCGACAAGCCGAGCGCCAACAACGTCACGCAACCCATCGAACCTACCATATAGAGCTGATTCGGGCGGTCGTCGATCGCGTAGAGTTCGCGTCCCGAGAAACCTGTCGATGCGAGAACGACGGTCGAATCGGGCGGCGTGAGCTCGATGACGCGCTGTAACGCCTCGTGCCGCGTAGGCAGCGAATCGACCGGCAGCCCCCGCCACTGTGCGCGAGGTTGGCAATGGGTCGCACGCGCGACGGGCTGCCCGCTCAGCGGATACGGCGCGACGCTGCCTTTTTGCATCACTAGAGCATACGGGCGGCCCGTCTCGTTCATATGGGCGACGGCGCGCCCGAGCGCGGGCTCGATCTCGTGCACTTCGCAAGGAAAGCGTTCCCATGGTATTTCCATCGTCTCGAGCAGTTTCGGCGTGATCGGACCCATCAACGCGTGCTGCGGCTCGTCCGACACGCCGGGCTCTCCGCGCCAGGTGACGATCAGCAGTTGCGGCAGCCGGAACGTCCAGGTCAGCGAAGTCAGCGGACTCACCGCATTGCCGAGCCCGGAGTTCTGCATCATCGTGACGGCCCGCACGCCGTTGCGCGCGCCGAGTGCGATGCCTGCCGCGAATGCCACGGCGTCCCCTTCATTGGCCGCGCTGACATAGTGCAGTCCGGGGTCTTGCAGCACATAGTTGATGAACGGCGTCAGAAACGAACAGGGCACGCCGCCGTACCAGTGGAACCCATGCCGGCGCGCCGCCTCGACGAACTGTTGCGCTTCGATCACCGCGGGCCTCCGTTGGCCCCGCCGTTGCGCGCGGCGCCCAGCGGCGCTTGTGCGTGCGCGAAATCGCCGGCGCGGCGGAAATCTTCGAGATCGTTGACGCCGCACCAATGCCCGTGAACGTACTGCACTTCGATGCGCTCGCCCGCGTCGATCAGCGCATTGATCAGCGCCGGCATATCGAGCGCGTCGAAATCGGGCTGCAGCCGCATTTCGTCCAGCATGGCCGTCAGCCGGGCGCATCCGGCGCCCCGCACGCCCAGCAGACCGATCCATCGGCCATGGGCAGCGGCATCCGCATGCGAGCCGGAGCGGATGCGCTCGAGATAGGTTTTCTGTCCGAACAGTGCGCGGTCGTCGGCCGCCGAGCAGTACGCGAAATCGCGCACACTGCGGTTCGACGGTTGCGTTTGCGACGAGTCGACGACGACCGTGAACGGCGCATCGCTTTCGACGAGATCGCGCAGGATGTAATGGCGAAAGAGCAGATCGCCGTACGAGATAACGGTGTCGCCGGCGAGCGCATCGCGTGCGCAGGCGAGCGATGCGAGTTCGCCCGTTTGAGCGTGCTGCTCGTTGACGACGAGCCGGATGCCGGTCGGCTCGATCGCATCGGCGCGATAGCCTCCGACTACGGTGATCTCGTTGACCCGTTGCTGCTTGAACGCGTCGACGAGCCAGCGCAAAAGCGGTTTGCCTGCGACGGGAAGCATGACTTTCGGTCGGTCTTCCGTGACGGCTTCCAGCCCGCGGCCGCGGCTGGCGGCCAGCACCACGGCGCCGCCGGCGCGCCGTGTGCTGGACAGATAAAGGCGCTCGGCGCTCGAGTATTCGTCGGCGTCTTGCAGGCGGAAGATCTCGTCGACGGTCGCGATGCGTTCTTCCACGTTCACGAGCGTTTCGCTGTCGCGAATCTCTCTTGCTACCGCCTGCATCGACGACGCGGCGGCACGGATCAAATGATTGGCCCAGATGACGAGGCTGATGCCGGCCTTGCGAAACACCTCGGTAGGCGTGCTGTAGTACTTCGTCGGCACGATGACGAGCGGCGCACGGCCCGCCCATTCGCGCGCGAAGGTCAGGATTTCGTCGGGACGCGACAGTTTGCTGTGGATGAGGATCGCATCGGCACCGGCGGCGCGATAAGCTTCGGCACGCTTGAGCGCCTCGTCCATGCCCCACCCGGCGATGAGCGCTTCGACGCGCGCGACGATCGAGAAATCCGCTTCGCACTGCGAATCCTTGCCGGCCTTGATCTTGCCGCAGAATTCGTCGATATCGGCCAGCGGCTGGCGCTCGCCGCCGATGAAGCTGTTCGTCTTCGGAAACTGCTTGTCTTCGATGCACACGCCCGCAATGCCGCGCTGCTCGAGCTTGCGCACCAGCCGGCGCACGTTGTTGAAGTTGCCATAGCCGGTATCGCCGTCGAGCAGGATCGGCAGATCGCTCGCATCGGCCATGAACTCGAGTGTGTCGACCACCTGCGTCCAACTGGCTTCGTTGTTGTCGCGCACGCCGAACTGCGCGGAAATGGCGAGGCCCGAGGCCCAGATGCCTTTGAAGCCAGCCTCGCGCACGATGCGCGCGGACAAGCCGTTATGTGCCTCCATGATGAATTCGAGTTCCTGGCTCGCGATCATCTCGCGCAGCCGCGCAAAACGGGAGCGTGCCGGGGCGGAGTTCATCGGTTCGCGTGCATTCATTGAATGGCTCCTGCAATCGGTGCGAGGCGCGGCAGCACTTCCTGCTCGGCCCGCTTCACATCGTTGGGAAAGTCGATTTCGACCCAAGGCATGCCGGTGACATCGGCCACCTCGAAACGGTTGCCGCTTTCGAGCAGCAGATCGCGTACGGCTTCCTCGTGCGGCATGTTGCTTCGGCCGTCGTCGACGTATTGCGCGACGATCTGCGCGAGTCGCCGCGCCGTGTCTTCGCGAAAGCGAAAAAAGCCTACCGATTCGCCGATCGTGTCGTAGTCGAGCCCTACCGCGAGCTGCTTGCGAAGCTCGATGGGCACGCCGTTCTTGAGACAGAGTTTGACCGGCTCGTCTCCCGCCTCGAAGTCGCGATCGAGCAGCACGCGGTTCGCGCTGGCACCGGCCGTCAGGGCCCGCAGGATCGCTTCGTCGTAGAGGACATCGGCATCCATCAGCAAGACGTCGCCGCCGCGCGTGAGCGCATTCGCAACGGTGTGAACGGTCAGGACGCTGCCGAGCTCATAGCGCGGGTTGAGCACGATTTCGGGCGCCGGCTGCCACTCGATGCGCGCCAGTTCGGCGCGCACCTGTTGCGGCTCGAAACCGAGCGCAAGGACCACTTCGGTGACGCCCGCGCTGCGCAGTGCACGCAGGTGGCGCTCGAGCAACGTGATGCCCTGAAAGCGCAGCAGGCATTTCGGATGCTGCTCGCCGGCCGGCATCTGCAGACGCAGGCCGAGCCCGGCCGCGAGAATGATCGCTCGCATAGCGATTGTCTCCTTGCAAGGGGCCGGCTGAAGTGACCGGCTCGTGAAGTCGAAGCTATAAAATCGATGCCCCGGGCCGCGGCCCGTCGTCATCGACCGGGCCCGTTGCGGCTGCGCGGCGTTGCCGCCATCTGCGTTCGCTCCAATGCAGATAAACGAGGCCGGGCAAGCCCAGCGCGAGCTCGCGCGCCCGTTTGGCCAGCGAGAGCGCCAGCGCGGTTTCGGGCGGCAGCCCCACGAGCGGTGCGAGCAGCAGGTAGCCGCCTTCCTGAGCGCCGAGCGAACCCGGAATAGCAAATGCGGCGCCTCGGATGGCCTGCCCCACGCTTTCGAGCAGCAACGCATCGAGCCAGCCGACCGGATGACCGAGAAAGCGCAGCGCAAGCCAGACTTCGCCCGTGCCGACGACCCAGCCGGCCAGGCTGAAGGCAAACGTGGCCGCCACGCGGCCCCGGCGAAGGTAGAGCGCGCGTACGTGTTCGTCGATGGTATCGGCCCGCGCGGCGAGCGCGCCGCCATCGCGCTTGCCGAACACCTTCGACGCCGCACGCACGAGGCGGCCGAATACGCCGCGCTGCTGGGCGATGAAAAATGCCGCGACGCAGACGCCGAGCGCAACGCCCGCGATCAGCATCGCCATGCGCACGACCGGTGTGGCCAAGCGGGCCGGAACCGCCGCGACGGCCGCGAACGCGGCGAGTCCGAGGCAGGCGAAGACGATTTGCGCCACGGCCTGCATCGTGGTGCTGACCGTGACGGCCGCGGCGGCGCTCGGCATCGGCATGCCGCGTTGCGCCAGATGACGGGCCATCAGCACCGGGCCGCCCAGCTGGCCGGCCGGCAACAAGCTGTTGACCGATTCGCCGGCCCAGCGCGCGAAAACCGTATCGGTCAATGTCGTATGCCGCGTCGCGAGCACGCGAATCGCACCCGCATCGATGACGAGCGGCAGCAAATGAAAGAGCGCGACGAGCGCGAGCCCCCATCCGGCCGCGGCGAGCGTACCGGCCACCGCGCCGAATCCCTGCCATGCAATGAGCGCAACGAAGACAGCGGTGCCCAGCGAGAGCAACGCCAAGGCCGCCCGGGTCATGCGGAGTCCCCCGGTCCGCCGCCCGCGCTCGCGCGCAGCGATGGCTTGCTGAACACCTGCCGAAAGCCGAAGTAGGCAACGGCGTCTTTCATGTTCGAAATGAAGCGCCGCCAGGGGCGCATGCGCGCATCGGTGACGTATTCGAACGTGAGCGAAACACGCATCTCGTTGGCACCCGCGGGCGTGATCCGGTGTCGCAGCTTGTCGCCGTCGAACAGGACGAGCGCTCCTGGGGGATATTGAATCGAGCCGGCGACGGGTGAGACGTTCGGCGTGCGAGTATGCAGCTCGTAGTCGAGCCGGCACGACGAATCGTCGACGACGCCGAGCAACACCGTATAGCGCGTGCCTTCGTAGTAGGAGGTGTCGTAGTGCCAACCGATGTGATCGCCGGCGCGCGTGTAGTAATAGAGGGCGTAAGCGTGGGGGTCGTCCCCGGGCGATGGCAGCAGGCGGGCGCCGGTGATCGATTCGAGCCATGCCATCAGTTCGCGCGAGCGGTAGAGCTCGGCGATGAACGGCGCGAGCCGGTCGATCGTATGACGGCTGACGCTGCCGCCTTGCTTGTGTCCGGGCAGATAGTTGCGATTGACGGCCGGCAACAGCGCGTGTGCGAGCGCGGCCAGTCTTGCGGTCACCTCGGCCGGCAAGAAATCCTCGAGATAGAGGAATGCGCCCTGTCGCGCGAACTCGCGCTGCAATCCAGCGGGAGCAAGCCGATCGAGTCGCGCGGCCAACTGCCGATCGAGCGAGCCGGCATCGGCGTGATTTTGCGGCATCGCGGGCGCTTCGCGCGTGGCCAGCGCGTTATCTTCGGAGGCGGGCCCGCTCATCGCGACATCCGCAGCTCGGCCGCTTGCCGCGCAGGGCGCCCCCGCCGCACGACTCGCCAATAATCGAACGTGACCCAGACGGCGAAGAGCGGCGCGCCGATCGCGGCCGCATCGATGAACGGTTCGATCCCATGCGCGAGCGTGACGAGCGGCAGCAGGTACAGCACGTCTTCGGTCTCGAAGCCGACGGCGAATGCCTGGCGCGTCCCCGCCTTGCCCGCGATCGATTCGATGCGCATGCGCAGATAGAAAATCAGCGCGACGGCAACGCCCGCGATCGCCCCCAGCGCAATGGGCAACGCGAATGCCGATTCGCCCGGTTTCGCGATCCCGACGCCCATCGACACGAACAGCGCGACGGTGACGAGCGCATCGCTCGCGAGATCGTAGAGATGCCCGAACCGGCTCGACTTGCCGCTGATGCGCGCGAGCTCGCCGTCGGTGTGATCGATGAAATTGGACAGCACGATCAGCAACGCGCCCGCATTGGTCCACGCAAAATCGCCCATGGCGAGACCGGCCGCCCCGGCCAGGCCTGTGACGAGCCGCAGCGTCGTGAGGTGGTTGGGCACGATGCGCGTGTCCTTGAGCGGCGTGACGAGCCAGCGTGCGAGTCGAGCGTCCCAGGTACGCGGCGGCGGGACTTGCGGGGCGGCTTGAGCGTTCGTATCGGCGCAATTATCCATCCGTGCAAATATATACGGTTTTCACTTTTAGTGCGTTCATCCTTGCATCGCGCGATTACGGACTGTTGCAGCGAGAGATCGATAAAAACGGTAAAGTGCGTGCCTTCAGGCGCCTTCGAGTGCGTCAATGTCGGCTTCGTCGCGTTGCCGGGAACGGCGGATCGCTCGTTGTCCATCTGCGCAATCCGCCTCATCGCGCGTTTCGCCGGACGGTTCGATCGACTCCATCCACTTGCATGAACAAGTACCTCGTCACTGCCACCGCCGTCGCTATTGCCGCAGCGCTGCCCCAGGCGGGCGCATGCGCGCCGCTCGACGACGCGCTCCATTGCAATGTGTCCGCCCATACGTTTATCCACAGCCTGATCGACGCCGGACAGATCGACGGCGAGCCGACGCGCGTGGAATCGAATTCCATCAACGCTTTCAACCTCGTCAAAGGGGTGGACTTGCGCGCGTTCGGCTACCCGGTGTTCGCGATAGTCGGCTACGAGGAGGGCGATCCGATTTTTCGCAAGGGCAGCGGCACGCGTCTTTCGCGTTCCGCGTACGGCGCCGTGGTATGGGGCTCGACGCCCAAGGTCAAGGCCTCGGTCGACGCGGCGCACAGCAATGCGATCGTGCACCACGTCGCGCCGTTCATCACCGCCATTTTTTGCGATCGGGATTGAGGCCCGCGTTTACCGCGCACGCAGCGTCGTGTCAAACGGTCGTTTGATGGGCGAGTGGCGATTGGGCAACGACTGCGCGAGCGGGGCTCGTCTCCCGATAGACGCAACGGATCAGTCATGCCACCATCGCTCCATGAGTGACTGACGGCGTCATGCCGGCCAAACAACAAAAACGCAACAAAAATGACCCAAGCGGACGGTTGGGAGGCTTCATGAAAAAGCATATCGTGGCGCTGGCGGTGCTGACGGCATTCGCCGGGCCTGCGGTCGCGCAGAACAGCGTGACGCTTTACGGTCTGATCGACGAAGGCTTCGACTTCACGAACAACGTGCTCGGTCATCACGACTACGAGTTGCAAAGCGGGTTTGTGCAGGGCAGCCGATGGGGGCTCAAGGGCACCGAGTCGCTGGGTAACGGTCTCAAAGCGGTGTTTCAGCTCGAAAACGGTTTCAATCTGAGCAATGGACGTCTGGGCCAGGGCGGCCTGATGTTCGGCCGGCAGGCTTATGTGGGGCTGGCCAGCGATTCATACGGCACGCTGACGGTAGGCCGCCAATACGACTCGGTGGTGGACTTCCTCGCGCCGACGACGGCCAACGGCAGTTGGGGCGGTCTGCTGTTCTCGCATCCTTTCGATAACGACAACACCGACAACACCTTCCGCGTCAACAATACCGTCAAGTATTTGAGCCCTGATTTCGCGGGCGCGCAATTCGGCGGTACTTATAGCTTCAGCAATAGTACGAACTTCGCCAATAATCGCCAATACAGCATTGGCGGGCAATACGCGAATGCCGGATTGCTCTTTGCCGCGGCTTACTTGCAGGCGAACAATCCGTCCGCCAATGCAACGGGCGCGATCGGCAATGGCGGCGATACCAATTTCGTGGCAAGCCGGCTGCGTATTTTCGGCGCGGGCGTCAACTATACATTTGGCCCGGCGACCGCGGGCTTCGCCTATACGAATGCGGACGTGCGCGATCCGACTGCCAATGGCTATCTCAATCAGATGACGACGGGCGAGACGCTGGCGCCGGTCACCGGGCCGCTGGCCGGTGCGGCCGTGACCTCGATCCGGTTCCAGAACTTCGAGATCAACGGCAAGTATCAGCTCACGCCCACGCTCTATGTTGGCGCGCAATATGTTTACACGCTGGAGACGTACAACACCGCGCTCGGCAGCGCAAGGCCGAAGATTCATTCGTTCGGTTTGATGGCCGATTACAACCTTTCCAGCCGGACCGATGTCTACATCCAGGGCGCGTTCCAAAAAGTCGGAGGCGACGCGACCGGCTCGAGCCTCGATAATGCCTACGTGCCGGGTGCGGCCGACTTGTCGGGCAGTTCCCGGCAGGTGGTCGGCCGTGTCGGCCTTCGCCATAAGTTCTGATCCTCCGACGCAGTTCGGGGCGGGTGGCCCGTTGTTTGCGAGCGCGCTGACGAGACGCTGGTCCGATGCCATCGCAGGCCATTCGAATTGAGGAGACGCGAATCATGACCCCGACACAAACGCTTGCCGCTCAACTGATCGAGGCGCACCGCACGCATCGGTTGATCGATGCGGGATCGATCGCTGCGTTGACGCCCGCGGATGCCGAGGAAGCCTACGTCGTCCAGCAATCGGTGCTCGCCGAGTTGGGCGGATGCGCCGGTTACAAGATCGGAGCGGCCTCGCCCACCGCCGAGCCGTCCTATGCGCCATTGCCGGCGCGCCGCGTTTTCGGCGCGGCGAAGGGCGTGCGCCTGGCCGACTACACGCGGCTCGGGCTCGAACTCGAGATCGCGTTCAGCTTTGCCGAGGATATCGACCGGACGTTCGCCGAGCGGGCCGAAGACACGCTGGACGCGATCGATACGATGTCGGTGGTCGTCGAGGTGGTCGATAGCCGCTATGAGGGGTGGCCCAAGATCGATCCGCTGCTGCAATTGGCGGATTTGCAGAACAACGGTGCGCTCGTGATCGGGGATTCGCGGCCCTACGACAAGAATTTCGATTTCGCTTCGCCGCAGGTCTCGTTTCGCTGCGGGGAGCACGAGATTTTCAGCGGCCGCGCGAAGCATCCCGCGGGCGATCCGCGCCGCCTCGTCGCATGGCTCGTCGCGCAGACGCTGCGAAACGGTCATTCGATTCCCGCGCGTACCGTGCTGACAACGGGCTCGTACACGCCGCTTTATATGGCGAAAGAGCCCGCTCGCGTGCACGGCACGATCGAAGGGTTCGGGAAAATCGAGTTCGAGATCGCATAGCACGCCAGCGTGCAGCGGTTCGGGAAGCCGCGCCGGCCGCTTCCCGACATCAAAAACGCTGCGGCTGCGCGCCTCTCAGTTCGCCGTGGCGGCCTCGCCCGGCAGCACCTTGTTGCGGCCTGCGGCCTTCGCGTGATAGAGCGCCTCGTCGGCGGCCTTGATCACTTTGGCCGCATCGGTTTGCTCGTCGGCATCCCGTTCCGGGTCCCAGGTCGCAAAACCGATGCTCGCCGTCACGCGGCCGAACTCGCTACTCGCATGGACGATGTCGAGGTTCGCAATTGCGTTGCGAATCCGCTCGGCGATTTGAGCCGCCTCGGTCGCCGGCGTGTCGGGCAGCACGATCAGGAACTCCTCGCCGCCGTAGCGTGCCGCACTGTCGTTCGGCAAACGGATGTTCGCGCTGATGCAGCGCGCGACCTCGAGCAGCGCATTGTCGCCGGCCTGATGCCCGTAGGTATCGTTGTAGGCTTTGAAGTGATCGATATCGACGAAGAGCAGCGAAAGGGCGCGCCGTGCGCGGCGCGTCTCACGCCATTCGTGCTCGAGGATTTCACCGAGCATGAGGCGATTGTTCAACCCGGTAAGGCCGTCCACGCGGGCGAGCAGCTGCAATTCGGATTCGGCGAGCAGGCGCCGCCGCAGCTGTACGCTCAGCATGATGGCGAGTGCGACGAACGCGAGCGCGAGCACCACCATCAGTCCGAGGACCGGCAGCGCCCGATGCTGCCAGCTCGCGTAGATATCGTCCTCGCCCTGGGCCGTCATGATGATGAGCGGCAATCCTTTCAGGTGCTTGAAGTAGTAGAGCCGGCGCACGCCGTCGATCGAAGCGACGTCCGTAAAGGTGCCTTCGGACGCCGACATGAAGCGGCGAAACGTGCTGGCAGACCGGATACTGCGACCGATGATCTTGGGATCGAACGGTTGGCGCATCACCATGACGCCGTCTTCGCCGATCAGCGACATCGAGCCGTGCGGCCCGAGAGCCAGCCCGGCGAACAGGTCGTGAAAGTACTCGAGATTGATCGCCATGAGCGCGATGCCGGCGAACGAGCCATCGGGGCGCGAAATCCTGCGGCTCAACGCAATGCTCGGCGAGCCGGCTCGCAACTGGGACTGGAACGGGTCGCTGATGTAAAGACCGGCATCCGGGCGATCCCGGTGGACCTGAAAATACTCACGGTGGTAAAAATTGCCATGCCGGGGCACGGGACCGACCGCATCGAGGACGATATTACCTTTCTCGTCGAGCACCAGCACCGACCCGAGGTATTGGGCCGTCGTCGCGCGATCGAAAAGCACGTCCTGGCGCACCTTCGGCGGCAATGCCATCGTCACCGGACTGCTTACACCGTCGACGACGGCTTGCAGCGAGAGCGCGTAAATCTCGAAATTGCGCGTAATGTCTCGCTCGGCAATCAGCGCGAGGCTTTTGGAAATATCTTCGGCGCGCTCGAATGCGCTGAGCCGCCCCTGATAGAGCGAGACCACGGACAGTGCAACCATGATCGCGGCGATGACGATTGCGCCGAGTACAACCCCGCTCGGCCCGCCCCAGCGCGAAAAGACGCTTCTTATTCGTCTGATTCGCGCGCGCATCGTTTTACCGCCATGTGTCTCCACCATTCGGGTGCATTCTCGGACTTCGCTGAGATTCGATCGGATTGACCCTACGATATGGATATATGCGCTCTTGCGTCAAGCGGTCCGTTCGATCCAAACGCGTAGGGCCGCGCATTTTCGCACACTCGAGAATGCGCATCGCCGATGCGTCTATCTGGTTTCCTGGGTGATGCGTTTGCGCAACACCGGAATGAGCCGCTCGTCGGGCATCGCGCACGCCGAGAACGCGGGGACCTCCGGAAAAGCGATCTGTGCGATGGATGTCAACACCTGGCCCGGGGGCGCTTCGACGAGCACCGATGCCCCCAGTTCGACGATCGATGTCAGGGCGTCGAACCAGCGCACGGTATAGCGCATATTGGTAGCCAGATCTTCGCGGATCGCGTCCGGGGCGCGCAGCGGCCGCGCCCGACGATTGCCGATGTAGAGCGCGCGAGGCGCATGAAACGGAATCTGGGCCGCATACGACGACAATTCGTCCGATTGAGCCGCAAGCAGCTCGCAATGCGACGGGACGCTGACCGCGAGTCGCTTGGCACGATGCGCACCCGCTTCGAGCGCACGCGCATTGAATGCTTCAAGTGCCTCATCGGAGCCCGCGACGACGACCTGCCGGGGAGCGTTGACGTTGCCGACGTAGACGCGCACTGCATGCTCCCGTGCCACCTGATCGGCCAGTGCCTCGACTTCGTGCTCGGTCAGCCCATCGATGGCGGCAAGGCCGTAGCCGCCCGGGTAGGCGGCTTCCATCAGTTCGGCGCGCCGCTTCACGAGCGCGAGCGCGTCTTCGAACCCGAGCGCGCCGCAGGTCACCGCCGCTGCGTAGGCGCCGACGGACAAGCCGGCGCACATTGCGATGTCGAACCCCTCATCGGCGAGACGGCGCGCCGATGCCACACCGGCCACGACGAGGCCGATCTGCACCGCCACGCTCGAGCGCAGCGCATCTGACGTATCGAGCGAGAGGACATCGATCGAAAGCGCCGCCGATGCCTGATCGACGGTCTCCCGGATGACCCGATGTTCGGGCAGCCGGTGGAGGAAGCCGGGGCTTTGCGCGCCCTGGCCCGGAAAAAGACAGGCGAGCATCATGCGCCTCGCACGGGCGATGGGTCGACCGGCTGTGCCGACCAGGGATTGTCGACCAGGCACGGGCCGTTCGGAGTCCTGAGCATCGTGCGCGGCTTGGCCGCGGCCCACTCCGAAAGCGCGATGGCGCCCGCCGGCGTTTCGAGTTGAACGTCGATCCGTGCGCCGGCCATGGCCCCTGCCGCCTGGATGTCCGCGAGGAGGGCGGCCGCCTCGCCCGGCGCCACTTCGTCCGGTGCGCGCACGAGTAAATCGAGGTCGCTCGATGCGCTGACGGTCGGTAGGCGCGTGGCGAGCTCGAAACCCGCGCTGCCCGTCGGCCCCCACTGATAGCGCGCGAGGCGGCGCACTGCGCGCAGCCCGGCGAGCGCGACGAACGCGCCGAGGCCGCGGCGGTCGGCGGACGGGGCGGCGGCCAACAACTGCTCAGGGCCGACGATTGCTTCGATCTCCTCACGCCTCGCGTAAGCCGCATAGCGTTGCGTGCGCACGTCGCCGCGGATGCCGATGGGAATCGCGGCGTTGGCGTAGACCGCCCGGCGCACCACGGCAAAAGGTATGCGGCTCAGCGCCGCGTGCGCCCAAGCGGGCGCGTCGCTCGCCAGTGGTGAGCGATTCAGTTTCAGCAGGTCGTGAGGGCGTCCCATCGTGAATGCGGCTCCCGTGCTCAGGCCGCGTCCCATTGCGCTGCGAGCCGTCGTCGTACCTCGATGGAAGCCGCGCGCGTCGATCGGGCCGCTTCGTTGTCGAGCCGGCGGGACAGGTCGCGCTCGCTGCCGTCTATGCCGGCGATGGCTTCCACGAGCGCGTCGCGCACGCGTTCGATCTGTGCGGCGGTGGGCGCATCCGCATCGACATCCGTGATGAGTCGATCGAGCAGGCCGAGTTTGGCGAAGGCCGATAACGCGTACGACATCGGCGTGACGGTCTCGCCGAGCGCGTCGAGCGCTTCGACCGAGCGGCGCGTGACGCGCGCCGCCGCATCCTTGCCCATCGCGTGGACCATCGTGCCGGGCGCGTCGAGCGCGAGAATCCGGTTGGCTTGATACCCGTGCGCGAGGAACGCGCCCGACATCGCCGGGCCCACGATCAGCGCGACGACACGATGCCCTGCGAGCCGCGCGCTGGCATAGGCATCCACGGCTGCTGCGCAGGCGAGATGAATGCCGAGCATTTCCTCGCGATAGCCGTAGGCTTGGCTCTTGACGTCGACGATCGCGACGATCGGACGCGGCCGTGCGCTCGCGGCATCTTCGTCGATGGCCTGCCGCACTGCGCGTGCGAGCAGCCATCCCTGCTCCAGTCCGACCACGTTCTCGCGCGCGCGCACGAAGCGGTTCCGTTCGTCAGGCACGACGGCGATGAAGCGCGTGCGCGTGCCGCCAAGCGGTGCATCGGCACACCAGACGGGGGCCGGTGTCGCCGGCTCGCCCGCGAGTGCCCGCATCCAGCGCTCGCCGCGGGTCAGGGGGGCTTCGTTCATTGGGACTCCTCACGATTCGCTTGCGGCGCGGCGTGCTGCTCGCAAGCCGGGTCATCGCATGCGTCTTGCTGGCCGCAGGGGCGGAACACGGCGCGCATCGCCTCGGGTGCGACCGTCGCCGGATCGATGCGCGCGAGGCTGTTCAGATAGCGCTGGACCGCCTCGCTGCGGTGCGGACTCGCCACCCCTTGCGAAAAGGCGACGTGCACGGCCGTTGCGATCGCGCTGGCGTCGTCCTCGACGAGCATGTCCGCAAAACCCGAAGCGACCCGTTGGGCACCGCCGATCAATTGCCAAATGCGCAGACGATCGGTGGCGTCGAGTTCGTCGATGCCCGCTTCCTGTTCGATGACCTCCGGGCCATTCATGCCGAGGCGCCCCTGCCGCGTCATGACGAGCCGCGTGCAGAGCGCGGCGGCGAGCGACATGCCGCCGAAGCACCCCACCATGCCGGCGATCACGCCGACGACAGGGACGTGGCGGCGCAACGAGACGATGGCCGACTGGATCTCCGCGATGACGGCCAAGCCGAGGTTGGCTTCCTGCAGACGCACGCCGCCTGTTTCGAAGACGATGACGGGGCGCACGGGCCGCCCGTTTTCGCAATCGCGCAGCGCCAGCTCGAGGGCCCCGGCGATCTTGCTGCCCGCCACCTCCCCGATGCTGCCGCCCTGAAACGCCGATTCGATCGCCGCCACGACGGCCGGTGCGCCGTCGATGGTGCCGCGCGCGATGACGACGCCGTCATCGGCCTGGCAGACGATGCCTTGCAACGGCAGCCAGGGGGAAGTGAGCCGATCGAACGGTCCCAGGAGTTCGCGGAAGGTGCCCGGATCGAGCAAGGCACGAGCGCGTTCGCGCGCACCCAGTTCGATGAAGCTCTCGCGCGCGATGAAGGGCGCGGCCGTGATTGCCTGATCGGTCATCGCGGGGCTCCCGGGTCAGGCGCGCCGCCAGCGTCCCGCGCGGCTTGCACGGCCTCTACCGCTTCGGCCAGGCGCAGCGAAACGACACCCGGCGTCGCGCCGAAATCGTTGATTTCGACGCGCACGGCGCCATCGAAGCGCGAGAAGAAGCGATCGAGCACGCTCTTCCAGATATGGCCGTAACCGTCGACGCTCGTTTGAACGGCGACCTGCGTGCGCATTGCGTCGTTCGGCCACAACAGCACTTCGAGATCGCCCGAACCGACCACGCCAACATGCGCGCGCGATGTCACGACATGTTGCGCGGGATACTCGAACGTTAAATGCTCCATTCGTCTGGGCTCCTGCCGGTGCCGTACCGCACCAGCTTGTCGATGAAGAGGGTGGCTGCGAGAAGATCGGCCGCACCGCCCGGCGATGCGTTCATCGCGACGAGGCGGCGGTCCAGCCGGTAAAGCGCCGCCCGGCCCGCCAGGCTCGCGCTGCCGCCGCAGGCGAGCACTTCGCGTGCGCCGCGTTGAGCGGCCTCGAGTGCCGGCGGGCCTGCGCGATGCAGCAGACAGGTGTCGTCGAGCGAGACCATGATGGCGAGCAGGGTGTCGATGCGCGCGGCGTTTTCGCCGTGACCGCGTCGCCGCGCCGCCTCGAGCGCGGGCAGTCCATGCTCGATGACGTGCGGAAAGCCGTCTTGTGCCTCGCGGCGCGCGCCGCCCACGCCATACCGTTGGCGAACGCGTGCACCGTTGCTGTCGGCCGGCAGCAGCGGCGCCGCGTAATCGGGGAAGCAGGCGATTCGCGCACCGTAGGCGCAGATGCTGCGAGGCTGCCAGGCGCGTTCGGTGTCGTGCGCGATCGTTGCGCCCGCAACGAGCAGCCCGATGATCCAGATTGCACCGCGATGTGCATTGCTGCCGTTGGTGGCCGCCATCATCGCTATTTCGCCCGCGCGGCCCAGTGCGGCGAGCTCGCTGCGCAGCGTGGCCGACGGCCGCTGCCCTCGGCTTGCGCGCGCCAGTGCGGCGAACGTGGGTTCGAGCGCGTGCGCCGAGCGCAACATGCGCGCGAGATCGAGATCGCGATGAGCGCCGCTGCCGCGCCGGTCGACGAGCGCGGGTTTCGGCGTCAACTGCGCTTCCTCGATCAGCGCCTGCACCGCCAACGCGGCGAGCAGCGACGTCGGATCGGACGCGCTGTCGCTAAGCTCGCGGGCGGTGTGCGCCGGGACGCGCATCGGGGCGGGGGACACGGGTTACCAGCTCCTGAAGCGGGCAGGGGGCGCATACAGACCGCCCGACCATGCCACGAGATCGTCGATGCTGCGTGCCGCGAGCAGCGAGCGTTTCGCTTGCGCGCGGCGGATGCCGAGGTCTTCCGGATAGGCGACGATACCGCGCCGCCGCAACTCGGCCGTGCGCTCGGGCTTCGCGCGCAGGCCGATCGGCGTCACGCCGGCTACGGCCGCGAGCGCGGCGCGCCGCTCCTCGATACCTTGGGCCTTGTGCAGATAGGCGATGCCTTCCTCCGTGACCACGTGGCTGACGTCGTCACCGTAAATCATGACGGGCGCGATCGCCATGCCGCTCTTGGCCCCCACGGCCACCGCGTCGAGTTCGTCGACGAAAGTCGGCTCCCCGCCTTTTTTGTACGTCTCGGCCAGCTGGACGACGAGCTTGTGGCCACGCGCGATCTCCGCGCGTTCGGCGCCCGCCGCTGGCGCCTGCGCCGTCAGGAGCTTGAGCCACGGCTCCGTCGCATGACGGCGCCCGCGCGGATCGTGGCCCATGTTCGGCGCGCCGCCGAACCCCGCCAGCCGCCCGCGCGTGACCGTCGACGAATTGGCATCGGCGTCGATCTGCAGCGTCGAGCCGATGAAAAGATCGACGCCGTATTGCCCCGCCAGTTGGCACAGCACGCGGTTCGAGCGCAAGCTGCCGTCGCTGCCGGTGAAGAATACGTCGGGCCGCGCGGCGATATAGGCTTCCATGCCGACTTCGCTGCCGAAGCAATGAATGCTCTCGACCCAGCCCGATTCGATCGCCGGTATCAACGTGGGATGGGGGTTCAGCGTCCAGTTGCGGCAGATCTTGCCCTTCAGGCCCAGCTCGGCGCCATAGGTCGGCAAGATCAATTCGATCGCGGCCGTGTCGAACCCGATGCCATGATTCAGCGACGTGACGCCGTAGGCTTCGTAGATGCCGCGTATCGTCATCATCGCGGTGAGCACCTGCAGATCGCCGATATGACGCGGATCGCGCGTGAAAAGCGGTTCGACGGCAAACGGCCGGTCCGCGACGACTACGACATCGACCCACGATCCGGGAATGTCGACGCGCGGCAAGACGTCGACTATTTCGTTGACCTGAACGATCACGATGCCGTGCCGGAATGCGGCCGCTTCGGCAATCGTCGGCGTGTCCTCGGTGTTCGGTCCCGTATAGAGGTTGCCGTGACGGTCGGCCTTTTCGGCGCACAGCAGCGCTACATGCGGCGTCAAATCGACGAACATGCGCGCGTAGAGCTCGACATAAGTATTGATGGCGCCGATTTCGAGCTGACCGTCTTCGAGCAGTTGCGCGACGCGCAGGCTCTGCGGCCCTGCGAACGAGAAGTCGACCTTGTGCGCGATGCCGCGCTCGAACAGCGTCAGATGCTCGGGGCGGCTGATGCTCGAAATGAGCAGGTGCACCCCGCTGACCGTCGCCGGATCCACTTGCGCGAACGAGCGCGAGAGAAAGTCCGCCTGCTTCTGGTTGTCCCCTTCGAGGGCCACGCGGTCGCCGGGGCGAATCAGCGCTTCGAGCGCATCGACGATGCGCTCGCGAGGTAGCACCCCGTCGGCGAGCCACGGCGAGACGACGGCCATGCGCCGCGCCTTTTCGTCCCGCAAGGTGGTCCATGAGCGTTTGGCGGTCGTGTCGGCAACGGAATTCATCGGCAAGTCGGCTCGGGTTGGCTCGAAATGGGTGGCTCGGTGAGGGAGCGCACGGCGATCAGTCTTTCAGCAATTTTGGCGCTGCCGCGCGGCGCTTATGTGCCGCGTTGGCATTCGTTGCTGAGCCGGACGCATTCATGTTCTCGTTCCCGCTTTCGCGCAGGAGGCGGTAGAGCAATTCTCCGGTACCAAGCAAATGCGCGCTCAACAATTTCTGCGCCGTGGGGATGTCGCGCTTGCGAATCGCCCGCATCAACGCCGCATGCTCGCGATCGGACACGCTTTTGTGATCGGGCAGGCCGAACTTCACGCGCAGGTAGCGCTCGCCGCGGCGATGCAGGGTGGTGATCAGTTCGATGAGCTGGGGGCGCCGTGACGGCGCATAGAGGCTCATATGAAACGCCTCGTTGCGCGCGACGTAAAGCGCCGGATCGGGCTCCAGGCGTGCCGCCTCGCAAAGCGCTTGAGCGTCGTGCAGTGTCGCGTCGGTGTGCGCCGGAATCGCGCACGCGATGGCGAGGCTTTCCAGCGAGGCCCGGATCTCGTAGATCTCGCGTGCTTCGTCCGCGCTCAACGGAGCCACCGTCGCGCCCTTGTTCATTTCGACTTTTGCCCAGCCCTCGGTTTCGAGCTGGCGCAGCGCCTCGCGAACCGGAATCGCGCTGACGGAGAAGTGACGCGCGAGCGCGTCTTGCCGGAGCGGCGCACCGGGTGCGAGCGTGCCGTCGACGATGGCCGCGCGCAACGCGTCGGCCACCATTTTCGCCGCACTCGTGCGCGGCGCGATCGAGAGGGTGCCCCGCGGCAGCGCGTCGCCGGTGCCCAAGGGTAAACGATCCGTTGCTTCGTTCATCATGGTCGATATTATATACAAAATATTCGATATAGAAATGGGACAAACCCTGGGCGGCATGCACGGGGAGTTCCGCGGGGCTGAACCGTCGAACGGTACCTTAGGAGGAGTCTGATGAATTCGATAACCGATAGCGCGCGCGCCGCGCGACGTCGCACGCCGCTCAATCGTTCGCAGATTGCGGGCTTCTGGGGCGCGTGGGCCGGATGGACGTTGGACGGGATGGATTCGTTCATCTATGCGTTGGTGCTGACGCCCGCGCTGACGGAATTGCTGCCGCGTTCCGGCTACGCGGCAACGCCGGCCAACATCGGGCTCGCGGGCTCGATTCTTTTTGCTCTGTTCCTCGTGGGCTGGGGGTTGTCCTTCATCTGGGGGCCGCTCGCCGACCGCTTCGGGCGTACCAAGGTGCTGGCCGGGACGATCTTCACGTTCGCAATTTTCACGGGTCTTTCCGCCACCGCCCACGATGTCTGGCAACTGGGCTTCTTTCGATTCCTGGCGGGGGTCGGGATCGGCGGCGAATGGGCGCTTGCGGGCACGTACGTCGCCGAAGCATGGCCGGAGGACCGCCGCAAGATGGGCGCGGGCTACCTGCAGACCGGATACTACGCGGGCTTTTTCCTCGCGGCCGCACTCAACTACACCATTGGCGTGCATTTCGGCTGGCGCGCGATGTTTTTGACGGGCGCCGTCCCCGTCGTCGTCGCCATCCTCATTCTGCTGCGCGTGAAAGAGCCGGAGAAGTGGCAGAAGGTCGAAGCGCGCGTCGTGCATTCGCACCCGCTGCGTGAGATTCTGGGCGCCGGCTATCGGCGCCGAACCTGGGTAGCGTGCGCATTGCTGACCATTGCCATCGTCGGGCTCTGGGCCGGTGCCGTTTATGAGCCGTCGGCCGTCATCCAGCTCGCCGTGAAGGCCGGGATGGGCAAGGCCGATGCGATGAAGACGGCATCGCTCGCAACGGGTCTGCTGTCGATCGGCACGATTCTCGGCTGCCTCGCGTTGCCGCCGCTCGCCGAGCGCATCGGCCGCAAAAAGACGCTCGCCTTCTACTTTGCCGGCATGGCGGTTTCGATCGTCGGAAGCTTCGGCTGGGCCTTCTACTTGCCGAACGGCCTTGCGCCGTTCATTGCATGGCTTTTCGCGCTGGGCTTTTTTGGCGGAAATTTCGCGCTGTTCAGCCTGTGGTTGCCCGAGCAGTTCGAAACGCGCGTCCGGGCAACGGCGTTCGCCTTTTGTACTTCGTTCGGCCGTTTCGTCGGCGCCGGGGTCAATTTTCTGCTCGGCGCCGCCGTCGTGCAGACACATACGCTGGGCGTGCCCGTCGCGTTGACGGCGATCGCGTTCGTCGTCGGCCTTTTCATCATTCCCTTCGCACCGGAGACGCGCGGCGAGACGTTGCCCCAATAGGGGCGGGGGCGGGCCCGTCAGCCCGCCGCGTTGTCCTCGTCCGGGGCGGGTGTCGCGCCTCTCGGCTCGCCGAGGATGCTGATTTGGAACACCGGGGTGGCGGCAAGCGATTGCAAAAGGGGGTCTTCCGGAATGCTCAGTAAAAGCGGAAAAATCACCGAGCCGCCGATCACGGCGCGCCGGCTGTTATCGGCCGGCCGCAGGCCCCAGATGTCCTGATAGACGAGCGGGACGGTCTGGCCGTCCCGAACCGTATTGCCCAGGTAGAGCATGACGTGGCCGCCGATATAGACGAGTGTGCGCATCGGCGCGCCATGCTCGACGAGGTATGCGATGCGCTCGGCGGGTTTGGCGCCGGATAGATCGGTCATGCGGCCCGCGCCCATCTGGGTCGATGAGTGACGCGGCAACCATACGCCGAACGCAGCAAAGATGCTCTGCAGTTCGGACGAACAATCGTTATAAAGCCCCAAGTTGCCCCAACCGTACGGGCGCCCGATCAGCGCTTTCATCAGCAGCGCCAAATGTCTCGGCGTCGCGGCGAACGGCATCGGCGCGATCTCGGAAGCGCGCAGCGTGGCGCGATGGATGACGGCATGGCCGTCGATGTCGCGCACGGGGACCCATACCGGATAAGCGCCGGTTCGGGGCGCGTCGGCACCCGGTAAGCTCGGCGTCGCCAAGGGCAGCACGGTGCCGGCGGGGGCGTAAAAGCGGAACGCGCCGGTGTCGTCGCTGACCGGGACCGACGCGGCGATGACCGCACCCCATGCCGCGCGCGCGGTCGCACGCCATCGCGAGACGAAGGCTTCGTCGACGCTCGCGACACCCGGCGCCTGCACCCATCCCTGCACATCGGGTGTTTGCACGTAAGCCCAAGCACGATCCGCGCTGCGGCCGATCACATAGAGCGGCGTGCCGGGCCTGACGGCCGTCACCTGCAGGTTATCGAACGGATAGCCCTCGCCGGCGAGTTGGTGCGAGTAGTACGACGGGTC
The DNA here is from genome assembly GCF_036503415.1 of Trinickia sp. Lineage (GTDB taxonomy): Bacteria > Pseudomonadota > Gammaproteobacteria > Burkholderiales > Burkholderiaceae > Trinickia. Next base: position 57,513 of record NZ_DASXWY010000007.1, on the reverse strand, counting down.
GGTCGTCGGGAGTTCGCGCACGAATAGATTGTCGGTGGCGATCGCGCGCGCCGCTTCCTTATAGCGAGGGGTTCGTGTGAACTGTGCGATATCCATGTTCGTTTCGATGGAATCGATCCACGCGTCGGTATGCGGCCGATAGTTCTGTCCATAGCCGATGCGCCGTTCGCTCTTGCCCGTATTGTCGTAAAGAGCGATGTGTCTGCGCTGGAGATCGGCGATATCCGTTCCCCCCTGACCGTAGAGCCGCGCCGCGATGAACGCGCCGTTCCAGGGCGAAGGATCGTTCGCCTGCGTGCCGAAGTAGCGCGCGTAGAACGCGTCGAGATGGGCGCGCTGCTCGGGCGGGCTCAGAAACGGCTGATCGGAGTTGGGGCTCGACGGGTCGATCCAGCGGTCGACATTCTGGTCGTAAGCCGCGAGCGGGAACAGCGCAATGGGATCGCGATGGAGCGCCTCGCGCGAGCTCGGCGATAGGGACGCACATGCCGCGAGCGCGATACACAGCGACGCGATCGCCATGCGAGCCGCGCCGCGGAAAAAAGAGGTTTTCGACATCGTCGAGCAGTCTGGAGAATCGACACGTACGTTCATTCCGACGACACACCGGAGCCAGGTTCGCGCGCGACGCGGCGCAGCACTTCGAACGGGCCGAGCTGCCGGATCGTCTCCATTTGTGCGGCATCGCGTACCACGAGCGACCCGGCAAAGCCCAGCGCATTGATCGAAATGCCTTCGACGCATTCCGTCGTCCGCGGCACGAGCAGCATCCAGCGCGGGGTGAACAGCAGGCTGTAGGGCGCGCGCTGTGGCGGACAAGCCGATGCGTCGTGGCGCTCGACACCGAGGTCGAGCGCGTCCAGCAGTGCTTCGTAGCGCTCGAACGCCACCCGTGCGGCGCGCTCGGGCGCCGAGGGCGTAAGCCAGGTGAATGCATGCTCGAAGGGCAACTGCGGCAGCGTACTGGCCTGCTCGCCCTGCTGCGCATCGGGAAAAAGCGTTTCGATCGGGACGCCCGTGCCGTCCAGGCCGAGCGGCAACGGCAGGATCTGCATATGCTTGTGCCGCTGACTTGCTCCGGCTGCGTCCCCGCCGTTATAGAAGCCGAGGCCGTCGAATTCGGCGAGGCAGGCACACCACGCTTCGAAATCGGCCAAGCCGAGCAGGTTCTCCTGCTCCTCGAAGGCACGCGTGGGAATCACGAGGTGGTGCTCGACGATATTGAATTTGTTCAGCAGCGCGACATGGGTTGGCGACACATCGGCCACAAATAGATCCGGATCGTAGGGGAGGAACGGATCGGCCGAAGGGGTCTCACGTTCGCCTCGCTCGTCTTGCTTGCCTTGGCGACGGCGTTCGCTCGCCTTACGCGCTAGGCTCGACACTTGCCGTATCACGAAGCGCACGCCGCGAGCTTCGATGGTCGTCGCGACGGTATCGATCGAATGCAGCGCGCCCGACTCGATGGCATGTTTCGATCGGCGCACTATGGAACGCCAAAGGGTGCCAGGCGTAAACGGTATGAACGCGGAGAGCGGCATGGCGGAAAAGGGACAAAAGGCATTGTGCCGGTCTCGTCATTGTGGCGCAAATTGCCCCGAGGCCGCGATTCGAACGATGAAACGCGGATATCGGCGTGAAAGCGTTCGATGGCTCACATCGTTGGGCGCACGCTGACGCCAACATGGCGAAAACGGCAAGGTTATAGTGAGGATAATCGTGAGACCAACCAAAGAGAGCCCGCATTGCCACCGGAGCCGGATCGACGAATCCGGGACGGGGCCGCGCCGCTCGACGCACATGTACCGCCGCTGGCGGGCACGGGGATTGCGTTGGGGGTCGTGATTCAGGGCGGCGGATACCGCAAATGACGAGACGACACATCTCTGATCCTTGGCGCTTGGCGGATTTGCAGCGCACAGCATCCCGGCAGATCATGCCGTGCTCGCTCGTCTATCTCGACAGCGGGGCAGCCGCAAGCCCGAACTGGCGGGGCAAGGATCCCACTTCGTATGTGCGGCAGGCCGTGTGCCTGAACAGGTCGCTGCTGCGCGCCGGCATGCCCCGGCTCAATATCTTTACGAACGCCGTCGATACGGTTCACAGCGTTCTTGCCGCGGTGCCCGAGAACGCTCGACCAGTCGTGCACGAGCTCGAGACGACACATACGGCTTTGCCCAAGACCACGCCGTTTTATGCGGCGCATTTCAAACTCGATTTGATGGCGCAGGTGGCGAAGCGCATGCCGCGCGACGCGCTGTTTTTATTGCTCGATACCGACATGGTGGCGTTGCGCCCGCTGGGGCGCGGGATCGTCGATCGTGCGGCGACGCTCGGCGCGGGGGTCTTCGATATTTCGGATCAGGTGTTTCCAGCGTACGGCAGTCCGCGCGTCATTGCCGATCTGGAAATTGCGGCGGGGCGGTCCCTGGTCAATCCGCGCTGGTACGGCGGCGAGTTTTTACTGTGTACCGCGACATTCCTCCAGCGCCTCGTCGATCAGGCGAGGCCTTGTTTCCGCCGTTATATCGACGAAATCGGCCACCTCAATCATCACGGCGACGAAGCGTTCATTTCGGCGGCGCTTTGCCTGCTCGTGGAGCAGGGGCAATCGGTCGTGGAAGTCGGAGCCTATCAGGCGGTGGGCCGCCATTGGCCGGGCAATACACACCGTAATCTCAATTGGTTCAGCCGGTGCGAATTCCTGCACCTGCCCGGCAGTAAGGCGCTCATCGAACGCGAGGCGCGCTATGCCGAATTCGATCCGGCCCGCTTATGGCGTGCGCTTTCGTATCGGCACCGCCTCGGGCAGATCCGCGCCGCGGCGAAGCTGCTTGTGCAGGCGTTCATGCGGACGCCGGCTCCCGATATTGGCGAACAGCCGCGCCAGGTGCGCGACGCGCGCGACGCGGCCGCAATCATCCCCGGCGAAGGCGATGCTTCGAGAACGCGCAACCTGCAAGCGGAGTCCGGTCGGGCAAGCGGCCGTTAGATCGCCGGCCGGCGCGGGCTAACCGCCGAAAGGATCGCGGACGTCTTTCGCCTCGCTGTCGTCGGAGAGGTTGTATTCGGCGCGGACTGCTTTCAGCACCTCGGCGACGAACCGTTCGTAACCCACCGCATTGCCGAAATGCTTCATCGTCCAATTGCAGCCTGAAGCATCGGGCTCTTGTTTCTGCGGCCGGGGCACGCTTATCTTGACGCCGTCCTCCACCAGTTCGTGGATGCGGTGGATCCGACGGGATACCTCATCCCGCAAGCGGGAAGCATTGAGGGTTTTACGGATCACGGCTGGCTCCTTCGGTGCACGCATGGGTCGAATGTTTATTTACCATGTCGTGCGGCGAAGGGCCAAGTCGTTTCGAGGGGGGGGCGCTTTGGCGGCTCGGCGTCAGCGCTTGCGGTTTCAGGGTTGCTGTTCGTGCTTTCGGTTCAACCGCCCGAGCCCGTCATGGTCGGCAGGAGAACCCGATAGACGTGAATGAACGCGGGTCCCAGCAATACAGTCAGCAACGCCGGGAAGATGCAGAACGCGAGCGGGAGCAGGAGCTTCAGTGCGATTTTGGCAGCTTGCTCTTCGGCGCGCATGCGCCTGCGCGTGCGCAGCGTGTCCGAGAGTACGCGCAGCGAATCCGCGATGCTCGTGCCGAAACGTTCGGCCTGGATCAGCATCGTCGCGAATGAATCGATATCGTCGACACCGGTGCGCAGTGCCAGATTACGCAACGCCTTTTCGCGCGTGAATCCGGAGCGCATTTCGAGCAGCATCAGTTCGAGTTCGCTCGCGACGACGACACTGCGTATCTTGATTTCCTCGCAGACCTTCATGAGCCCCGCATCGAGACTGAGACCGGCTTCGATGCAGACTGTCAGCAGATCGAGCGCATCGGGAAAGTCCTCGAAGATCGTGCGCTTGCGCAATTTCACGCGCCGCCTGAGGATCGTATTCGGCAAATAGTTGCCGCAGGCGCCCAGTACGACGAGCACGCCTGCCATTTCCATCGGCGTAGCCGCGAGCGACGTGCGGGCGAGCCACGGCAGCGCGGTTAGCGGCAGCAGTAGCGCAAGCGCTGTTTTCGCCGCGAAGTAAATGGCCGAGGCATTGGGCGAGCGCCAGCCTGCATTCATCAGGAGCACGCGCAGGGCGGAATTTTCCCACCCTTCCTTGGGAGTCGAGAGCCTGGCGATCGGCTGAGAGATATCGGCGATCTTTTGCAACCAGACACCGGTGGTCGTCTCCCCGGGAGCCGACAGGCCCGACGGCGCGAGGCCCCCAGCCTGCTCGATGCGCTTTTTCATGTCGCGCGGCGACATAATCAGCATGGCGCCTAGCACGCCCGCGGACACGAACGCAAAGAGGCCGATAAAAAGCAGTATGTTGATGGAGTTGGGCGATTGCACGATGGATCCTCCTTGCTGTCATCGACCGCGCCCCACGGGCGCGGATGTCATACGCGGATGCGAATGATGCGGCGCATCGAATAGATGCCGGCCACCATCAAAAAGGCCATCACGCCGAGCACTTTGAACCCAGCGGGATCGGTCCATAAGACCTCGAGAAACGCACGATTGAGGACCGACATCGCGCCGGCTGTGATGAACGGCAGCAAGCCGAGCACCCATGCCGATAGCTTGCCTTCGGCGGCCAGCACACGGACCTTGTCGAAGAGCTTGAACCGCTCGCGGATCAGAAACGCGATGCCGTCGAGCACCTCGGCGAGATTGCCGCCCGTTTCGCGCTGGATCAGCACGGCGATCACGAAGTAGCGCAGGTCCCGTATGGGAACCCGGTTGGCGAGGTTCAGCAAGGCATCGTTGAGCGGAACCCCGTAGTTGATTTCATCGAACATAAGGCGGAATTCTCCGGCGGCGGGTTCGGCGAATTCCGTGGCCACCATGTCGATTGCGCTTGGAAACGAGTGGCCGGCGCGCAGCGCGCGGCTGATCGCATCGGCAGCATCAGGCAACTGCTTCTCGATCTTCGCGAGCCGCTTCGCCCGGCGGCGGCGCACCTGGAGGTAGGGCAGTGCGCCCGTTGCCAGCGCAACCAGCGGAACCAGGAGAACGGGCACTGGCAGAACCAAGCCGACGACCAACACGACGACCGGCAAGGCCGCACTGGTTGCGATGAGCCGTGAGGACGACCAACTCATGCCCGATTGATGGATGAATAGATCGAGCGTCTGCATGCGAGGCAACTGCGCGAGAAGCTTTTCGAGCGCGTTCGATTCGCGCAGCATCCGGTCCTTGAGGATCGTCAGGCGTTCTTTTTGAACCTGTCCGCCGGCCGAGAGCGAGCGGATGCGAGCTTCAATGCGTAGCGCAGCAGCTCCATGGCGGCTGTTCCACCATAGGTAACCGCCTTCGAGCGCGAGCACGACGGCTACGAAGAGCAAGACGATAAACGCATAGAAAATCGAGTCCATATCGGCCTCCTTGGGCGCGGGTCAGGTCGTCTCGTAGCGGCGGGACGGATCGTAGAGCTCGTCTGGCAAGTGGATGCCGAACGCCTGCAGCCGCTCGGCAAACTTGGGCCGCACACCGGTCGCGCAGAAGCAGCCACGCACCGAACCGTTCTTGTCGACCCCGGAGCGCTTGAACGCGAAAATCTCCTGCATATTGATGATTTCGCCCTCCATCCCCGTCAGTTCCTGAATGCTGACGATCTTGCGCCGGCCATCGGTCAGCCGCGTGGCCTGAATGACGACGGAAATCGCGGAGGCGACCTGCTGGCGCATCGTTTTCGGCGGCAATCCCATGCCGGCCATGCTGATCATGTTTTCGAGCCGGGTCAGCGCGTCGCGAGGCGTATTTGCGTGGATCGTCGCAAGAGAACCCTCGTGACCGGTGTTCATTGCGGCGAGCATATCGAGCGCTTCCGCGCCGCGCACCTCGCCGAGGATGATGCGATCGGGACGCATGCGCAGTGCATTGCGCACCAGTGTGCGTTGCGTGATTTCGCCTCGTCCCTCGATGTTCGGCGGCCGCGTTTCGAGCCGCAGCACATGCGGTTGCCGCAACTGCAATTCGGCGGCGTCTTCGATCGTGACGATGCGCTCGTCTTCGGGAATGAATCCGGACAGGATGTTGAGCAGCGTTGTTTTACCGCTGCCGGTGCCGCCGGAGACGAGGATGTTGACCTTTGCGCGTGCGAGTGCGTCGAGCAGCTCGGCCATTGGCGGCGTGAGCGTTTGCAGGTCGACCAAGTCCGAGATTTTAAGCGGATTGACCGAAAAGCGGCGGATCGAGACCAGAGGGCCGTCGATAGCCGAGGGGGGGATGATCGCGTTGACGCGCGAGCCGTCCGGCAGCCGGGCATCGACCATCGGGCTCGATTCGTCGATACGCCGGCCGACGCGAGAAACGATCTTTTCGATCACCTTCATCAGGTGAGCGTCGTCATAGAACGTCACGTCGGTCAGCTCGAGCTTCCCCTTGCGCTCGATGTAGGTCTGTCGGGACGTATTGACGAGAATGTCGGAGATGGTCGGATCGCGCAGCAATGCTTCCAGAGGGCCGAAGCCGAACATCTCGTCGTAGACGTCGACGATGAGCTGCTTGCGCTCCTGGTCGTTCGCCGGCACGCGTTCCTCGTCCAGTATCCGAGCGATCAGTGCGCCGATCTCGTCGCGCACCTGTTCGGTCGGCATGCGCGAGAGCCGCTCCAGTTCGACGCGATCGAGCACCGCGTGGTGCACGTCGCGTTTGAGAGTCTGATAGGCGGACCGGGCCATACTGTTTCCCGGCGCACCGTTGCGTTCGCCGAACGATTTTACGAATTGCCCGGATATCTGCTCACGTAACGACATGATCCTCTCCCCATCCTTGCTTACATGGTCTTGAGCTTCGGCGCGACGCTACGCCCGAAAAGGCGCAGCGGACGTGCTTCGGTGCGCGCACGCCCGCGCGCGGCTGCAGGTACGCGATCGACGATGTTGTCGGCCAGTTGCTGCAGGGCGCGCGCGATGCCGCTCGAACGCTTGACGCTTGAAACGGGTACGCCTTCTTCGAGCGCTGCGCGAACGACGTCGGCGTCCTCGGGCAGCACCTGATAGGGCGACATGTCGAGTACCTCTTCGAGCGTTGCGCGTGCGCGCTCTGCATCGCGCGTGTGGCGGTTCAGCAGCAGGCGCAGGCTGTCGGACCCATAGCCGAGCGAGCCCAGGATTTCGCGCAGACGTCTGCCGGCGCGTACGTGGGGCATTCCAGGTTGGAGCACCATGTGGATTTCGTCGCTTTTGTCGAGCGCGAGCATCGACAGGGGGTTCACCAATTGCCCCAGATCGAAGATGACGAAGTCGTAGCGCGGGACCGCGATGCCGAGAAGCCATTCGAGCTGTTCATGGTGCAGCTCGCCCGCTTTCACGGGGTCGCCCGCACCGGCCAGCACGTGAAACGTCTCGCTCACGCGCAACAGGCTCGCATCGAGAAACGCCGAGTCCATCCGCTCGATCTGGTCGCACATCTGCGGCAACGTGGACGGTGGTGTTTCGCTCGTCACGAGAAATGCCGCATCGCCGTAAAGCTGGTCGAGATCGATCAAGAGAACACGTTTTTGCCGGCTCGTGGAGATTGCATGGGCCACGTTGCTCGCGATCAGCGTCGTGCCGTTGCCTCCCTTGGAGGCGATGAACGACACGATGCGCGTTTCACGGCCTCCGCTGAGCGAGCGCTTGCTCTCGGCGCGCAGCAGAGCCTCGCTGAGCGAGTGCTGATCGAGCGGCCAGCCGAGCACATCGCGGAATCCGGCCCGCATGGCGGCGATCAGCGTCTGCGGCGATGCGTCGGGGGTCAGCAGCACGCAGGTGAGCCGGTCGTGGCGTTGGTTGAGCTCGGCGATGACGGCAAGCTCCGCGTCATCGAGGGAGATGGCATCGACGATGAGGACATCGAACGCGTCGAGGCCATCGCCTCGCTGTGCCAGCTGAGAAGGGCTGCCGACGGTCCGCGTGGTGCGATAGTTGCCACATGTGCCGATCAACCTCACGATCTCTGTGAGGCGCGAGGCGTCTTTCGAAATGCTGAGTATGTCGATCATGATCGTGTGAAAAGCTGTCAGGGGTTATTGGCAAACCGTGCCGCCCGTCGAGGTGGCGAGGCTTTCGCGTGGCAACGTGGTGGTGAGCGGTGGCATGGTGAGCGTGAGCGGAATGAATGGAATCATGGTTTGCACGCTGACATTGGTGACGCTGACCGTGACGAAAGTGCAACTGTTGCGCGCGGTGTCCGCGTCGGAGTCGCAGCCTGACGGGGTATACGCGAGATCGACGTTCGCGGCGGCAAGCAGCGGCAGCAGCTTCTTGATGCGCTGCTTGACGACGGTCGCGTCGGCATCGCAGACGACTGCGGTCCTCGCACCGAGGCGTACCGCCTCGCTGGCCGTGTTCCAGTAATAGAGCACGCGGGCGAACTCGAAGATGCCGATGAGCAGTGTGCAGAACACCGCCGCGACGATGCCGAATTCGACGATCGCGGCACCGCGCTGCCGGCGGCGCGACGCAGCAAGGGGATAAGCGCGCGCGTTCATGACACCTGCCTCATGACGGTGAATATGTTGTCGAAGTTGAAGGTCCCGAGCTTGAAGTACGGCTCGATCGGGGTGTACGGGAAGCCCGCGATCTTCACCTCGACCAGGCTGATGCTGCCCGATTGCACGCCGCCCGCCGCGCCGTTGTTCGTGTCGTAGGTGGGCACGTTCGAAAACGATGTGGGGTCGGTCGAATCGGTGCATCCCGCCGAGCTGCTGGCATCGCAAATGGTGACCATCGCGGTTGTGAGGCCACTGACGAGCGGTGTCCCTCCGCATGTCGTACTGCCATAGACGACGAGGCACTTCGCCTCCGAGATCGGGTAGCTGGGATCGGTTGGCAGATAGGTCGACAGATAGCGCGCCGCGTCTCGGGTACCCTTGGTCAGTGCATCGTATTGCCAGATTGCGTGGCCGAACTCCGCCACGCCCATCGCCAATACGATGAGTGGAATCAGGACGATGGCGAACTCGACCATGGCCGCGCCGCGGGTACGCTTGCGGGATCTCTGTTTGAACTGGCGTGCTTTCATGGCTGCCTCGCTCATTGCACGAGCACGGGAACGAGAGGCCCGACGGAATTGCTGTTGCCGGGGACGCCATGGGTCGCGCATGGCACGCTCGCGTCTGTCGATTTACCCTCGTATTCGAGGTGAACGGGCCCTGCGCCGCCGCCGCTTTCCATCGGATCGAGCATCAGGACGCAGTCCCACCAGAGAATCGGAGCCTTGTGGCTGCTCAGCAATTGCGTGCAGTCCACCTCGGGTGCGAGGGCCAGCCGTCGATCCGCGCCCGCCGTATAGGCGGTTGTCGACGACGAACCCGCTGTTTTGAGCCCCGTGGTGCCATCGCCTTGATAGGCCGAGAACTTTGCGCGCTGCTTGACGAAGTCGGGATATGCGTAGAATTTCGTTGGCCAGGTCGTGGCCGTGTAGGCGAAGCCCGTGAAGTCCGGCGTTGCACTCGCCTGCTTGTAGGGGTTCTGGTAGATGCCGAAGCGGCTGTTCCACGCCCCGTCGTCGGTCAGCTTGTTACCGGGCGAGCCGACGGACGACCCGGTGGCGGGCAGGCTGCAGTAGTTCGAGGTCAACTCGTTTCGGATCGAAACCGCGTTGGTGCTACCGTCGAGTGCTGCCCACCCGAAGTTGCCTGCGCCATAGCCGGGGGGCGAGCCGATCTTGGATTCGATCCATTGTCCAACCGAGTAGCTCTGTCCGGCAAGGGGCGGGTTCACTTGCGTGCCTGCCTTGCAAACGAACACCGGGATCGCGCAGGTCGTCTGGGCGGGGCTGATCGTCGCGACCGCGAACGCCGACACGTCTGCATTCGCGATCGACACACCAGGCAGCACATCGAGCACTTCGATGAACCAGTTCGATATATTCGTGAGCTCGGTCGTGCACTTGACGAACTTCACCGTGCCCGGATTGGAAACGGAGCTCTTCGTCAAGAACGGGTTGCTCAGCGAATCGCTGAACGTCACGTTGCTGTCGACCGACAACTGAACGGGATTTTTCTGGAAAAAGGCGTAGTTATAGTGGCCAGCGGAGATGCCGGCCGCTTCCGGCACGGACAGGTCGATCGTTGCGCCGGTCAGTTCGCGAGCAGCTGCGAGTGCACACGAATCCGCACTGTTTTGCAGCTCGCTTTTGACGACGTAAAGCTTGCCGAGATCGAGCGCGAGCCCGACGAACCCGATGAGCGCGACGAGCGCGAGGGCGACCATGATTGCGACGGCACCGCGCTCCTTTCGTCTCGCCGCGCCGCGCATCCCCGTTTGGCCATTGCAATTCATGATCGTCTCCCGCGCAGGTGCTGTGTCATTGATTGCTTCCGCCGCCGGCGCCTATGCCGATGACGAACGGGTTCCCCGACTGCTGCTGGGCGGGGCTGAACGATTTGTCGTAGCGGCGCATTGCGGACACCGCGGCGCTGCCGTCGACACCCTGTGCCGACGGGTTATGCTCGGCCGCTTGCGGATCGATGATCTGCGCCTGGACGACGGAGCGGGCCGCTTCGCCGAAATGCGCATCCCAGATTGGCGTGCTCGTCATGCACCCGCCGAGCGCCGCGAAGACCGGCGCGATGGCAAGCACACGGCGCAACGAAGTAACGTAATCGCGTTTCATGAGATTTTCCCCTTCGTACTTTCGTACGTTGATATCGCATCAGTGCCGCACCGGGCTTTTCGACGTGCTCGACATCGCGAGCGCCTGCTTGTCATGAGCCGCGATGCGCGCCGCCGCGGCTTCGATTCGAGCTACGCGTGCCGCCCGCTCGCGCTCTGCCGGTGCGTGCGTCGGCTCCGCGGCTATCTGCTCCGTGGCGATCTCCGTTGCGGCGACCGGCATCGTGGAGACAGGCGCAGGGGCATCGTGCGGCACTGAAGTCGTCTCGACCGGGGCGGCCTGCGGGGCGGGCTTGCGCGGCGCAGGCGCGGTAGCCGGCTCGCTCGTCTGCGACGCGGGCGGGGCTGCGGGCAGGCTCGGCTGCGCGGGCGTATTCGCAGCGGACGGTGTCGCCGTCGCCGGCTGCGTGGCCTTCGCTGCGCCGCGGCCTTCCATGTTGCCGGTGGCGTAGACGTCGATGTCCTTCGGTTGAGTGAAGCTATCGGTCGGCAACGGATATCGGCCGGCCGGCAGCGGTTTCACGAGGTGTGGTGTGATGATGAACACGAGTTCGGTCCGGTCTTGCTGGAAATCCGTGCTGCGCATCAGCGCGCCGATGACGGGCACCTCGCCGAGGCCCGGGAACGCTTTTAGCGCACCCGTGACGTTGTTGCTGATGAGGCCGCCGATCGCGAACGATTCACCATCGTTCATCTGGACCGTTGTCGATGCGCGCCGTGTCGTGATCAGCGGCAGAATCGCCGATGTGCTGACGCCGGTGGCGCTGACGGCGACGCCCGTGGGAGAGAGCTCCGAAACCTCGGGCGCGACCTTCAGATTGATGCGGCCGTTGCCGAGCACGGTTGGCGTAAACTTGAGCCCGACGCCAAACTCTTCTTCCTGTAGCGTGACGGTGGTCACGTTTCCGACATTGGTTTGGGGCACCGGGATGAAGACTTTGCCGCCGGCGAGGAATGAAGCTTCCTGACCGCTGATGGTCACGAGATTCGGTTCGGCAAGAATCTTCGTGAGCTGGTCGCTCTTTTGCGCGTCCACGGCGACCTTGAACGGCAATCTGTTCGATTTGCTGGCCGCTACGATGGTGTTCACGCCTTGAAGCAGGCTCGTCACCAACGCCCCCGTCCACGACCCGAAACCGCCTTGGAGGTTCAGCGCCGAGCCGAGCTGATCCATGACGGTCTTCGATACTTCCGCGACCTTCACCTCGAGCATGACCTGCTGCGGCGAATCGAGCGTCATCATATTGATGATGCCGGACGAGTTGCCGGAGCTGGAAACCTGGGAGTTCCCGCCCGACATACCGTTGCCAACTGCGTTCGAGGTGGACTGGGTTTGCTCGGACGGCTGCGCGTTGGCATAGGCGCGCGCGATTTCCGTCGCCTGCTGCGCGGCCGTGGCGCTCGAGACATTGCCCGCAAGAACGAGGTTGCCCGCTGCCGTCGACACGCGAATGCCGCGCTCGCCCGGCAGCAACTGCGCGAGCGATTGCTGCAGGCCCGCCGCATCCACGCCGACTGACACGTCGATCATCTGGCAGGCGCCGCTCGCGCCTTGGACGATCATGTTCGTCGTGCCGACGGACATGCCGACGAGATAGAGCGTGCGCGGCGAGACGAGCGTTGCCATGACGACGCCCGGGTTGCCGAGAGAGCGGTTGCGGGCGGGCTCGGCGAGGGGAACGAGCGTGGATTTGCCGACCGCCACCGAGACATTCGTCTGGTTGGCGATATCGCCCTTGCAGTTCGGGCCGCGCAAGGGTTGCGCGGCAGCTGCCGCAGTGCCGGCGGCGCCGGCGGCCGGCACCGGCGCCATGCTGATGGTCATCTGCATCGGCGCACCAGGCACTGCCTGCTGTCTGTTCGAATTCGGCTGTGCCGCCGCGGCTTGCGCAGCGGCAATGCCAAGGCCTGCACCCAGCAGTGCCGCCAGGATCGCGCTGCTCATCTTGCAGCGCCGCGGCAGGTGGGCTGCCGAGTGTTTCAGTTTCGTGTTCATTTGGTGATGCCCCCCGGTTGTGATGCCTGTACCTCGTGAGTTCCGCTTTTTACGTGTCGTTTTGGGTCCCGGGCGGTGCGTGCCGATCCTCACGCGCGCCCCTCGACACTAGAAGCATTCGACGCCGCCCGAAATGCCCGACAGCACGCCGACACAGTCGCGCTTGACCGGCGCGGCCGCTGTCTTGTAGTGCACGCGAGCGGGTTTGGCCGGTGCGGGCGCCGATGCTGCGACCGTCGCAGCCGGTGTGCCGAGCAACGTGCTCTTCGTCGCGCCTTTCGTCAGCAGCGTGTCGCTGTCGATCTGGCTGCGCAGCACGAGCGAAAGCGTGCCGACGCTGCGAGCGAGGTCGAGTTTTTCCGCCTGCTCGGGCGTCACTTCGAGCGTCACCGCGTTGACGACTTTCGGCTGCGTGTCATCGCGGCTCACCTGTTGCGCGACCGCGAGCACCAGAATCTTTTCGAGCACGATCTTCGAAATGCTGCGTTGATCGTTGGTGCCGCCGGGCTCTTGCGTGTTCACGATCACGTCGACGTAGTTGCCGGGCAATGCAAATCCCGCAACGCCGATCACGTCGTTGACGCGCACGGTGATCGCGCGGTCGCCCTTGTTGATGACGGCGGAGAGACCGCCCTTCGTGCCGACGGGCGAGAGCTTCGACTCCAGCACAGGCTCGCCGCGCGTGAGGCTCGAGCGGACGACGCGTCCCTCGAGTGATTTGACGTCCTGGAACGTGCCAGGCGGCACACTGCTGCTTGGCCAGTTGACGATACGAATCAGATTGGTGTTCAGTGGCTGACCGAGGTTGATATCGTCGATGGCGACTGCCACGGGCCTCACCGAGCTCGACGAGGTATGGATGAGCCAACGGGAGGCGAACACGACGGCGGCCAAGCCAGCCAGCATGGCTATCGCCAACATGATGAGAGCGCGCGAGTTTTTCATGAAAGGACTCCTAACGATTCGTCAAATGTCGGCCGCTTGGCCGGCGGCATGCCGTTTGCCCGTGGCCGGAGTCGCGGGTAGGGGCGGATGGCTGCGATCGATTCCGGCGTTCGAGCCGAAATAGCTGTGCCATGCTTCGAGCAATCCTTCGGGGGTCGCCTCGAGCGGTGCGTCGCAATACCGGGCCGACGCGCTGACGAGGCTCAGCAAATCCCGCGGGTAGCAGGCGAGAAGCGGCTTGCCGCTCGTTTCGTGCAAAGTGCAGATCAGATAGTCGAAGGCGGCATGCGAGCTCGAGAGACCGTAGGTGAGGCAGCATCCTTCGAACACGGCTCGATAGTTCTCGAGCGACATCGGTCCCATATGGAGCTTCGAGCCGAGCCGGCGCAGGAACGCTTCGTCGCCGATGTCGGCCGGATCGAGGTTGGTCGAGAACACGGGCCAGACCTCGAACGGCGCCGAAAAGCGCATTCCCGAATGCAGCGTGAAGAGGTCGACTCCGCGATCGAGCGGCATGATCCAGCGGTTGAGCAGATCCTGCGCGGCGACGCGCTGGCGGCCGAGATCGTCGACGATGTAAAGGCCCATGTTCGCCTTCAGGTGCGGTGGCGCCTGATAGAAGCCGGCAGAGGCGTCGAAGCGCAGATCGAGGCCGTCGAGCGTCAATTCGCCGCCCGAAATGACAACGGGGCGCTCACAGAGGCGCCAGCGCTTGTCCCCAGCTAGCCCGTACGACTGCAAAGGAGCGTCGTGATGCAGCAGCGGGTCGTAGAGCTGAATGATTTCGCCACTGACATAGATTGCATAGGGAATCGGCACGTCACCTTGCAGCAACTTGCCCAGACGCTCGGCGATGTACGTCTTGCCGCTGCCGGCCGGGCCGTAGAGCATGAGCGGGCGGCCTGCATTGAGCGAGGCGCCGGCGGCATCGAGCAGCGAGGGCTCGACGCTGACGTCGGCGAACGCTGCGCGTACGTAGTCGCGGCTGACATGCTGGTTGCGAATCGCGTGCGCACGTACCGCTTCGACATACTGCTCGTAGGCGACAGGGGCTGGGCCGCAGTACGAGCATCGCGCGAGCTCGTCGGCGGCGACGCTCCGACCGGCGTCGGTGAGACGAAACTGGACATCGATGTCGGTCGCGCCTCGATGCGTGATCTCGGCGAGGTGTTCCCGAACCAGAAACGCGAGAATGTCCTCCAGAACGGGGACGGGAAGGCAATGACGCCGGGAGAGATCCGCAAAACTCGAATTGCCGTTCAGCATCGTCGACTTGAGAACGAGCCTGCCGACGAAAATCGGGGGCAACCCGGTGTCGGCAATCGAGCGTGGAGCCCGCGGCAGCGCATGTGCGGTGTCGTCTGCTTTCCGCGCCGAGAGTGCACGCAACGCGTTGGTCACCTGCACCTCGTCTTGCTCTTCGACATTGAAGTCGCTCATGTTTCGTCTCCTGCCTGCCTCGACGCCTGTGTCGCCGTATGCAGGGCGATCGATTCGATCGCTTGATTTCGAAGTTCCCAAGAACCCGTTGATCCGCCAAAAGCCCATGGTTTGCACCTGTGCGTCATGCCGTAGCGATGAACAGCATCCCCAATGTCCCGGCCGCGATTGCGACGCCGTAAGGTAGCGAGCCGATCGAGGCCAACTGTCCGGGCGCGAGAGCGGCACCGGCTCGCGCGACTCGCGCAGGAGCGAAGCCCCCTCCAAGAATGGCCGCGAGGTTCAGATACAACTGCAGCGTCCGGCGACGCAGCACCGCCAGGCCGATCGACCAGACGCCGCCGATCACGAAGGTGGCGAGCGTGATCGCGACGATCATCTCGGGGCCCACCCAGGTGCCGACCATCAGCATGAGCTTCACGTCCCCCGCAGACGTACCGCGAACGAGATAGAGCGGGATCAGCAATCCGAATCCCGTGAGGCCGCCCGCGAGCCAGTTGCCGGTGCCGGCGGCGATTCCGTCGAGGCATCCGTGTACGACGAGCGACGCAAACAGTCCCAGCAGAATCAGCGGGTTTGGGATTCGGCGCGCGACGATGTCCGTACTCGCGGCTGCCACGACGACGACGGCGACGAGAAGCGGAATCGGTTGATGCGGAAGAGTCGGGAGCATCATGCTGGCCTCGCTGTGTTCGATGACCCGCGCTGACTTAGAGCGCGGCAGTAATTTCGTTGCTGATGTTGTCGTACAGCGCTTGCAATTGCGTGCCGAAGTAGACGACCGAGGCAAACGCCGCAAGCGCGATCAGCGATACCATGAGGCCGTATTCGACCATCGTCGCGCCTTCGTCCTCACGGACGAAGCCCGCGGTCGAGCCGGCGACACGTGTCAGAAGCGAATCAATCCGTGGAGTCATGGCGGGCTCCCATCCCTTTATGTTTCAAACTCATCAAATCGGGATAGACGCGGACCAATCGAAGGATCGAACCGCCCGCGTCTGCGCACCGCTCGTCAGAGAGAAGACCCGATATCGGTGAACACGAGGTCGAGGTTCGTGCCGATGGTGGTGACTGCACCGATACAAACGATCGCAATCAGCGCAACCATGAGGCCGTACTCGACCATCGTTGCACCCTCGTCGTCGCGTGCAAAGCGCTTGGCTTGATCGATGATGAATTTCATTTGAACATCTCCTTTAGGATGACTAAACAAATTCCCTTGGCCGTGTGGTTTCGGGACTGGACTGCGGGTACTGCCGGTACTGCGGGTACTGCCGGTACTGCACGGAAACAAAAAATGGCAAAAGGCGTCCTTGCAACCGGTACGTTGCGTTTCTGCCGAAGCGACTAGATGTGCAAGAGGCGTACGCCCGAGAGCCCGGAGGCTCTCGGATGTACCCGCGCAAAACGCGATGCCGGTTTCAATGTCGGGGCTTGACGGAAGGGAGCCAGGCGAGACCGCGATGCACGTCCCGTAGCGGGTCGTGACGCGGTGGCCGGTCCTGTGTTGTGGCACGCGAGATGCCGCATCCAAGTATCGTTTTTCATGCTTAAGCCCCCCGGCTTATCGTTGCCTTGCAGGCGTCGTCACGAATGACGACGCCACGGTTCATCGACTGCATTCTTGTTCCCTTGCATGTGCCGATGCGGCGATTCGCGGCGGCACACACTCAGGTTCCCCCCTGCGCTATGCCCGTTTCCCGTTTCCAGCGATCCTCGTAGGGAACTCCGATCGTTTGCCGGGCATGCGACGTCGATTTCCGTGCGGCTCATTTCGCAAGCGCTATGCCAATGGGCGTCATCGCCTTATCCGTCAAGCGATGGACGATTCCTGCGAACGAGAGAACAGGCCGGCGGCGCCCCAGATGTCTCATGCGTGAGACGCCCGACAGCGCGCTCCGCGATGTGTGCGATTCGACCAAACGCGCGCCGCATATCGCTCGAGCCGGGATTGGTGTGCCCTGCGGGACGCGTCGTGTTTGTCGCACATCTCGTAGCCCGGGCCGGGTAAGCGGCCTCAATTCACGGGTGCATTCGATCCGAAGCGTTTCATCCTTGATACGCGTGTTGAGCGGACCTCGAAACGGCGACAGGACGATATGTGGGGTGGCGTACGCTTGCGCATATCGAGGCTCGCTATAGAGGTCAAGCACGGCTTGCAAGTCGCATCGATTTATCTCAACAATGGCCCTATGCGATGTGCGACGGTGGCAGTACGACCGAACGTGCAGATAACGATGATCGACGACAAGGCCGTAGGACGGGATTGCGAAACGGCCGACCCAGGGTGGTGCGATGTACTTATCGAGTCGGGGGGCGGGCGGCGCTGCGAGCCGCCCGGTGAATTGGCTCACGCCGCAGCGGCTTCTCGGATGCAGCGGTGTGATCGTCTGCGTCTACGTGGGCTTCCTCGCCACGTGGGGGTGGGTGAGCCACGGCTTTGCGAGCGGGAACGCGGGGCGGCCCGGCATCGATTTTTCGATTTTTTGGGCCGCGTCGCATTTGGTACTGCAGGGTCATTCCGCGCAGGTCTACGAACACATTGCATTCATCGACGCGCAAAAGGATCTGTTCGGCGATTTTGCCGACGTCCATTCCCTTGGATGGGTTTACCCGCCCGCGTTTTTACTCTTCGTTTCTCCGCTTGGGCTACTACCGTTCTCGACTGCCTATTTGTTGTTTGTCGCAGTCAGTGCGGGCTGCTACGTGTGGGCGACAACGAGCGTATCGAACGTCCACCGAGGCCTGGGCGGCAAGCGTGTCGCCGTGCTCCTGGTGGCAGCGTTGCCCGGCGCGTTCGTTGCCGCCATCGTTGGGCAGAATTCGCTGATCACGGCGGCGCTCGCAGCCTTGGCAGTATGCTGGGTCGCGGAAAAGCCGGTCGCGGCGGGACTGTGCATCGGTCTATTGGCGATCAAGCCGCAAGTGGCTCTCGTATTTCCGTTCGTACTGATCGCGTCGCGCGCCTGGAAAGCATTCGTTGCGGCCGCACTGACCGCTGTCGTCACGACGGCCGCCGGCATCCTCATATACGGCATCCATTCATTGACCGCATTTTTCACCAATGCGGGTGTCCTGCGTGACGCATTGCTGGACCACGGAGGCCAGCATTTCTGGTTTGCTTCGCCGACGACGCTGTCCACCCTGCGTCTTGCCGGTGTGCCGCTCGGTGCGGCCTACGCCGGCCAGGCATGCGTCACTGCGGTGGCACTGGTTGCCGCTTGCGATGTCTGGCAACGCTGCGCCGATACACGTCTGCGCGCGGCCGCGGTCGCGCTGGCCGGATTGCTCGCGAGTCCTTATGTGTGGCACTACGAGCTCGTGTGGCTAGGCGTCGCACTCGTTTGCCTGGCGGCGCTGGCACTCGAAGGGGGCTGGCTGCGCGGCGAGCAACCGGCCTGGCTCGCCGGCTGGCTGCTGCCGATCTACGAACACTTCAATCGCATCGCGATGCTGCCGCAAGTCGGGCCGTTGGTCCTGCTTGTCTTGCTGTGGGCGGTGCTGCGGCGTGCGCGCTTGGGCGCGGCGAGCGAGCGGTAAGTATCGGTTCGGGGACATGACTATGACAGCGAAAACCATGGCATCGACGTTTTGGCAACGATTGGGCGGCGAGCGTGGGGCGCATTGGCTCACCACGGACCGCCTCAACTTTTATTCGGTCGGTGCGCTGATCTGCTATCTGTGCTTCTACGCGATTTATATCGCGAGGACGATGCTTGAGCCTCCGGGCAATATGAGTCCGCTGGCGATCGATTTCGTTCCATTCTGGAGCGCGGCGCATCTCGCGCTCGCAGGGCATGCCGTCGACGCATACAACTTCGCCGTACTCGAGCAGGTCGAGCGCGCCGCGCTATCGCACGAGCCGGGTGTGCTGCCGTGGCTTTACCCACCGAGCTTTTTGCTTTTCGTGTCTCCGTTCGCCTTGCTGCCCTGGAAAATCTCCGCAGCGCTTTTTCTCGGCGGCACCTATGCGACTTTCGTCAAGGCCATGCATCTCATCGTAGGGCGCAAGGAAGTCTGGATCGTGGCTGTGGCGTTTCCCGGCGCCGCGCTTGCCGTGCTGACGGGGCAAAACGGACTCCTGACCGCGTCGCTCGTGGCGTTCGGGCTCGTCTTGCTGCCGCGCCGCCCCGTGCTCGCCGGCATGTGCTTCGGCGTCCTATGCATGAAGCCTCAACTGGCGGTGCTGGTGCCGTTTGCACTGCTGTGCGCGAGGTCGTGGCGTGCGTTGGGCGCGCTGGTCGTGACGGCGCTTGCCATGCTCGCGCTCTCGGTTGCCTTCTTCGGTATCGATACGCTTTACGCTTTTCTCCCCAACATGGGAACGGCAGCCGGATACGTGGAGTCGGGGCGTGCATCGCTGCATCGCGTTCCATCCGCCTATTCGCTCGTGAAGCTGGCGCATGGGCCGACGATGCTGGCCAATGCGGCACAGGCGGTTTCTGCGCTGTCGGCGATCGCGGCCGTATGGTACGCATGGTCGCGCGATGCGTCGCAGTCTCTGCGGGCGGCGACGCTCGTTTGCGCGTCGCTGATGGTGAGCCCGTATCTTTACGACTACGACCTGGCGTGGCTCGGCGTTCTTGTCGCGTGGTATGCGAAGTACGCGATGGAGCGTGGATGGCGGCCGCTCGAACGCGAGTGGCTGATCGTGCTTTGGTTGACGCCGATATTCGGGATCTCGCTCGTCAAGATTCTGCACATTCAGTTCATGCCGTTGATCCTTGCGGCGACGCTCTTCATGCTGATTCGCAGTATCGCGGCGCAGCGGCATGCGGCTCGCGCTGCGCGCGGGGCGTGCTGGGCGAATGTGCGCGAAGAAGGGCCGGCGGGTGCACACGGTTGAACCAAATGAAATGTTGCGCGCCGACAGCACGCGCATGACGGGGGGAATCATGTCTTTTCGAACTTTCAAGCCGCTGGTTTCGATCGTTGTGCCGTTTTACAACGAAGAGCCGGCCGTCGATACGTTTTTTTCCACCCTCGTTGCCGTGCTCGAAACGATCGAAACGATACGCTTCGAGCTCGTCTGCATCAACGACGGTAGCAGCGACGGTACGCTCGACAAGCTCGTTCAGGCGAGCGCGCGCGACGCTCGCGTGCGTGTGATCGATCTCACGCGAAATTTCGGCAAGGAAGCCGCGTTGACTGCGGGACTCGACGAAGCAGCCGGCGATGCCGTGATTCCGATCGACGCGGACTTGCAGGACCCGCCGGGACTCATTCCCGTCATGATCGAGCATTGGCTCGGCGGCGCCGAGGTCGTGGCGGCCAAGCGGAGCTCGCGCGCCACCGATACGTTCGCGAAACGCGTGACGGCTGGCCTTTACTACCGCGTCCACAACCTGCTCTCCGAAGTCAAACTGCCCGAGAACGTTGGTGATTTCCGCTTGATGGATCGGGCAGTCGTCAACGCGCTGCGCAGCTTGCCCGAGCGCCGCCGGTTCATGAAGGGCCTGTTCGCCTGGGTCGGATTCAAGACGGTGATCGTCGAGTACCAGCGGGAAGCGCGTAGCGCTGGACATTCGAAGTTTTCGGGGTGGCGGCTCTGGAACTTTGCCTTGGAGGGCATCACCAGCTTCAGTACGGTACCGCTGCGCAGCTGGACTTACATCGGTGGCGCGATCGCATTGCTCGCATTCTTCTATGGCGGCTTCGTCATCGGGCGGACGCTCATCTTCGGCAATCCGGTGCCCGGCTATGCGTCGCTGCTCTCGGTAGTCCTCTTCCTGGGCGGCATTGAACTGATCGGCGTGGGTGTGGTGGGCGAATATGTCGGGCGCATCTATCACGAAACGAAGGAGCGCCCGATCTACCTCGTACGGCGACGTTATCAAGCGCGCAAGAAGATCAGCACCTTGCCCGTCGTGCGCAACACGACGCGCGCCGATCACGCGCGCAGGCCCCTCTCGCTGCGAACCCGCACTGCTGCGCGTTGAGCGTCAGGCAGTGCGAGCATCCGTGAGCGCGTGCCGCCGGACGATCATTGCGAGCATGGCGATCATGACGGCCGGTGCGATCTGGACGGGTGTCTTGAGCGCGACGGCGAGCATGCCCTGCGCGGGCGCGAGCCACGCCGCGACGAGAACGGCCCACTCCAAGCGGTTCAGTGCAACGATTCTCCCGTCGCGGATCAGGAAAACGATTGGCAGCACGAGCCAACAGAGCTCGTAATACATGAAATACGGCTGGACCAGCATGGTCGCGACGACGAACGCCGCGGCGCGCAGGTCATGCCGTGCCGGCCGAACCCAGAGAAACCCAACGACGGCGATCGCCGGTATCGCCACGACTGCTTGGGCGAGATATGCCGCATGGGTGGACAGGCCGGCGATACGGCTCATGGCGAAAACCGTTGGCATACCGTTCCAAAGCCGGCCGCCCAGTTCGACGACGGAGCGGTTGAATTCCGGAAGAAACGCTGCGAACGACGTCCATGCTTCGAGGCCCAGCGCCGCGGCGCTGATTGCTGCGAAAGCGAGACTGAAAGCGCCGGCCGCGATCAGGGTTTTCCACTGTCTCGAGCAGAGCAGCACGACCGGAAAGAGCACGCCCAGTTGCGGCTTGATGGCGAACGCGGCGATGCAGCCGGCGGCGAGCAGACGATGTGCCGGCAATAACGCGAGCGCGCAGCCGGCTGCCGCCACGGTAAACAAAGAGTTTTGTCCGGCAAGCAGCGTAACCGCAACTCCCGGAAAAGCGGCCAGAAAGACGAGCTGCGTTCGACCAACGCCCCGGGCCAGATATCTGATCGCGAGGGTGTAGCAGATGATGCCGGCACTCGCGAAAAGGACATACGCTGCGGCGAATGGCAGCAGACCGAGCGGGATGACGGCAAGCAGGAACGTAGGGGGGTAGGGCCACAATCCCACACCGCCCAAGTTGGTCACGTGCGACTCCATCGCGGCCATGAGATCGCGCGAAAACACCATTGGCGCGCCGTGTTCCAGCGCAACGCGAGCGGCCGACCAAAAAACCGCAAAGTCCCAGCCGACCATCGGAGTATGCAATGGATCAAGGACGAAATAGCGCGCCATCCAGATCGTGAGCAGCGCCAATTGCGCGACCAGCGCGGTTGTCGTGTAAAGCGATATTCGGCTTATGCCGCGATGAGTATTCGATGCGATCGCCACGCTATCCCCCGTGTGTTTCGTTATGCGTTGGTTTTGCCAATTGCAATTGATTATTATTCGCCTATCCTTCGTCTGCCGCAAAGCCTCGTCCCGCCGCGGTTGCTCGGCGATATTATTACAAGCGTTTTAATCCACAAGCGAGCTTCTGAAAAATAATACTTCTGCAAACGCTGAAAAGCATGGTCGTGCTTTCCTATTTAACGCCTCTCGCCACCTGCATGCTGGCTGGGGCTGGTGCGCCGCAGGAACGTCGCTGTCCAGATTAAAAAGTCTGGCTTATTCGGTATGTCCGCTACCTAACACGTAGAAATTCCCGTCCGTGTTTGACCTACCGGTAATTTTCCTATGGAAATTCCGTTCGCTCTCGTATATGTTGCAGTGCATGAGGGTTTGAAACGTGCGGTGTGCGGTGCGTCTCGAGACGTGACGGCGGCATTCCAAAGCACGAACGAGAGAAAGAACTCCGAGGATAAAAGGGTAGGCACAGGCATGAGTTCGGTCCCAATGGATCTGGGGGCCGCCTTTTGCTTCTGTGAAATCGGACGTCCCGACCAATCGAGGCGGGACGAAACAGGCAGGGTCGCTCAGACGACTCGCCGCAGCGATGACGAACGAATTCGGATATAGCGCAAGAGCGGCTGGTTACCGAAGTTGACCGTCGTCAATATTGCATCGATGCGAACCATTTAGATTTGGGCTTGCAAGGCGCATCGATATCGGGGAGCAGCACCATGCCTGACGTTTTGAATCCGCTGAAGGCGGAACGTACGGTTCTTTTCGTCTCGCTGAAGTCAGATCCGCTCAGCGTCGACGGCCTCGTGATGGCCGGCTGGCACGTCGTACATGCCAAGGCGGCACCTCAGGTCGAGCGGCTGCTCGAACGGGGTGCGGTCCGGGTGGGGGTGGTCTCGTTACCGCCCGATGTCACCGACGACCAACTGGCCGAGCTCGAAAGCTGCGTCTGTCATACCGAAGCGACGTGGGTTGCGCTCGTACGACGGGGGCAGGCCGATCTACCGTCGGTCAGACGGTTCATCGTCGATTACTGCTTCGACTTCGTGACGATGCCGTGCGGCGATGAGCGGCTCGCCATCGTGCTGGGCCATGCGCATGGGTTGTCCACGCTGCGCCTCAAAGCGACGGAGGCTCCGCCCGCGGCCGGTTGCTGCACGATGGTCGGGAGCAGCGCACCGATGCAGCAGCTTTATCGCGGCGTCGAAAAGTGCGCGCGCAACGATGCCCCGGTGTTCATCGCCGGCGAGTCCGGTACGGGCAAGGAGTTGACGGCCCACGCTATTCACGAGCGCTCGGCCCGTGCGGGTAAACCGTTCGTGGCAATCAATTGCGCGGCGATTCCTCCGTCGCTGCTGCAATCCGAACTGTTCGGCCATGAGCGTGGCGCGTTCACGGGCGCATTGCAACGGAAAATCGGCCGCATCGAAGCGGCTGACGGCGGCACGCTTTTCCTCGATGAAATCGGCGATATGCCGCACGAGTGCCAGGCCGTGCTGCTGCGCTTTCTCCAGGAAGGGACGATCGAGCGGCTCGGGGGCAATGGCTCTGTCCATGTCGATGCGCGGATCATCTCGGCGACGCACGTCGATCTCAATCAGGCCATGGAGGAGGGCCGGTTCCGCACGGACCTCTTTCACCGGTTGTGCGTGTTGCGGCTCGACGAGCCACCGTTGCGCGAGCGCGGGCACGACATCAAACTGCTCGCCTACCATGCGCTCGCGCTGCACAAGCGCGACGGCGCGCGCAAGATTCGCGGTTTTTCGAGCGATGCCGTGGCCGCGATGTTCAATTATGCATGGCCCGGAAACGTGCGTGAGTTGATCAATTGCGTGCGGCGGGCAGTGGTCATGGCCGAGGGACGGTTCATCACCGCTGCGGATCTCGGGCTCCCGGACGCCGGGCCGAGGGCAGGGCGTACGCTTGCCGAAGTGCGCTGCGAAGCGGAGCGCGCAGCGATACGCGAAGCGCTCGCGCGCCACGCCTACAGCCTATCCAGTGCGGCGGCCGAGTTGGGTGTTTCACGCGCCACGCTGTACCGCTTGCTCAACGCGATGGGGCTGCGCTCGGAAGGCCCTCTCATTCGTCCTCTGAGCGTATTCGGCGCGGTTCACACCGAGGAAAGCGACGCCGGGCACAGCCAGCAGGTCGCCTAACACGCGGGGCTTTTTCACGGCCCCGCCTTTTACATTTTCTTTCGGTCTTTACCGGTTCAGGAACGCGCGGCGCTTGGAAAACTCCGGCGCACCGCATATCCTGTCCAACGACGCGGGCAGCGACGCCCGCTTTTTCATTTGCTCGATCGAAGAAGGAGAAGGTATTCATGACGCGTCCCGTCGATTCCGGCGTCATTTTCATCGCTCGTCTAGCACTTGCCGTGCTGTTCCTGTGGGGCGGGGTGATGAAATTGCTCGGCTATGCCGGCTTCGTGGGCTACCTGCACACCAAAGGCGTTCCTTTCGTCCAGATCGCGGCGCCGATCGCGACGGCGGTCGAAGCGCTCGGTGGGCTGATGCTCGTGCTCGGACTCTGGACGCGGCCCCTCGCGCTCGGTATGGCTGTGTACACGATTTTGACGGCCGTGCTGGGACACGATTTCTGGAACGTCGTCGATCCGACGATTCAGCACGATATGGTCATCCACTTCTGGAAAAACGTCTGCATCGCGGGCGGCTTCCTCTTGCTGTTCGTGACCGGGGCGGGCGGCATCAGCGTCGATGCGGCGCGCGCGCCCAAACGGCATTTGCTCTGACGTCCGGGCGTCGGCCCTCCGGTGCCGCCATTGGCGTACGGTGTTCGCGCACGGAAATTGCTGCGTAGAACATAACGTCCGCTGTGGCGCGATGAGGAGGGCATTGCGATGATCGAAAACTTCGAGCAGATGATCGACGGCCAGCCGATGCGGTTCTGCGCGAGCCTCGGCGAGGACGATGGGGCTCACCACCGAGTAATCATCAGCCGCGACGATTCCGCCGAAACGCTGGTCATATTCGATGCCGAGGGCATGCTGGGCGCGCTGAAGGCCGATATCGCTCCGCCTGACAAGTTGATCGCCCATGCTATTCGCAAGGCGCTCGACGAAGGTCTCATCGAGCGAGCACTCGACACCGGCACGATCCAGAACGCTTCACTTTGATGCAGCCCCGGCCGCAGGGATCAGCGGCCGCCCTGAACGCCGGCCTCGTCCGTTGCGCGAGCAGCCGAACGTTCGCGCGCATGTGCGTCGGGGTGGATGAAGCGGCTGAGCATCACCCCGACGACAAGCAAGCCTGTCGCGATCGCAGCCGATACCTGCAAACCGTGCATGACACCGTCTGATCCCGCCCCTCCGGCAAGCGCACCGAATGCCGCCACCCCGAGTGCGCCGCCCGCCTGGCGCGCGGTATTGAGCAGCGCCGATGCGGTTGCGGCCCGTTTCGGATCGACGGACGCGAGAATGGCCGTCGTCATGGCCGGAACGGCCAAGCCCATTCCGCCGGGAATCAGCAAGAACGGTACAAGAAGCAGCGGAAACGGCGTATTGGCCTGCGTGGCATGGAGCAGTGCATAGCCCAGCGCGCCCAGCGCGCCCCCGAGCATCATCGGAAAGCGGGGGCCACGCTTGGCGACGATCCAGCCGCTCGCGACGTTCGAGAACAGAAACCCACCGGTCAATGGCAAAAACGCCAGCCCCGCCTCGAGCGGCGTATCGCCTCGCACGCGCTGCAGATAGAGGCTGAGCACGAACACCATGCCGTAGTACGCCATATTGACGCAAATGCCGAAAACGACTGCGGCGCTGAACGTCGCATCGCGAAACAGGAAAAGCGGCAGCATCGGTGCGGCGGTCCGCGCTTCCACGAAGATCAGTGCCAGGGCGGCGAGTACTGCAGTCGCGAAGCCGGCGATGACGAGCGGATGCGCGAGGCCCAACGGACGCAACTCGATCACCGCGGCGGTGAAAGCCGTCAGCGCGACAACCGAGAGCAGTTGCCCCGGCAGATCGATGCCGATTTTCTCGCCTTTATGCCGACGCGCGGAGGCATCGAAGCTGAGCGGTATCCAGAAACGGATGGCCAGCAAGCCCGCGGCGCAGACGGGCAGATTCACGAGAAAGATGCTGCGCCATCCCCATGCCGCGATCAACATACCGCCGAGTACCGGCCCGGCTGCGATCGAAATCGCGCCCGATGCGGTCCAAAGGCCGACCGCCCGTGCGCGCAGGTCGGGGTCGTGACTGCAAGCCCGATTGAGCAATGCCAGCGAATTGGGCAGCATCGCCGCCGCACTGACGCCTTGCACCGCGCGCGCCGCAATCAGCGCTCCCGCGCCGGGGGCGAGCCCACAGGCGGCCGACGAAAGCGCGAAAAGCGCCAGTCCCCAGGCGAACAGCCGCCGCGGACCGAAGCGGTCGCCGAACACGCCGGCCGAAAGCATCAGTACGGCGAAGGCCAGCGTATAGGCATCGACGATCCATTGCAGTTCCGAAACGGGCGCATGCAGTCGGCTGCCGATGTTCGGCAAGGCGACGTTGACGATCGTCACGTCGAGTTGCGTGACGACGAAGGCGACGCTGACCGTGGCCAAAACGAGCGCGATCGTCTTCGTGAAGGAAGGGGAAGGTGTGGTCGTGTTCATGAGGCCGATGTTAGCGAAGCGATCCGGGCGACGTTTCGGTGTTGCCTGAAACGTCGGATGCGCGCCACCCGCCTCGATGCCGCACTTCGCGCCGGCGGCCGGCGCCGGGCGAAGTACGCGACAGCCGGCTATCGCCGGTTCCCGTCGATCAGAAGGCGGGCAGTTGCGGCCGCGTTTCGAGCGACTTGCGGATCAGAGCTTCGACACTGGCCCGCTCGTCGCCGGCGAGCGGCAACCGCGGCGCGCGCACGGGCTCGGTCCCGAGCCCGACGATCGTTTCGGCCAATTTGATGTTCTGCACGAGCTTGACCGAGACGTCGAGCGCGAGCAACGGGGCGAACCAGCGATAAATCTTGATGGCTTCTTCGATACGCCCTTGCTGAACGAGGCGATAAATCGCCACCGTTTCATGCGGAAAGGCACAGACGAGTCCGGCTACCCAGCCATGCGCGCCCATCAGCATCGCTTCGACAGCCAGATTGTCGACGCCGCACAGAATCGAGTAGCGCTGGCCCACTTCGTTGATGAGATCTGTCACGCGCCGCACGTCGCCGCACGATTCCTTGATCGCCACGATCTTCGGCTCGTCGGCGATTTCGGCGAACATTTCGGGAGTCATGTCGACGCCGTAGGCGAGCGGGTTGTTGTAGATCATCAGGGGCAAAGGGCTCGCCTTAGCGATGCTGCGGAAATGATGCAGCGTCTCCCGCCGGTCGGACAGATAACGCAGGCCGGGCAAGACCATATAGCCGGCTGCGCCGTGCGCGGCGGCCCGCTCGACCTGACGGCAGCCGTCGAGCGTGCTGTTTTCGGCGATCGTCAGCAAGACGGGCACGCGGCCGCGTGCGGCCTGAACCGCGATATCGAGCACTTCGAGCTTCTCGTCCAGTGAGAGCGTCGAGGCTTCGCCGAGCGAGCCGCAGACGATGATGCCGTCGACACCGGCGTCGATCTGCGCTTCGATATTCTTCGCCGTCCACGCGCGGTCTATGCTGAAATCCTCGTGAAACTTGGTCGTCACCGCGGGTAATACACCCTTCCATCCTTGTGCCATCTTTTCTCTCCAGAGCGAGGCCGATACAGGGAAACCATTTCGGCAGTGTAAGCAGCGCTCGCCGCCGAGTCTTGCGCGGATCGCGCATTCGCGATGCCGATTTCGGCACAAGGTCCCCCGAGCGCAGGGTATGCCGAAATCGGCATCCGGCACGCGCAACGGTACCAAGACGGACTGCCGCGCAGGTTCCTACCATTTGCCACATGAAGACACTACATATCATCGATTCGCATACCGGTGGCGAGCCCACGCGCCTCGTCGTATCGGACGGCCCGGATCTCGGAAACGGCCCGCTTCACGAGCGGCTCGAGCGGCTGCGCACCCACCACGACGGCTGGCGCGCGAGCATCGTGACGGAACCGCGCGGGTCCGACGTCGTCGTCGGCGCACTGCTATGCGAGCCCCACGACCCGAGTTGTACGGCTGGCGTCATCTTTTTCAACAACGTCGGCTATCTCGGCATGTGCGGCCACGGCACGATCGGTCTCGTTGCATCGCTCGCCTATATGAAGCGGATCGCACCGGGCGCGCATCGCATCGAGACGCCGGTCGGAATCGTGGAGGCGACGCTCAACACCGATCGCAGCGTCTCGGTGCGCAATGTGCCCGCGTACCGGTACCGCCATGCGGTAAGTGTGGAGGTGCCCGGCTACGGCCGGTTGACCGGGGATATCGCGTGGGGCGGCAATTGGTTTTTCCTCGTGTCCGATCACGGCCATGAACTCGAACCGGCACGTATCGCGGAGCTGACGGCATTCACGCACGAGGTTCGCGAGGCGCTCGCCGCCGCGGGCATCACCGGCGCGAACGGCGCGTATATCGACCACATCGAGCTTTTCGGACCGGGCTCGCGCGAAGGTATCGACAGCCGGAACTTCGTGCTCTGTCCCGGCGACGCCTATGACCGTTCGCCCTGCGGCACGGGTACGAGTGCCAAACTCGCGTGCCTTGCGGCGGACGGCAAGCTCGCGCCCGGTGCGCGCTGGCGACAGGAAAGCATTATCGGCAGCGTGTTCGAGGGGTCCTATGCGCTCGGCGCGAATAACGAAAGTCAGGGCGAAAGCGGCAGCCGCGAGGCGCCCGGCTCGATCGTGCCGACGATCACCGGACGCGCACACATCATGGCGGACGGCAAGCTCTGGTTCGAAGACGACGATCCCTTCGCGGCCGGCATTGCGTTGACTCGGGGCGTATGAGCGCCGACGCGATCGTCGTCGGCGCGGGGATCGTCGGCGCCGCGTGCGCCGCGGAGCTGGCGGCGCGAGGAATGACCGTGCAGGTGCTCGACGCGGCCGGCATCGGTGGCGGCGCGACCGCAGCCGGCATGGGGCATATCGTCGTCATGAACGATTCCGCGGAGGAGCTTGTGCTTTCGCGCTATTCGCGGGATTTGTGGCTCGAGCTCGCACCGCAGCTGCGCGAGCTCGACGCGTTTCGCCGCTGCGGCACCCTCTGGGTCGCGGCCGACGAGCACGAGTGGCAAGCCGCATGCGCGCTGCAGGCGACTTTCGAGCAGCGCGGCGTGAGCGCCGAACTGCTCGATCGCCATGCGTTGCGCAACTGCGAGCCCGCCTTATCGCCGGCAATGGCAGGCGGCTTGCTCGTCGAGGACGACAGCATCGTCTATGCGCCACGGGCGGCTCAGTGGTTGCTGACGCAATCGTCAGGAGCACGAACTATCGGCGTGCGCACGGGCGCGGAAGCGATCGGCGTCAGCGCCCAAACGGTCACGCTCGCGAATGGCGAGCGCTTGAGCGCGGCCTGCGTTGTCGTGGCCAATGGCATACAGGCGCGGCGCCTCGTCCCGTCGTTGCCGATCGAACCGAAGAAAGGCCACTTGCTTGTCACGGATCGTTATCCGGGATTCATCACGCATCAGTTACTCGAGCTCGGCTATATCGACAGTGCGCATCAGGCGAGCGGTACCTCGGTCGCATTCAACGCGCAGCCTCGGCCCACGGGGCAACTACTGCTGGGCTCGTCGCGTCAGTTTTCGACAACGAGTCCCGAGGTCGAGTTGGACGTGCTCGCGCAGATGCTTGCCCGATGCGCGCGCTATCTGCCCGGGCTGGCGCAATTGAACGGGTTGCGCGCGTGGACCGGTTTTCGGGCAGCCACGCCCGACGGACTGCCGCTCATTGGAAACGCGGGCCCGGGTGCACCCGGTGTGTGGATCGCGGCGGGGCACGAAGGGTTGGGTGTGACGACTTCGCTTGCCACGGCCAAGCTCCTGGCTGCGCAAATACTCGGTACGGAGCCCGCGATCGATTCGCACCCGTACCGGCCCGAACGCTTTGGGGAGAGTGCACATGTTCATGCGTGACAAGCTATCCCGTGCCGCGCATGCGCGCGACGACGCGATGGCCGAGCTGAACGTCACGATCGATGGCGTGAAGGTCGGCGTCGCGCGCTACACGACGGTCGCGGCCGCGCTCGCCATGGCCCAAGGCATTGGAGCCACG
Organism: Trinickia sp.; assembly: GCF_036503415.1. GTDB lineage: Bacteria > Pseudomonadota > Gammaproteobacteria > Burkholderiales > Burkholderiaceae > Trinickia. The sequence goes on along the minus strand of NZ_DASXWY010000007.1, from coordinate 27,199 downwards.
CGTGTGTCGGTCGGGGGGATGGTGCGTGCACCGTTTTGCGGAATGGGCGTGTGCCAGGAGTGCCGCGTCACGGTCGATGGGCGCGCCTACGTGCTGGCATGCCAGACGGTTTGCCGCGACGGCATGCGGGTCGAGACGGAGCACGCGCCTCGATGAAATTGGACTTCGATATCGTCGTGGTCGGCGCGGGACCCGCGGGGCTCGCGGCGGCCTGCGAAGCGCTCCGGCTGGGCAAGCGGGTGGCCATCGTCGACGACAACCCCCGCCCGGGCGGCCAGATTTGGCGTCAGGGACCGCACACGCAAGCTTCGCCGCCCATGCGTCGAATGTCGGGCGCGTTGGATACGGCCGAGAACGCGACGATACTCTCGGCGACGCGTGTCGTTGCGGCGCCGGTACCGCAGGCGCTGCTATTGGAGTCCGACGACGGTAGCGCGCGGTATGTTTCCTACTCTGAGCTGATCTTGGCCACGGGCGCACGCGAGCGGTTGCTGCCTTGCGCGGGCTGGACGTTGCCGGGCGTCACGGGGGCGGGTGGCCTGCAGGCGCTCGTCAAAGGTGGGATGCCGGTGCGGGGAGAGCGCGTCGTGATCGCCGGCACGGGCCCGCTTCTCATGGCTGCCCTCGCAACGGCACGCGCGGCCGGTGCGAACGTCGTCGCCGTGGTCGAACAGGCGACGCTCGCTTCGGTTCTACGCTTTGGGCTGTCGCTTGCCGCAACGCCCTCCAAACTTTGGCAGGCCATGCGATTGACGCGCGGCTTTGCTGGCCTCGCCTATTGGACGGACAGTGTGGTCCGCGAAGTACGCGGAGAAGGCCGCGTCGAAAGCGTCGTCGTGCGCCGGGGCATGCGCGACGTCGTGCTCGAGTGCGATCGGCTTGCTTATGGCTATGGGCTCGTGCCGAATCTGACTTTGGCATTGGCGCTCGAGTGCGATATTCGAGCCGGCGCGATCGCCGTCGACGGGCGTCAGCGCACCAGCATGGCGCACATCTGGGCTGCCGGCGAATGCACGGGTATCGGCGGCGCCGAACTTGCCTGCGTGGAAGGGCGCATCGCGGGCCTGGCCGCGAGCGGCGTGCCCATACCGCCCGCACTCGTTCGGACGCGCGAGCGATGGCGCCGCTTCGCGGCACGTCTCGACGAAGCATTCGCACTCGGCGAAGCGGCGCGCGAGCAGCCCGCGAACGATACGCTCTTGTGCCGTTGCGAGGATGTGTCGATCGGCGCCGTTGCCGGATACGCGAATTGGCGCGATGCCAAGTTGCATACCCGGTGCGGGATGGGGCCATGCCAAGGACGCATTTGCGGCACGGCCGCTCAAGTCTATTTCGGCTGGGACAGCGCGCCGCCGAGACCGCCGTTCACTCCGGCGCGCATCGGCACGCTGCTCCAGGCCGCGCCGGCGGATCGCTCGCGCACCCTATAATCGGGCGATCTTCGATTGCCGCACGCGACGCGTAAGCGATTCGCCCGAAATGGACGTTGCCGCCGATGCTTTCCCTTCCCGAGATGCCCGCCGCCGCGACGCTAGAGGACATGTTGCCGTTCTTTGCGCAATTGGAGCCTGTCTTCGATGCCCTTCCCGATGTCGTATTCTTCGTCAAGGACGAGCGAACCCGGTATGCGCTCGTGAATCGGACGCTGGCCTCCCGTTGCGGCTGCAAGGAAAAGGGCTCGCTGATCGGAAAGACGACGGAAGAGGTGTTCCCGAGCCGCTTCGCCAGCACGTATATGGCCCAGGATCGTGCGGTCCTCGAAGGCGGTCCGCCGATGATGGATCAGCTCGAACTGCATCTCTATCCGGGCCGTCAACCGGGTTGGTGTCTGAGTTCGAAGGTTCCATTGCGCAACAGCGCCGGCGCGATCGTCGGCCTGGCCGGCATATCGCGGGACCTGAAGGCAAACGAGAAAACGCATCCGGCTTATTCGCGCCTGGCGGCGGTCGTTCAACATATTCAGGAGAACTACGTTCGGCCGCTGAACCTGACGTATCTTGCCGAAATGGCCGGCATGTCGGTGGCGCAACTGGAGCGCTACTTTCACAAGGTGTTTCATCTCACGCCGCGGCAGGTGCTGCTGCAGACCCGGCTCGACGCGGCTACCGCGCTGCTGGTATCCAACGACAAAGTGACCGACGTGGCCGCGCTGTGCGGCTATACGGACCACAGTGCGTTCACTCGGCAGTTCAAGGCTACCGTGGGCGTGACGCCCAGCGAATATCGGACGTTGCTCATGAGCAGTGGCGAACGTTGACCGTTAGAGCCGGCGCGGCTGCCCTTTCATGCAATATTTGCACCGTAATGTGGAAAAACAAAAGGAGTCGGATCCGTATTGCGGCGAGCCGCTAACTTCTGACGGATTCGCGCTGATGCTATTCGGCACCGTCTCTTGACGCTGGCCCGGCCGCTGCCCGATAGTGGGCTATCCCCAGCTTCACGAACTCGGAAAAGATGCCCCTGGTCGCCACCTCGAATTGTTGTCCGGCGCTGATTCAAGAGCGCGTCTTTAAGCCTGAACGTTCGTTGCTCGTTGTAAGGAGTAGGAGTTGACGATGTTGATGAGCGAGACTGCCGCTGAGATTCAATTTCCCGCGACCTGCGCGCGGTGCGGAGTCCGCGTCGCGGAGCGCGTATCGTTCTGCCCGCATTGCGGAACGCACGCTCGACTCGCGTTCGGCAAGAGCGCACGTGAGACGCAAAGCTCGCGTGCCCCAGCCCAAGGCGCCCCAGCCCAAGGCGCGCCAGCCCAAGGCGCCCCAGCCCAAGGCGCGCCCGCCCAAGGCGCGCCCTCGCAAGAACGGAAGGAGCCCACGGCGGCGCGCGAAGGCGGCGTTCCACCGTGGACCGCGCGGCCGCAACCGCTGTTCGCAGCAGCCGGGGAGGCCGAGCCGTTTGCAGGCATCGCGGCACCCATTCGTGACTTCGGCGCCGCGGGGGGCCGTCAATGGGGCGTGAAAGCGAGCACGGCAGTCACGCTGGCCGCGTTTGTCGCGCTTTTCGGTTCCATCGTGTTGCTGCATCGTCACGACGATGCTTCGCCACACGACGAGCAAGCGCCTGTGCGGACGGTCGAAGGCAGCGTGCAGCCCGGCGCATCGGTGGGCGGCAAACCTTCTGGTCATGCCAATGACGCGCCGGCCGCGGCGGCGACGCCGCCCGCGGTAGCCGCCGCGCGCGTGCCGCCCAAGCCGGTGCCCGCTGCGCCGCCGCCTGCCCCTGCGCGGGCGCCTGCGCAGGAGCAATCCGTGGCGGCCGTGAACGTTCGTCCCGATCCGGCTCAAGTCCCCGTCGCCCCCGCGCCGCCCGCCAAGGGCAATGCGCAGAGCGCTTCGTCGAAAGTCGATGCGGCACCCGAGCGCGGACAATCGAAAGAGGCGCCTGCCGTTGCGCGACGCCAGGAGCGCAACCGCTATGCGTCGAGTGCGCCGAAGGAGGAGGCGGCGCGCCGCAGCGCGAACGCGTATACCGATGCTGCGATACCTCCGCAGCCCGCGGTACCGATGCTGCCCGGTACCGCCCCGCCCAGCGATACGCCTCGGCCCAGCATAGGCAGCTCGTCGTATTCCCTCAACGACACCCCCGCCATCCGAAGCGCAAACGCACAGCGCGAGCCGCACCAGGCCTCGGTCGAGCGCTCGATCGCGCTCGCACAGGCGAGTCTTGCAAAGGCCAATCTCGCGGCGGCGCGCCGCGCGCTCGACGCGGCACGGGCTGCCCAGCCGGGCAACAGCGAGGCGTTCATCCTTCAGCAAGACCTCGTTTCACGCGAAAGGGCACGCGACTCCGCTTTGAATTCGGCGCGCGTCTGCGCTGTGCAGCAGCAATGGAACTGCGCGTGGCACCAAGCCGGCAGCGCGTTGTCGATCGATGCGGGCAGTGTCGAAGCGAAGGCGCTCGTGCAACGCGCAATGATCGAATCGGGTGCGGCGTTCCGCCCGCCGGGTCCGGGGGCCGATGGCCCCGACGTTCCGCTACTGGCGCAATGACGACGAGCCCCGCGCGCTCGACGGCGCGGACTCAGCGTGCGTGCCTGCCCATGCGCAAGCGGGCGATGTGCTCGGCCGCTACGTCGATGCCGATCTTCGCGAGATAGTGGAGTTCCGCGGCGGCCAGGCCGAGCCGGCCATACGTCGGAACGAGTCCGAACCGCGCGAATGCCGGTGCAATGGCCTCGCGGTTGGCGATGGCGGCCGCGAGTAGTTCGCCGGCGACCGTAGTCGGCGCGACACCGTGGCCGCCGAACCCTATCGCATGCCAGATTCCGTCGGGCGTCCGCCCGATCTGGGGCATCTTGTGCCGCGCATAACTCATCAAGCCGCTCCAGGCGTATTCGATCTCGACTCCACTCAATTGCGGATAGACGCGCAGCATATCGCGTTGCAGTAGCTGCGCGATCCTTCTGGGCGACCGCTCAAAGACGGAGATGCGGCCTCCCCAGAGGAGCCTCGTGTCGGGCAGCGGGCGGTAATAGTCGAAAGCGAAACGCGTGTCATAGACCGCAGACGCACATTCGATCGCTGTTTTGAGTCGTTCGCCGAGCGGCTCCGTGGCAACGACATAGGTGGCGATCGGTAAAATGGCGCGCTCGATCGCGCGGGAGATGCCGCTCGAATAGCCGCCTGCCGCGATGACGACCTCGCGTGCCTCGATCGACCCGGCGGGCGTGTCAACGCGCAGGCCGTCTTTTCGATGCTGGATCGAGACGGCGGGGCTGCCTTCATAAATCCGGACACCGGCGGCGGTGAGCGCGCGAACGAGACCCAGCAAATACTTGAGCGGATGAAAATGAAATCCGTGCGGTTCGAGCAGCCCTCCGTGATAGCGCTCCGACTTGAGCCGCTGCCGCAGTTCGATTGCACCGATCGGTAGCCAGTCGACCCCGAAATGCTCGCGCATCGTTTCGCGCGACGCAGCAAGCCGCGCGGGCCGGCCGAACCAGTCGGCCAGGATGACGCCCGCATGCACGGCGTCGCAATCGATGTCGTATCGGGTAATGCGTCTTCGAATCAGATCGACGGCGGCCGTCGTCAGTGCGTAGAGCGCATTCGCATCGCGCTCGCCGAGGAGCCGCAACAGCTCGGCGTTCTCGAGGCTGTAGCCGCCGAAGACGAAACCACCGTTGCGGCCCGACGCGCCGAAACCGACTCGTTCGGCTTCGAGGACGACGATATCGCGAAGGCCTCTTTCGACGAGGCCGAGCGCCGTGGCAAGGCCGGCAAAGCCGCCGCCGACGATACATACCTCGGCCTGCTCGGTTCGCGCACCGAGCCGCGGCAACGCGGGGCGCGTGACCGTCGCTTCGTAATAGCTCGATGGGAGCGGGTGTGCGGTGTCGGTCCGTTGCATCAGGGTCTGTTTTCAGCGGTCATCCATACGGCCGCGGTCCTTATCCGACGATCGACGCCGCGAGCCGGCCTACCTCGGCGAGCGCCGCGTTGCGTTGTGCCGCCGCGGCCGTCGTCGCCGTCAAATAAGCAGTCACGATGATCGGTCCGCGCCCGGGCGGCCAGACGATGGCGATATCGTTCGCCGTACCGCGCTCGCCCGTACCGGTTTTATCGCCCACGCGCCAACCTTTCGGCAATCCCGCGCGAATGCGCTCGCCGCCCGTTTGGTTCGCTTCCAGCCACGCGAGCCATCGATCGCGCGAGCTCGGCGAAAGGCGGTTGCCGAGCGACAAAGTCCGCAATGTCGCCCGCATGGCCGCAGGCGAGGTCGTATCGCGAGGATCTCCAGGTAGCGCTTCATTGAGCGTCGGTTCGTTGCGATCGAGACGCGTGACAGTATCGCCCAGGCGCCGCGCGAATGCAGTGAGCCCGGCAGGTCCCCCGATGCTGGCCAGCAGCAAATTGCCGGCGGTATTGTCGCTGAGCGTGACGGCCGCTTCGCAAAGCTCGGATAGCGACATGCCTTTGCCGCCCGCGTGCTTGCCCGTTTCGGGCGAATAAGGTACGAGGTCCTCGCGGCTGAACACGATGCGCCGCGACAGATCGTCGAGCTGCTGGTCGACGCGTGCCAGCACCGCTGCCGCAGCCAGCGCCTTGAAGGTGCTGCACATGGGGAAGCGCTCGTTTTCGCGATGGCCTGCCGCGAATCCGGAATCCGTATCGAGGATCGATACGCCGAGCCGGCCGGCCACGCGCGTCTCGATTGCCGCGAGCTGCGCTTCGATCGATCGCGCGAGTTCGTTCGACGAATGCTCGCCGCCGCGAGCCGTCGATTTCGCGTCTGACGCGCGCGCCCCTCCGGGTACAGTCACAAGCCCAGCTATCAGGCCGCTCGCCACCGTGCCGATAAACTGTCGTCTTTGCATTGCCTTGCCTCCTTGGGTTGGAGACGAGAATATCGCCGATGAGGCAGGCGGCCACAATCGACGTTATTTTTTTTCAGACGATAGAAATACTTGTGGGTCGATCCAAATGGGACGTCATTTGCCGTTGAATGCGCTGCGTGCTTTCGAGTCGTCGGCGCGTCATCTGAGCTTCACGCGCGCGGCGCGCGAACTCAATGTCACGCAGGCTGCCGTGAGTCAGCAAGTCCGTATGCTGGAGGCGCGGCTCGGCACCGCATTGTTCAAGCGGCTGCCGCGCGGCCTCGGGATGACCGATGAGGGCCTGGCGCTGCTGCCGGTGCTCAGCGATGCATTCGATCGCATCGATGCCGTGCTCAGGCAGTTCGAGGGGGGCCATTTCCACGAGGTGCTGACCGTCGGGGTGGTCGGCACATTCGCGGTGGGTTGGCTCATGCCGCGTCTGACGCACTTTCGCGCGGCGCATCCGTTCGTCGAGTTGCGGTTATTGACGCACAACAATCTGGTCGACGTGGCCGCGGAGGGCTTCGATTGCGCGATTCGTTTCGGCGACGGCACCTGGCCGGGGATGCAGACCACCGAGCTGGTGCCGGCACCGCTGGGTGTGCTTTGCACGCCGGAACTCGCGGCCCGGCTGCGCTCGCCGGAAGACCTCGCCAACGAGACGTTGCTGCGCTCGTACCGGGCCGACGAGTGGGCACGGTGGTTCGAAGCAGCGGGTATGGAGACGCGGGCGCTCCGCGGTCCGGTATTCGACTCCTCGCGGCTGATGGTCGAAGCCGCGATGCAGGGTGCGGGCGTCGCGCTCGCACCGGTGCGGATGTTCGAGCACGAGTTGCACTCCGGCCGCCTCGTGCTCGCGTTCGATATCGAGGTCGACACCGGCAGCTATTGGCTCACCTGGCTGAAATCGAAACGCGTCACGCCGGCCATGCAGGCCTTCACGAATTGGATCGTCGAACGATCGGCGTCTTGATGGTGAGCGCAATGGGGGCGTGGGCAGCCCTGAAGCACCCTTAGTCGCGGCCGAGCCGCTTCGACAAATCGGCGACGAGAATGGCCAGCCGAGCGGGCTTTTCGTAGCAGGCTACGTCGAAACGGCGAATGACCTCGCTGATCTCGCTTTCGCTGGCTTTCCCCGTCAGCAAGTCCCCGGTAAGCAGGAAGATGGGCACGTCGGGTTTTGGCGAGCGGCGGATCGCTTCGATCGTCAGCGCGGCCGACTGATGCCCGAAGCGCCAATCGGTGATGACGGCGTCAAACGTTTGCGCGCGTAGGGCGATTTCCAGCATTTCCAGCCGATCGAGCACAGCCACTGCGAAGCCGTTCTGCTCGAGATAGCCGCGCAGCGCTTCGGCCGCCGCATTATCGCTATCGACAACGGCGACGGTGGGTCGGATGAGCTCGGCACGCTGCGGGCGAATCTCGATCTTGACGACTTCGCAAGCGTGCGGCTCCGGGGTGCCCTCGCAGTGCACTACGCGCCAGCGGTTGCCTTCGGGATACGCGACGAATTCGCTGCGCCGGTGAGCATTGAGCGGGCCGGCGATCCAGGCGGTGCAAGGCCATTGGGCCGCACCGACACTGAAGACCGCTTCGCGCGGGTGGGCGTCGCCCAGCCCGCTGCCGTCCGCCGATGCCGCGCCGACGAGCTGGGCGGCCGGCTCGTCGAACGCATCGGCGACCTTGCGAATCTGCGCAAGCGTCCAGGGGCTGCTGCCGCGCAACTTGCGGTGCCCTTGGGAAAAGCTCAGCGCAAGGATGCGGCACAGCTCCGTCGTCTGCTGCCGTTTCGCGATGCCGTGCCGGCTCATCAATGCGCGTACGCGCTCAGCGACGGCCAGGGAGTCCGTTGAGGTTGCGTCGTTCGTCATGCTGCTGGGGCGCTGGGTCGTCCGATGGCGATAACGGGGCCAATGGGCCAATGGGTGCCACCGCAGACGAAGGCTGCGGGGCGGCGAAGATGCACTAGGCGGGCCGTATTTTAACGGGCAACGCGCCCCGTTTTTTCGTCAAATGTGTTTCTACAGGTTACGTCTGCAACCATCGGCTGCAAAGCACTTATGTAGTAATCCGAAGTTTTTCCGTTCGACCCGCGGCAGTCGCGTTCCCAGCTTGCCCTGCGGGCTGCAACGCGGCGGGCCGCACCGGTCCTCGCACTGCAATTCGATACATTTGCGGGATTTTTCTTGCGCAATGCGGCGTGACTTTGTGCGCCGCATCGCGGTAGGCGCGCGGGCGCGAGGTCAGTGCGTGACCGAGAGGAACAGATATGCGGCGAACAGCACGAGATGGACCGCGCCCTGAAGGATCGTCGTTCGCCCGGTCGCGAGCGTCAACGTACTCACCAGGAGTGTGAGGCTCAACAGCACCGTCTCCATACCGCCGATGCCAAGCGCCAGCGGCATGCCGTTCAAGACGAACACCGCGGCCACGGTCGGAATGGTCAGGCCAATGCTCGCCAGCGCCGAGCCCAGGGCGAGGTTGAGACTCGTTTGCAATCTATTGGCGTGCGCCGCTCGCGTGGCAGCCACGCCCTCCGGCAGCAGTACGAGGGCGGCGATCACGATCCCGACCACGGCTTCCGGCGCGCCTGCCGCCTCGACGGCACGTTCCACAGCGGGAGACAGCCGCTTCGCGAGCAGCACCACGGCGACGAGACAGACGACGAGGGCGATCGCGCTCGTGAGCGTCGTGCGCGTGCCGGGCACCTCCGCATGGACCGATTCGTCTTGCGGCGCCTGGCCGCTCAGAAAGTAATCACGATGCCGGACGGTCTGTATAAAGACGAACACCCCATAGAGCACCAGCGACGCGACCCCTGCAAAGGCGAGTTGCGATGTCGACAGGACAGGCCCCGGCGCGGCGCTGAGGTAGTTCGGCATGACGAGCGTGAGAATGGCGAGAGCGGCGAGTACCGTCAGCGCGGTATTCGCACCGCTTACGCGGAAATCCTGCTCCCCATGGCGCAGGCCGCCAACGAGCAGACAGGTTCCGACGATACCGTTGCAGACGATCATGACGGCCGCGAAGACCGTGTCGCGGGCGAGCCCCGATTTTTCGGCGCCGGCTGAAAGCATGACCGAAACGATCAGGGCGACCTCGATGATCGTGACGGCGATGGCCAGCACGAGCGTGCCGAACGGCTCGCCGATCCGGTGAGCGACCACCTCGGCGTGATGCACCGCGGCGAACACGGCACCGGCGAGCGCCAGCCCGACGATGGCGAGCACGAGCGGATGCCCGTCTGCGAAGACCGAGACGCCGAGTACGAGCCATGCGAGCGGCGGCAGAATCAAGGTCCAATACGGCAAGGCGTTGGGCGAACGCGACATCGTCATTCCTTTCTTGTCGAGGGTTGGGCACGGTGCACGTCCGTTTATACATGAACTAACATGCCTCATCCGCAGATATCCCCCAACATGCCTACGAACGATCGTTTCCTGGACGCCCCACAGCGCCCACATGATGTATGCGGCCCGTCAGCGGCGATCGCAGCGCCCACACGGCTCGCGCGCGAGGAACTGCCCGTCGATACGGTGACGCTGGCCCGCTTCATGGTCGGCAAGTATCTCGTGCACGATTCGCCGCAGGGGCGCGTGAGCGGCAGGATCGTCGAAACCGAGGCCTATCCCGTCGGCGACTCCACGAGCCACGCCTACCGGGGGCTGCGGCCCTACAACGGCGCGCTCTTTTGCGCGCCTGGGCACGCGTATGTGCGGCTCGTCTATGGTGCGTCGTACATGATCAATATGTCGAGTGAAGTCGAGGGGGTGGGCGCAGCGGTGCTCCTTCGCGCGGTCGAACCCATCGAGGGCATCGCGCTCATGCAGGCGCGTCGCGCCGGTGCCCGGCATGTGGACCTTGCACGCGGGCCGGGGCGGCTTACCGCTGCGTTCGCGATCGGGCCGGAATGGGATGGAGCCGATCTTTGCGGCGGCGCCGCGCTATGGATTGGCCGCGATGCGGGCGCGGCGGTTGACGACGCCGGCTGCGCGCGCGTCGCCGCGACGAAACGAATCGGACTTTCTCGGGAGATGCACGCGCTGCTGCGTTTTTACGCGTGCGGCAGTCCGTTCGTCAGCGGACCGAAACGATTGCTGGCAACGTGAAGCGATTCCAGCGTTGCCAGCAATCTTTCAGGCGGCTTCGGCGCAGTGCTCGAAGAGCGCATGATGCGTTTGCTCTCCGAGCTCGATCGTGAGTCCGACTGCGTTTTCGACACCGATTCTCATCGGCGGTCCGAAGCGGCGCGTCTCGACACCGGTTTTCCGCAGCAACCGTTCGATCGCCGTCGTCGTGACCGTCACATAGCTGGAAATACCCATCCGATCTGCGAACTTCACGACTTCGCGCATGGCATCCAGGGCGAGGCCCGCGAAGCCGAACCCGGGTGTTTCCGGTGCGACGATCGCAAAGCGGCTCAACTCCCAGACGTCATGCGAGGACGGTGCGGGCTGACCGTGAAGCAACTGCCCGAACGTGTCGCGCAGCATGTAAGGTCCGACGGTCGGCATGATTCGCCAGCAACCGCATAACGTATCGTTCTCGTCCTGCACGAACATGTAGTGCGGCGAGAGCGCATCGTAGCCGTCGATCTCCATGCCCGAGAGGATGGCGACTTCCCATCCCATTCGTTCGCCGAACACCTTGGCGCGTAGGCGGTACATCTGCGCGAGTGCATCGAGACCAAAGCTCTGTTGCGACCCAATCGTGATTTTTGCGTTCATGTCGTCTCCATGGGTTGGCCCTACCTAATGCGCATAGACGATATGCACTTTGCGTGCAGTGCGTAACTGTCAAGCAAGATAGGTACAAATGCGCGCCGATAATTGGGATGATTCGCGCACCACGTACGGACCCAGGTGAAACCCATGACGACGATTGGCAGCTATCCAATGGAATCGGACGAATTTGCGCGACCCGTTCGCACCGAAATCGACAGCAACTTTATTCAGGCGTATCGACGAAAAATCCGCGAGAGCCAGAAGGTTTTCTGGTCTCGTTTCGGTGTAACGCAATCGAGAGGCAGTCGCTTCGAGCTCGGTGCGAATATTCCGAAGCCCGTCATGATGTTATTGAGGCTTTACTTCGAGGGGCGGATCACGGACGACGATATCGCGAGCGTCAACCTTCGTCGCCCAGCGGCGCATCGTCCGCCGATGTTCAATCGGGATCTATCAAACCCATTCGGGTCGCTTTGACTGCGGCTGCGCTTCGCGAACTCACACCGAACTTCGTTCGGATGTTCGCCATGTGGAAGTTGACGGTGGCTTCCGAGCAGCCGAAGATCTTCGCGATCTCCCAGGTCGATTTGCCTTGCGCGGTCCATTGCAGGCATTCGTATTCACGCGGCGTCAGTTTCGGTATCAAGGACGCCGTGTGGCTTGCGACGAACCGTTGAGCGGTATCGAACGCCACATCGCGCAGCAACGTGAGCGTCGGCAGATACCGCCGCACCTGATTGTCGAGCTCGCGGGCCGACTGGTCGCCGCATACGAAGCACAGCATGCCGACTTCCTGCTTGGGCCCGTGAATCGGCAACGAGATGCCGGTGCACAGCCCGTGGCGTCGCGCTTCTTCGTACATTTCCTGTTGCCCGCGGTCAGTGAAGAGCGACGACGACCAGATCAGCGGCGCCGTCTGAGTCATGCAGTGCGAAACCGTGGGATCGATCCGCACGAAGGCTCGTTCGTCGTAGGTGTCACGCCAGGCGGAGGCGTAATCGCTGCGTAGGTAAACATCGCTGAAGCGCATGCCGGGCCGCGGTATGACGGCGAACAACGTCTGGTCGAAGCCGCATCGCTTGCCCAGGACCGCGAGCGCATCAAACCAGGATTGCTCGTTGGTTGCCCGCCATAACGGCGCCATGGGCTCGATAAATTGACGCGGCATATGTCCTCGATGACGAAAATGTTACTGCTGTTTCACCCGCATAGGTCGGCATTTTATTCTCCGCCCGTCAAGTATTTTCGCTTGCCGGGAAATCAGGATGGCTATCGCCTTATTGATGAGATGCAAGGGTATATCAAAAATAGCGTGTTTGAGTAGGGGCTCGACGCAGGGATACGCGGTATCGATTTCAAATTGAATCACTTCATTTCCGGTGTCTCGTAGTAATTAATTTTATGTAGTCTGTGAATTAGATTTTCGACTAAAGAGCGAATCCCAAATGCGGCAATTGGAATTGCGGCCGGAAGAGCACGGGCGCGGGGTCGCAAAGCGGGTTGGAATCGTTCATGGATGGCCGGCGACGGCGAGCGGAAAGAGTCGCGCTGCGCTGTCCGCATTGGCGTAGCGCAGCCGTCGGCGCGACCTGCCGGTCGGGTTTGCCGCGGTTCGCGAGCGCGTGAAGGCGCGTCGCGTTCGGCGCTCAGGTACGGACGCCGGTGATGTAGTGTTCGAGTTGCTGAATGGTGAATTGCTGATCCGTGATAATTGTTTTCACGAGGTCTCCGATCGAAATCATGCCGATCAGTTGCTCGTTGTCGAGCACTGGCAGGTGACGCATGCGATGCGTCGTCATCAGCGCCATGCACTGCTCCGCGGAGTCGGCTGGCGTGACGTAGCGGACCTGGCGGGTCATGATGTCGCGCACCGGCGTGGTCTTCGACGAGCGGTCCATCAGGACGATTTTCCGGGCGTAATCGCGTTCGGTGACGATGCCTGCGATCTCGGTGCCGTCGAGGACGACGAGCGCGCCGATGTGATGCGCGGCCATCATCTTGACCGCTTCGTAGACGGAAGCATCGGCGGTGATGGTGACGACGGGCCGATTTTCGCCGGGTTGGGGCTCGGTTTTCGATTTGAGGATTTGCGCAACGCTCGTCATGGCCGGGGTCTCCGCTCTCGTTCAATGGCAGCCGGGCTCCGTTGGCGGATCGAGCGCCCACGGACGCGGCTGACAGAGTGCAGTATAGGCGGTGGAGGCGGCGACCGCCCGAATCGGCCGCCCGCCGGGCCGCGGCGGGCGAATAGCGGTACACTCGCGTTTTGTGCGCGCCATCGTCGGCGCCGGACGTTTTGTCGCATTCCACCCGATTCGAAAGTCATGCCCACGCATTCTGAGCCGCTGCCCGAGGGCGACGGCAGTGAACAACGATGTGTCACGCTCGCCGCCACGGCGACGCTTCCGACCCGCTATGGGACCTTCACGTCATACGCATTCCGTGCGGACGCGGAAAATGCCGAACACCTGGCCCTGGTCATGGGCGATGTGGCGAACCGGCAATCCGTGCTGACGCGGCTTCATTCCGAGTGCCTGACGGGCGACGTGCTCGGCTCCTACCGCTGCGATTGCGGCGAGCAGCTCGACCTGGCGCTACGCTACATCGCGGCGGAGGGGCATGGTGTCCTGCTTTATCTCCGAGGGCACGAAGGGCGGGGTATTGGCTTGTCGAACAAGATTCGGGCGTATGCGCTGCAGGAGCAGGGCCTCGATACCGTCGAAGCCAACCTGGAGCTCGGACTGCCCGACGATGCTCGCGAGTACGATTCAGCCGCTGCGATTTTGCGGATGCTCAAAGTCACGTCCGTGAGGCTCATGAGCAACAACCCGAAGAAGTTCGATACGCTCGCGAAGCACGGCATTCCGGTTTGCGAGCGCGTCGCGCTCGCAATCCCGGCGCGCGACGAAAACGAGCGCTATATCCGGACGAAGCAGGTCAAGTTCGGGCATTACTTCGAAGAGAACGAGTAGGTTGGGGTTGGGGCATGTAGAACGTACCCTGAAGGTAGTTCGTCTTACTGTGTTGACTCTTCACGCTCGCCGGAACCGTATATAACCGTACGACCGAAGAGGGATGGGAAGTCAGTCAAGTTTTCGATCATGCCTGCGCTGATCTCGTCAAAGTCAGTATCGCCGCAGAGGGCGACCCGAAGCGAGCCGGATTCTCGCAAGCTTGGGTGGGACAACATCGCGGTGCGGTATGTCGGTCAACACGAAAGACAGCGAACGGGCGCAGCGCTCAGGCTTCCATCGGATGTCGACAAGCTGCCAACCCGAAGTGTCGGCAGGTTTGTTGAGCGGCTCGCGCAAGCCTACGGCATTCAATACCGGCGCTCGGGCCTCGACGATTTCGCGGAAGCAGTGACACGAGCCGCGGGTGACGATGTCGAACTCGATTTCACGGGGAAGCTGCTGGTTGCACTCAAGAAGCAGAATCGGATTAACGGCCGGCAGTTTGCCCGATTGATGGCGACGATACCCTGTAATGCGGCTGTCCCGGCAAACCAGGCCGTCAAACAGGAGGGAGCGGAAGAGCAGCCTATTTAAACTGCCAAACGAAGCGATCGTCGTGCTTTTGAACCGTGCCCGCCGAGGTGCCGGCGAAGTGCGGCGTAAATACGGTGGCGCCGGATTGCGCCGCACGTTCAAGCAACCATTTACGTGATCGGGTTGCGCCATCCCGGTCTGCGCAGAACGTCGAACTCCAGTTCGGGCGGTACGCCTGAATCGGGTGGTGCCAGATGTCGCCGGTAAACAGCGCGCGCTCGCCTGCCGACTCGATTTCGATCGACATGTGCCCAACGCAGTGGCCAGGTGTCGGATGGAATTTGATGCCCGGCAGATATTCTCCGCCGTTGGCCCCGATTTCGTCCGACAGGCCTGCTTCTATCACAGGCAGCACACTGTCTTCGAATACCATTCGGCGCTTTTGTCCGGCATCCGTCGCAAAAAACTCTCGTTCCGGGGTGGCCAGCACATAGCGCGCATTGGGGAAAGTCGGCACCCATTTGCCGTCCCGCAGAACGGTGTTCCAACCCACGTGATCGACATGCAGGTGAGTCAGTAGCACCAGGTCGACATCCTCGGGATTGACTCCTGCGAGCGCGAGACGCTCGAGATACGGCGTATTTAATTGGTGGAAAATGGCGCTAAATGGTCGATCTTTGTGGTTTCCGCTGGCGGTATCGACAAGGATAACTTGCCCACCACGGCGCACGACCCACGTGTGGACGCTCAACATGAAATTCTCTTCCGCCGCATCGAGATGGTTGCCTGAGAGCCAGGTGCGATGCTCATCGATCACGGTCGATTCGAAGTCGGGAAACAGCGCGCTCGTCTTGAGCGAGAACAGTTGTTCCGTAACTTTCGTGATAGTCGCATCGCCGACGCGATAGATAGGGTGGGTATCGTTCATATCGGCCTCGAAAGAGAAAATGGCGGGCGCGCGGAACCACTCTTCGTCCCGCATAGCACACGCGCTGGTTGGCAACCATGGAGGTTCGGCCGCGGGCTATCGGGTTGGATGACGCCGCCGTCGTACCTCTACATCTCCACTATTGCGGAAAGCGCCGGAATATGCCAATGCCGTTTGGCCACGCAAGTGATGCCCATGAGGCATCACCCAACGATGAGGATGCGCGCTGCCTGCATCTGCCGCTTGCAATCGCGATGGCCAGGGTTGTCGAATGCGAGGGAACCGGCGGGACGTAACTGAATCAGCCCGTCATTTGCGCGTGCACGGCGGTCAGCATGGCAATGAAACGCGCTAATGCGGGGTTTTGGTTCTGCGTTGGGTAGGCGAACGCAAGCGGGATGGCTAAAGGCAGATCGGCCAACTCCAGAAACTGGACACGTGCCGGTTGTCGGCCGATATTGCCCGCGTTCACGATCGCTGCGCCGATGCCAGCCGACACAAGAGACAGAATGGCTGTTTCGGTGGTGACTTCCTGAACCACGTTAAGAGTCAGTCCTGCCTTGAGGCAGGCGTGAATCAGATAGTCGTGGTATGCGGGGTATGTGTACCGTGGAAACGCAATAATTGGCTTTCCGTTCAATTCGTTGGCACGAACGGCTTGATCGCCCGGCCAGCCCCATTGCTTTGGCACGGCAAGGCGGACACTCTTATGCATGAGTGGGATGGTGCTGATCTCGGCAGGGAGTTCCTCGAACGTGTAGATAAAGCCGCCATCGATGCGATCCGCGATGAGCGATTCAACCTGTTCGGGCGAATTCAAGGGCAGTAACTCGAGGTGCACTCCGGGCGCCCGTTCCTGATAGTGTGCGAATAGCTCAGGCACGAGTCCTTCCCAACTACTGTTCTCGACAAAACCAATCCGTAGGCTGCCTTCAAGGCCTTCGGAAACACGCCTGGCGGCGCGAGTCGCGGCCGCGAGCGTCGCGAGCACCACTCGGACCTCCCGGAGAAACAGTTCTCCGGCCGGCGTCAGCGTCACACCACTCGTTGTGCGCTGAAAAAGTGCGACCCCGACTTCGGCCTCGAGGTCCTGGATCTGGCGCGTGATAGCCGGTTGCGTCACGTGAATCCGTTCCGCGGCCACGCGGAAACTGTGCCCCTCGGCGACAGCGACGAAATAGCGCAGGTGACGCAGTTCCATTTTGCATCCGCTGATGAAGTGAGTGGAATGACGTTACATACTACCGCTGCGCCCTGGTCGCCCTCGCACTTCGCCCGCTCGGGCAAGGTCATCCTGCAATCGGGCAATGCCCGTTCGCACGTCGCCATTGCCATCGAACAGCAGCCGTTCGAGATGGCTGCCGAGCACCTCGATCAGATGGTGATAGCGCGGACCCCGCGAGGAGGGAAACGACGCAACCTGTCTTGTCCTTGCGAGTTCATCCATCACTGCGATTACGCGGTTGCGCTGCAGAACGTAACGGTCTTCGGCAACGGAATGGCGCGCGTTTCCGGCTGCGCCGTGCAGCACGAAGTACTTCATCAGTTCGGGAGAGGTCAGCGTCTCGATCGCCCGCCAGGCACGCGTGGTAGCGCGCGCTCCGTTGCGCGACGGGATCGCGAGCAGCGCTCCGCCAAGCGGCGATATCGGCGTCATGTTCGGCGTTATCGTCGGATGGAATTGCAGTCCGATACGGCCGCCTTTGTGCAACAGCATGTGACTGTCGAGCAGGCCGTAGCGATTCGACCAGTGATAGCACATCGCTGCCTTTCCCCCTCCGAACATCTGCGCATTGCGCGTCCAGTCCATGCTGCGCAGATTGGGCGGTGACCAGGGAATCAGCGCGCGCAGATACTCGATTACATTTCGCCCGCTTTCATTGTCGACGAGCAGCACGCCTCGTTCGTCGTAAGTCATCTGTCCTTGCGCGCCGAGAATCTGCAGGAACGATTCGGCGAGCGGTAGGCCCGGCGCTGCATTCCATGTGATGCCCGCGCGTTCGAGGCGGGGGCGTTGCAGACGGCTCGCGCAACGGATTACGTCGTCGAAAGTCCTCGGCGGGTCGAGGCCTTCCGCTTCAAAAAGATCGCGGCGATACCAGAGAAAGTCGAGCGTTGGCTGCAGCGGGATCGCGTACAGCTGCCCGCCGACCCATCCTGCCTGCCAGACGGCATCGTAGAAATCGGCACCTGAGAAGCTTCCTTCTGCCTGTAACGCCTGCAGCTCGCACAGACGGTCGTCTCTGCAAAGCTCCGCTAGCCACGGAAACGGAACCGCGACCAGCATCGGCGCGTTGGCGTCCAACCGGCTAGGGTCGTCGAGCGTGAGATCGAGTGTCCTGCGATAGGCGTGCTGCGGCCAGGTGAGCACCCGAAGGCGATGGCCGAGAAAACGCTCGATATCAGGCCGGTTGCGCTTGATGATCTCGAACACCGGGTCTTCATAAGCGACGAGCGTCAGATCGATCTCGTCGTTAAAACCCTCCGCGGCGGCACGCGGCCATGCGATCTCCGATGCAGGGGCGAGTGTCGCGGCATCGAAGCGATCGAACGATGAAGAGTCGCTGGCGTCGATGATGAGCCGCACAGTCTGCTCGGTGATTCTATCGAGACATTCGAGAAGCATCGCCGACGGTGTGATGCAGGCGCGATTGCCGCTTCCCGGTAGCGCGCGGAAGTGCAGCCAGCCTTTGGCCTTCAGCGCGAATACGATCCGGCGCGCGCTCGTGCGCGGCAACCCCGACCGATCGGCGAGCGCCGTGATCGCCGTGTCCTTGCCGTCCAGGTGGTTCTGAAGCAGCGTCGCAAGCACCGGCCACAGCGTTGGGGCGTCCGTCCCGAACTCGGCGCGCAGGATGTCAGCCAGCGTGTTCACGACTGCAAGAGTCGCACGACGGTCACGTGCATGCATGGGAGCCTCTTTCCTATCGGCGTCAGTGTAGCAGCGGCGGCCGCCGACACGCGCGTCAATTCAGATTCAAGTAATTGATTGAATTGAAAATAACCAGAATGGACATTGAGCGCTGCGGGCGTTTTCCCGGTGCCGGCATACGATGCAGGCACGCTATGCCGTGACGGCGGGCGACGACACCAAAGACAGGAGACATCAATGAAACGACTGTTTCGCCTGATGGCCGCGGCGGCATGGCTGCTGTGCAGTTTCCACGCGCTGGCCGCCGGCCCAAGGTTTGTGGTGGTGACCCATGCCCCCGACGCCGATCCGTTCTGGAACGTCGTGAAGAATGGCATCGCCGACGCGCAGCAGGATTTCGGCGTGACGGTCGACTACCGCAACCCGTCCAACGGCGATCTCGCCGACATGACACGTTTGCTCGAGCAGGCCGGAGCACGTCACTATGACGGCGTCGCGACGACGATCGCCGACTTCGACGTCATCCAGCGGCCAGTAAAGACGATCGTGGAGAAAGGCGATCCCGTCATCACGTTCAACTCCGGAACAGGCGAGCAGAGCCGCCGGCTCGGTGCGCTGCTGCATGTCGGGCAGCCCGAATATGAAGCCGGCAAGGAGGCTGGCGAGCGCGCCAAGGCCGCGGGTGTGAAGAGCTTCCTTTGCGTCAACAACAACGCGACCAATCCGGTTTCCTTCGAACGGTGTCGCGGCTTTGCCGACGCAATCGGTGTGGACTTCAAAAAAGCCACGCTCGATTCCGGCAACGATCCGACCGAGGTCGAAAACAAGGTGTTCGCGGCGCTTCATGCGCACCCCGAAACGCAGGCCGTGCTCGCGCTCGGCCCGACGTCGGCGGTGCCTTCGCTGCGCGCGATCCGCAAGCTCGGCCTCGCGGGCAAGGTCTACTTCGCGACGTTCGACCTGACGCCCGAAGTCGATAAAGCGATCGAAGCGGGCACCGCCGCCTTCGCGATCGACCAGCAGCCCTATCTGCAGGGCTATATCCCGGTAGCGCTTCTCGCAATCATGACGCGCGAGCACACGCGCGATGTCGCCAAAGCATGCGCCGCTCTCAAGGCCGACCCGAAATTCGTGCAACGCGTGCATATGTATGGACTCGCGCCGCATTTTGTCAGCAACGGCGTGGACACGGGCCCGGGATTCGTGACCCGCACGAACGTTGCGCTCGTTGAAAAATACGCCGGCAAGTACCGCTGATCGAATCGCCACTGCGGCCCTCAGCAGGGGAGCCGCGCAGCCCGCGCCCTCCATACCGTTTTTCCAAAGGACGTTTTATGTTCCAACTAGCCGTATGCGCCGAAATGGTGTTTCGCGACCTCCCATTTGTCGAGCGCGTTCGCGCAATTGCCGGCCTGGGTTTTCACGTCGAGATTTGGGACTGGACGAAGCACGACATCGACGCGCTCGTCGCGACGGGCGCTGCGTTCTCGTCGATGACAGGCTATGTCAGCGGCGACCTGGTCACGAAGCAGGGCGCGGCAGCATTGCTCGAGACCGCGCGGCAGTCGATCGAGGTCGCGAAGCGCTTGCGCTGCCCGCGCCTGAATCTGCACGGCACCGGCCTCGGGCCGCAAGGATTGCCCGTTACGCCGGCCGCGGCGACAACTGGCGAAATGTGGATGGCGGCATACCGCACACTGACTGACGTTGCGCAGCTCGGCCGGCATGCTGGCGTCACGTTTTGTCTTGAGAACCTGAATACGGACGTCGATCATCCGGGGGTGCCGTTCGCCCGCGCCGCGGATACGCTCGCGCTCGTCACAGCGGTGAACGACCCGCATTTGCGCCTCAACCTCGATCTGTATCACGCGCAGATCGGGGAGGGCAATCTGATCGAACTGGTACGGCGCGCGTTGCCGTATGTCGGCGAAATCCAAGTCGCGGACGTGCCCGGACGCTGCGAGCCCGGGACGGGCGAAATCCACTATCCGGCGATCGCGCGCGCGCTCGCCGAAGCCGGCTATCGAGGCACCGTCGCGCTCGAGGCATGGGCAAGCGGTAGCGACGAGGTTGCGCTACAGCGGTTCAGGGATGCGTTCGCCGTGTGAGGCGCAACGCGCTGCGCGCGCATGTCGTTCGATGCTGGCATTTAGCGCTACTAATCAATCATTCCGGGGCATCGTGGCGCCGGTATTTCACAATCACCGAGGTTACTCATATGCTGAACACTGCGCTGTTGGGCGCGGGCCGGATCGGCCAGGTTCACGCCCGATCGATCGCTGCCCATCGGGACAGCCAACTCGTTGCCGTAGCCGATGTCGTCGCCGACGCGGCGCGAAAACTTGCCGCCGAATACGGCGCTCAGGCTCGCTCGGTCGACGATATCCTTGCGGATCCCACGATCGACGCCGTGCTGATCGCAACGTCGACGGACACGCATGCCGGTCTGATCGAGCGCGCGTCGGCAGCCGGAAAGGCCGTGCTGTGCGAGAAACCCGTCGACTTGTCGCTCGAGCGCGCGCGCGCGTGCGAGGCGAGCGTGAACCGCACCGGCGCAACGGTCATGATCGGGTTCAATCGACGTTTCGATTCGAACTTCAGTGCGTTGAAAGCCGCGCTCGATGCCGGGGAGATAGGCAAGGCCGAGCTGTTGACGATTACGTCGTTCGATCCGGCGCCGCCGCCGCTGTCGTACATCGAGGTATCGGGGGGCCTGTATCGGGACATGATGATCCACGATTTCGACACTGCCTGTTGGCTGATGGGCGGTGCACCCGCGCGAATTTTTGCCAGCGGGGCATCGCTCGTCGATCCGCGGATCGGTTCGGCGGGTGATGTAGATACCGCGGTTGCGACGTTATTCTGGGCGGACGGGCGGCTCGCCGTGATCAAGAATTCGCGCCGAGCGGGCTACGGCTATGACCAGCGCGTCGAACTGCTCGGCTCGGGCGGGTTACTCGCAGCGCAGAACGTGCTTGAAAATACCGTCGAAAGGATCAGCGACGCGGGGACGTTCTCGGCCAAGCCGGTCTACTTCTTTCTCGAACGTTATCGGCGTGCATACGAGGCGGAGTGGAATGCTTTCGTCGACGCGGTGCGGGAGGGATCGCACGCCGCCGTGACTCTGGCGGATGGTGTATTGGCTCTCGCTTGCGCGGAAGCTGCCGCGCGCTCGGCGCGGAGCGGCAAAACTGAGCCGATTGCACCGGACTTGCGTGACGGGTGACATCGCGCGCGTCATTGCCCTCGACCGAACTACGACGCAAGCGTCGTGCGCCGCTGACGGTAGCTCATGGCACCGGCCTGCTGGCGCGTATCCGCGACTTCATAGCGAATGGCGAGGCCGAACAGGCGCTCGACTTCGGCCGCGACCCATGCGCACGTCTCGCGCGTGGCCGCGTGTGCGGCTTTTCCGTTGAAACGATATTCGAAGCAGACGATCACGTCGGCATTCTCGGTTCGACATGCCATATCGCGGAGTTCCGCGGGCGTCGATGCTGCCCGGGTGCGCGCGACGGCTTCGGCGAAGTGATATTCGAGCCACGCCGCAAAAAAAGCCGCGTCACCAGCATCGGATAGCACGAATATAGCCTCTCCATCGGTCAACGCCCGACTCGAGGCAGCCTGCAGCGCGTCGTAGCGCTCATTGCCGAGCGAGTCTCGGCGGGCAATCGGGTGCCCGCCCCCGGCGCTGCGCTGCCGCAGTCGATGAGCATAAAGCGCTTGCCAGAATGCAACATCGTCATCGCTTCGCGAAGGTTGCAGGACCGTTTCGCGCACGGGGGTTTGCCCCTGCACGGGACAGCGCGCCACGAGACGCGCCTCGCAAAGGGTCTCGCCGCCATACGTGACGCGGGCCTGGCGGGGCAGTCCCTGCGGCGGCAATTGCGCGTCGTCCGTCACGCCGACAGTGAAGCCCCGCCGGTCGATTGCGGCGAGCCGCATACGCTCGTCGGAACCCGCGAATTCGATGGACAACCCGGCTCTCGCGACGAAGGCCTGTATGGACGATGAACTGGGCGAGGTGCACTGGGGTTGCAAGATGACTCTCCTTCAGGCGGCATGGCTGTGAGAGGCGCGACTCAAACCGCGGCCTGCTGCGGCAGCAACGCCGGATCGAGACCGAGGGCCGCGAGCGTTTGCGAATCGATGTCGATCCAGCACGCCACGACCATGCGACCGTCGATGCGTTGAGCGGGCCCGGCCCGGTGGGCATGTACGCCGATGCGCCGGAAAAGCCGCTCCATACTCAGGAATGTGACGCCGATCAGTTGGCGGGCCCCCAGCTTGGCGGCGCACTCGACGACGGAAGCCAGCATCGGCCGCACGGCCCACGACGTGTTTTCGTCACCCAGCGCGGCGGGATCGACATTTGCCGCACTGGCCGCGAAACGGGATAATTCCCAGACGTCGTCGGATACGGGCGCGGGCATGTCCGTGGCCAGCAGGAATGGGAAGAGATCGCGAAGCAGGTAGGGGCGCGTGGTGGGCAAAAGCCGCGCACAGCCGCAAATCGATCCGGATTCGTCGTGCGCGACGATATAGATGGTGTCCTGCCGGTCGTACTGGTCGCGCTCGAAGCGGTCTTCAACGCACGGCAGCTTCCAGCCGAGCTGCTCGACGAAGACCTGGTGGCGATACTGCGCGAGTGCGTTGTCGAGGTCTTCGGGGAGGCGCCCTTCGCCGTGAACGGAAGTCCGCATGGAGTCCTCGCATATGCTTTTTTGATGGACGCATTACAGCGCGCACCCCGAGGACCGGTAACTGTCAACGTTGACAGGGTTTTTCAGGCAATACGTCTCCCGCGCGGGGGTGGCGGATTCCCCACGCTGGCTGGTGAAAATTCATATCGAGATTGAAAAGAGGGCGTAATTTCCTTATAAATGAGTCCTGTAGAGGAATGATGAGATGATTGCGGGCGGGCTCACGGGCCGCTCGCGTTCCTTTTGTCGCTTATTGCAGTGCGGGCCCGGGTGCATCGACACCGGGAGGCGGTGACAGCGCGATGCGTGCAACGGCGTTCGGCCAATTGAGCTGGGCCAGGCGGCGCATCAGCAGTTGCGCGGTTCGCGCCATACCGATATCGGTGCCGCGGGTGTCGACGCACATCACGTTGCTGCGCACATCGCCCCAGGCGATGACGAGCGCGCCGGAAGCGCGGTCGACATACCAGTCCCAGCCGACCGTCACATGGGCGCGCCCGGGGGCGCGCGCACGCTGCCATTCGGTGTAGCCGGCGCTCACGGCATCGACGGCGTCGGCACGCAATTCCTCCAACAGGCCTTCGTCGAGGCCGGAGTCGACATGGACGAGCTGCAGGTGATCCAACGCCTGTTCGGGAAGGCGCACGTAGCCGTCACGGGATGGGCCGGCGAGCAGGGTATTAGTTTGTCTCATGGGCCGGACTGTAGCAGTCCGACCCGGCCATGAGACCTGCTAACTATGACAGCGTCGGGTGGGTATCGTAGGAACCGCGAGGTACAGGATGGAGTTGCTGCGCTGGCATGATGGCTACGAGAAGCTGAACGAAGCCAAGGACGAACGTCAGCTGTTCGAGCGGATGTCCGCGGTCGCCAAGGAACTGGGGTTCGAGTACTGCTGTTATGGCATTCGGGTCCCGTTGCCGGTATCGAACCCATCGGTCGCGATTTTCGACACCTACCCCGCGGGCTGGATGAAGCACTATCAGGAAAACAACTTCATCGCGATCGATCCCACCGTGCGCGAGGGCACGACGAAGAGCAGCCTGATCGTCTGGCCCGAGGCCACGGTCAGTGCCCCGCGCCTTTGGCAAGACGCGCACGATTTCGGCATGAAGGTCGGCGTGGCGCATTCGAGCTGGGCGGCGCACGGCGTCTATGGGCTGTTGACGATGGCGCGGCCCGCCGAGATGCTCACCCCTGCCGAAACCGATCGGCTGACGCTGCAGGCGAGCTGGTTCGCCAATCTTTCGCATGCGTTGATGAGCGAGTTTCTCGTGCCGAAGCTCGCACCCGAGGCGAGCGTCGAGCTGACTCCGCGCGAATGCGAGGTGCTCTGCTGGACAGGCGAAGGCAAGACGGCGAACGAGATCGGACAAATCCTCAATATCTCCGAGCGCACGGTCAATTTCCACGTCAATAACGTGCTGTTGAAATTGAACGCGACGAACAAGATTCAGGCGGTTGTCAAGGCAATCGCAATCGGTTTGATCTCGACCGGATAACCGCCCGCGCACCTCGGGCTCGCGGCGGCCGAGCGATGCGGTTGCCGCATGCGCTCAGCTCAGCTCAGCTCGGGGAAATCCTCTTCCCGATACTCGTTAGGCAGTCGATCGGCCGCGTCGCCTCGCGCCTCTTCCCGGCGGCGCAATTCGACGCGGCGGATCTTGCCCGAAATCGTCTTCGGCAGCTCGAAGAGCTCGAGGCGGCGAATGCGCTTGTAGGGCGACAGCCGCTCGCGCGAGAAGCGAAAGACGCTTTGCGCCAGTTCCGGGCCATACGTGAAGCCGTGGCGCAGCGTGACGTAGGCCTTCGGCACGGACAGGCGCAAAGGATCGGGGCTCGGCACGACGGCGGCTTCGGCGATGGCTTCGTGCTCGATCAGCGCGCTCTCGAGTTCGAACGGGCTCAGGCGGTAATCGGCCGATTTGAAGACATCGTCGGCGCGTCCAATATAGATGTAATAGCCATCGGGCCGACGCAGCGCGATGTCGGACGTGTGGTAGAGCCCCTCGCGCATCACGTGGCGCGTGGCATCGGGGTTGTTCGCATAGCCGGTCATGAGCCCGAGCGGGCCGGCAGGTGCGCGGGCGCCGCCTGCGTTCGCCGCGGCGCCAAGTTCGAGCGCGACCTCGCCTTCGTCGCAAACGATGCCGTCGGCATCGACGAGCGTGATCCGGTAGCCCGGCATCGGCCGGCCCATCGATCCGGGAATCACGGACTGGCCCGGCGAGTTGCCGATCACGCAGGTGGTCTCGGTCTGACCGTAGCCGTCGCGTATCGTTATGCCCCAGGCCTGTTTTACCCGTTCGATGATCTCGGGGTTCAGCGGCTCGCCGGCGCCGACGATCTCTCGCAGCGAAACGGCGTAGGAGGTCAGCGGTTCTTGAACGAGCATGCGCCAGACCGTCGGCGGTGCGCATAAGGTCGTTACGCGATGCTCAACCACTGCTTCGAGCACCGCGCGGGGATCGAAGCGGGTGTACTGCATTGCGAAGACGCACGCGCCTGCATTCCACGGCGCAAACAAACAGCTCCACGCATGTTTGGCCCAGCCGGGCGAGCTGATGTTCCAGTGCATATCGCCGGGTTGTAGGCCGATCCAGTACATCGTCGACAGGCTGCCGACGGGATAGCTCTCGTGGGTGTGCTCGACGAGCTTCGGTTTCGACGTCGTGCCGGACGTGAAGTAGAGCAGCAGCGGATCGGCGGCCCGCGTCACACCGTCGGCCGTGAACTCGGCGCTGGAGGTATAGCCTTGCGAGAAATCGAGCCACCCCTCCCCAGCGCTCGTATCAGAAGCCGGCCCGACTGAGATCTTCACGAGCGGCCTGCCGCCGTTTTCGAGCCCGTCGAATTTCGCGCGCTCGGCGGCGTCGACGATGGCGAACGTCGGCTGCGCGATCTGTATGCGCTCGCGCACGTCGGCCGGTGAGAGTTGTGTCGTCGCCGGCAGCAGTACGGCGCCGAGCTTCATGACCGCCAGCATGGCGTCCCAGAGCTCGACGCAATTGGGGAGCATCAGCAGCACGCGATCGCCGCGCGCTACCCCGGCGGCCCGCAGGAAGTTGGCGATGCGCGAGGATCGCTCCGACATTTCGGCGAACGAGAGCCGGATGTCGAGTTGGGCGCCGTCGACGATCCGCAACGCTGAGGCGCTGTTGCCGCGTGCCATGACGTCGAAGTAATCGAGCGCCCAGTTGAATTCATCGAGCACGGGCCACGCAAACTCATCGTAGGCGCGCTGATAGTCGGTTCGATGGCGCAGCAGAAAATCGCGCGCGGCCAAAAAGCGTTGCGATGCTGTCATTGCTGTCTCCTGCGGCGCACGGGCTGCGATCCGTGCAAAGCGACGTCTGTTTTTCGCGCATCTTCATCGAGTGGCATGAAGTGCGTTTGGTCTAGTTATAGCTGCAGCAAGGCCGCAACCGCAACCGCAACCGCGGCGGGGGCTCGGTCACCGGCCCACCGAGGAGCCGTCAGGAGACGCCGAGCCCCCGCAGGACAGCGTTCCCATCCTCCGTCAATTGAAAGCGCGTGTCGCCTTGCTCGGTATTGACTTGCTCGATCAGCCCAGCTTCCCTGAGTAACGGGATCTCCGGCTTTGCCGCGAGGTCGACCGGCGCATGCAGCAACAGCAGGAGCGTTGCGATCTCATGGTGGCTCAGGATGCGCCGCAGCATGGTGCGTGGCTTTGGCATGGCGCGCTCGGTCGTGTCGTGCATGGCAGGGCCCTTATCCCAAAATTCAGCCGAATCGATGGTGCTCAATTCGGCTTAAGTGACGCTTAAGATCGCGGCCCTGGTTTTGCAACGAGGCGTTACGTCGTAATAATCGCGGGTGGCCCGACGAACCGTTCCATTACTCTTGCATCCACGCGTTGAATGAATCGACCAGCACGTTCGCTCCGCAGAGGACCACGGCCACCCGTTTACCCCGATATCGCGAGGGGTCTTCGAGGATTGCCGCGATGCCGAGAGCGGCAGAGGGTTCGACAACGAGGCGAGCGTGCCGGTAGAGCATGCGCATAGCCGTTACGATGCTCGTCTCTTCGACCAGCGGGACGTGGTCGGCAACGGCCAGCAGGTCATGGAGAACCGCTGGAAGGGGAAACCTGCCCGCGACACCGTCTGCGATGGTATCGGTGCGCTCGGTGGTGACGATCGATCCT
>NZ_DASXWY010000006.1:0-32809 GCF_036503415.1 Trinickia sp. | reverse complement strand
CGCGCGAAGCGAATCCGCCTCGCAGTGTTCGAGCGCGGTGCGCAATGGTTTCAGCACCGCGTCCAGGGCTCGCGGATTGCCCACTGCGAAAGCATGCCGGTTTCGCTTGAAGTGGGTCATGGCGGTCAGCAGCGAAGCCTTGACGATCAGTCGCGCTGTCTGAGCCTCGCAATGCGCGGCCGCTTCGTCGAGCTTCCCGACGTCTGCGGCGGCTGCGCCGACCTTGCGCGTCAAATCGATTGCAGCGCGGTATTGATCGGCCGCGATCTGCCAGGCTCGTGCCGCATCCTCGCATTCGAATACCGTTTTGGGCAACTGCTCCAGGGGGTGGAAGGCCCGCAGGGCATCGCCGAAGTCCGTGGCGAACGTGATCGGATGAAGCGTCTCCGCCTGCCTGCGCAATTCTTCCGCGCCGGCGGCGAGCGCGTGTGCATCGGCCGGAATGCTCGATAGTGCAACCCACTCCGACAACATCTGCTGCCGTTCGGCGCGACGCGCGCCGCCGGACCAGAAGTTCGGCGTGCCGTTGAGTGCGGAGTCGGCCAGCACGAGAAAATCGTCGTCCGCATCGTCTGTGTTGCGCTCGGATCGCCGGCTCGACGTCATTGAGCCGCTCGATGACGAATGCGCGTCGTCGGTATCGCGAGATGCTGAAATGGCTGCGCGGTCCTGCAACCTCAACCTGTCGAATTGCCGAGTCAGCGCTCGCTGAAAGCGCGGGCCACGCGCGATCGGTTGCAGCTCAGGGTGCGAACCAACATTGCCGCTGCCGAATGCGT
Source organism: Trinickia sp. (assembly GCF_036503415.1). Lineage (GTDB taxonomy): Bacteria > Pseudomonadota > Gammaproteobacteria > Burkholderiales > Burkholderiaceae > Trinickia. Next base: position 32,030 of record NZ_DASXWY010000006.1, on the reverse strand, counting down.
CGCCGCCTTGATGCCCACCCGGGGTAGCGTGCGCCTCGCGCGGGCGCGTGCGCAGCACGGCCAGCGGTCCGCTCGGCGGCGTGCGGTTGCCGGACGACCCGGATGGCTCGGGTGACCCGGATGGTCTCGATGCAGGGCGGTCGTCGCCATGAGAGCCGTGAGCGGAGGGCGAATCCATGGGTGCCGTTGTCGTCGGCAGGGTCGGGCGGTCGATGGGCATTACGATTGTCTATGCGGGCCGACTCATACCAAAGGAGCCGATCGCCGCGCACTTGGCGGCGGGAGGAGAACGCTTCGAAGTAAATCTTCGGTGCCGCCAGCGTAGTGCGCGCGGCTGCGCCGCGGTAGGCAGCCGGCGAAAAGCCGCGGCACTCGGCGAACGCTGTACGCCGTACTCGCGAGGAGGGCGTTGAAGCAGCCGCGCCGGGCGCGACCGGATCGGTTCGAGCGCGCGTTCTCACGCGATATCATCCCGTTCGAACCGCCCATAGTGCAACGAGAGCATCGGCAGAACGATCAGATTGAGCGCGGTGGACGTAATCAGACCGCCGAGAATCACGATTGCCATGGGTCCCTCGATCTCGTTGCCGGCGGCGCCGCTCGTGACCGCGAGCGGTAGCAACGCCAGCGCAGTGACCAGCGCGGTCATCATGATCGGAACCAGCCGTTCCGATGCGCCGCGCACGGCGGTCTCGACGTTCCATGGCAAGCCGTCGATATGTACCAGGTGCTCGTAGTGGCTGATGAGCATGATCGAATTGCGCAACGAGATGCCGAAGAGCGTGATGAAGCCCACCATGCTGCCAAGCGAAAGATCGGCGCCCGTCAGCAAGACACTCAGGACACCGCCCACGAGTGCGAACGGCAAGTTGATCATGACGAGCAGCACCGCGCGGCGGCTTTTGAGCGCGAGGAAAAGCAGCAACGTGATGCCGATCAGCGAAATCGAGCCGTAGGCGAGAATATCCCGCTGCGCTCGTGCGCGCGCCTCGCTCTCGCCGCCGAAGACGGCGTAGGTGCCCGGTGGCATCCTGACTTCGCGGCTCACGCGGGCCTGTGCCTCCTTCACGAAATCGCTCACCGGCCGGCTGCCGAGATCGACCGATATGGTTTGCATGCGCCGTCCGCCGTCATGCGCGATTTGATAGCGGCCCGAGACCTCGCGGATCGTTGCGACTGCCTGCAAAGGCACGGCCAGTCCCTCTGCATTGCGTACCCTCATGATGCGGAGATCCGAGACCGTTCTGCGAGCTGCCGGTGCGAGTTGCACGACCACGTCGTAGGTTCGGCTGCCCTCATAGATCTGCGATACGGTGGTGCCCTGATAGGCCGCCTGAATCGCGTCGAGCACATCAACCGGCTTGAGGCTCCATCGACTCAATTCGTCGGGCTCCAGCCTTACGTCGAACTGGGGGATGCCAGATGGCGATTCCACCCGGACGTTCGCCACGCCCCGAATCGTTCCGATGACGCGTGCAATGTCCGCCGCTGTTCGATCGATGACATCGAGATCGTTGCCGAAAACATTCACGACGACAGGTGCCGTCGTGCCCGAAATGGTTTCGTCGATGCGTTCGACGAGAAACGTGTTCATTGAAGTGGTCAAACCGGGGAAGCGCGTGAGGGTTTGGCGAATCCGGGAGAGTGTTCGATCTCGATTGGCTGCGCTCATGGGATCGAGATCGACCTCGAACTCGGACAACTGCACACCGGCCGGATCGACGACGCCGTAGGCGCGGCCGGCCCGCTGCGCCACGAGGCGCACACCCGGCACCTGCATCAATGCTTGGGACACGAGCGTACCGACGCGCATCGATTCTTCGAGCGATGTGCCGGGAGCAAGGCCCATATGAACGATGTAATTGCCCTCGCGCAATTGCGGGATGAAGTTGCCGCTCATGAACGGCAGCGTCGCCAGAGCAGCGACGCACAACAGCGCCACGACCGCCATGACGGTCTTCACATTCTCTTCGACCGTTTTCAATAGCGTCGTGTAGCGCGTTTTCAGCCGGGCGATCAGGCGTGGCTCGCGTTCAGGTAGCGGTCCGCGGCTCAGCAACGCCAGGGCCATTGCCGGCGTAAGCGTCAGCGCCACGGCAAGGGAGGCCAGGACGGCGAGAATGTAAGCCACGCCGAGCGGAGCGAAGAGTTTTCCGCCCACGCCGGTCAGCGTCAGCACGGGCAGGAAAATCAACATCACGATGAAAGTCGCGAACACCACGGCACTGCGGACCTCGAGCGAGGCGCGCAGTACCACTTGATGCGCCGGAAGCGGTACCGGCAAGGTGCGATTGATCCGCAATCGCCGATAAATGTTCTCGACGTCGACGATTGCGTCGTCAACCACTTCGCCGAGCGCGATCGCGAGGCCGCCGAGCGTCATCGTATTCAGGCTCACATCGAACGAGGTCAGAACGATGACCGCAACGAGCAGCGAAATCGGGATGGCCACTGCGGAAATCGCGGCGGTGCGCACGTTGAGCAGGAACAGAAACAAGACAGCGATCACGAGCACAGCCCCGACGATGAGCGCTGCACGCAGATGGCCAATCGCGGCCTCGATGAAGTCGGCAGGCCGAAAGACGTTTGCGGTCACCTTGATGCCTTCGCGCGTCAGCTCGGGTTGGAGCGCGGCGAGCTTGCTTTCGATATCGCGCGTGACTGCCATCGTGTTCGTGCCGTACTGGCTTTCCAGCTGCAACATGATGCCGGGCGTGCCCATGATCGATGCAGCGCCCACGGACGGCGCGGTACCCCAGGCGACATTGGCGACGTCGCCGAGATGGATCGCCGCCCCGTTACTGGAGCGCAGCACGACACCGGCCAGCTTTGAAGGCGTGGCGATCTGACCGTCGGCATTCACGGCGATCCGCTGATTGTCGTTTTCGACGAAGCCCGCACCCCGTACGCCAGTCGACTGCCGAGCCGCGGCAATGACATCCTGGAGCGACAGTCCGTAGCGCATCAGCTTCGCCGGATCCACCTGAATCTGCATTTGACGAGGTGCGCCGCCGAATACGATGACATCAGCCACGCCTGGCACGCTGAGCAACTGCGGCGTTACCGTCCATTGCGCGACGTCGTAGAGCGCTATGAGGGAGCGCGTTTTCGATGTCAACCCGATCGTCCGTACGACGCTCGTCGTGGTCGTGAGCGGCAAAAGCCGCGGTGGGCCAACGCCGGCGGGAAGGCTGGCGGAAAGGCCGTTGATACGCTCGGTGACGAGCTGCCGTGCCTGCATGACATCCGTACGATCGTTGAAGACGAGCGTGATCGCCGATAGGCCTTGCATCGATCGCGAACGCATCGATTGCAGACCGACCATGCCGCCCAGGGCATTTTCGATCGGCTGCGTCACGAGCGCCTCGACCTGTTCGCTCGTCAGGCCCGGTGCCTCGGCTTGGACCTGGCTCATCGGCGGGGCGAATTCGGGAAACACATCGAGCTTCGCGCGCGTCAGACTAAAGAGGCCGTAGCCGGCGACGACGACCGCGAGCGCATAGATGACGCCGCGAAAGCGCAGCGAGAAGCGGATGATCGCATTGAGCATGGGAAGTGAGGTCGCGTGGACAGGCCGTGAACGTGGAGAAGCCAATCAGTCGTCGCACTCCGGCGGGTCCTTGCATGCCGTAGCGATGCCCTGAGGCTTGAGCTCCTCCGAGAGCAGTAACTGAGCGCCTTGCGTGACGATTTGCTCGCCCGCGCGAAACCCCGAAGTCACCACGAAGCCCTGGTCCCGTTCGTCGTCGCTCGACACGTAGCGCCGCGTGAAGCGATCGGGCGATGTGCGCACATAGGCCCAGGTTTGGCCGCCATACCAGACCACGGCCTGTGCCGGAATCAGCAGGCCCGACACCGTATGGTCCGACATCGACACGTTTGCGCTCGTGTGCAGACCGGCCGGGAGCATCCGCTCGGTGACGTAGAGCCAGGGGCTGCCTTGCACGGCGGGGTCGGCAAGCGCGGAGGCGGACAGCCTGTGCGCCTGTACTGGCTGCCCATCGGGAAGCTGTACCGCGATCTCGACCGGTGCGGTGTCGCCGCCGCTTGCGGGCAAAGTCACGCGCAGCACGGCCGCCCGACCTGACTGTAATCGCTCGAACAACGCCGATGCCGGCGCGGCTGCCGCGTTTGCGAGCGCGTCGCCGAACTGCTGCCGCAACGTTGCATCGAGCCCCGCGAGGGCCGCCCTGGCCGACTGCAGCTTGGCTTCATCGGCCTGCATGGCCGAGCGCGCATCCTGCAGGCTCTTTTGCGAAATATTGCGATCGTCGGCGAACAGGACGCGGCTGCGTTCGTATTGCGCCCGCGACGCGGCCGCCTGTCCCGTGAGCGCGTCGAGGTCCGCCTTCGCGGTTGCGCGGCGATCATGCAAATCGTAGAGCGGTTGCAAATCGATGACCGTGGCGTAAGCGCTGATATACGATCGCTCGGTGACAGCAGCAAGCGGGGAGACCGCGATATGGCTTGCTCGCTGGATGGCGGGCCGAACGATCACGACGGTTTCGCCATTCACGATCTGCACGGTAGGGTGCTCGGCCGATTGTTTGGAGGGAGCGGTCATGGAGGCACCCTGAGCGGCGAGCGTCCTGGAGATGTACCATCCGGCGCCGCCCGCCAACGCGAGTGAAATCAGTAAGATAAGTACGAGTTTGGGTTTCATGGCGGCATCGCTTCATTCGGACTGCGGCTTGCCGCTGCGTGCGCGAGGGGCTGCTGCAGTGCGTCTTCGAGCGCGCCCACGGACCGCTGAACCGCGATGAGCGCATCGAGGCGGGAGAGTTCGCTGACTTGATAGTCGGCCAGCGCCTGAGTGTAGGTGAGACGGTCTGCGTCGCCGGCTGAAAACGCCGCGTGCCGAGCCTCGAGCTGTTTGCGGGCGTGGGCCAGATGCGCGTCGGACAGCCGCAGCGCCTGGAGACTCGCCTGGTAATGCGCGAGAGCGTGGTCGAGATCGCCGAGCAGCGTGTCTTGCACCGCGGCCGTGCGGGCGGCCGCTTCCTTGCGCTTGGCCTCGGCTTCGCGAATGCCGCCTTGATTGCGATCGAAGATCGGCAGTGTGATGCCGGCCAGGCCGAAGGCGATCTTGTGCGTGCCCGTGTCGTACGTATAGCCGGGCCCGAGGTGAATGTCGGGATACTGTTTAGCTACTTCGAGCTGAAGCGCGGATTCGGCTGCGGCGTAGTCGGCAAGCGACGCGAGCAGATCGGCGCGATGGAAGATGGTGTCGCGCCGCGCTTCGGCCGGAGGCAGGGCAGCCGGTGCGGTACCGAAGGTTTCGAGATCGACCTCGACGCCGTCGAGTGCTGCGATCGGCAGGCCGATGGCCGCCGCGAGCTGCGCGCGCGTCCTCTTCGGCGCTGCGTGCGGCGGCCAGGTCAGCTTGCGCTTTGGTATCGGCGAGAACCGCTGCATCGACGTCCGGCTGCGAGAACTGGCCCGCCGCGAGGCGCTTCGTGCTCATTTCGGCGATTTGCCGCTCAGCTGCGGCCGTCTTGTTCAGGAAGCCGCTCTGTTCGCGTGCGGCATAAAGCGCAACGAGGGCTGCCCATACACGCGATCTGACCTTCCATGCTTCATTGGCGATATTCAGCCGCGCAGCTTCCGAAAGGTGCGACGCTTGATCGACGCGATATCCGCGTTTATGGGCAGTCTCGATCGGGATATCGAGTGCGGCGCCGAGGGTAAAGGGAGAACCGGGACCCGGGTTGGGCGCGTTGTACTGAAACGGCAATTGGAGCACGGGATTGGGCACTGCATCGGCCACTTCGATGCCGGCTTTCGCCGTTTCCCACTGCGCGCGCGCCACGTCGAGCGCGGGGCTGTAATAGAACGCCGCGAGGGTCAGCGTTTCGGGGGTCCAACGCGTGGGCGGCCACGGAGCGATATCACGGCCCATCTCGCGGCTGACGTATGCGTGCAACTGTTCGCTTGCGAGCGAGCGCTGCTCGAACTGCCGGGCGAGCGCGGCCGGTGCGAGTGGCTGTGCGTGATACGCCGCGCAGCCGCTCAGCATCGCGAACGTCATCAGTAGTACTCGGCGCATTCGTGCATCCGTCGGTGCTGCCGCTCGGATTCAAACCGCGGCTACGGATGTCGATGCTACGCGGCGCCTTGTGAAGTTTTTGTCAATAAAGGGCTGCATCGCCGCCTGGCTGTATCGCTGCGGAGTCGGCTTGCGGCAGACGCAACGACACGCGGGTGCCGCGCCCCGGCTCGCTCGTCAGTTCGACGGACCAGCGGTACCGGTCACAGATCTTCTTGACGATCGACAGGCCGATTCCGGCGCCGCGCGCAGTGGGTTCCTGCGCGGCGGCCTGATAAAACCGATCGAACACGTGCGGCAGTGCCTGTGCCGGGACGCCGCAACCGGTGTCGTCGATATGCAGCCAGCCGTCGCCATACGAAAACCGGATGCGCCCATGCTCGGTGTGCCGCACCGCATTGTCCACCACGTTGGATAGCACGATCGCGAAGGCCGACCGATTGGCTAGGAGGCGAACTCGCCGATCGACATCGATGACTGTCTTCAATTCCTTTTCGGCCAGGCGACCGGCAAATGGCATCAGCGTCGACTCGATAAGCGTCGCCACGGCCACCGGCTCCGCGTCCTGCTCCGTTTCTTCTCTGGCGAGCATCAGCAAGGCGTTGACGGTTTCGCGCATCGTGTCCGCGGCCCGTTCGATTTGCTGCAGCCTCGTGCGCGATTTGCCGCTGATCGACGCGTCATGTTCGAGCAACTCGCAACTCGTCTTGATCGACGTCAGCGGCGTGCGCAGTTCGTGGCTCACGTTGCCCGTGAATGCCTTCTCGCGTTCGATCATCTCGGCCATGCGTCGATGATAGTCGTTGAAGGCGTCGACCAATCCGACGAGCTCCGTTTCGTCATATTTACCAGGGTGGATCGGCGCCGAGCGACCCAGTTTGAGCGTCTTGACCTGCCTTGCGAGGCCTGCCACCTGCCGTACCAATAGTCCCGACAGGCCATACGACAGCCAGATCGTCAGCAACGCGAAGAGGCCGGTGCCCGCCATCAGGAAGTCGATCGCTTCCTTGAAATGCTGCTCGTAGATACTGAAGTTGTAGATGCGGTAAAGACGGGCCCTACCGAAAGGCGCGATCGCGATATGGATCTCCCGCCCATCGACGATGATCTGATGAATGCCGATCGGCAGAGCCTTCATCGAAGCCGTCAGGGCGGCAGAAGAGCGATCCGGCGCGGATACGTATCCGTCCAGGCGTGCATCGAAGGGCGGGAGTAGCGTTGGATCGGCATCGTAGCTCTTGAGGACATTGGCCATGTCGTCACGGATCAGTGCCGAGATCAGCCTTTCTTCCTGAGCTTCGGCGAGCGTCCTCACGCCGAACGCTTGCGCGAACAGCAACGCGACGATGAGCGCCGAGAAAGCAAGCGCGACCTTGAAGCGCAAGCTACGTCGCATGACTGTCGCTCGCGGAGAGTCGGTACCCGAGGCCGTGGACCGTTTCGATGAGATCGACTTTTCCAGGTTCGCTCAACGCTTTACGCAACATATAGATATGTGCGCGCAGCGTGTCGCTGTCAGGAAGCGCTTCGCCCCATACTTCCATTTCGAGTTCGCTGCGGCTGAACACACGGTTGGGGGCCTGCATGATGACGCGCAAAAGGTGCAGGCATTTGGGCGGGAGGCGGACGGGCCTGCCGGCGCGCTGGACGGTCATCGTCGACAGATCGAGACGCAGATCGGCGAAGCTCAGCTCCATCGTTGCGACCTGGCCTCGATAACGCTTGACGAGGGCGCTCAGTCTCGCGCCCACTTCCTTGAGCGAGAACGGTTTGACGAGGTAGTCATCGGTGCCTTCCGTGAACCCCTGCAGCTTGTCCTCGAGCGTGTCTCTTGCCGTCAGCATGAGGACGGGCGTGTCGCGGTGGGCCTCCGTGCGCAACTTGCGACACAGCGTCAACCCGTCGATGCCCGGCAGCGACAGGTCGAGCAGGATTGCGTCCCACACTTCGTCAAGCGCCATGCGCAACGCTGTGTTGCCATTGGACGCGATATCGACGTCGTACCCGTCGCTTTCCAGATAGTCGTAAAGGTTGGCGGCGATCGCCGCATCGTCTTCGACAATGAGTACTTTCATACCGGGCCGCCTGCTCGTCTTCCCTTTGAAGCAAGCATCGCACAACTGCCTGTTTGCCGCACTACCCGTTGCCGCCGGCCGACAATTCGGCCCAATCGAGCTCTTGCACGAGCGTGCGGTAGGCCTGGTCGCCGATGACTTCCTCGTTGCGAAGGTCGATAACCTTGCGGCGCGCAGCGTCGATCGCCTTGCGCCTCAGTGGGCCACCGGGCACCTCGTTCAGCGGTTTGCCGTGATCGTGGCTCGCGTTGAGCTCGACGACGGCTTGATACTCCTTTCTGAGCAATTTCGCGTGCATGGAGTCGTCCGCTTCGATCGAATCGAGCAGTGCCTGATAGATCAAGGTCCGGCCGGTTCGCACCTCTTTGGCAACGGGATCGTCGTCGGACAGCTTCAGCAGCCGGATGATCGGTTTCATCGTGAGGCCTTGAAGCACGAGGGTCCCGAAGACGACCACGAACGCACACAGCAAGATGATGTCGCGGTAGGGAAACGGCGAACCGTTGGGCAGCGTCTGCGGAACCGCGAATGCCGCGGCAAGCGTCACGATGCCTCTCATTCCCGCCCATGAGACAACGAGCCCGGCTCCCCACGAGCGGTTCTTGCGCGTCACGGGACTGGCCTTCCGGTTCTGAAACATCACGAGCGCGCTGTAGCCCATGACCCACAGGAACCGCGTAGCGATGGCCACGCCGAGTACGACGATCGCGGCAACGACGGCATCGATGCGCGGGGTGCCCGTTCCACTGCCCAGGCGCTCCCAGATCGGCCGCAGCTGCATGCCGATCAATACGAATGCGAGTGCGTTCAAGACGAAGACCACAGCCTCCCAGACTGCAAGGATCGGCACACGCATGCGCGCAGGGATGCGCGGACCGCCGCCGCGCGCCATTGTCATCGCGAACGCCACCATCGTCAAAATGCCGGAGAGGCCGACTTTTTCCGCGAGTATCCAAACGGCGAAGGTGAAAGCGAACTGCAGGATCAAAGAGATGGCCACATGGTCCGAGGCGGTCGTGATCGGTCGCAAGACGATTGCCAAAACGATCCCGGCCGCAATACTGCCGAATACCGTGAGCAGGAACATCGGCATGTAATCGCCGAAGCTCAGCGGCCCGGCAACAAGCGTGGTCAGCGCGAGTCGGTAGATGAACAGAGCGCTTGCATCGTTGAGCAGGCTCTCGCCTTCGAGCACATTCAGCACCCGTTGCGGCAGTCCCACCTGGCGCATGACGGCAGTAGCGGCTGCCGCGTCGGGCGGCGCCACGATGGCGCCCACGGCAACCGCGATGGCCCACGGCATGCCCGGCATCAGCCAGTGACAGGCCAGCGCCACGCCGACCACGGTGGTACCCACCGCGGCGATCACGAGCCCGGCTACCGGGCGCCAGTTCGCACGAAGGTCCCGAAGCGATGTGTCATAGGCGGCGTCCAGCAGAACCGGGGCAACGAACAGGGCCAGCGCCAGTTGCGGGTCGAGCGTCCATCTCGGGCTGGCGGGCAGGAATGCCACGCCCGCGCCCCCGAGCGCGAGCAGCGTCGGGTACGGTGCACCGATTCTGCGAGCCAGTTCCGCCAAAAACGCCGCCGCGATCAACAGTACGATGATCCATTCAAACGTTTCCACGACTCAATTCCTGTTATCGGCCGAATCGAAGTCTAGCGCGAGCGCGAGTGGGTTCGTAAAGAAAGGTTCGTCAGATTGCCCGAGCGGCGGAAAACGGTGAACATGGCAGGAAGGTCGCCATTCATGCGGACGGAACCGATCGAGGTGGCCCAGATTGTGGAACCGTTCTAGAGACGGAATGTGTGCAGCGTTGCCGCTTGCTCTGGGTAGTCCAGAAAACCTATAAATATCCATGGGTCGGCGCGCGCATGCGCATCGTTAGAATCGAGACGTTCTCATTCGCCGGGCCATCGGATATGAAACGCATCGTTGCCCTGCTGATGGTGTCCTTTGTTTCCCTGAGCGGGATCGGTATAGCAAGACGAGGGCGGTTGTCCTTATGAACAAACGAATTCATCTCGCCTGCCTGGCGCCGTTATGGTTCGCAGGGGCAATGTGCGCGAATGCGGGCACGTCCGGCTCGGTACAACTGCGGGCACCAGGCGTGCTCTGCGATCGATTCATGTGTGCGGACGACAAGGGCATTTCACGCTCGCTGACCGAGCGCTACCTCGGTGGGCACGCAGCGACGAGGCTTTTTTCGCAGGGCGATTTCAGCCTCACCGAATTCACGTTCGCCAACGGTATTTTCTGCGATGTAAAGGAGCGTGTCTGCCGCATCAATCGCTACTACGGCGAAAATGGCAAGCGCAGCGGCGCGATCTCGAAAAAATACACGGCGCTGTTATTTGGCAAGTGACGTTCAATTCCGCGGGTGCCGGAACGGAGCGGGCGCACGGCGCCCACTCGCATTCAAACGAACGATGACGTGCGTACGTGCGTCAGGATCCTTCGAGGGGCGCCGTCGGCTTGCGGACGATGGAGTGATGATGGACTGCCGTCCTGGTGGCCTTGCCATGATGCGGCGAGGTCGCGGTCGATCGAGCGGTATCCCCGACCCGATCCGCCTGGGTATCGGAGCGATCGGCGGCACGAGCGAGGCCCTTGTCGCGATCGCCCGAAATCGGGCTGTTGGAATTCTTGATTCCTTCCGCGCTCATATGGCTGGCCGACAAGCCGCCGACATTGCCGGCCGCGCTTCCCATCGCGCTGCCCATTCCGGCACCATGTCCGCCACCAGCGCCGCCGCCACCACCCGAACCACCGCCGCCGCCACCACCACCACCGCCACCGCCACCGCCCGCACCACCACCGGCAGCGAACGATACGGACGATAGAGCCAAAGCAATACTGGTGACGGCGAAAAGCGCCCAACGTTTAGTTTTCATTTGAATCCCCCTGATCGAGTGCCTGCGCTCGCATTGTGCGATTTCCCGTCCCCAAATCAATGCAATGTCGTTACCGTTTGTATCCGGAAGCAAACAGGCGGGAGGCCGCGATCGGCGTGCGCCCGCCGAGCCGCGGCCGCGATGCGGTTTCGGGCGGTGCGCCAGCGGCGAGAGCATTCGATACAAATTGCAGTGCAGCATCGGCCGCATGAGCCGACCGCATCGCAGCAAGCGGCCGCTCATACGCGCGCTTCGAGCGCGGCGCGCAGCCGCGCCGGGGACATCGGCAGCGCTCTGAACCGGACTCCCGTTGCATGAGCGATCGCATTGGCGAGGGCCGCCGCCATCGGCCCTTGCGCGGCCTCGCCCACGCCGAGGAACGGTTGCCCCGGGCGGTCGATCAATTCGACATCGACCGCGCGCGGAGCGGACTCGAACCGCAGGATGGGATAGGTGCTCCAATCGAAGCTCGTGATCGTGTGTCGATCGAACGTCGTCTCCTCGAACAGGGTCCAGCTTGCCGATTGCACGATGCCGCCTTCGATCTGGTTACGCACGCCGTCGGGATTCACGATCTGCCCGCAATCGACGGCGCTCACGATCCGTTCGATCGTGACACGCCCGGTGTCGGGCTCGACGCTCACCTCGGCGGCAATCGCACAATACGCCATGAGGTTTTTGTACTGGGCAAACGAGAAGCCTCGGCCCCGCCAGCGCGTCGAGGCGGGCTGGCGTTCCCAATCGAACCGTTGGGCGGCCCGACGAATGACGTCTCGCGCGCGCGGATCGTCGAGGTGGCGAAGCCGGAAGTCGACGGGATCTGCGCCGGCAGCGGCTGCCAGTTCGTCGATGAAGCTCTCGATGGAAAACAGGTTGTGATAGGCGCCGAGCGAGCGCATCGCCGAGACACGGATCGGCATCTCGGGCAGAAAATGATGCTGCACATAGACGTTCGGGATGCGATAGAGCGGAATGCTGTTGCGGTCACCGCCGCCTTCCGGCATCGGGATGGGTTTCGGCGGAGCCGGTGTGAACGGTTTGGCGAGAAACCAGGTTGGCATCAGACGTCCGGCGTTTTCGATGCGGTTATTGTGCGTGTTACTCCAGATCTCGAAGCGCCAGTCGACGATATGTCCCGTATCGTCGAGCGATGCTGTCACATCGGTGATCATCGCAGGCCCGAACGGCTCCCACATGTGTTCCTGTTCCCGCATCCATTGGACGCGTACGGGGCGCCCCGGCAACGCGTGTGCAATCAGTGCGGCATCGGCTGCGACATCGTCGGCACCGTTGTGCCCATAACAACCGGCCCCTTCCACATGGACGCAGCGAACGTGCTCCGGTCTCATCGAAAGCATTTCGGCGATGCCCTTTCGTAGCGGGAAGACGCCTTGTGTATGGGTCCAGACGGTCATCTGCGTTCCGTCGAATTGCGCCAGCGCGCACGAAGGGCCCATGGAGCCGTGCGTCAGATAGGGCTTCGTAAACCGTGCGTGCAGGGTCTTTGCGGCGATCGTTGAAGTCGATTTCCGGTTCGCGACGGAAATTTCCTGAGCGGGCAGCTTCAGCAGCGTGTCGTAGAGCGTCGCTGGATCGGGTAACGGCGGCGCTGCGTTCCAAGTGGCGCCGGCCGACAGCTCGCGCATCGCGACGATGGCTTGCCATTCGTCTTCGGCGGCGACGGCCAGATAGCTGCCGTCACGAATGACGGCGACCACGCCGGGCAGCGACCGGATGCGCGCAAGATCGACCGAGGCAAGCGTCGCGCCATATGACGGTGGCCGGACCACCCGCGCGTGGATCATCGCTGGCAGTCGCATGTCCTGCACGTAGCTCGCGCCGCCCGTGACCTTGCCGGGGATGTCGACGCGCGGATAGGGCCGCCCCACGATCCCGAACGATCCCGGATCCTTCGTGGGCTGTCCGGGCATCGCATGGCGATGCAGATCGGTGCCGCTCACGGCTTCGCCGAACGACACCCGCCGCCCGTCAGCCGCTACGATTACGCCTTGTTCGACGACGAGCGAGGCGGCGTCCGCATCCAGCCTGGTCGCGGCAGCTTGAATGAGCAGTTGCCGTACTTGGGCCGCGGCATGGGCGATGGCGGTACCGCTGTCGGCCGTCGAATGACTGCCGGCCGTGTATCCCTCGTTGGGCGTGAGCGAAGTGTCGGCCGTCACGAGCGTGAGGCGCTCGGGGGACACGCCGAGCTCTTCGGCGGCGATCTGCAGGAACGCCGTTCGGATGCCGGTGCCGAGTTCGGCTTTGCCGGTGAATACCGTGATACGGCTGTCGGCGTCGACTTTGATCCAGGCGTCGAGCACGGGAGTCGTCTTGAGACTGCCGGGCAAATCCGGTTCGGACGCGTTGAAAGTCCCGGCTTCCGTCGTGGTCTGCGCCCATATGCTGGCGGCGGGCAGCAGCGTGAAGCCGACCGTGATGCTGCCCGCCGCGAGAAACCGTCGGCGCGACGGACTTTCGATGACGACGCGGCCGCTCATGGCCTGTGTCCCGCGTCGCGGATCGCCGCGAGAATGCGCATATGCGTGCCGCAGCGGCATAGGTTCGGCGCCATATGCTCGCGAATCTGTGCCTCGGTGGGCGAGGGGACGCGATCGAGCAAGGCCTGCGCCCGCATGATCATGCCGGCGATGCAGTACCCGCATTGAGCGGCCTGCCGATCGATGAAGGCTTGCTGCAGCCGGCTTGGATGCTGTGCGTCGCCGAGACCCTCGACGGTCCGCACGTTGCGCTCGCCTACCGCCGCGACCGGGAGCAAGCATGAGAACACCGGCTCGTCTCCCACGATGACTGTGCACGCGCCGCATTGTCCGAGACCGCAGCCGAACTTGGCCCCGTTCAACTCGAGCGAATTGCGCAGCGCATAGAGCAGCGGCATCGCGGGGTCGATGTCGAGCGTGTGACGCTCTCCGTTCACCGTCAGATCGATCATGGCTCGCTCTTCTCCTTGCGAAGCTTGGCGACGTAGCTTTCGTCGATGCGCCATGGGGCGCCGGTACTGAAGCGTGCCCGCAGAAATGCCGTTACGTCGGCAATTTGCGCATTCGTCAATGTCGCGGAATAAGCCGGCATGTAAAGGGCTCCCGCGCTGTCCTGGTCGCGGATGCCGTGCAACACGAAGCGGACCGCATTGCGTGGACTTTGCGCATTGACCGCCGTGCCGAGCGAAAGCGATGGGCGGCCGCCATACGCGGACATGGGGGCGGCATTATCGTGACACGATGCGCATGCCGCTGCGAAGAGGGTATTGCCGCGATGCAGCTGAGCGGAATCGGCTTGCTCGGCGACCGTCGCCACCGTTCGTGTGGGTGCACTGGGTACCTGTAACGTCATCAGATACGAGGCCATCGCCCGCACGTCGGCCGGATCCGCGAAGGCCAGGGCCTGCGTCACATCGCGCATGGGCCCGGCCGCCATACCGTGCTCGCTCGCGAGGCCTGTACGCAGGTAAGCGCTCAATTGATCGACGCTCCACGGTTTCGGTCTGTGCAGCAATGCGGTCAATGCCGGCGCTTCCCAGCCTTCGACGACAGCGCCTTGGAACGCATGGCCCGCTTTTTCCGCACCGAGGGCGTTCAAAGGCGTATGGCAGGCGGCGCAATGTCCGAGAGTATCGACGAGATATTTGCCGCGTCGTTCGTCGGGGCGGTCGGGAATGCGCTTCGGCTCGGCCGGACGGCGAAGAAACAGGAGGTTCCACCCTGCCATCAGTGGACGAAGCCGAAGCGGAAACACCAGATGGTTTGGCGGCTGGACGGCCCTGACAGCCTCGCGCGTCATCAGGAAGCGATAGACGGATTCGAGATCGACGTCGGTCATGCCCTGAAAATGCGGATAGGGAAACGCCGGATAAAGACGATGTCCATCTCTAGAGACACCGCTTTTCATGGCGCGCGAGAAATCGCCAAACGACCACCGGCCGAGGCCCGTTTCGGAGTCGGGGGTGATGTTGGTCGAATAAAGGGTGCCGAATTGCGTATGGAAGGGGCGGCCGCCCGCAAATGGGGCGCCGCCCGCCGCGGTATGGCAGACCGCGCAATTGCCGAGGGCGGCGAGCCGTGCGCCCGCCACAACAGCGTTGGCGGGCAATGGTGCGGCTAGAGGCGAATCGGACGAGCCGGCTTCGGCGAAGCCCACGGGAGGCGCAACCGCCGTTGCGCACGCGATTGCCGCCGCTGCGAGGGCCTTTTCGCGCATCGTCTCTCCTTGCCGATAGACCGCTCGCTCAGTCTAGACCTCTTATCGCGAGGCCGCACCGATCGCTTCTCCGAGCGCCGCGTTGCCGTAGGCGGCTGATGCGCTCGAATTGGCGTACGTGCCTGTCGCGATCGGTTCGATTGAGAAAAATCGTATGGCGATGACGCTCCCGCATGCGCATAGTGGCGAGCCCACGCGTGCCGCAATGCGCCGCACCGTTTCGCTTCCGTGCAGGAGTTTCGCTCATGACTTGCAGTTCCGACCTCAGCCCCTCGATCCGGCCTCGTTCGCATTTCCATGTCCATCGGGGGCGCCTGCTCGTGGCGTTTTGCCTGACCGCGGTCCTGTCGCTCAGCGTTCATGCCGTCATGCTTCAGGCGTTCGATGTGCCGTATCCATCGGCAAAGATCTCGAGTCCGCTGCCCGATATCGTCAATAACGCCATTGCAGTGTGGGTAGCCATCTGGTTGTTCGCGCACATGAGGCGGACGTGGCCGCATCGGTCGCGATCCGTTCATGCCGGCATTGTTTTTCTGCTTTTATGCGGGCTCAACGAGACGCTGCGAGGCTGGTTCATGAACGGCTATTGCACGAGCGCGCGAGGCTGGCTGTTTTTCGCGATCATGGCGGTACCCGCGATGCTCTTCTATGCCGCGACCGCAGTGGCTGCGGCGCTCGTGGAGCGCTTCGCCAAGCCGCGACGCATGTTTCATTGCGCCGCGCTCGCCGCGTCGGTTCTGATTGGACTGGTTGCGTTCCCGTTGGTGTCGTGGGGGAAGGGCGCGGTGTTCGGAGTGTTCGGCGAAATGGTATCTGGCGGTGGATGGTGCCAGCTTCCCTATGGGATCAACGTCTTGGCGCCGGCTTATCTGACGTTCGTCGAGCCGGCGTTCGCTTGTCTGATGTGTTGCGCCTTGGCCTCGCCGTTTTTATGCAAGAACGGGGCGGGGCGAATTGCGCAATTCATATTGTTGACGCTCGCGCTCAAAAAGCAACTGTTGATGGCGTTGTTCTACGCCATATACACTCCACTGCCTTTCGGCGCCGCGCTTCTCAGCATGGGACAGTTTTCCCTTGAAGCGGCTGTATTGGGAGCCGCGACAGCGTTGAGCTGGGCCTACGCGCGCAACGGCATCCCTACCACGAAGCCGGCATCGAGCGGGGTCGCACCGGCGCCTTGATTCGGGCGGCACATATCGTGCAGCAACAGTTACAAGTATGAAATATGCGGCGGCAAGCCCTGCGGTATAGTCCCCCTCATCGAATTACCGTATGACGGACAGGGGTTATGTCATGACTATCAATAAAACGCGCATTGTTTCGGGCCTTGCAGTTGTTGCACTTATCACAGGTGCGTCGAGCGCCGCAATGGCCGCGGATGTCAGCGTGGGGGTGAACATCGGGGTGCCCGCGCCCGTTTATGTCGCCCCCGCACCGGTTTATGCGCCCCCGCCACCGCCTGTCGTCTATGCACCTGCGCCGGCGGTCGTGATCGGATGGCACGGCGATCGTTACTGGGATGGGCGCCGTTATTGGGACCGTGACGACTGGTACCGCCATCATGGCCGTGGTCATGGCCGGGATTGGGATGACGATCACGATCACGGGCGTGGCCATGGTCGCGGCCACGGTCGTGGCCCGTGGTGATGATTGAGCGGGCCCGCATCTCAGACAGACAAGCGGATTCCCGCACTAAGCACGTGTGAAAAAACCGCCCACCGGAGCATCTCTGGCGGGCGGTTTTTCTTTAGAACGGTCTCGTGGCAGCAACGAATCCCAGCGCGAGGGGCGTCACTCGCTGGCGAACGATGCCATCCCGCCGACGACGGCATGAAAACCGCTATCGACATGCATGATCTCGGCCGTGACGCCGCTTGCGAGATCGGACAGCAGAAAGGCTGCGGTATTGCCGACCTGCTCGATCGTCACGTTGCGCTTGAGCGGTGCGTTTTCGGCGACGAACTCGAGGATCTTGCCGAAGCCTTTGATCCCGCTTGCCGCGAGCGTCTTGATCGGGCCGGCGGAAATGGCATTCACGCGCACGCCGCGCGCGCCGAGCGAACCGGCCATATAGCGCACCGACGCTTCGAGAGCCGCTTTGGCGACACCCATCGTGTTGTAGTTCGGAATCACCTTTTCGGCGCCGAGATACGACAGCGTCAGCAGCGAGGCATCCTGCGACAGCATCGGCAACGCGGCCTTTGCGAGCGCGGGGAAGCTGTAAGCCGAAATGTCATGCGCGATGCGGAAGTTTTCACGCGTCATACCATCGAGAAAATCGCCGGCGATTGCCTCGCGCGGGGCGAAGCCGATCGAATGCACGAGACCGTCGATACTGGGCCAGTGTTGCTTCAGCGACGAGAAGAGCGCTTCTATTTGCGCATCGTCGGCCACATCGCAAGGGAACACGAGTTCGCTGCCGAATTCGGTGGCGAACTCGGTAATGCGATCCTTGAAGCGCTCGCCGACGTAGGTGAAAGCGAGCTCGGCGCCTTCGCGCTTGCAGGCTTGCGCGATGCCGTAGGCGATCGAGCGGTTCGACAGCAGACCGGTCAGCAAAATGCGTTTTCCAGCGAGAAAGCCCATGAATTCTCCTATATCAGGTGTGCCTTGCACGGCGGCGCGTAAGCGATCGGGCGGCCGGCGAACGGTTTTTCAGTACAATTTGCGCAATTCTCTCATATCGCCATCCCCGCTCGACCATAGGTGCTTATGACGACAGGTTTGCGACGGACCGCCGCGCTGCGTTGGCTGTTGGTCTTGTTCGGGTTCGCATGCGCGCTCGGTGTGTCCGCCCCGGTCGAGGCAGCCTATGCCATCGCCCAATTCGGTACGCCCAAGTATTCCCAGGGCTTTACGCACTTCGACTACGTCAACCCCGATGCACCCAAAGGCGGCACGCTCGTGCTTGCCAATCCCAGCCGTCTCACGAGCTTCGACAAGTTCAATCCCTTCACGATGCGCGGCAACGCGGCTCCCGGCATCGGCATGCTGTTCGAGAGCCTGACCACGGGCAGCCTCGACGAGCCGGCTTCGGCATATGGCTTGCTGGCCGACGATATCCGCATCGCGCCCGACCGCCGCTCGGTGACATTTCACATCGATGCGCGAGCGCACTTTTCGAATGGCGATCCGGTGACCGCCGAGGACGTCAAGTATTCGTTCGATACGCTCAAGAGCCGGCAGGCCGCTCCGCAGTTCGCCGCCTTCTATGCCGACATCGCGCGCGCGATCGTCGTCGATCGGTCGACCGTTCGCTTCGAGTTCAAACAGGCCAACCGCGAATTGCCGCTGATCGCCGGCGGCGTGCCCGTGTTTTCGCACAAATGGGGCCTGCGCGCCGACGGCACGCACATACCGTTCGATCAACTCGCGTTCGACAAACCGATCGGCAGCGGACCGTATCTGATCGAGCAGTACGATGGCGGGCATACGATTACCTATCGGCGCGATCCGTCGTACTGGGGCGCGGCGTTGCCGGTCCGGGTCGGAACGAACAACTTCGAGCGCATCACCTATAAGCTCTACGCCGACAGCGTGGCGAGGCTCGAAGCCTTCAAGGCCGGCGAATACGACGCGCTCGTCGAATACATCGCACGCAACTGGGCGCGGCGCGATGTCGGCAAACGCTTCGACGACGGCGAGCTCATCAAGCGCGAATTCCGGCAGCACAATGGCGCGGGGATGCAGGGTTTCGTGTTGAACCTGCGGCGGCCCTTGTTCCGGGACTTGCGCGTACGCAAGGCGCTCGACCTTGCATTCGACTTCGAATGGCTGAACGAGCGCCTTTTCTTCGGCGCGTACACGCGGCTCGACAGCTACTTCGCCGATAGCGAGCTGCAGGCGAGGGGAGTGCCTGGCCCCGGCGAACTCGAGCTGCTGGAACCGTTGCGCGCACAACTCGATCCCGCTGTGTTCGGGCCGATGCCGGTGCAGCCGAGCACGGACCCGCCGAACTCGTTGCGCGGCAACTTGCGCAAGGCGCGCGAATTGCTCGCGCAAGCGGGCTGGACTTATCGCGACGGCGCCTTGCGCAATGCCAAGGGCGAGCCGTTCGTCTTCGAGATCCTCGAGGATTCGGGGCAGGGGGCGTCGATGGAGCCCGTCATTGCCGCCTATATCCGCAACCTCGCGAAGCTCGGCATTCGCGCCATCTATCGAACAGTCGATTTCGCGCTGATCCAAAAACGCTATGACGCCTTCGATTTCGATGTCACGATCGTGCGTTATCCGGGCACGCAGATTCCCGGCGTCGAACAGGTCTCGCGCTTCGGCAGCCGCTCGGCCGACGAGCAGGGCTCGGACAATATGGGCGGACTCAAATCGCCCGCCGTCGATGCGATTCTCAATGCGCTGGTGCATGCGCAGACCAAGGACGAACTCGTGAATGCGGCGCATGCGCTGGACCGGGTGCTCATGCACGGTTATTACATCATTCCCCAATGGTTCAGCACCACGCATCGGATCGCCTACCGGCGCGACCTGCATTATCCGCGGACGCTGCCGCTGTACTATTCCGCCGAGGACTGGATCGTATCGACGTGGTGGCGCGAGCCCGACAAGCAGGCAGGCGCCAAATCGAGTGCCGATAGCGCGCGCTGAATGCGCCGCTAAAACGCGTTGATGTGCATACATGCTGACGGATAACCGATTATGTGGGCCTATATTCTCAAGCGGTTGCTGTTGATGATTCCGACGCTCGTCGGGGTGCTCACCGTCACGTTTGCCGTGATTCAATTCGTGCCGGGCGGGCCCGTCGAGCAGGCGGCCTATGAATTGCGCAAGGGAGCGGCCCAGGAGGGGCAGCCGCCGCCGTTCGGCTTGCGCGCACACAACGGCGTCGACGCGCAGCAGATCGCGCAACTAAAGGCGCTATACGGTTTCGACAAGCCGCCTTTGACGCGCTACTGGCTGATGCTCTCGCGGTTTGCGCGCTTCGATCTCGGGCAGAGTTACTTCCATCACCGTAGCGTCTGGTCGCTCGTCATTTCGAAGCTGCCCGTATCGATCAGCATCGGTCTCTGGACATTTTTTCTGACCTACCTGATTTCCGTGCCGCTCGGCATCGCGAAGGCCGTCCGCAACGGTTCGCCGTTCGATGTCGTGTCGAGCCTGATCGTGCTGGTCGGATATGCGATCCCGGGTTTCGTGCTCGGCGTGCTGCTGCTCGTGCTGTTCGGAGGTGGCTCGTTCTGGCAGTTCTTCCCTCTGCGGGGATTGGTCTCTGACGATTTCGCCCAGCTCTCGTTCGGCGCGAAAATCGCGGATTATCTTTGGCACATCGCGCTGCCCGTCACGGCATCGGTGGTCGGCAGCTTTGCCGTCGTCACGATGCTGACCAAGAATGCGTTTCTCGACGAAATCAAGAAACAATACGTGTTGACCGCACGGGCGAAAGGCCTCAGCGAGAAACGCGTGCTCTGGAAACACGTGTTCCGCAATGCGATGCTGCCGCTCGTCGTCGGCTTTCCCGCTGCATTCATCGGTGCGTTTTTCACGGGCAGCTTGCTGATCGAAACGCTTTTTTCGCTCGACGGACTGGGTCTGCTGTCGTACGAATCCGTCGTGCGGCGCGATTATCCCGTCGTGCTCGGTACGCTTTACGTCTTCACGCTGATCGGGCTTGCAACCAAGCTGATCTCCGACCTCTGTTACGTCTGGGTCGATCCGCGTATTCAATTCGAACAACTGGAGCGTTGACGTGGGCCGAGTCCGTCCTCATATCGGGCAAGACGCGCAGCCGCGCAGCGAGATCGCCGAAGCCTTCGTTTCGCCCACGCCGATGCGGCGCCTTTGGCGGCGCTTCAAAACGCAACGGCTCGGCTACTGGAGCTTGATCGTCTTTTGTATCGCGTTCGTCGCGAGCCTGGCTGGGCCGCTATGGTCGAACGACAAACCGCTCGTCGTGCGCTATCAGGGCCAATTCTATTTTCCCCTCGCGAAGACCTATGCCGAGACGACGTTCGGCGGCGACTTCCCGACGCCCGCCGATTATCTCGACCCGTACGTGCGCCGCCGCTTCGATCTGCCCGGCAATTTCGCAATCTATCCGCCGAACCATTACTACTACGACACGCTCAACTATTTTTCGAAGGAGCCGAATCCCGCACCGCCGTCGCGCGAGAACTGGCTCGGCACGGATCAGCAAGGGCGCGACGTGTTCGCGCGGCTGCTTTACGGCTTTCGCATTTCGGTCGAGTTCGGGTTGATCCTGACGTTGATCGGCAGTGTGCTCGGCATTCTGGCCGGCGCGGTCCAGGGATATTTCGGAGGCCGAACAGATATCCTCGGCCAACGGCTCATCGAGATCTGGAGCGCGCTGCCCGAGCTCTATTTGCTGATCATCTTCGCGTCGATCTTCGAGCCGAGCTTCGTGCTGCTCATCGTGCTGCTTTCGCTTTTCGGCTGGATCGGGCTGTCGGATTACGTGCGCGCCGAGTTTCTGCGTAACCGTACGCAGGACTACGTACGTGCGGCGCGCGCCATGGGCCTGAGCAACCGGCAGATCATCTGGCGTCACATACTCCCGAACAGCCTGACGCCCGTCATCACGTTTTTGCCGTTCCGGATGAGCGGCTCGATTCTCGCGCTGACGAGCCTCGACTTTCTCGGCCTGGGGGTGCCCCCGCCGACGCCCAGCCTTGGCGAGTTGCTGGCGGAGGGCAAAGCGAATCTCGACGCCTGGTGGATCTCGTTATCGACATTCGGCGTGCTCGTCGCCACGCTGCTGCTGTTGACGTTCATGGGCGATGCGCTGCGCAACGCGCTCGACACGCGGCTCGCCGATGCCATGCGAGCGGGAGGCAACCAATGAGCGCGGCGCATAGCAATCAAGCCATGGATGCGAACGGGGCGCCGCTGCTGTCGATCGAAGGACTCAGCATCGCTTTCGGCGAGACCGTCGCTGTGAACGACATCACGCTTGCGATCGGCCGCGGCGAGCGCGTCGCGCTCGTCGGCGAATCGGGCTCGGGCAAGACCGTCACGGCGCTTGCGATCCTGCGACTGCTGCGCGATGCGCACGTGAGCGGCGCCATCCGGTTCGCCGGGGCCGATCTCAACGCCAAGAGCGAACGCGACATGCGCGCACTGCGCGGCTCTGATATCGCGATGATCTTTCAGGAGCCGATGACGGCGCTCAATCCGCTTTACACGATCGGCGAGCAGATTGCCGAGACGATCGTCGCGCACGACGGCGTCGCGCCCGCCGAAGCGCGGCGGCGCGCCGTGGCATTGCTTGCGCGCACCGGCATTGCCGAGCCGAACAAGCGCGTTCTCAGTTATCCGCACCAATTATCGGGCGGGCAGCGGCAGCGCGCGATGATCGCAATGGCACTCGCGTGCCGTCCGCGCCTGCTGCTCGCGGACGAACCGACGACAGCGCTCGATGTCACGATTCGCGCGCAGATCGTCGATCTGCTGCTCGAGTTGCAGCGCGAGGAAGCGGCCAAGCGCGGGATGGCCGTGCTGTTGATCACGCACGATCTGAACCTCGTGCGGCGGTTCGCGGAGCGGGTTGCCGTCATGGAGCACGGCGTGCTCGTCGAATGCGGCCCCGTCGAGCGGATCTTCGAAGCGCCTCAGCACGCCTACACGCGCCGCCTCATCGAAAGCCGCCCGCGTCGTTCGGTGCAACCCGTACTGCCGATCTCGCCCGCGGTGCTCGAAGCGCGCGACGTATCGGTGGCATTCCGGACCCGCTTGCCCGGCATGCGCGGCTGGTTTCATTCGGGCAGCTTTGCGGCGGTATCGAATGCGAGCGTGGCTGTGCGCCAGGGCGAGACGCTCGGCATCGTCGGCGAATCGGGTTCGGGCAAATCGACGCTGGCGATGGCATTGCTCGGCTTGCAACGCACCGCGTTCGGGACGATCGAATTTCAAGGCCAGCCGCTCGCAAGCTATCGAGGGCGGGCAAAGACGGAGCTGCGCTCCAATATGCAGGTCGTCTTTCAGGATCCATTCAGTTCGCTTTCGCCGCGCCATACGATCGAACGCATCGTGGGCGAAGGGCTCGCGCTCCATTGGCCGGAGCTCGGCGCCGCCGCGCGACGCGAAAAGATCGTGGCGATATTGCGGGAAGTGGGGATGGACCGGACCGTGCTCGCGCGCTATCCGCACGAGTTCTCGGGCGGTCAGCGGCAACGGATCGCAATTGCTCGCGCCCTCGTACTGGAGCCGCGGCTTCTGGTACTCGACGAGCCGACGAGCGCGCTCGACGTATCCATTCAGCAGCAGGTGTTGGCGCTGCTGAGCACATTGCAACAGAAATACAACCTTGCGTTTATTTTTATCAGCCACGATCTGGCCGTCATCGGGGCGATGGCCCATCGCGTGGCGGTCATGCAGGACGGCGCGATCGTCGAGACGGCGGATGTCGAAAAGATATTCTCGAAACCGCGGCATCCGTATACGCAAAAGCTCCTCGCAGCCAGCATGCAAGGATGATCGCGGCAATTATGACGGTACCCCGATTGTTTTTTTTAATTTGTTTTGACAACTGGTTACATCCTGGCTAGTATCGTCCAAACTTTCCGCAGAACCCCTCGCAGATCCCTGATTCTTAAGCAAATCCTACCGACCGATGCAGCACCGATACTTTGCCCAGGCTTGCGCGCGCGTCGTCACCGGAATGTTCGTTGGCGTCTTGATGAGCGCAGCAGCCGGTGCGTTCGCGGATGAAGCGAACACGTTGTCGCAAAGCACCGCCTACCCGATTCGCGCAGAGTCGACCTCGCTTTCCTCAGTTTCGTCCCCCGATTCCCAAGCAGCAGAGCCCACGACCCGTGCCGGCCGCGCCAAAGCCTTTTTCTCCGGCATGGCGGGCAAGGCGGGTGATGTCGTCGTCGGCGCGCTGAACATGATCGGCGTCCGTTACCGCTGGGGCGGCGATTCCCCGGATTCCGGGCTCGATTGCAGCGGATTCGTCCGCTACGTATTCCAGGACACCCTCGGTCTCGCGCTGCCGCGCCGGGCCGAAGAAATGAGCCGTGTCGGCGAAAAGGTCCGCATCAGCGACCTCAAGCCCGGCGATCTGGTGTTCTTCAATACGATGCGTCGCACGTTCTCCCACGTCGGCATCTATATTGGCGACAACAAGTTCGTGCATTCGCCGTCCACCGGCAGCACGATCCGCGTCGACGATCTGGACGACCGTTACTGGGAAAAGCGCTTCACCGGTGCTCGCCGCATCGAATCGCGCTTCCCGGTCAAGGCCGACGAGTTGCGTCAGCGCGTGAGCGCGACGATGGACGCGACGGCCGGCAACTGAGTACGATCGGCCCGCGCTGCCGCAGCTGCGGCGGACGGGCTCTTCGATTGTCCAAAACCGCTGCAGGTGTAAGCCGGCAGCGGTTTTTGTCGTTCGGTTCGGGCCCTATGCGCCGCGCGTTTTATGATGCGGGCACGGAAACGGCCCGGACGTGGCCCGCTGCGAGCCTTTGCTCCAGTTGCGAAAAGACCTTGGCGACCGCTTCCTCGCCCGCGAGGATCGCCGCGTTGCGCTGCCCGAAATCGCTGCCGCTCATCGCGGCCAGATTCGGACGAATCACGAAATCCGCGTATTTTTCGAGTTCGTAGGTTTTGATCGTCTGCCCCATGATCGTGAAGGTCTGAAGCAGGACGTCGAACGAGTTCTGCGTAAGCGCACTCTCCGGGTTGGCGGAAATATCGACGGCAATCACGAAATCGGCCCCCATTCTTCGCGCGAACGACGCGGGCACAGGGCTGACGAGTCCGCCATCCACGTACTCGTGGCCGCCGATCTTGACCGGTTCGAAAATCGACGGAACGCTGCATGAAGCGCGTACGGCCACACCTGTGTTGCCGCGCTGGAAGAGAATCGGCTGGCCCGTGCGCAAATCGGTGGCGACGATGCCGAGCGGGCGTGCCATTTTCTCGATCGGCCGGTTGGCGAGCGTCGTGTTGACGTAGTTCTGCAATGCAACGCCTTGCAAGAAGCCACGCGTACGAAACGGCATCGCCCAATCGCTGATCGAAGCCTGATCCATCGTCAATGCGAGCTTGTTGATCGCGATGCCATTCATACCCGACGCATAGAGCGCGGCGACGACCGAGCCCGCGCTCGTTCCGCACAGCAGATCGGGCGTCACGCCGCGCGCTTCGAGCGCCTTGATGACGCCGATATGGGCGAAGCCGCGCGCGGCGCCGCCGCCGAGCGCGAGACCGATGCGAAGCGGCCGCTCGGGCGCCGATGCGACGGGCGGGTTCTCGCTTGTTTTCGGCGGTGCCGATGCGCAAGCGCCGACGAGCATCGAGGCGCAGGCCAGCGAGAAGTTGCGCCGTGACAAGCCGGACGATTGCGGTGGTTGCGGCAAAGTAGAGCGGGGGGAAGCGGGTTTCAACGATATCTCCTGCGGCCATGATGCGCACCGTGCGCGACTTGGGGCACGGCGTGCGCAATGTCGTGCGCGGGCACATCATAAGGCAAAGCGCGGCTCGTGCGCGGCACGTCCCGGCGAAGCGCGCCGCTGCGAGGCTTCAGTATCGCCGGGTATAATCGCGGTCTCTTTCCGTTTGCTCGCAATGCGTGTATCCATCGCGCGAAATCCGCCCATGTCCAACGTCCGCACCCGTTTCGCACCCAGCCCCACCGGTTTCATCCACCTTGGCAACATCCGCTCGGCGCTCTATCCGTGGGCCTTTGCGCGCAAGATGAAGGGGACCTTCGTGCTGCGGATCGAAGACACCGATGTCGAGCGTTCGACGTCGGCTTCCGTCGATGCCATTCTCGAAGGCATGGCGTGGCTCGGCCTCGATTACGACGAAGGGCCGTTCTATCAAATGCAGCGCATGGACCGCTATCGCGAAGTGGTCACGCAAATGCTCGAGCAGGGTCTCGCTTATCCGTGCTACATGTCGACGGAAGAACTCGATGCGTTGCGCGAACGTCAGCGCGAGGCCGGCGAGAAGCCGCGCTACGACGGTACCTGGCGGCCGGAACCCGGCAAGACTTTGCCGACGCCGCCTGCCGGTGTGGCACCCGTCATCCGTTTCCGGAATCCGCTCACCTGTATGGTGGCCTGGGACGATGCCGTGAAGGGCCGGGTCGAAATTTCGAACGAGGAACTCGACGACCTCGTGATCGCGCGCCCCGACGGGACGCCGACTTACAACTTCTGCGTCGTCGTCGACGATCTCGATATGCGTATCACCCATGTGATTCGCGGCGACGATCACGTGAACAACACGCCGCGTCAGATCAACATTCTGCGTGCGTTGGGGGCGGAGCCGCCGGTCTATGCGCACTTGCCGACCGTGCTCAACGAGGCGGGCGAGAAGATGAGCAAGCGCCACGGTGCAATGAGCGTCATGGGTTATCGCGATGCCGGTTATCTGCCGGAGGCCGTGCTCAACTATCTCGCGCGTCTGGGCTGGTCGCATGGCGACGCGGAGATCTTTTCGCGCGAGCAGTTCGTCGAGTGGTTCGATCTCGAACACCTTGGCAAATCGCCGGCGCAATACGATCACAACAAGCTCAACTGGCTCAACAACCACTACATCAAGGAAGCCGACAACGCCCGGCTTGCCGGACTCGCGCTGCCGTTTTTTGCGGAGTTCGGGGTCGATGACGCGACGCTGGCGAAAGGGCCGTTGCTTGCGAGCGTGATCGCGCTGATGAAGGATCGGGCGACGACGATCAAGGAGATCGTCGAAAATGCGCTCATGTTCTATCGCGAGCCGGCGCCCGAGGCCGAGGCGCTCGCGCAGCATCTGACCGATACGGTGCGTCCGGCGCTTGCCGATCTGGCGGCAGCGCTGCGTGCGGCCGAGTGGACGAAAGAGGGTATCGCGGCCGCGTTGAAGGCGACGCTCGGCGCGCACAAACTCAAGATGCCGCAGCTCGCGATGCCGCTGCGGCTGGTTGTGGTTGGGACGACGCATACGCCGTCGATCGACGCGGTGTTGGCGCTGTTCGATCGCGACGTCGTGGTGAGCCGGATCGAAAAGCACGTGTGAGCGTGACGTCTGGCTGGCGTGCTCGAGCGCTGCGATAAAAAATTGCGCGTCGGTTCGCGAAGGGTATTTACAAACCAGGAATTGACCTCTAAAATCTCGTTTCTGTTCTGCAAGGGGGTATAGCTCAGCTGGGAGAGCGCTTGCATGGCATGCAAGAGGTCAGCGGTTCGATCCCGCTTACCTCCACCAAAACATGGTCCGCAGACAGCCGCAGTAGTCAGAAAAGCCCTGAGCAATCGGGGCTTTATCTTTTTCTACGGTCCGTAGAGAGTTCCGCCAGCGCGTCGTGCAACGTCAGCGCGGCACCTATCCCCCAGCCCACTGCAAAAACCGCTGTTGCCATGGCGGTCGTTCCGCTCGCGAGCATCGCCGATGCGATGGGGATGACAGACAGGATGACGACGTTGTTTAGCGTCTCGGCGGTTGCGAGAACCGCGCCCTTGTCGCGACCCGAACGTGCGGCGAGGACCGTGGTCGCCAGTGGGGCGCCGGCCCCTAGCGCCGCGCCCCACGCCGTGAGGCATAGGAGCGCGCCGAACAACGGCAGCGATAGCAGATTGAATGCCGCGACGGAAGCGATCAAAAGGCCCGTCGCGACGATCAGCGAACGCTCCTCGCTGCGCATCAGGCGCCGCAGTTTCCCCGCTGACAGATTGCCGATCCCGAGCCCGATGCCGAACGCGGTCACGCTCATCCCGACATGGGCAACATCGAGCTGGTAACGCTGACGCAATACTTCTCCCGACAATAGGAAAGCGGATACGCCCGTCCCGTTCCATAGGCCTTTCGCGAGCAGAGGACGCGTGACGCTTCGGTTGCCGAGCCACTTGAAGCCTTGGGTTTCGTGCGTCGTGACGGAGATATGCTGTTTCGGCATCGTGGCGGCACCAATCAGGAAGGAGACGATGCAGCCGGCCGACATCAGCAGGAACGGTGCTCGCCAACCGAGCCAGGTCGTCAGCAGGCCCGCTATCGCGGGACCGAGCGCGATGCCGAACGTCATGCCCAGCATGACAGCCCCCATCGCGGACGCATGGCGCTCACGCGGCACGACCTCGGAGATCAAGGCGAACGAGGTCGGAATGATGACTGCGGACGCGAGACCACCGAAAATCCGCAACGCGATCGCTACGCCGAGCGTTGGCGCGAAGGCGATGCCGACGCCGTCGATCGCGAACGATAGCAGCGCGATCAGAAGCAGACGGCGCCGATTGATCCGATCCGACAAACAGCCGAGGATCGGTGCCGCGATAGCGTAGGCGAACGCATAACTCGAGATCAGCCAGGCGATGCGAACCGAGTCGGTGTCGAATTCGATGCTGAGTGGGTTGAGCATCGCAGAAAGCATGAACTCGCTCGCGCCGACGCAGAACACCGACATCGAGAGGACGGCCAACAGCGTGCGCTCGCTGCTCATACCGGAAACGGCTTCGGATGATGACAAGGTTGATCCCAAGAGAATGCGAAATCGACCGGACGTGGGTTCGGGCGGAAGGACCCGCCGGCGCGGATGCACGGCGATTCGCCGTAAGTTTATTGGCGCAGCGTTAAGTCGATAAAAGAAGCGACTTCTTTTGGGACGGTGATTCGCGGGTCACGTGCCATCCGCTCACTTCCATCGATTGATCGACGCCACGCATCAATCGATCCAAAAGTTGCACTTCACATCGGAGACGGTTCGGAAGAACAATGCGCGATCGCCCTGCAGCTCAAACACATGGCCCGCGAGCGGCGTATCGACTAGAACCGAACCATCCGGAGACACTCCATGCCACAAGCAGCCGTCGCTTCCAATCGACGCAGCACAAGCGCAACCGTCCTGCGCGTGACCGCCGGCAACTTCCTCGAGCAGTTCGACTTTTTCCTGTTCGGCTTCTATGCCACGCAAATCGCCGCGGTTTTCTTTCCGTCCTCGAGCGAGTTCGCCTCCTTGATGATGACCTTCGCGGTGTTCGGCGCCGGCTTTCTGATGCGGCCGATCGGTGCGATCGTCCTCGGCGCCTATATCGACGATGTCGGCCGCCGCAAAGGCCTGATCGTCACGCTTTCGCTGATGGCGCTCGGCACGCTTCTCATCGCCTTCGTGCCCGGTTACGCCAGCATCGGTCTCGCCGCGCCCGCTCTCGTGCTGCTGGGCCGTCTGCTTCAGGGCTTCTCGGCCGGTGCCGAGCTCGGTGGTGTCTCCGTCTACCTGGCCGAGATGGCGACGCCGGGTCGTAAAGGCTTCTATACCAGCTGGCAATCGGCAAGTCAGCAGGTCGCGATCGTCGTGGCGGCCACGCTTGGCTTCGCGCTGAACCAGTGGCTCAGCAAAGGCATGATCGCCGCATGGGGATGGCGGGTGCCGTTCTTCGTCGGCTGCCTGATCGTGCCTTTCATCTTCGCGCTGCGCCGTAACCTCGCCGAAACGCAAGCGTTCCAGCAGCGGCAGCATCGGCCCCATCTGCGCGAGGTGTTCCTCACGTTGGCTCGCCACTGGGCGACCGTGCTCGCCGGCATGATGCTGGTCGCGATGACGACCACGAGCTTCTATCTCATCACCGTCTATGCGCCCACCTTCGGCAAAACGGTGCTGCACCTGAGCACGGCCGACAGCCTGCTTGTCACGCTGTGTGTCGGCGTGTCGAATTTCATCTGGTTGCCCATCGGCGGTGTGCTGTCGGACCGCTTCGGCCGCCGTCCGCTGCTGGTCGGCATGAGTATGCTCACCGTGCTGACCGCGTATCCGGTGCTGTCGTGGCTCGCGCACGCGCCGAGCTTCGGGAGCATGCTCGGTGTGCTGCTGTGGCTGTCGTTCATGTACGGCGTCTATAACGGGGCGATGGTGGTCGCGCTCACGGAGATCATGCCGGCCGAGGTCCGCGTGGCCGGTTTCTCGCTCGCATACAGTTTGGCAACCGCCGTATTCGGCGGGTTCACGCCCGCGGTTTCCACGGCGCTGATTCATTGGACGGGCGACAAGGCCGCACCGGGGTACTGGCTGAGCCTCGCCGCCGCCTGCGCATGCTGTGCAACGTTCGTGCTGTACCGTCGCTTGCCGGCAGCGTTCGGCGCAGTCCAATCCCAATAAGAGGCGCCGTCCGATCATGCACACCCTTCGATCCGTTTTGCGGAAGTTCGTTACTGTCGCGTTTTTGGCCGGCACGTTTGCTGCGGCGAACGTGCAAAGCGCGGAACTGCATGTAATGACCTCTGGCGGCTTCACGGCGGCCTATCAGTTGCTCGGCCCGCGCTTTGCCGCGGCAACCGGAAACACGCTCGAAACCGTCCAGGGCCCGTCGATGGGCAAGTCCGCCGCCGCCATACCGAATCGGCTTGCGCGCGGCGAGCCCGCCGACGTCGTGATCATGGTCGGCTATGCACTCGACGATCTGATCAAGCAGGGCAAGGTCATCCCCGGCTCGCGCGTGGAGCTCGCCGATTCGCGCATCGGCATGGTGGTGCGCGCAGGTGAGCCGAAACCGGACATCGGTTCGCTCGACGCGTTGCGGCAAACCTTGTTGCACGCGAAGTCGATTGCCTATTCAGACAGCGCAAGCGGCGTATATATCGAACGCGAGCTTTTCAAGAGGCTGGGCATCGAAGAGGACGTCAAGCCGAAGGCGAAGATGATTCCACGGATTCCGGTTGCATCGGTGGTCGCCACCGGTGACTACGAAGTCGGTTTTCAACAGGTCAGCGAGTTGCTGCCTGTGAAGGGCGTCACCTTCGTCGGCACGATTCCCGAATCGGTGCAGTCCGTCACGCGCTTTGCCGCGGGCATCCCGGCCGCCGCATCGCATCCTCGGGAAGCCAGGCAGCTTCTCGACTATCTTGCGTCGCCCGACGCGCGGCCGGCGGTCGAATCGACAGGGCTTCAGCCGGTCGGCGAACACTGAGCCGGCCTTCAGCCGGGCAGGGCCGTGCTGCGAGGTTCACGATTTCCGTTGCGCGGTTCGTTTCGTGGCGCCGCGTGCGGCGCGCGTGCGCTGCGTGTCGACGACCATGCGGTAGAACTCTTGTGCCGCAGGTGTCATCTGGCGGCCGCGCCGGTGTACGAGACCGACGCGCCGCGTGACGACCGGGTCGACGAGCGGTACGCTCGTCAGCAACGGATGCTCTGACTGCGGCATCGCCATCGACGGCACGGCAGCGACGCCGAGCCCGGCTTCGACGAGCCCGAGCGCCGTCGTTACGTGGCGCGTCTCGCAGACGCTCGGTGTGCGCGGTGCGACGGCCGCGAGCGCTTGGTCGAGCAGCAGGCGGTTTCCGGACGTCTTGTCGACCGATACATACTCGTGTTCGTAGAACTCGCTCCACGAAACGCGCTTCTTGCCCGCGAGCGGATGATCGCGCCGGCACGCCACGACAAAGCGATCTTGCAGGAGCAGCTTGAATTCGACGTCAGCGTCCTGACTGCCGACGAAACCGACGCCGAAATCGGCTTCGCCATTCTTGACCGCGTTCAACACTTCGTTCGAGCTTGCATCGAAGAGCTTGACGCGGATACGTGGATAGCGGCCGCGATATTGCGCAATGACAGCCGGCAGAAAATAGTGCGCAGCCGACGGCACGCACGCGATCGTCACATGCCCGAGTCGGCTCGAAGACACTTCGCGGATGCTGAGCAGCGCCGCATCGAGATCGTCCAGCAACTGCTCGGCGCTCGGCGCGAAGGCTTGGCCAACCGTCGTCAGATACACACGGCGCGTGGTGCGCTCGAACAGCCGGGCGCCAAGCGCTTCTTCGAGTTTGTCGACGCGTCGGCTCAGGGCCGGTTGCGAGATGTTGATCGATTCGGCGGCCTTGCGGAAGCTGCCCAGCTTGACCACCGCGATGAA
>NZ_DASXWY010000005.1:0-115644 GCF_036503415.1 Trinickia sp. | reverse complement strand
AGCGCCATGTCGATGTATTGGCCGATGCCTGTTCGCTCGCGATGCGCCAGCGCGGCGAGCACGGCGACCGTCGTATACATCCCTGTCATCAGGTCGGCGATGGCCACGCCGGCTTTTTGCGGCCCGCCGCCGGGCAGGCTGTCGCGCTCGCCCGTCACGCTCATGAAGCCGCCCATGCCTTGGACGATGAAGTCGTAGCCGGCGCGTTCGGCGAGTGGGCCGGTCTGGCCGAAGCCAGTCACCGAGCAATAGATGAGGTTCGGTTTGACCTGCGCGAGCGCGGCGTAGTCGAGTCCGTACTTGGCGAGCTGCCCCACCTTGTAGTTTTCGAGTACGACGTCGCTTTGCGCCGCGAGGTCCCGAACGATTCTCTGCCCATCGGGTGTCGCTATGTCGACCGTGACCGAGCGCTTGTTGCGATTTGCGCACAGGTAATAGGCTGCCTCGCGCGTATCGGTGCCGTCGGGTGTTTTCAGATAGGGCGGGCCCCAGTGGCGCGTGTCGTCACCCGTGCCGGGGCGTTCGATTTTGATGACATCGGCGCCGAGATCGGCAAGCGTCTGCGCGCACCAAGGGCCGGCGAGCACGCGGGTGAGGTCGAGCACGCGGATATGACTGAGCGCTCCCATGTCGGTCGATGTCTCCCTGGATCGGCAGCCGGCATGAGCCGCCGGCGTCGTTGGCATGTTAAGCGGTTTTTGGCGTCGGGCCCAGACTGCCTTTGTTCAGCGCTTCGTGGCGTCGCGGACTCGAGCCCCGCTGCGCCGCCATCCCTTGGCAAGGGCAATCCGGCGACATTTCCGTATAATTGGTCGTTTAGGCGAAATCGCCCGCCCGCGGCAAGCGTGGGCGCCGGGTTTCCAATCGAGAACGTCCCCAGTCCCTTATGAAAGCCGCCGAAATCCGCGAGAAATTCCTCAAGTTCTTCGAATCGAAGGGCCACACGATCGTCCGCTCGTCGAGCCTCGTGCCGGGCAACGACCCGACGCTGCTCTTCACCAATTCGGGCATGGTGCAATTCAAAGACGTGTTTCTCGGCGCCGAGTCGCGTCCCTACACGCGCGCCACGACGGCCCAGCGCAGCGTGCGCGCGGGCGGCAAGCACAACGACCTCGAAAACGTCGGCTACACGGCGCGGCACCATACGTTCTTCGAGATGCTCGGCAATTTCTCGTTTGGCGACTATTTCAAGCGCGACGCAATCCGTTACGCCTGGGAACTCCTGACCGAAGTCTACCGGCTGCCGAAGGACAAACTCTGGGTCACGGTCTATCAGGAGGACGACGAGGCCTACGGCATCTGGGCCGATGAGCTCGGCGTGCCGCGCGAGCGCATCATCCGCATCGGCGACAACAAGGGCGCCCGCTACGCCTCGGACAACTTCTGGCAGATGGCGGACACGGGCCCGTGCGGCCCCTGCTCGGAGATCTTCTACGATCATGGTCCCGAAGTCTGGGGCGGCCCGCCCGGATCGCCCGAGGAAGACGGCGACCGCTACATCGAGATATGGAACCTCGTGTTCATGCAGTTCAACCGCGACGCTCAGGGCAACATGACGCCGCTGCCCAAGCCCTGTGTCGACACGGGCATGGGCCTCGAACGCATTGCGGCGGTGCTGCAGCACGTCCACAGCAACTACGAGATCGACCTCTTCGAGGCGCTCATCAAGGCGGCCGCGCGCGAAACGGGCGTGGCGGATCTCGGCAACAATTCGCTGAAGGTTATCGCCGACCATATTCGCGCGTGTTCGTTCCTGATCGTCGACGGCGTGATTCCGGGCAACGAGGGCCGCGGCTACGTGCTGCGTCGGATCGTGCGCCGCGCCATCCGCCATGGCTACAAGCTCGGCTGCAAGCGGCCGTTCTTCCACAAGCTCGTAGCCGATCTCGTCAAAGAGATGGGAGCCGCCTATCCCGAGCTCGCCGATGCGCAAGCACGCGTGACGGACGTGCTGCGCCAGGAAGAAGAGCGCTTTTTCGAGACGATCGAGCACGGCATGTCGATCCTCGAATCGGCGCTGGCCGATCTCGCGTCCAAGGGCGGGAAGACGCTCGATGGCGAAGTCGCTTTCAAGCTCCACGATACCTATGGCTTTCCGCTCGATCTGACGGCCGATGTCTGCCGCGAGCGCGACGTGACGGTGGACGAACCCGCGTTCGACGAAGCGATGTCGCGCCAGCGCGAGCAGGCTCGCGCGGCCGGCAAGTTCAAGATGGCGCAAGGTCTCGAATACTCGGGCGCCAAGACGACGTTCCACGGCTACGAGGAACAGATCTTCGACGACGCCAAAGTCGTCGCGCTCTATGTCGACGGCTCGGCCGTCACGCAGGTCGCCCCTGGGCAGCAGGCCGTCGTCGTGCTCGATCACACGCCGTTTTATGCGGAATCGGGCGGTCAAGTGGGCGATACGGGCGTCATTGCCAACGCCAGCGTGCGCTTCGCAGTGCTCGATACGCTCAAGGTCCAGGCCGACGTGATCGGCCATCATGGCACGCTCGAGCAGGGCACGCTGAAGGTGGGCGACGTCGTCAAGGCCGAGATCGACGCGATCCGCCGCGCACGCACCGCGCGCAACCATTCGGCGACGCACCTGATGCACAAGGCGTTGCGTGAAGTGCTCGGCGCGCACGTGCAACAAAAAGGCTCCCTCGTCGATCCCGACAAAACGCGTTTCGACTTCGTTCATAACGCGCCGTTGACGGACGACCAAATCCGCCGTGTCGAAGACATCGTCAATGCGGAAATTCTCGCCAACGCGCCCGGCGTCGTACGCGTCATGCCATTCGACGAAGCGGTGAAGGGCGGCGCCATGGCGCTTTTCGGCGAAAAATACGGTGACGAGGTGCGGGTGCTCGATCTCGGTTTTTCGCGCGAGCTTTGCGGCGGCACGCACGTGCATCGCACAGGCGATATCGGTTTCTTCAAGATCGTCGCGGAGACCGGCGTCGCGGCCGGTGTACGCCGCGTCGAGGCGCTGACGGGCGATAACGCCGTGCGCTACACGCAGACGCTCGAGGCGCAGGTGGCGGCCGCGGCCGCGGCGCTCAAGGCGCAGCCTTCGGAGCTCACGCAGCGCATCGGGCAAGTGCAGGAGCAGGTCAAATCGCTCGAGAAGGAACTCGCGGCGCTGAAGTCCAAGCTCGCGTCGAGCCAGGGCGACGAACTGGTGGCGAAGGCCGTCGATGTCGCCGGCGTGCAGGTTCTCGCCGCGACGCTCGACGGCGCCGACGTCAAAACGCTTCGCGAGACCGTGGACAAGCTCAAGGACAAGCTCAAGCACGCGGCCGTCGTGCTTGCCGCCGTCGACGGCGGCAAGGTCAGCCTCATCGCAGGCGTGACGCCGGAGGCGAGCAAGAAGGTCAAGGCCGGCGAGCTCGTCAACTTCGTTGCCCAGCAAGTCGGCGGCAAGGGCGGCGGCCGCCCCGACATGGCGCAGGCCGGCGGTACCGAGCCCGCTGGGCTGCCCGCCGCACTGGCCGCCGTTACCGGGTGGGTGCGCGCTCAGCTTTGATCGCCGCGGCGCTCGATCGCGCGGCGAGCAGCAGCTCGCGCAGCGCCTTGAGCGCCGCCGAGCACTGCCCTCGGCGCCAGACGAGCAGCGTGTCGATCGCGTCCAGTTCGTCGAGCGCATGGACCGCCACGTCGTCCGCACCGCGCGGCAGCAGTTCGAGCACCGAGCGTGGGGCGACGGCCACACCCGCGCCCGCGGCCACGCAGGCCACGATCGCATGATATGAGCCGAGTTCGAGCACACGGGCCGGGCGAATGCCGTGACCGGCGTACCATCGCTCGATATATTCGCGATACGAGCAGCCGCGCTCGAACGCGACGAGTGTCGACAGCGCAATATCGGACGCTTGCCGAATCGGCCGATGGCCGCGCGGCGTCAGCATGACGAGCGACTCCTGAAAGACGGGGACGCTGTCGAGCGATTCGTCGAGCATGCCCGGCTCGGGTGGCCGCGCCATCAATGCCGCATCGATTTCGAATTTCACGAGCCGTTCGTGCAGACAGCCCGTCGTGGCCGTCGTCAGTTCGAGCGCTACGTCGGGCCACCGCTGGTGATAGCTCGCGAGCAAGCTCGGCAGCCGCGTTGCCGCGGTGCTTTCCATCGTACCCAGTGACAATCGCCCACGAGGCTTATCGTCGACGAGCGCCTGACGGGCTTCGTCGGCCAGCGCGAGCAACCGTTCGGCGTACGGCAGCAGCGTTTCGCCGGCCGGCGTCAGGACGAGCCTGCGCCCATCGCGCACGAACAGCGGTGTGCCGAGCTCCGCCTCCAATTGCTTGACCCGCGTCGTGACGTTCGACTGCACGCGGTTGAGCTTCATCGCGGCGCGCGTGACGCCGTTTTCCCGGACGACCGCGCGAAAGACGGTCAGCGCAGCGAGATCCATAGTTCTCTCTCGAAGATGATAGCGTTCGTAATTATTCATTTTTCGAGAACGAACGGTCAAGCTATGATTTTCCTGTCCGAACCGCCGCGCGCCACCCCTATCGCCATGA
The DNA here is from genome assembly GCF_036503415.1 of Trinickia sp. Lineage (GTDB taxonomy): Bacteria > Pseudomonadota > Gammaproteobacteria > Burkholderiales > Burkholderiaceae > Trinickia. The sequence goes on along the minus strand of NZ_DASXWY010000005.1, from coordinate 111,138 downwards.
GCCATTCCGTGCCACGAACCTACACTCCGTCGGTTGCCGCTCAGCCCAGCCCCGCGCGGGTGGCGCTCGCCTGTATGGTCGTCCTGGCTGTCGCGTTGGGGGTGGGACGTTTCGCTTTCACGCCGCTTTTACCGCTGATGCTGCATGGCGGCGCGCTCGATCTGCGCGGAGGCGGCTGGTTGGCATCGGCGAATTACGCCGGCTATTTCGTCGGCGCGCTCACTTGCGCGGCGCTGCGCGTCGAGCCGGGGCGGGTGGTCCGCGCGGGGCTCGCGGCGACTGTCGTTCTCACGTGCGCGATGGGCCTCGTCGACGCGTTCTGGGTCTGGGCAGCGATTCGTTTCGCGGCCGGGGCGGTGAGCGCCTGGACGTTCGTGTTCGCCTCGCAGTGGGGGCTGGCGCGCCTGGCGCGGCGCGGTGCGCACGCGTGGGGCGGGCTGATCTATACGGGGCCGGGCATCGGCATTGTCGTCACGGGGCTTTTTGCGGGCCTGCTCGCCCGCTATGGGGCGGCGGCCGGGTGGATCGGTTTCGGGGTGCTCTGCGCCGTGTTCGCGGTTCCGATCTGGCGCACGTTTGCCGACGACGGCGCGGCCCACGCCTCCTCGGCGAAGGCAGGCGCCGCACCGGCTGCGAGGGGGGCGGCCGATGCGCATGTTCCATCCGAGCCGCGCGCCCGTGCGCAAGGCGCGTGGCTCGTGCTGCTCTATGGGTTGCCGGGCTTCGGCTACATCATCACCGCGACGTTTTTGCCCGTTATCGCCCGTCACGCGTTGCCCGGCTCGGCGTGGCCCGACCTGTTCTGGCCGATGTTCGGCGCCGCATTGATTCCGGGCGCGCTGCTCGCCGCGCGGGTGCCGCCCGCGTGGGACAACCGGAGCCTGCTCGCCGTCTGTTATCTGCTGCAAGCGGCCGGTATTGCGCTTGGCATCGTGTTTCCGAACGTCGCGGGCTTTGCGCTCGGCAGCATCCTGATCGGATTCCCGTTCACGGCCATCACGCTTTTTGCGATGCGCGAGGCGCGCCGGCTGAAGGGGGAGCGCGCCGCGGGACTGATGGGTTATGCGACGGCGGCCTACGGCCTTGGACAGATCGTCGGGCCGCTCGTGGCCGCGCCGATTGCGGCGCGCGTCGGCTCGTTCTCGCCGGCGCTTTGGCTGGCTGCCGGCCTGCTCGTTGCCGGCGCCGTGGGGCTCGCGGTATTGGCGATGTGGAGCACGGGCGCCGCGCGCGAAAAGCAAAGCCGTTAGAATGTGCGCGTTCCGGCCCTGGCCGGCAGTCACATTCCGCGCCATCCATGAACGTTTCCAGCGATTATCGATACTGCCCGCATTGCACGAAGCCGCTCGTCGAGCGCGACGATGCTGCCGAGGAGGGTGGCCGCACGCGCCGCGTCTGTCCCGATGGGGACTGCGGGTTCGTTCACTGGCACAACCCGGTGCCTGTCGTCGCGGCAATCGTCGAGTACGAAGGCAAAATTCTGCTCGCCCGCAATGCGGCCTGGGCGGAGGGCGTGTTTGCCTTGATCACTGGTTTTCTCGAAAACGGCGAGACGCCTGAAGCCGGAATTGCGCGGGAAGTGCGCGAAGAAACGTCGCTGCATGCCGAGACGACCGAGCTGATCGGCGTCTATGAATTCATTCGAAAGAACGAGCTCATCATCGCGTATCACGTGCAGGCCCACGGAACGATTTCGCTGTCGCCGGAGCTGCTCGAATATCGGCTCGTCGAGCCCGCGAAGCTGCGTCCATGGCGTGCGGGGACCGGTCAGGCCCTGGCCGAATGGATGCGCCGGCGGGGCCTGCCGTTCGAGTTCGTGGACAGGCCGGGGCAGTGACGTCCGCGGCATCATGAGCACATTCATCGTCGATGCCATGAACGGCATCAGCTACGGGCTGCTGCTTTTCATGCTTTCGTCGGGCTTGACGCTGATCTTCAGTTTTCTCGGCGTCCTCAACGTCGCGCATGCAAGCTTTTACATGCTCGGCGCGTATGTCGGCGCGGCAATCGGTGCCCATTGGAGCTTCTGGGTTGCGATCGTTGCGGCACCCGCCGTCGTGGGCGCGGCCGGTGCGCTCGTCGAGCGGCTATTGCTGCGTCACGTGCGCGCTCAAGGCGCGTTGCACGAATTGCTGCTGACGTTCGGGCTCGCCTATCTTCTTGGGGAAGCCGTCAAATTCATTTGGGGACCCGGCACGCTCGCGGCCCCGGTGCCCGCGGTACTCGATGCGCCGTTGTTCGTATTCGACTCGGCCGCTTTCCCTCGCTATCGCGCGTTCGTGATGGCGACGGCGCTCGTCATGCTCGCGCTGCTTTACGCCGTCCTGCATCTTTCGCGGACCGGCCTCGTCCTGCGCGCCGCGCTTGGCGCGCGGCAGGCCGTGGAAGCACTGGGCCACGATGTGCCGCGTATCGGCACGCTCGTTTTTGCACTGGGCACGGGCCTCGCCGCGCTGGCCGGCGTCGTCGGTGCACCGCTTTTCGTCGTCGAGCCGGGGATGGCCGAGTCGATGGGATCGATCGTCTTCGTCGTCGTCATCGTTGGGGGGCTCGGCTCGATCGGCGGCGCCCTCGCGGCCTCTGTCCTGATCGGTTGTCTTCAGACTTTCGCGGCTGCCAGCCCGTGGCGGCTCGCCGCGCTCGCCGATGCGGCCGGGCTCGCTTTGCCTTCACGGTGGGGGGCGCTGACGCTCGCCCAGCTTGCGCCGCTCGTGCCGTACCTGCTGCTCGTGGCGATGCTCGTATGCCGCCCGCGAGGGATCGCCGGAACGCGCGGCGATGCCGCATGAGCCGATGAGTGCCCCGCAGCGTCCCGCATCGCGCGCCCTACGCGCGCTCGCCCCGTGGGTCGTGCTTGTCGCCTTTCTCGCCGCGCCGCTGGCGCTCACGGCCGAGTATCGAGGGCTCCTTGCCTATCTCGCGCAAACCGCGGCGATGATCGTCCTCGCGCTGTCCTACAACCTGCTGCTCGGTGAGACGGGCTTGCTCTCGTTTGGTCACGCGGCCTATTCAGGGCTCGCGGCATTCGTGGCCGCGCAGGCCTTCAACCGTTACGGGATCGCCTTGCCCTACCTGCCGCTCGTCGGCGGCATGGCCGGTGCCGCACTGGCCGTGCCATTCGGCTTCATCGCGACACGCCGGGCCGGCACCGCGTTTGCCATGATCACGCTCGGGATCGGCGAGCTGGCGCTCGCTGTCGTCTGGGCGGCGCCGACCGGTTTCGGCGACGCCGCCGGCGTTGTCATCGATCGTGCGGCCGGACCGGCCTGGGGCCACTGGACGTTCGGACCGGCGCGCGAAGCCTACGCGGTGGTAGCGGCATGGTGCATGCTGGCCTGCGCAGCGATGGCGGCGCTGGTGCGCACACCGTTCGCGCGGCTGGCCAACGCGGTGCGGGACAACGAACGGCGCGTGTCCGCACTCGGTACCGACCCGCGCCGTGTTCGCTATGCAATGGTCGTCGTCTCCGCGTTTTTTGCGGGCGTGGCGGGAACGCTGACCCTCATCGACATCGAAGTCGCATCGTCCGAAGGCCTGAGTATGGCCCGCTCGGGCGACGTGCTGATCGCAACGGTGATGGGCGGCAGCGCGTCGTTTTTCGGACCGGTGCTCGGCGCGGCCGTGCTGACCGGCTTCAGCGTCGGGCTGGCGTCGGTGACGCGCGCATGGCCGCTCTATCTCGGGCTCATTTTCGTGGCGATCGTAATGCGCGCACCCAACGGTATCGTCGGTATCGTCGGCCATGGCTTCGCGGCGATCGGGCGGCTCCCCACGCTCGGCCGGTCCGAACGGCTCGCCATGGTGCGCGCGGCGCTCTCGAGTGCCGTGGCGTGGCTGGCTGCGCTCGCAGCTTGCGTGCTCGCTGTCGAGACGCTCTATGCGCGTCAATTCGCAGCCGATGCGGGAGGGCAATGGCACGTCGGCGCGTACCGGTTCGATGCGGCCTCGCCGATGACCTGGGCGGTCGTGGCCGCGCTCGCGTGCGTCGGTGCGATCGCGGCGCTTCATGCGCGGCGCGCGCGAACGAGCGGGCACGGCGGGGCGGCGCATCGAGGAGCGCGGTCATGATGCGCGCGGCGCTCGCGCTGACAGGCATCGAGCAGCGCTTCGGCGCGACCGAGGTGTTGCGCGGTATCGATCTTTCGATCGAGGCCGGGGAGCGCCACGCCCTGATCGGGCCGAACGGTGCGGGCAAGTCGACGCTATTCGACGTCATTGCCGGCATCCGTCGCCCGCACAGAGGGCGCGTCGTGCTCGACGGTACCGATATCACCGGGCGCGCGGCGCACGCGATCGCGCGACGGGGCCTTGCGCGGAGCTTCCAGACGACGAGTGTGTTCGAGCGGATGACCGTGCTCGAAAACCTGCGCTGCGCGGTGCGCTGCGGCAGCGCCTGCTCGCTGGGTTGGCGGCGCTATCTTGCCGGCTCGCGCGAGGTCGACCGGCGTGCGTGGGAAGTGCTCGAGGCGCTCGCGTTGAGCGGCCATGCCGATGCGCCTGCGGCGGCGCTCAGCTATGGCGACGCGCGCGCGCTCGATCTCGGCATTGCGCTGGCGAGCGGCGCGACGACACTGCTCGTCGACGAGCCGACTGCGGGCTTGAACCGCGAGGAAGCGCGCCGGGCCATTGCGCTGCTGCGCACGGCGAGCGCGGGCAAAACCCTCCTCATGATCGAGCACGATATGGAGGCCGTGTTCGGCCTGGCCGATCGCATCTCGGTACTCGTGCAGGGGCGCATCGTGGCGAGCGGCACGCCGGACGAGATTCGTGCCGATGCGCGCGTGCGTGCCGCTTATCTCGGCGACAGGCCACTCTCATGAGCACGCTGCTCACCGTGCGCGGGTTGCGCGCTTTTTACGGCGAAATGCAGGTGCTTCGCGACGTCGATCTGTCCATCGACGCCGGTGAAATCGTCGCGCTCGTCGGACGCAACGGCGCGGGCAGATCGACGTTCGCGAAAGCGCTGGTCGGGCTGGTCGCGCGTGAGGGATCGGTTTGCTTCGACGGTGACGAACTGATCGCGCAACCGACCTTCGAGATCGCCCGGCGCGGGATCGGTTATGTGGCCGAACGGCGCGATGTCTTTGCCGAACTCTCCGTCGATGAGAATCTGCAGCTCGGCGTCAAACCCGGCAAGCGGCGACAGGCCATACGCGCCGCGCTCGAGCGCGCCTATGACCGGTTTCCGATGCTCGCGGCCCGGCGCCGCACGCAAGCGGGCAGGCTCTCGGGCGGCGAGCAGCAGATGCTGGCGCTTGCGCGGGCATGGCTTGGCGAGCCGCGCCTCATGATCGTCGACGAACCTACCGAAGGCCTGGCGCCGCAGGCAGTGGCCGACGTGCTGCGCTGCCTGTGCGAACTTGGCGAGGAGGGCGGCGCGGTGCTGCTGATCGAGCAGCGCTTCACTATCGCGCGAGACATTGCCCGACGCGTTGCCGTCATGGGGCATGGGCGCCTCGTATTCGACGGCCCGATGCAAGCGCTGGGCTCGCATATCGTCGATGAATGGATCGCGGTTGGACAGTGAGTCGACGGCCGCTTTCCCTGCTTTTACTTCGAGATAGCCGGTCTCGATTGCGATGACGCGCCTCGTGCTTCCGAGCGTCCGATAGTCGGTGCGCGTCGAGCCCGGTCCGATACCGGCCCGGATAGGATCATCCCGCTTCTGCAGATGCGGCTTCAGCCCGGAGCACGCGTGCAGTGGCGTCAGTCCAGTCCAGTCTGAGGAGAGCACGCAATGGCTTATCCAATCAATACGGTCAGTAGTCCCGAGTTCCCCGAGCCGACGCTCGTTTATGAGTCGATCGCGCAAAGCGGTAGCAGATTCGTGGCAGGCGAACCTTATCCGCCACCGATGAACGGATTTGCACAGATGGCCAATCAATGCGCGCTGTTTCGTAGCGAAGCTCCGCCGTTCTCGTTTTGAGGTTCGGCGCTTTCAAAGGAGAGTCGAACCTTGAGCGATGCCATCGTACGAGTGAGCAACCAATCGAGCCGCGACATTTTCATTTCCGGCGACCCGAACTGGGACGACCAGGTTCTGATACTTGATGGTCGCCCGAAGGCGAAGCCCTACCGGTTGCCGCCGGGGCGCTCGGCCGAGCTTTTCGTGCCGGCCGAAGACAGCGGCGAGATCGACGCCCACGCAGTGGGACTGATCGTTGCCGACGGGCTCGACGTCGACTATGGCTCGGCCGGCGGCTACCAGACCACTATTGGGCGAGAGCAGGAAACGGGATGGCTCGGCGTAACGGACGAGAGCGTCCTCAACGCGCCCGCGGTCCGTTATTCGACCACGAGCGAAGGACCGCTCTCGATGAAGATGGAATTCGTCGATATCGAGCCGCAGGCATCCGCGGAAAATCGCTCGCGGGTCTTTTGAGCCTCCACCCGTCGCGCGTATCGCCGCGCCGTCACCTGTAGCGGCGCGGCGATCGTCTGGCGATGCATCAGCGGGTGCACTCGGCATTGAAACAATGCCGGACCTTCTCAAACGTCGCGCGTCATGATCCACTCGTGCGCGGGATCGTTCTTGAAGTGCCAGACGCGCTGCGGCCCGGCCATGACGTTGAGGTAGTAGGAGTCGTATCCGTACGGCACGACGACAGGATGATAGCCGCGCGGCACCATCACGACATCGTGATTTTCGACTGCCATCGATTCGTCGATATCGCGGCTGTCCGTATAGACGCGCTGGAACGCGAACCCTTGCGGCGGATCGAGCCGATGGTAATACGTCTCTTCGAGCGAACTTTCGAGCGGAATGTTGTCGGCATCATGCTTGTGCGGCGGATAGCTCGATGCGTGCCCGCCCGGCGTGCGCACTTCGACGACGAGCAGTGATTCGGCGGGCTCGGTTTGCGGCAGGATGTCGCAAACATAGCGCGTATTGAGTCCTTTGCCGCGAACGGAACGCTTCATCTGCGACGGCTCGATCAAACGCATGGGGTAGCGGCCCGTACCCGGCGCGCTTGCGACGCCGATTTCCGCGCTGCGTTCGGCGCGCACCGTCGCGCGCTTGCCGGGCGGGAGGTACAGCGCGTAGGGGGAGGCGTCCTCGAAAACACTGGCGCGCGTACCGATGCTCGAGAACCGCTGACCGTCGGCCTCGATCGTTACGGTGCCGGTCAGCACGACGATGCAGACTTCGCGCGCCGCTTCATGAACGTCGAGTGCCTCGCCCTCGCTCAATCTGTGGGCGGCAAAGCCGACATAACGCCAGCCGGCCGATTCGGGGGTTACGCGTGCGATCGTCGAGCCCTCGCGTTGGGCTTTCACGAGCAGGCTCATCAGGCGATCTCCCTGGTAGTGGGGGCGTTCGGTGCGATCGATGGCGCATCGACGAGCGCGCGCAGCGTCCGGTATCCTTTTTCGGCGTACGCATAGCTGGGCGCGATGACGGGATCCTGCTCGGCTTCGACGACGAGCCAGCCGCGATAGCCGATCTCCCTGAGCTTGCCGATCACCGACGCGAAATCGACCGCGCCATCTCCCGGCACCGTGAACGCGCCGTTGATGACCGCTTCGAGGAAGCTCCAGTCGCGATTGCGGGCGAGCTTGACGACGTCGGGGCGGACATCCTTGCAGTGCACGTGGCAAACGCGCGCGGCGTACCGTTCCAGCAGCGCGAGCGGGTCGCCTCCCGCGAACGTGATATGGCCCGTGTCGAGCAGCAAGCCGACGGCATCCGTCGTGCGCTTCATCAGTTCATCGACATCGGCCGGCGTTTCGACATAGGCCCCCATGTGATGGTGATAAGCGACGCGCACGCCTTGCGAAAGGGTGTAACGCGCGAAGCGCTCGAGCCGTTCGGCGTAGGTGCTCCATTGCGCCTCGGTGAAGAACCGCGGCCGCTGAAAAAGCGGTAGCGGCGAGCCTTGGATCGTGTCGGCGACTTCGCCGTAGACCATCACCGTCGCGCCGTTTTTCGCGAGCAGTTCGAGGTGCGGTCCGACGGCGGCAATTTCTTCTTCCGCGCTGCGTTGCGCGAGCCGGCCCGAATACCACCCCGAGACGAGCGAGAGGTCGTATTGCGCAAGCAGTGCCTTCAGGGCCTGCGGTTCGCGCGGAAATTTGTTGCCGAGTTCGAACCCCTCGTAGCCGATCTGCCGGCCTTCCGTCAGGGCGACTTCGAGCGGCGTTTCGCCCCCCAGCGAGGGGAGGTCGTCGTTCATCCACGACAGCGGATTGATGCCGATGCGGACTTCGAAAGCACTCATGCTGATCCTCGATGTGTAATCTGTCTTTGCGCCTGGCTGCCGCCAGTCGCAACTCAACTTTTAGCGCGTGCCGCGTGCCGCGAGCTGCGCTTCGTAGTCGGCGCGCGCTGCGCGTACCGCCTCGCGCTCGGATACGGCCGGCACGGCGACTTCCCACCACCAGCCCCCATCGTCGGTCGTGCGGGACGGATCGGTGTCGATGACGAGCACCGTCGTTCGATCGGCCGCACGTGCGCGCGCGAGCGCCGCTTCGAGGCCGGCCACGTCGGCCACGTGTTCGGCATGCGCGCCCAGTGACCGCGCGTGAGCGGCGAAGTCGATCGCAGGTGCGCCCAGCGGGCCTTGCAGGCAATCGTCGAATAGGTTGTTGAACGGCGCGCCGCCGCAGGCTTGCTGCAGCCGGTTGATGCAGCCGTAGCCACGATTGTCGAGCACGACGACGATGAGCTTGGCCCCCAGCATCACGGACGTGGCGATCTCGCTGTTCATCATCAGATAGCTGCCATCGCCCACGAGAACGATCACTTCGCGCTGCGGCCTGGCCAGCTTCACCCCGAGGCCACCGGCGATTTCGTAGCCCATGCACGAATAGCCATACTCGACGTGATAGCCGCCCGGGCGTGCGGCCCGCCAAAGCTTATGCAATTCGGCCGGCAGCGTTCCCGCCGCGCATACCGCGATATCCTCGGCTGCCGAGCGGGCGGACGAGCGCTGGACAGCGCCGATGACGTCGGCGTCGTACGGCAGTTTGCCCGCTACGGGCTCCGCATGGGTGCGCTGCGTAACCGTGTCTCGCCATTGGCCGGCCAGTTGGCGTGCGCGTTCGGTCCAGGCCGTGCTCGCCCGCCATGACCCGAGACAAGCCGCGAGCGCGTCGATTGCCGCGCAGGCGTCGGCGATGACAGGCGCCGCGCGATGCTTGATCCCATCGAACATATTCGCGTTGACACAGACCACTTCGGCTTGCGTGAAGAGCGTGTTCGAGCCCGTCGTGAAGTCCTGCAGGCGCGTGCCGATGGCCAGCACGCAATCGGCTTCGTGCGCGAGCGCGTTGGCGGCGCTCGAGCCCGTGACGCCGATCGCACCGACATTGAGCGGATGATCCCAAGGCAGCGTGCTTTTGCCGGCTTGCGTCTCCGCAACCGGGATGCCGTGCCGTTCGGCCAGCGCCGCGAGCGCGGCGGCGGCACCGCGGCTGTAGAGCACACCGCCGCCGGCGATGATCATCGGGTTCGTGGCGCGTTGCAAGGCTGCGAGCGCGGCATCCAGTTCCGCGGCGCTCGGGGCCGGCGAGTGGAACGTGACCAGCCGCGTCGCGAAGAAATCGACCGGGAAATCGTATGCCATAGCCTGGACGTCTTGCGGCATCGCGAGCGTGACGGGGCCGCACAGCGCGGCGTCGGTCAGCACGCGCAGCGCACGCGGCAGAGCGGTCAGCAGTTGCGCCGGATGGACGATGCGATCGAAGTATCGCGATACCGGTTTGAGCGTGTCATTGGCGGAGACGCCGCCGTCGTGGAAGTCCTCGACCTGCTGCAGCACCGGGTCCGGTGCGCGCGAGACGAAGATATCGCCGGGCAGCAGCAGGACGGGCAATCGATTGACATGAGCGAGCGCCGCCGCCGTGACGAGATTCGTCGCGCCCGGTCCGATCGAGGTCGTCACGGCCATCATGCGGCGGCGAAAATGCGCTTTCGCATAGGCGATGGCCGCATGCGCCATCGCTTGCTCGTTGTGTGCGCGATAGGTGGGCAGTACTTCGCGGTGCTGATAGAGCGCCTCACCGACGCCGGCTACATTGCCGTGGCCGAAGATGGCGAATACGCCGCCGAAAAGCGGCACGGTCTCGGTCTGGCCGTCGTCGGCGTCGATCGACACGCGCTGCGCAGCGAGAAACCTGACGAGTGCCTGCGCGGCGGTGAGACGGACGGTAGCACCCGTACCGGCGTGCCGAGCGAGGTTCGGGTCGGGAGCGTTTTCGGGTGCATTCATCACGCGGCCTCCGAGTTTGCGGTCGACGCATGCGGCGTGGCATTCGCACGCGCCGCGCGCCATGCGCCGATCAATGTTTCGAATCTTTCGCGTACGTTCGCGATCAAGGCGTCGTCGCCGATCTCCCCTGCGAGCCAGGCGCGACTCGGCTCGTGGAAAATCGTGCGCCCGACCGTGAAGCCTTTGCAGGCCGTCGACGCGGCAGCGGCGCGAAAGCCCTCCGCCAACTGCTCGACGCCAGCCGACAAGCCGAGCAGCACGACACCGCGGCAGTAAGGATCGCGCTCGGCGATGAGCGCGTCGATCGCTTGCCATTGCACGGCCGTCATGGGCGCGAGCTTCCACCATTCGGGTTGAATGCCTAGGTTGTAGAGACGCTTGAGCGCGCGGTAGACCGTGTCGGGCGCGTCGGGGAGCGCGGCGCGCTTCGGCGGGATGACTTCGAGCAATAGCTCGTGTCCGCTGGCCTGAGCCGCGTCATAAAGCGCGCGCAGCTGCGCTTCCTGCTCGATGCGTTCGTCCATCGGCGCGTCGGGGTGGTACTGGACGAGGCACTTGACGACGTGCTCGCGCGGCCAGCTTGCGAGCGTCGTGCCGATGGAACGGCCGTGCTCGAAGACAAGCGGGAGCGACCCCGGCAGCTCGACCGGACGACCGATCCACCAGCCGCGGCCCGTTGCCGCGTTCAGCGCATCCTGCCCGTAGCGATCGTCGATGAGCACGCCGATGCGTCCCTCGAGCGCGAGGCTTTTCTCGGTGAGCGCGACGGCTTGCACGAAAAGCTGCTTGAGCGCGGCGATGCGCGTCTCGTCGGCACCGGTTTGCTGCGCCAGCTCGAAGAACTGATTTCGATGATCGAAGGCAAAGCCCAGGACTTCATCGCGCGGCGTGCGCTTGACGCTGACGCGATGCAGCCGCGAGAGGGCGGCATCGCGATCGGGGCGGCGCATGCGGGCCGGGTCCTGCGCGGCGGCTTCGCGGAAGTAGGCGATCTCGGCTGGCGTGGGCATCGCCGGGGCGCACGCGTGGCGCGCCACCACGAGCGCACCGCAGATGTTGGCGGTCTGCGCGCAGCGCTCGAACGGCGCGTCGCGCAGCCATTCGGACAGAAAGCCCGAGGCGAACGCATCCCCCGCGCCGAGCACGTTGAGGACTTCCACTTCTACACCGCGATAAGTCGGCGCATCGTCGATCGATGCGGGCACGGCCCCATCGACGATCGTGCAGCCGAGCGGCCCGCGCTTGACGACCAGCGTGGCGCTCGTGACCGCGCGCACCATCGCCAGCGCATCGACGAGTTCATGCTTGCCCCCGGCGATGCGGAACTCCTCCTCCGTGCCGATGACGAGATCGAAAAGCGGCAGGATGCGCTGCAAGTGCGCGGTCACGCTCTCGTTCGCGATGAAGCGCGTTTCTCCGTCCGCTTTGCCCGTGAGGCCCCAAAGCACCGGCCGATAGTCGATATCGAGCACCGTGCGGACTTGATTGCGGCGCGCGTAATCGAGCGCGCGGCGGCTCGCGCGATTGACGCGCTCGGTCGAGAAATGCGTGCCCGTGATTAGGAGCGCCTTGCTGGAGGCGATGAATGCCTCGTCGAAGTCGCTTTCGTCGATCGCCATATCGGCGCAGTTTTCGCGATAAAAGATGAGCGGAAACGTATCGCGGTCCTTCAGACCGAGCAGCACGAGCGCGGTGAGCCGATCCGTGTCGACGCGCGTGTGGCTGACGTCGCAGCCTTCGAGCGCGAGCGTTTCGGTCAGAAAACGGCCCATATGGTCGTTGCCGACGCGTGCGAGCATCGCCGAGGCGAGGCCGAGCCGGGCGCAGCCGAAGGCAATGTTGGCCGAGGAGCCGCCGAGATATTTGGCGAAGCTCGACACGTCTTCCAGTCGCGCGCCGATCTGTTGAGCGTAGAGATCGACCGCGAGCCGGCCGAGGCAGATGATGTCGCGGGTGCGGCCCGGCGCGAAGCGACTCGGCGTGGCCGTGGCGAGGGTAGGTTGGTTCGCTGCCATGGAAAGTTCGGGATCGTTGTGAAAGGGCGTGTCAGATCGTGGCGCCATCGAGTTCGGCGATCATCTTTTGCATCTCGGCGCCGCCCGCCATCATGTCGAGAACGGCTTCCTTGCTGATCGTTTCCTTCGTGAACGTGCCCATCGAGCGGCCTCGATTGAGCAGCGTGAACGAGTCGCCGATCGGATAGGCGTGATGGACGTTGTGAGTGATGAAGATAACGGAAATGCCGCGCTCGCGTGCCTTGTGAATCAGCCTGAGGACATTGAAGCTTTGCTTGACGCCGAGCGCCGCGGTCGGCTCGTCGAGAATCAGGACTCGCGCGCCGAAGTGAATGGCGCGTGCGATGGCGAGGCACTGGCGCTCGCCGCCCGACATCGTGCCGATCGGCTGGTTCGCATCGCGCACGTGGATGCCCATTTCGGCCAGTTTGTCATGAGCCGTCTGCGCCGCCGTTTCGATATCCATGACGTTCACGAGCCCGAAAAGCTTTTTCTGCGGCTCGCGGCCCATGAAGAAATTGCGCGCAACGGACATGAGCGGCACGAGCGCGAGATCCTGATAGACGGTCGCGATGCCCAGGTCGAGCGCGTCTTTCGGCGAAGCGAAATGCACGGGTTTGCCGTCGACGCGATAAGTGCCTTCGCTCGGCGCATGCACGCCCGCGAGCGTCTTGATGAGCGTCGACTTGCCGGCGCCGTTGTCGCCGAGCAGGCAGTGGACCTCGCCGCGCCGCAGCTTGATCGTGACATCCTTGAGTGCAATGACATTGCCGAAGTAGCGGCTCACGTTTTCGAGCGCGAGGATGAAATCGTCGTCGTTCGTCGTGGGGTGTTCGAGGGTAGACATCGTTCAGTCTCCTGTCGTTCGGAGTTCGCGCTTAGCGCGACGTCGCGACGCGGCTGCGGACGTAGTGATTGAAGAGCACGGCGAAAAGCAGCATCAGGCCGAGGAATACGCGGAACCAGTCCGAATCGATATTCGTGTAGCTGATGCCGATCTGCACGACACCGAAGATGAGTGCGCCGAACGAGGCGCCGACGACGGAGCCATAGCCGCCCGTGAGCAGCGTGCCGCCGATCACCGCGGCGATGATGGCCTCGAACTCCTTTTGCAGGCCGCGGTCGGCCGCGGCCGAGCCGATGTCGCAGACTTGCAGCACAGCAAAGAGGCACGAGCAAAACGCGGTCAGCACGAAAAGCCGGATCTTGACGCGCCGAACGGGCACGCCGACATTCTTGGCCGCGCTGGCGTCGCCGCCGACGGCGAAGATCCAGTTGCCGAAGCGAGTCTTGGCAAGCGTGAAGGCGCCGACGGCGGCGAGCGCGATCCACCAGACGATTACCTTCGGCACGCCGGGCACGAGCGGCTCGCCGTTATCGAGCAGCCGCACGATGCCGATATGCGCGAGCCAGCGGAAAAAATCGTGGAACGCGACGCCCTGGAAGAGCGTATGCGCGATTGCGCTGTGGGTGGCCACGTCGCCGACGCCCGAGATGATCGTTCGATCCGCGAACATGACGGACAGCGCGAGCGTCAGGCCGCGCAGAATGAAGAGAAAAGCAAGCGTGACGATGAACGACGGCAGCCTCGTGCGCATGACGAGATAGCCATTGAGCGCGCCGAGCGCCATCGAGCCCACGAAGGCGAACAGAATCGAGAGTTCGATCGGCCAATGGAAGTACATCGTCGGCAGGGCGACCATCATGCCCGCGAACCCGATCATCGAACCGATCGATAGATCGAACTCGCCGGCGATCATGAGCAGACATGCGCCGACGGACAGGATGCCGAGATAGGCGGCAACCTGCGACCAGTTCATGATGCCGTCGAGGTTGAACATGCCCGAATCGCGCGCACCTAGCGCGAAGACGAGAAACACCATGACCGTGCCGGCGAGCGCGGCGAATTCGGGACGGTTGAGCAGATGTTTGAACCACGACTCGCGGCGCACGCGTTCGTCGGCGGCCGCCGCGGAAGCGGCGCTTGGGGAGGAACCCGGCTGCTCGGGGTGGCTCGGGTTGCCGTGGATTTGATCGGTGACGCTCATCGAATGTCTCCAAGCTGAATCGCGCGGGCGAACCGGACCGGGCATCCCCGGGCCAAGCCCGTTCGTGCCGCGCAAGAAAAGTGGAATCGGAGGTCGAGCCGCGCTTATGCGCCTGGGCTAAGCGCGGCTGCGTTCAGCGGTACTGGCCCGCGAACTTGACGACCTTATCGACGTTCTCCTTGGTGATGAAGCCGGGGCCGGAGCGGATCGTGGTCGCCTCATAGACGGGGTCCAGACCGTAGTCGGCCAGACGCTTCTTGAACTTCTCGTTGCTTTGCAGGATCTTCTCGATCTTGACCGGATCGGTCGTGTGGTCCTTCTTTACGATAGCCAGCACGGCAACCGGGATATAGCCTTGCAAGTAGGGCTGCTGGTCGATCGCGAACTGGATCGTGCCGTCCTTGATGCCGTTCGCGATATCTTGCGAGAAGTCGAACGTCGCGAACCAGATCTTCCCGGCCTTGCCCATTTGCTGCAGTGCCTTGATCGTCGGCTCAGCCGAATTGGGGCCGAGCGCGAGCACGCCGCCGGTGTCCGGATGGTTGCGCAGGTATGCCTGAACCTTCGTCTGAATGCCCGTCGGATCGGTGCCCGCATCGAGCGTCGAGGTCTTGAAATTGACGCCGAGCGCCTCGGCGAAACCGCGGCAGCGCTCGAACGAGGCAGGGTTCGTTGCGTAGTGATTGACGCAGAGGAACGACTTGACGCCCGCCGCCTTCGCCTTCAGGCCGGCGGCATGACCTGCCGCGTATTCGGGCTGGCCGATATGCATGATCGCGCCCAGTTCCTTGCTCTGCTGTTCCGTGCCCGAGTTGATCGTCACGAGCGGAATGTGCTTGTCCGTCACCTTCTTGATCGAACCCTTCAGCACGTCGTAATCGGCGATCGTCGCAATGACGCCGTCATAGTTGCGTGCCGCCGCCTGCTCGATGAGACGCGCCATGTCCGACAAGTCGCCGTTGGGCGGATTGCGGTAATCGGTCTGAACGTTGAAGTCCTCGTCGGCCTGCTTGATCGCATTCTTGATCGTGTTCCACCAGGAATCGGAATCGGGCGCGTGGCTGATCAGCACGAATTTCGCATCGGCCGCCTGGGCGGCCGGCGCGGCGAACGCCGTGAATGCGATGGCGAGCCCCGATGCGAGCGTTGCCGCGATCGTCTTCAAAGCGGCCTTGCGGTTGCCTTGTCTCATTTGTCTCCACCTGTTCGAAGTTATGTTGTGACGAGCGCGGCGCAGAACCCGCCATATCGCTCACGGAAAAGAGTAGGCGAACTCGCGTGAGATTGCAAAGAAAATTTCATCCATGTGAGAAATGGAAAATTCATTCCATTTCGACGGGCCAACGCCTATAATCCGCATCCATCGCCTGCTGCGCTAAGCGTTGTGCAGTGCGGGAGAACAGAGGGGACATCAGTCATGCAGGAAGACAGCACAGATCAGCTTCCGAGCGTCGAAGAGTTGATGCAGCGTGTCGCGGATGCGTACGACTCGCTGCCGCGGCAACTGAAAAGCGTGGCCACGTATCTCGAGCAGCACCGCTCGAGTGTCATGGTGGACCGCACGAGCGACATCGCGGCGAGTTGCGGCGTGCACCCGTCGGCCGTCGTCCGTTTCGCGCAGCGCTTCGGGTTTTCCGGGTTTTCCGATCTGCAGGAAGTGTTCAAGCAGGCCTACACGGGCCACAACCCTTCGGGGCAGACCTACAAGCAGCGTATCCGCAAGCTGATCGACGACAAGCCGGGACGCCTGTCGGGCCGGACGATGGCGCGCGAATTCATCACGGCCTGCCGCAACGGATTGGACGAGCTCGATGCCTCGCTCGACGACGAGCAGTTCGACGCGGCCGTGACGATGCTTGAACGCGCGGAAAACATCTACGTGGTGGGCGTGCGCCGCTCTTTCGCCGTGGCGAGCTACATCGTCTATGCGCTCCAGCACACAGCCAAGCGCGTGCATCTGGTTTCCGGCTTCGGCGGTATGTACCGGGAGCAGATCCGCAGCGTGAAAAAGGGCGACGTCGTCGTCGCCATCAGCTTCGAACCCTATGGCCGCGAAACGCAGTATTGCCTGCGCGTCGCGCATCACCACCAGGCACAAACGCTCGTCATTACCGATAGCCGCCTGTCTCCGCTCGCACGGTATGCGAGCGCGCAACTGTTTGTGAAGGAAGGCAGCGCGTTTGCATTTCGCGCGCTGACAAGCACGATCTGCCTGTGTCAGGCGCTTTTCGTCGCGCTGGCCTACAGGCTCGAACTCAAAGTTGAAGAATCCAAAGACACTGGAGGATACGATGACTGACAAGACCCACGGCACCATGAACGTCGCCGTGTTCGGGGCGGGCCGCATTGGCCGCATTCACGCAGGCAATCTCGCGCGGCAGCCGGGTGTTCGGCTCAAGTATGTGGTCGATGTGAACCGTGAAGCGGCCGAAGCATTGGCGCGCGAGCATGGTGCGGAAGTCGTCGAGGCCGATGTCGCGCTCGGCGACCGCTCGATCGGTGCGACGGTCATCTGCTCGAGCACGGACACGCACGCGGATCTGATCGAGCGCTCGGCCGCACAGGGCAAACATGTGTTTTGCGAAAAGCCCGTCGATCTCGCGCTCGAACGCGCGCGTGCCTGCGCGCAAGCGGTCGAGCGTGCCGGCGTGGTTTGCATGATCGGGTTTCAGCGCCGCTTCGATCCGACGTTCGCCGCCGTCAAGGCACGGCTCGATGCGGGGGAGATCGGTACGCCCGAGATGCTCGTCGTGACGAGCCGGGATCCGGGCGCACCGCCCGTCGAATACATCAAGCGCTCGGGCGGCATCTTCAAGGACATGCTCATTCACGACTTCGACATTTTCCGCTGGATACTCGGCGATGAAGCCGAGTCGCTGCATGCGACGGGCAGCTGCCTGACCGATCCGGCGATCGAACAGGCGGGGGATGCGGATTCGACCGCGGTCACGATCCGCACGAAGGGTGGGCGGCTTTGCCAGATCAATACGACACGGCGTGCCGCCTATGGCTACGATCAGCGTTTCGAAGTGCTCGGCAGCGGCGGCATGCTGCAGGCGGGCAATGTACGGCCGACGGAGGTGACGGCATTCAGCGCGCGGGCCGTATCGACCGACGTTCCCGAGGCGTTTTTTCTCGAGCGCTACCGTACCGCGTACGCGAATGAAATTGCCCATTTTTTCGATGCGGTGACGCGCGGCACAGCCGTACGCACGACCATTGCCGACGGCGTGAAGGCGCTCGAGCTGGCCGAGGCGGCGACGCGTTCGTGGCGCGAAGGGCGCGCGGTGCGCATCGACGAAACGGCGGCTTGATCGAACCGGGTGGAGTGTGGAGATGACGACTATTGCCAACCACGCGCCGATCAGGATCGGCGTAGCAGGGCTTGGCCGCCTCGGCGCCCGGCACGCCATGAATCTGGCCTACCGGGTTCCGGGAGCGGTACTGACAGCCGTTTGCAGTCCCGTCGAGGCGGAGCGCGCTTGGGCGCGCGAGGCGCTGCCCGGGCCGCGGCTTCATGCCGATTACGCAGCCCTCCTTGCCGACAGCGAAATCGATGCGGTGTGGCTCGTGACGCCTTCGTCGCTGCACGCCGAGCAGATCGTGGCCGCGCTGCGAGCGGGCAAGCATGTGTTTTGCGAGAAGCCGTTGTCGCTCGATGTGGCCGAGTGCGAGCGCGTGCTGGCCGTGGCGCGCGAGCATCCGTCGCTCATTGCGACGATCGGGTTCATGCGCCGCTTCGATCCCAGCTACCGCGATGCATACGACAAAGTGGCCGCGGGCCAGATAGGGCGGCCGTTCATGATCCGCTCGCAGACGACGGACAAGAACGATCCGGAAGGGTTCTTCGTCCGCTTCGCGCCGACATCGGGCGGCATTTTTCTAGACTGCACCGTGCACGATATCGATATCGCGCGTTGGTTCTTCGGCAACGCGCGCGCCACGCGTGCTTATGCGACGGGCACGATCGCGCTGCACGAGGGCTTGCGCGAGTGCGGCGATGTCGACAATGGCGTGGGGGTCGTCGAATTCGAGGGCGGCCGGCTTGCGGTTTTTTACGCTTCGCGAACGATGGCGCATGGAAACGATACGCACAGCGAGGTGATCGGTACGTCGGGTGCGCTCACCATCGGTCAGAATCCGCGCGCCAATCGCGTCGAGATCTACGATGAACGCGGTGTGCGAAACGAATGCACGCCGACGTTCTTCGATCGTTTCGAAGAGGCGTTTTTGTGCGAAGCGCAGGCTTTTGTCGCGTCGGTCGCATCGGCTGCGTCCGGTGGCCCGGGCGACGGTGTGGCGTCCGGAGCCTCGCTTGCCGACGCGCTCGAAGCGACGCGTATCGGACAGGCGCTGCGTCGGGCGCTCGAAAGCGGACAACCTGTCGCGCTATAGCTGTGGCGCAGTGGCATATCGCTCGCCACTGCGTGGAACCGATCCCTTGCGACGGGCCTGTTGAGCAGGCCCGTCTTGTTCTTTCGGGCGTTCGTCCGAGAAACCCGAGCATCGATTTCGCCGATCTTTTCCGTCGGTAGTTTATCGCTCAGTTCTGCCGCAGTTGTTTCCGCATCACACGTCATTTTCCATCTCGATAATTAGGAATGCTAATCGGCTTATGTCGAGGATGGGGCGCGCTCATTTTTTCGTGCGGCGAACATTCCACCGTATGGCGTGGCCTGTGGGTCGTGCCGCGGCTTATCGCCCTGCGAAATCCAGATAATCGGATAAGGGCATCTTTTTATAGACCGGAGGTTGCTGTGAATCGAGTGATCCTGGTGAATGGCAACAAGGTTGGTTGGGCGGCTGCATTGACGGTGCTCTCGTTCGGCATTTGTGTTTTTCCGCTCGTGAGAATGAGCGTCGTCGAGATAGGGTATTTGACGACGGACGACCTGATAAGGAGATTGCTGATTTTGCCGCTGACGGTGAGCTTCTACGTTTTCGTGGCTTGCTTCGCGCTGACGGGTTTCGATAGCGCTCGAGACGAGGTGCGCGACGAATCGAAACCGGCGTCCGCGGGGGAGGAGCGCGGGGCGTTGGACATGGCCCAGGTGGTCGGCGTTATTTGGCTCAATCCACTGTGTCGACGCGATTATCCGACCGAATGGCGAATTCTCTGGACACTTGGCTTGATCAAGCCGGATCAGGTTTGTGATTGGCCGGGAACGAGCGCGATGAAACCTGGCGCCATGCGGCCTGTGCTGACAGCCGCAGGTCAAAACGGCGATAGCGAAACGTTCCATCGAACCCATCAAAGCTATATCGATGAAATGTTCGGGCTGCTCGCCCGCGGGCGCTTTGACGGCTTTGGTCCCGGGGCGGATATCCGCGATATACGCGTGGAATACGCCATTCCAGCTTATCGGCTCGATCCCGCTGAAGTCCAAGAGTATGTGCGCGGGCGGCTCGTCCGTGAATTCGCTCGTGAGAGTGCGCCGCTGGACGGCCGCGGCGCTCAGGTGTGTCCGCGGGTGAATTTGACGCGTGGCGGCGCGAATGCCGGCTTCGCCTCTCTGAATGCGGCGATGGACTATCTGCAGGAGAATCCGGACAAGAGCGTGTGGGTGATGAACTGGGACGCACCGGATCGCCCGTCGAAAGGCAAACAGTCCAGCGAGAATATGGCGTTGCTGGTGCTTGCGGGGCCACGTTACGAGGTGCGGTGCGAGCCGCTTGCATGGATCGGCAGGGCGGTCACCGGGAGTATCAAGAACTACGTTCCGAGGCCAGGTGCGGTGCGGGCGCTCGAAGCATGGCGAGATACCGTTGCGATGGCGGCTGCCTATGCGCATAGCGAAGTAGCAAATATCGATTACGTGATCCATGACGCCGGAGCGGGTAGCGATCTCGCATCGGCGCGGCTTGGCACGCTTGGCCGTTCGTTGACCGAAACGCTTGTAGCCTTCGATTACCGCAAGCAAAGCTTCAACACGGCGGCGCGCCTGGGCGAGATGGGCGCAGGTAGCGCCCTCACCAACATCGCGATGGCGATCGGCCGGGCGCACCATGTCGGCAACAAGGTGCTCGTTGCGGGGACGACCGATTCCGATCGTCCGGTCGCCGTTGTCGTTGTGCCTCCCGAGCGGCCCGATGGCGCCGCTCTCGGCGCCGGACAGTTCTGTGCTCGCAGTTGGAGCAGCGGGGAGCTGCCATGGTGGGGAGAAGCTATCACGCAAGCGTCGCGCGGTGCGCTGCGGTAAAATTCCACGTTTACGTTGCTCGATTCAACTGGCCACGGCTGACGTGGCCGAGCCGTTCACGACGAAGGCCGATCACCGATGGAAATTCACAAGGAAGTCGACGCGCGCGGGCTCAATTGTCCGCTGCCGATTTTGCGCGCGAAAAAGGCGCTGGCTGACATGCAGAGCGGACAGATTCTGAAGGTGCTGGCAACCGATCCGGGCTCGCAGCGCGATTTTGCGGCGTTCGCCAAGCAAACGGGCAATGAGATCGTCGAAAGTTCGGCGCAGGATAAGACGTTCGTGTTTTTGATGCGTCGCCGGTGAGCGGCGCGGCTCGCGGACAACGTCGACGGATCGATAAGAATCCGTAATCTCGAGGAGTTTGAACATGACTCTCAGCGGCGCGGCGACACGCGAATCAATCCACGTGGGTCAATTGAAGATCCAATACCTGATAGATGGAACTGCGACAGGCGGGATGGGTGTTTTCGAGTTGACCGTGCCCCCTAACGCGCATGTTCCCCCGCCACACCGCCATACAGGTAACGAAGAATGCGTCTATGTGCTCGAGGGCATGCTTCGGTACTCGGTCGATGGGGTAGTCCGAGACCTGACACCAGGGGAATGGATGTTCACGGCACGCGGATCGGTCCATCACTTCAGCAATCCACATGATGGCATTGCCCGCGCGTTGATTGTTCTGACTCCCGACATTGGCGCTCAGTATTTTCGTGATGTCGGAGCAATCGTCAATGCCGGCGGCCCGCCCGACCGCGAGAAACTTATCGAGGTCATGTCCAGGTACGGGCTCGTGCCAGCGGCCCCACCGCACTGAACGACGATCGCTTTCAATCCAACCGCAGCACGCCCTCAACCAGTTGCGAACGGCGGCGAGTGCGTCACTCGCGCCGCCCGCACACCCAATCCTAGCTATCCATCACCGGCGAGCGCGTACGCAGGTAATGCTCGAACTCTTCGGCCACTTCGGGATGGCGCAGCGCGAACTCCACCGTTGCCTTGAGATACCCGAGCTTGCTGCCGCAATCGAAACGCGTGCCGTGATACTTGTACGCAAGCACCTGCTCGTCCGAGAGCAACGACTGAATCGCATCGGTGAGCTGAATCTCACCGCCGGTACCGGGCTTGATCGAACGCAAATGCTCGAAAATGCGGGGTTTCAGGACATACCGGCCAACCACGCCGAGATTCGACGGCGCAACATCAGGCGCCGGCTTCTCGACGATGCCCGACATCTTGATGATCGCGTCTTCCCATTCCTTGCCATCGACGATGCCGTAAGACTTCGTCTCTTGCGGCGGAATCTCCTCAACGCCGATGACCGAGCTGTGATAGTGGTCGAACACGTCGACCATCTGCTTCATGACACTCGGCACCCCGTAGAGCAGGTCGTCCGCGAGGATGACGGCGAACGGATTGTCGCCGACGAGCTTCTCGGCACACAGCACCGCGTGCCCCAACCCGAGCGCCTCCGGCTGCCGCACGTAGAAGCAGTCGACATGGCTCGGCTTGATGCTGCGCACGAGTTCGAGCAGCCGCTCCTTGCCGCGTGCCTCGAGCTCCGCTTCGATCTCATAGGACTTATCGAAGTGGTCTTCGATCGCGCGCTTGCTGCGTCCGGTCACGAAAATCATTTCGGTGATGCCTGCTGACATCGCTTCTTCCACCGCATACTGGATCAGTGGTTTGTCGACGATCGGCAGCATCTCCTTGGGGCTCGCCTTGGTGGCGGGAAGAAACCGTGTGCCGAGACCGGCCACGGGAAAGACTGCCTTGGTGACTTTTAGCATGGCATTACCCTGATTTTATCGATTGGCTTCGTCGAAACGACTCGTCCGGCACGCGTCATACAGGCAGCCGTGCCAGCTGCGCGCTCAGCTTGGCGACGGTGTCCCTGTATTGTGACAGCCTTTTTTGCTCCTGCTCCACGACCGCGGCCGGTGCTTTTGCGACAAAAGATTCGTTGCCAAGTTTCGCAGCGCACTTGGTAATTTCCGTGTCAAGCCGAGCAATTTCCTTGCCAAGGCGCTCCCGCTCTGCCCCGACGTCGATCTCGACCTTCAGCACGAGCCGGTCGCCCCCGGCGATTGCGGTGGGCGCGCCGTGCGCTTCGCGATCCAGCGTGGCCTCGTCCGGAATGATGCGCACCTCGGAAAGGCGCGCAAGCGCCTGGGCATAGGCCGCAAAGCTCGTCCAACGGGTGGCGTCGCCGTGCACGAGCAGCGGCACCTTCGTCGCGGGCGACAGGTTCATTTCCCCGCGCAGATTGCGGCAGGCGTCGACGGCGGCCTTCAGATCGGCTGCCCAGCGCTCGGCCGCCTCGTCGATCTTGCTCTCCCGCGCGCGCGGGTAGGGCTGCACCATGACGGACGCGGCACCGGGGGCTGCGTCCTGCGGGTAGCTGTCGGTGAGCGGCGCGACCTTTTGCCATAGCGCCTCGGTAATGAACGGGATGATCGGATGCGCGAGCCGCAGCACCGTTTCGAGCACACGCAACAGCGTGCGGCGCGTGGCGCGCTGCTGAGCCGGCGTGCCGTTTTGGATCTGCACCT
The DNA here is from genome assembly GCF_036503415.1 of Trinickia sp. Classification (GTDB taxonomy): domain Bacteria; phylum Pseudomonadota; class Gammaproteobacteria; order Burkholderiales; family Burkholderiaceae; genus Trinickia. Next base: position 88,112 of record NZ_DASXWY010000005.1, on the reverse strand, counting down.
TGGCCAGCTCGAGGTACCAGTCGCAATACTCGTCCCAGACGAACTTGTAAATCGTGTTCGCGACGTTGTCGAAGCGGTAATCCGTGAAACCCTTTTCCACCTCGGCTTCGGTTCGCTGCAGCAGCGAGACGATCCACCGGTCCGCCTGCGAGAAATCGGTGTAGCCGCCGGCCGCGCAGTCGCCAGGCGCGCAGGGCTTCGGTTTCGAAAATCCGCAATCGTGGCCTTCGCAGTTCATCAGGACGAAGCGCGTCGCGTTCCACAATTTGTTACAAAAATTGCGATAGCCCTCGCAGCGCGCGAGGTCGAAGTTGACGTTGCGCCCGAGCGTCGCCATGGAAGCCATCGTGAAGCGCAGCGCATCGGTGCCGAACGCGGCAATGCCGTTCGGAAACTCCTTGCGTGTCTTTTTCTCGATCGATTCGGCCTGTTTGGGGTTCATGAGGCCGGTCGTGCGCTTGGACACCAGGGTTTCCAGATCGATGCCGTCGACGATATCGATCGGATCGAGCGTGTTGCCCTTGCTCTTCGACATCTTCTGGCCTTCGTGGTCGCGCACGAGCCCGTGAACATAGACGGTCCCGAACGGAACGCGCCCGGTGAAGTGGGTCGTCATCATGATCATGCGCGCGACCCAGAAAAAGATGATGTCGAAGCCCGTGACGAGCACCGAGGAGGGCAGGAAGCACTGCAGCTCTTTCGTCTCGTTTGGCCAGCCCAGCGACGAGAACGGCACGAGCGCCGACGAAAACCAGGTGTCGAGCACGTCTTCATCGCGCTTCAACGCGCCCGTATAACCGCGTTCCGCGGCTTGCGCGCGCGCCGCGTCTTCGCTGTGCGCAACAAACACTTCACCGTTCTCGCCATACCAGGCCGGAATCTGGTGGCCCCACCAGAGCTGGCGCGAAATGCACCAGTCCTGAATGTTCTCGAGCCACTGATAGTAGGTGGAAGTCCAGTTTTCGGGCACGAACCGGATATCGCCGCGACGCACGACATCGAGCGCCGTTTCGGCGATCGACTTGCCGGGGTTGAACGTGCCGGCGGGCGCCGGCTTGCTCATCGCGACGAACCATTGATCGGTCAGCATCGGCTCCAGCACGACACCGGTACGGTCCCCGCGCGGCACCATCAGCTTGTGGGGCTTGACCGCTTCGAGCAGGCCCGCCTGATCCAGATCGGCCACGATGCGCTTTCGGGCTTCGAAACGATCGAGACCGCGATAGGCCGCGGGTGCGTTGTCGTTGATCTTCGCGTCGAGCGTGAGGATTTCGACTTGCGGCAGCCCATGACGCTGGCCGACCTGATAGTCGTTGAAATCGTGCGCGGGCGTCACTTTCACGACACCCGTACCGAACTCGCGGTCCACGTAATCGTCGGCGATGATCGGAATTTCCCGATCGGTGAGCGGCAGCTTTGCCTTCTTGCCGATCAGCGCCGCATAGCGTTCATCCTCAGGATGGACCATCAGGGCAACGTCGCCGAGCATCGTTTCGGGGCGCGTCGTGGCCACGGTGAGGTGTCCGCTACCGTCGACGAGCGGATAGCGGATATGCCAGAGATGGCCGTTTTCCTCCTCGCTCGCCACTTCGAGATCGGATACCGCGGTCATCAGCACCGGGTCCCAGTTCACGAGCCGCTTGCCGCGGTAAATGAGACCTTGCTCGTAAAGCCGGACGAAGACGTCGGAGACCACTTTCGACATCTTCTCGTCCATCGTGAAATATTCGCGCGACCAATCGATCGATGCGCCGAGGCGCCGCACCTGCTGGGTGATCGTGGAGCCCGATTGCGTCTTCCAGGCCCAGACACGTTCGACGAACTGCTCGCGCCCGAGATCGTGACGCGACACGCCTTGCTGATCGAGCTGGCGTTCGACGACGATCTGCGTGGCGATGCCCGCGTGGTCCGTGCCGGGCAGCCAGAGCGTGTTGTCGCCGAGCATGCGGTGATAGCGCGTCAAACCGTCCATGATCGTCTGGTTGAACGCGTGCCCCATATGCAGGGTGCCCGTGACGTTCGGCGGCGGCAGCTGAATCGAGAAATTGGGCCGGCCCGGCTCGAAAGACGGGGCGGCGTAGCCGCGTCTTTCCCATTCGGGCCCCCATTGGGCCTCGATCGTCTGGGGCTCGAAACTCTTCGCCAGCGTGGTGTCGCTCATGGTTGGAAATCCGCGGAAAGATGCATGAAAAGACCGTACGAAACGTTGAATTATAAAGGGTCGCACGTTCGGGCGGCCGCGTCGGCGGGCCGAGCGCCTTGGCCCGATGCGCCGGTAGGCGAGCGCCGGCGCACTCCCGCTGGCTATAATGGGCGCCGTGCCTCGTCTATCGCCCCCTCCATGCCCGATCTGCTTGCCAATCTGAACCCCGAACAACTCGCGGCCGTCACGCTGCCGAACGAACCGGCGCTGATTCTGGCCGGTGCCGGTAGCGGCAAAACGCGCGTGCTCATTACACGGATCGCATGGCTGATCCAGCAGGGGCTCGCGTCGCCTGCGACGGTGCTCGCGGTCACGTTCACGAACAAGGCGGCGCGTGAAATGATGGCGCGGTTGTCGGCGCTGTTGCCGATCGACACGCGCGGCATGTGGATCGGCACGTTTCACGGTCTGTGCAATCGGATGCTGCGCGCCCATCATCGCGATGCGGCGCTGCCCGCCACGTTCCAGATTCTCGATACGGCCGATCAGCTTTCGGCGATCAAGCGGCTGATGAAGGGCTTGAACGTCGACGACGAAAAATATCCTCCGAAGAATCTGCAGTACTTCATCAACAATGCGAAGGAGCAGGGGCTGCGGCCCGATCAGGTGGATGCCACCGACAACTTCAACCTGAAGTTCGTCGAGCTCTACCGCGCCTACGAGCAACAATGCCAGCGCGAAGGCGTCGTCGACTTCCCCGAACTGCTCCTGCGCTGCTACGAGTTGCTCGCGCACAATGCGCCGCTGCGCGCGCACTATCAGGCGCGCTTTCGCCACATCCTCGTCGACGAATTCCAGGATACGAACAAGCTCCAGTACGCATGGCTCAAGATGCTGGCCGGACAGTCGAATGCCATCTTCGCTGTCGGCGACGACGATCAGTCCATCTACGCGTTTCGCGGGGCGAACGTGGGCAACATGCGCGATTTCGAGCGCGAGTTCAACGTGCGGCATCTGATCAAACTCGAACAGAACTACCGCTCGCACGGGCACATTCTCGACGCCGCCAACGAACTGATCGCGAACAATGCGCGCCGGCTCGGCAAGAACCTGCGCACCGATGCGGGCCACGGCGAGCCCGTACGGGTCTACGAGGCGGCCACGGACACGCAGGAGGCCGCCTGGATCGTCGAGGAAATCCGCGCGCTCATGAACAACGGGCTCGCGCGCAGCGAGATGGCCATCCTTTATCGCAGCAACGCGCAATCGCGCGCGATCGAGCATACGCTCGTCAACGCCGGCGTTGCATACCGCGTCTACGGTGGGCTGCGCTTCTTCGAGCGGCAGGAGGTCAAGCATGCCTTGGCGTATCTGCGGCTCATCGACAATCCAAACGACGATACGGCCTTCACACGCGTCGTGAATTTTCCGACACGCGGTATCGGCGCGCGCTCGATCGAGCAGCTAGCCGACGCGGCGCGGCTTTACAACTGTTCCATGGCGGCCGCCATTCCCTACGTGACCGGAAAAGCCGGTTCGAGCCTTGCCGCGTTCGCGAATCTCATTGCGAAGATGCGCGCCGAAACCGAGCGCATGAGCCTGCCGGAGACGGTCGAGCATGTCGTGCGCGGGAGCGGTCTCGCGGCTTTCTATGAGGGCGAGCGCGAGGGGCAGGACAGGCTCGAGAACTTGCAGGAGCTCGTCAACGCGGCTGCCGCGTTCGTGAGCGAGGAGGGCTACGGTCTCGATACCCCCGCACGTTCGATACCGCTCGCACCGGGCGCTACCGCCGCACCGGCTCTTGCGCCCGATCCGGACGACGCGGGCGTGACCGTACTCGACGCGCCGGGGCTGGGCGACCCCGCGCAAAACCCGGACACGATGACGCCGCTTGCGGGCTTTCTTTCGCACGCGTCGCTCGAAGCGGGCGATTCCCAGGCGCAGGCGGGCCAGGACGCCGTGCAACTGATGACGGTGCACGCGGCGAAGGGACTCGAATTCACGGCTGTCTTCATTTCGGGGCTCGAGGAAGGGCTTTTCCCGCATGAAAACAGTGCGATCGACCCGGACGGGCTCGAGGAGGAGCGCCGCCTCATGTACGTGGCGATCACACGCGCTAAGGAGCGTCTGTACCTCTCTTTTGCGCAAAGCCGCATGTTGCACGGCCAGACGCGCTACAACGTGCGTTCGCGGTTTTTCGATGAGTTGCCGCAGGCCACGCTGAAGTGGCTGACGCCGAAAGCCGAAGCGGGCGCGCGCTGGGGCGGCCGATCCGACAATGCCGCTTGGGGGCGCGATTGGTTCGCGCGGCCCGGCCGCGAGCAACAACGCTACGGCGGTTACGCCGCCGCCGAGGCGCCCGCGGCGCCGCTGCCCGCATTTGCGAACGAACAGCGCGCGGCCGATACGGGTTTCCGGGTCGGCCAGCAGGTGTTTCACACGAAGTTCGGCGAAGGCGCTATCACCGCGCTCGAAGGCAGCGGTGCGGATGCGCGCGCGCATGTCCGATTCAAGCGGCACGGGGAGAAGTGGCTCGCACTCGCCGTCGCCAAACTGCAAGTGGTCGAGTGAGGGTGCGGATGGGCACGTACAACGATAGCGGCAGGGGCGCCGCACACCGCGGCGAGCAGGCCGTGCGCCGCCTGGGCGTGCTGGCGGCGCTGCCGCAAGAGCTGGGCGATCTCGTCGAAGCGATGCGCGCTGAGGGCGAGACGCGCACGGTGACGCTCGGCCGGCGCGACTATCACGTAGGCACCGCCTACGGCGTGCCCTGCGTGACCACGCTTGCGCGGGTCGGCAAAGTCGCGGCGGCCGCCAGCGCGAGCGCGCTGATTCACGTCTTCGGTGTCCATTCGATGATCTTTACGGGCGTCGCGGGTGGCGTTGGCCCCGGCGTGCGAGTGGGCGATATCGTGGTCGCCGATTCCTCGCTGCAGCACGATCTCGACGCTTCGCCGCTTTTCCCGCGCTATGAGGTGCCGCTGCTCGAGCGCGCGCACTTTCCCACTGATGCGCTGCTGGCCGACCTGCTTGCAACCGCCTGTCAGCGGTTTCTTGCCGACGAAGGCGCAATGCTGGCCGAACGCTTTGGGTTTGCGGCGCCGCACGTGCACCGTGGCTTGATCATCAGCGGTGACAGGTTCGTCTCGAGCACGACTGAAGTACGCGCGCTGGCGCATGCATTGCCCGAGGCGATGGCCGTCGAGATGGAAGGTGCGGCCATAGCGCAGGTCTGCTATGAGCATGACGTACCGCACGCGATCGTGCGGACGATTTCGGACACGGCCGACGATCATGCCACCGCCTTGTTCACCACATTCTTGAGCGATATCGCCGGCGCTTATTCTTCGGGCGTGCTGCAACGCTTCTTGCGCGCTTATGCGGACGCTGCCGCGCCGGCGGGCGCCTAGCGCCAATTCCACGAGCGATTCGTCGCGTGACTACTGCCGGTCGATGTCGATCATCCAATTCGGCTGCGCATGGCGCACGAGCTTGCTCTCATAGAGTGCATTTGCCACGTTGAGTGCCTGTACGCCCGCGACGTTGTCGATCTTGTATGCGGCGCCGTCTGCAATGGGCTTGGCGCGCAATCCGCGTTCAGCGAGCCAAGCCTCGGCGCGTTTCGCGCGCTGGCCGTCCGCGACCGTGAACACGACGCCCGGTGCCTGGACCATGAGTTTTCCGCGGCGCCAATCGGCGCGGGTCGAATATACGGTGAGTGCGGACGGGCTGCCGGCCGACTCCTGCGGTGCGCGTTCGTAGATGGGGGGCAAATTCCGTCCGGCCGCGATACGCGCTGCGCCGCGCGGCGCTGTCTCTCGATGGCCCCGGGCATGCAATTGCGGTTGGCGGTAGAGCGGCACTTTGATATCGCCGTTGTACCAGTAAGTGGGCGCCGGCGCCTCGGAGGCGACGGCGGGAGCTTGTCCCGTGGCGCAAAGCAGTGTGATAACGCCCATGGCGAAGAGAGCGGGTCGTAACATGATGGTCCTCGTTCAGTAGATGCCAAGCGTGGCGCTGCGCAGGTGGATCGGTTCGCCCGTGTTCAGGGCATCCTCGATCCGCAGCGTCCAGTCGCCGCTCACCGGTTCGTCGAGGGCCGTGACGGCGTGAGTCCGGAAGCGGTGGTCGAACATTTCGGAACTGCATGCCTCGGCGGGCAGGCCGTAGTTCTCGTATGAAGCCACGCAGCGGGAGTACTCGGGGCTCAGCAGCAGCTTGGTACCGCGAGGGGATTCCAGCGTTACGCGCAACGCGCGGAAATTCGGATGCTCGAGCGCAATGTCGGCTTCGAGGAATTCAACCGTGCGGTTGCCGCAGGACATTTTGAACGTTCGCTCGACGGAACCCGTTGCCTCTGCCGCATGATCGTCGTCACTGACGGAGCCCCCGCATGGCTGCGCCCAGAACGCCTGATGCGAGCCGCCGACCGATTTGATGCGCTGCGCGTACGAGACCGCGGCTTGGGCATCGACGAGGCCGAAGCCGTATCGGGTGCTGTAGCGATACGGATTGCCCGTGTACGGATTCGTCGCGCCAGTGGTAATCCAATTGGCACCGGGGTCGTTTTCCATCGACGGCAGGATGCGAGCTGTGCGCGCGAGAACAAGTCGCACGTCGCGCCACGTCAGTTCCGGGTTCGCCTGCAGCATCAGTGCGACCACGCCCGAGACCATCGGCGCCGCGGACGAGGTGCCGCCCGATTCATGCGTGTATTTGCCGTAGGGCTTTGTCGTCGTTATGGCGGGGCCCTGCGGTACGCCGCGCGCGTCGGGCATGTCGTCGCTCGGCGCGCAGACGAGAAGGTTCGTACCGTTCGACGAATACTCGGACGCAACGCCGTTTGCGTTGACGGCACATACCGCTAGCGCTTGCGTCGGTACATAGCGGTCGAAGTTGCTCCATCCGTAGTGAGGCAGGCGGGGCTGCGTCGACTCATTGAAATCCTTGTTGCCGTTGCCAGCGGCGAAAACGTAGACGATCCCTTTACCGTTGCGGCCTTCGTCGACGCCTTTGCGGACGATCTCCTCTTCGATCACATCGCGCATGCCGGGCATGGCAACGTTGGCGGAGCCCCAACTGTTGTTGGAGACGGCGATGCGGCCATCGGCGATGCCCAGACCCAGCGCGTCGGCGAGGTCGGACTCGTTTCTGCTCAACAGTAAGTTGAGGCCCGCGAGTTTGGCGCCGGGCGCAACGCCGACGCCTCCGAGGCTGTTGCGCGCGGCGGCGATGATGCCCGCCACGGACGTGCCGTGAGCCCTCTCCTCGATGGAAGGAGTGGGGTCCCCACCGTCCGTCACATAGTTGCGGCTCAGTCCGCTGGCAATGTTGGCACGCAAGTCCTCGTGCCCGATCTCGATGCCGTCGTCCACCACCGCAACGGTGACGCCGTGACCCTCGAAGCCCTGGTTCCACACGGGCGCGACGTTGATATCGACACCCGGCGTCCCCCGCCACCAGCGGTCGGGACGGACGAGCTGGCCGGTATTGACGAGATGCCATTGGTAGTGGAAGAGCGGATCGGCGGGCGGCCGTGCGTCGACGGGGGCGGGACTGGCAGTGGCCGCGGGCGCGTCGTCGCCGCCACTGCATGCGGCTAGCATGCTCGACAGGAGGGTGGCGAGCAGGGCACGCGATGCGGGGACAGGCGGCAACGCCAGGGGGCGAGTGCTTCTGCCTCGCTGGAAAACGGTCATTCACGACTCCTTGCGGTAACGGTGGACCCGATGGCGCAAGGTAGTCGTTTTCAGTTCTCGCCCCCGCCGCGGGGGGGAGAATTCGGACGAATTGAGCCCCGCGATGTGCGGGGCAAGGTGCTTGGACTAGGCGGCGCGAGCTTGCCGCTTTTGTTCGACGTCGGGCAGCAAGACGGTGAGAATGCCGATCAGCGGCAGGAACGAACAGACCTTGTAGACGTAGTCGATGCTCGTCACGTCCGCCAGCTTGCCGAGCACGGCTGCGCCGATCCCGCCGAGGCCGAACGCGAACCCGAAGAACAAGCCGGCCACCATCCCGACGTTGCCCGGGATCAGCTCCTGCGCGTAGACCAGAATGGCCGAGAACGCCGAGGCGAGCACGAGACCGATGAGCACGGTCAGCACGCTGGTCCAGAACAAATTCGCGTACGGCAGCAGCAGCGTGAACGGAGCGACGCCAAGGATCGACACCCAGATCACATACTTGCGCCCGACGCGATCGCCGATCGGGCCGCCCACGATCGTCCCCGCCGCGACGGACGCCAGGAAGACGAACAGATGGATCTGCGCGGCCTGCACGCTCAGATGGAACTTGTCGATCAGATAAAAGGTGAAGTAGCTGTTGATGCTCGCGAGGTAGAAGTACTTCGAGAACACGAGCAGCACCAGCACGCCGATAGCGAGCGCGACGCGTTGCCTGGAAAGTGACGGGTGGCCTGCGCGGACCCGCGCCTTTTTCTTCGTGGCCGGATGCCGGTTGTACCAGCGGCCGACTTGCGCGAGCACGACGATGGCGACCAGCGCCGCAACCGAAAACCAGGCGATGCTGCGTTGGCCGTGAGGAATGATGACGAGCGCGGCGAGCAGCGGGCCCAGTGAGGTACCGGCGTTGCCGCCCACCTGAAACAGCGACTGCGCGAGCCCGTAGCGGCCTCCCGAGGCCATGCGCGCCACGCGCGACGACTCGGGGTGGAACACGGACGAACCGCATCCGACGAGCGCCGCCGCGACGAGCAGTACACCGAAGCTCGGGGCAACGGACATCAAGAGCAGCCCGCTCAACGTGAACCCCATGCCGACCGGCAGCGAGTACGGCTGCGGACGCTTGTCGGTATAGATCCCGACGAGCGGTTGCAGCAGCGATGCCGTGATCTGATAGGTCAGCGTGATGAGGCCGACTTGCGCGAACGACAGCGAAAAGTTCGCTTTGAGCATCGGATAAATCGCCAGCACGAGCGACTGAATCATGTCGTTCAGCAGGTGCGAGAAGCTGATTGCCCCCAGAACGGAATAAACGGTGCGCTGTATACCGCCGGCGGCAGCCGTGGGGGCGGGCATGTTAGGCGCGGCATTCGCCGCGAGAGCGTTTTTTTGCATGCCAGGCATCCTGAAATGAGTGAGCATCCGTCGCTTCGTCGAGCGACGCGGGCGCGAGCAAGACCCGGACGAAGGCCGAGCGGTGCCGGTCCGATTTCGTAAGTGTAGGTTGTCTTAAAAAGACAACTCGGACATTGTTTGTCGCCAACGAGACATCATCGTCGGATGCGCCGGTATATCGATGATCCGCCGCGGTAGCGCTCGGCTTACCCGCAAAGCATGCCGGGTTTCCTGTTCCGGCGCTTTTTGACACGTTATAACCCCACCGGCATGCGGGAAAGGCATGCAAAAAATGCGTGCGGAATGCGGGTTTTCACTCGTGCTCCGCGCCTCAAGAAGGCCGCCGAATATGCCGTTGACCAACGGTAGCGGCCGCATGTGCCGTCCAACCCGCCCACAAGGTGGGGCATTATCCAGAAGAAGGGGGTTGCATGAAGGTGGTTTCGCGGGGATTGCGTGCGGGCGCGAAGTTCGTGCCCGATGATGCGGTGGCGGACGGCAGATCGCGCGGCGTCGGCGTAAAGGGGCGTCTGAGCGGACTGTCGGTCAAGATGTCGTTGCGACTGGCATTCGCGGTATTGCTCGCCGGTACGCTGGCGATCGGCATATTCGCCCTCGCGCAGATCAGCCGCCTGAACGACTCCTCCCGGTCGATCTACGAACAGGGACATGTGGCCAGCCGGGCCGCGGAAGAGGTGCGGGGCAACATGCTGCGCTCGAGCCGCGCGCAAAAGATGCTGCTTACGGCGACGACGGCCAAGGAACGCGACGAACTCGGAGCCGAAATCGACAGGGGTCTTGTCGCGATCAACGGCGAGCTCGGCACGCTCAAGCAATACACCGATGTCGGTGACAAGGCCGCGCTCGAGCAGCAAACGAAGCTGTCAGCGGCGGTATCGGCCTGGGCCGGGCATCTACGCGATTTCGTCACGCTCATGAAGGCGCAGCCGCTCGACCTGTCGCAAATGAATTGGCAAGTCGGCATGCAGGATGTCTCGCTGCTCGTGGAAACGGGCAAGCTCGAAAAGCTCGTCGATGCACTCGTCGCCGCGCGCGGCGCCCAGGCGAAAGCGACGATCGACGCATCGGCATTCATCTTCAAATCGTCCTTCGTCATGATGGCCGCGATGACGGCCGCGTTGATCGGGGTCGCCATCGTCGTCAGCGAGTGGGTCGTGCGGCGCCTGACGCGCCAGCTGGGCGGTGAGCCGGTCTATGCCAAGGACATCGCGAGCCAGATCGCATCGGGCGATCTTTCGCACCCGATCGCGCTCGGCAAGAAGGACACGTCGAGCATGCTCTACGCGCTCTCGGAAATGCGCACCGGGCTTGCTGGGACGGTGGGCGAGATTGCGGCGAGTGCCGAGGCTATTTCGTCGGCGGCAGGCGAGATTTCGATGGGTAATCTCGATCTGTCGCAGCGCACCGAGCAACAGGCCGTCTCGCTCGAGCGCACCGCATCGAGCATGGAGCAGTTGACTTCAACCGTGCGCCAAAACGCCGATAACGCGAAGCAGGCGAGCTCGCTGGCGAATAACGCTTCGGAGATTGCGTCGACGTGCGGTTCGGTGGTCTCGCGCGTCGTCACGACGATGGGCGAAATCAACGAGAGCGCGAAGAATATCGGCGACATCATCGGCGTCATCGACGGCATTGCGTTTCAGACCAATATTCTGGCGCTCAACGCGGCCGTGGAAGCGGCACGCGCGGGCGAGCAGGGGCGCGGATTCGCCGTTGTCGCGGGGGAGGTGCGATCGCTTGCGCAGCGCAGTGCCGCCGCGGCCAAGGAAATCAAGACGCTGATCAACACCTCGCTCGAACGCGTCGAAAACGGCTCGACGCTGGCCGAGGACGCGGGTCGCACGATGGATGAGGTGGTGAAGGCGGTCAAGCGTGTCACCGACATCATGGGCGAGATTTCCGCGGCATCGACGGAGCAGAGTTCGGGTATCGAGGAAATCAACCGCGCGGTCACGCAGATGGATGCGGGGACGCAGCAGAACGCGGCGCTTGTGGAAGAGGCGACCGCGGCGGCACGTTCGCTCGACGATCAGGCCAAGGCGCTCAAGCGGCTCGTTGGGAAGTTCAAGCTGCACGGGTGAGTTGGCGAGGAAGGCGAGCGGCGCGCTGGTTCCGGCGAAGGTAACCCGCTGCAACGACTGCCGACCGCCACCGCGTGCACATCCTCCAATCTCGCGTTAGAATGCGCGGCGGGCGCGGCAGGGCGCCCGTTCTCGCGAAAGCCGCCGCACCTGCCTAGCAGTCGAACGATCCTCTCGGACGCAATCGCAACCTCGACCTTCAAGCCGCAGCGAGAACGGCGCAATGAAAGGAGAGCGTTCATGTGGTCCACCGCCAATCCCACCCGTTCCGATGTTTCCCACGTCGAGTTTCTGCGCCACCATGCGCGCCGGTTGCTGCGCGCCGCGCACGCCGACGCAAGCCGCGCTTTGCCCGTGCTGAGGCGAATCAAGGCGGCCAGTGTGGTTCCGGCGCATACGCTCGCCGAACTCTTCGCTGCGCGCGAAGGGATTCGGCTCAAGCACGTACTCAACATGCTCGCGGCCGAGCTTGGCTACCCCGATTGGGCCGCTTGCAAGCGCGGCGTAGATACGCGTCCGCGTGCCGAGCTCGATGCATTGCGCTTCGATGCGGGATGCTTCGCCGATTTCGCGACCAACTGGTTTCCTGACCACGCAACGGCCCGCGCCTGGCAGGCCGAGCATGGCGGTTACCTCGTACGCTATGGCGTGCAGACGGTAGCGATCCTGCACGGCACGCCATAGGTGCAAGCAAGCCGATGAGCGATGCGTAACAGCATTCGCTCCACGGTACGTCGTTTCGCTCGTTCCCTGCGAGCGACCGGAATGCGCGCGTTATCTTCATGTCCGGCTCGTCAAGGAGATCGGATGTTGCCGATGCGCTTATCGGTATTGGCGGGAAGTACGGCGTGCGCGTTGTGGTTTGCATCGGCAAACGCGCTGGCGCAGGCTTTTCCCGGGCCTGGCGACCCGTCGTGCTCGGCGTCGGCGCCAGGGCAGGCGTGCGCCGGGTCTGCCCGGGCGGGACGTTGCGAAGAGGCCCGGCTACCCGGGGCGAGGCCGGATCGCGAATGCGTGCGCGAACTCCGGTTACGGGAGGAGCGGTTGCATGATGAACGCGTTCATGAGCAACGGTTGCGCGACGAGCGCATCCACGAACAACGGTTGCACGACGAACGAGTTCATGAGCAACGAGTGCACGACGAGCGCATCCACGAACAGCGAGTGCACGACGAGCGCGTCAGAGAAGACCGGTTGCGCGCCAGGCACCGGTGAGGTTCGGGACCGCGCATATTCAAGCGCCGATCCCGATCAACTCGGCGAAACAACCACCGTACACGTCGTGCCGGCGGCAAGCATGACGCCCGCCGGCACCTCGTCGATATGGATGCGCACCGGCACGCGCTGAGCCAAACGTACCCAGTTGAACGTCGGATTCACATCGGCGACGAGTTGCCGGCTTTGCGGATTGTCGCGGTCGTAAATGCCGCGCGAAATGCTTTCGACATGGCCTTTCAGCGTGCCGCCGCTCATGAGGCGAATCTCGGCCTTGTCGCCGATCTTCACGCGCGGCAGCTTCGTTTCCTCGAAATACCCATAGACCCAGAACGAGCGGCTGTCGATGATCGCAAGCTTCGGCGCGCCCGCCGTCGCATAGTCGCCGCGGTAAAGCGACAGGTTGGTGACATACCCGTCCACAGGCGAGACGACGGTCGTGCGCGCAAGATTGAGCTTCGCCGCGTCGAGCGCCGCGAGTGCCTGCCGATACTGCGCTTCGGCCGACGCCGCCGATTGCGAAGCGTTCTCGCGGCTTTCCTTCGAGACGACGAGACTGTCCATATCGGCGCGCCGTTGGGCATCGGCACGGCGCATCTGCCATTCGGCCCGGCGCGCCGCGACGGCCGCTTCGGCCTGCTCGACGGCAACCTGATAGTGCGATGGGTCGATGCGCATCAGCACCTGGCCTTTCTTGACGAACCCGTTATCGACGACAGGCAGATCGACGACAGCACCGGATACATCGGGCGCAACATTGACGATCTCGGCGCGCACGCGCCCATCGCGTGTCCAGGGCTCGTCCATGTAGTGAATCCAGAGTGTGCGGCCGATCGCCAGCGCGGCGACGAACACCAGGGCCGTCGCAATGAAGCTGATGACGTAACGCCATGCCGGATGGTGAGCTGCGGAAGTGTTCATGATGGGCTCGAACGATGATTCAACGATAGACGGCCAGGCCGAGCGCGCCGCATACGGTCACGAGCAGGCTCGCGCGCAGCAGCGACGGATGCCAGACGAGGCGATACAGCCCCACGGCCGCAAGCAGGCGATCGAGCAGCCAGGTGAGCGCGGCACCGCCGACGCAAAGCGGTACGATGGCCGGTACGTAGGCGCCGAAAATGGCGAGATCACGTGGCATGGCGAGCTCCATGGTGGGGCGGCACATCGCCGCCTTCGTTCGCGCGCCGCCCGTGCGAGGCGAACGCCGCGAGCGGCGATTGCGGATCCATCAGCGCGGTGCGCAGGAAGTGCAAGTGGCTCAGGATGCGCTGCAGGCGATGACGCTCTTCGCGTGGCGGCGCAAAAGCGACGAGCACCTGCCGGGTGGCGGCGATGGCGTCGACACTCGCCGCGAGCGCCGCGTCGAGACGCCTGCCGCGCGGGCGTTCGAACAGCGCCGCAAGCTCGCGCTCCGCGGCTGCGATGCTGCGCCGCCAGGGCATCGTCGGCGCATAACGCGCGTCGCGCGGCAGCCCGACGAGCTCGCCGCGCAGGTCGATCACGGCGTGGCCGACTTCGAGCACGGCGACGAGCCAGGCCAGCGCATCGCGCTGCGCGGCCGGCGTGCGTTCGGCCACCGCGTAAGCCTGAAATGCGATATCGCGGGCGCGGCTTTCGAAGCGGGCCCGTACGCTGGCGAGCGGCGCGCGGCAGGCGAGCGCCACCTGGCGCCGCAAGTCCGCGACGAGATGGCCGATGAGCCAGGGCGTGGAGGGCGGCAGCAGCACAGCGAACGCGGCGGCACAGGCAACCATCGACAAAATCAGCGCGAGCGTGTTGTCGGCAAATCCGGCCGGATCGTACTGCATGACGTTGTCGGGCCCCGCCAGCACACAAAAGAAAATGCAGAAGCCCGCGCCGATGCCGGCCAGCTTGGGGCGCGTGGCAAGAAACACACCGAACGCGAGCGGCGGCGCCAGCACCGCGCACAGGAGGGTAAGCCCATCGATACGAGGGTAGACGCCGAACACGACGATCGCGCCCGCCGCTGCCGCCAGCAATGTTCCGATGCTCATTTGCAGCGCCATGCGGGTCGGGCGCGGCGACGATGACGCGAGCGCGCAAACCGCCGCTGCGTTCAGAACGAGCGTGGCGCCGCTCGGCCAGGCGGTGGCGAGCCAGAACGCGCTCAGCGCGGCCATGACGATGGCGCCCCGCACGCCGGCGATTGCGGTGACGACGGCGCTCGTTTTCGGCTCGTAGCGCTCCGGCGAACGTTCGCGCGCATGGCTGGCCGTTGCGAGCGACGCATAGGTTTGCGCATAAGCGTGCATGTCGTCGACGAAACGATAGAGCAGCTCGGAAGCGGTATCGAAGTCGAGCAGCGCCGACTCGGATAGCGCGCTCAACTGCCCGCGCGTTGCGCGCATGCGGCTTGGCAGCTCGCGCTTGAAGTGCTGAAGCCGGTCGGCGGAGCGTGTCGCATCGGCTGCCCTGAGCACCGGCTCGCCCGGCGTATAGAGCATCGGTGCAAGTTCGGCGAAATACGGTTCGAGCGCGTTGATGATCTCGCGCGCGCCCGCAGTGCGCAGGCGGTTCATCAACTGATGCAGACTGTGAAAGCGAGTAGAGGCCGTCATGAACTCGCGGTTCAAACGAGCGAGGCGCCCGCTACGCAAGCGGGCATCATGGCTTTCGAAGACGGCGATGCTGCGCATGGCCTCGAAGCCGACGATCTCGGCCAGAAAGCGCGCGTTGGTACGCTCGATCTGCTCGCGTGCCATGTTCCCGGCGAGCGCGGATGCCACGTACTCGACGAACTTCGAAAAGCGCGCGCGCACGGTGCTGCGCATCTGGTCGCTGGCATGCTGCGGCAACACGAGTGCGCTCACGAAGCCGGCACACACGACGCCGAGCGAAACCTCGGCCGCGCGCGTGAGCGCGGCGAGAAACGCGCCGTCGGGATGCTGCGCGGCGGGAATGCCGATCAGCGCGGCCGTATAACCCGCGAGCAGAAACCCGTACGAGCGGAAATTGCGGTTGCGCGCCGCGCCGGCCGTGCAGATGCCGGTCCAAAGTGCGAGCGCGCCAAGAAACAACTCGGGCTGCTGCGAGAACAGCGCAACGAGCGCAAGTGTGGCGACGAGGCCGACGAGCGTACCGCCGATCCGGTAGAAGCTCTTCGCGAGCACGGCGCCGCTTTGCGGCTGCATGACGATGAAGACCGTGGTCATGGCCGTGCGGGGTTGCGGCAGATCGAGCCGCAGCGCAATGGCAAGCGCGGCGAATGCTGCCAGCAGCGCCTTGGCCACGTGTATCCAGGTGCGCCCCTCGGTGTCCCACCAGTCGCTCAGCGCGGCGCGCCCAGCCGTGGTACTGGAGACGATAGCGTTCGCGTTGTCGGACATCATCGCTCGCCCCATCATCGTGTCGACCGGAGGCCGGCACGCGCGGCCTGCACGCTATGCGCCGGCATCAGGTGCTCGTCGGCCGGCCCGTCGGCGGGCGTCGCCAATCCACCGCCCAGCGCGGTCATCAGCGTCGCATAGGCCGCGAGCCGCGCGGCACGGATCTCGGCGACGCGTTCTTTGGCGCCGAGCCAGCGCGTCTCTTCGACGATGACATTGACGTAATCGGTGAGCCCGCGCTGGAAGCCGCGATTGGCGAGGCGATAGCTGCGCTCGGCGGCATCGGCGGCGCGCTCCGCATCGTGCTGCTGCATGTCCAGCGAGCGCAGGCGCACCGTTGCATCGGCGATCTCCTTGAGCGCGCCGACGATCGATTGATCGTAGCGGGCAACCGCCACGTCATAGCTCGCGGCGGCTGCGCCAAGGCGCGCGCGCAGGGCGCCGCTGTCGAAGACCGGCAACGACAGCGCCGGTCCACCGGTCCAGCCGCCGCTCGCAGCGCGCAGGAAACCGAATAGCGGACCGGCCGCCGCGTAGCCGCCGAGCGTTGCCACCAAGTCGACGTTCGGATAGAACGCCGCGTGCGCCACGTCGATGCCGCGTGCCTCGCCGGCCACGGTCCAGCGCGCGGCGACGACGTCGGGCCGATGACCGATCAGCTCGGCCGGCAGGTGGGTAGGAAGCTCCGCACGTGCATTCAGTGCAAGTGCCGGGCGCACGAGGGTGGCGCCGGCACCGGGACCTTTGCCGAGCAGTGCGGCAAGCTGGTTCCGATCGAGTTCGATGGCCTCCCGGCGCGCCTCGACGGTCCGTTCATACTCGGGCAGCGGCGCCTCGGCCTGGCTGAGCTCGAGCTGCGTGCCGATGCCACCGGCGAGGCGCCGCCGCGCCAGGTCGGCCAATTGCCGCTGGCGCGCGAGCACATCGGTCGCGATATCCAGCAAGGCGTAATGCTGAGCGAAATCGATATAAGCGCGTACGACGTTGGCCTCGATTTCGAGCTGGGCGGCACGCGCATCGGCCGCGCGTGCGTGTGCGACATCGAGCGCTTGCTCGGTCGCGTTCTTTTCGTGCCCCCACAAGTCGAGGCGGTAAGACAGGCGCAAGGCGCCCGTATTGTTCCAGGTGGTGCGTCCCGCGAGCGGTCCGGGACCGTAATAGACGTTCTCCGGCCAGTGCTGTCGCGTGATGTCGAGGCTGCCGGCGACCTGCGGACCTTCGGCTGCCTCGGCCACGCCTGCTATCGACGCCGCTTCGCGCACGCGGGCCGAAGCCGCCGCGAGTGTCGGGTTCGACGCGATTGCGGTATGCACGAGCGTATCGAGCTGCGGGTCGCCGAACGCTTGCCACCAGTCGGTCTTCGGCCACTGCGCGCTCGCGTTCGCCGCGTCGATGGCGGGACCGACATCGAGCGTCGCGGCGTCCGGCAGTTGCGCCTGCGGTGTAATGCCGTGCGTGCTTGCGCAGCCGGTCATTATCATCAGTAGTGCAAGAAACGAGAACACCATGCCTCGTTTCCCGATCCGCAGTAGCACGATTCTCTCCTCGACAGCGGTAATAGACCGAATCGATTATATTTTTTGCCTCATTGTGGAATAAGCGGTAAGGATGTAAGAGATCTTTGCGGATTTTGAGATAATCGACGTTGCGGGCCGTGCAACAATCGAGCCGCATCGTTGAAGGGAAAACCGGCTATGGACACGCTTCAGAACATGCGCGTTTTCGCGCGCGTCGTTGAATCGGGCAGCTTCACCGCGGCCGCGCAGCATTTGAATACGACGACCGCTTATGCTTCGCGCGCGGTATCCGATCTGGAGGCGCATCTGCACACGCGTCTTTTGAATCGCACGACGCGGCGCATTGCGCTCACCGAGGCGGGCGAGCGTTACTTGCGCCGCTGCCAGCAGATCCTTGCCTACGTGGAAGAGGCCGAGGCCGAAGCAAGCGATGCGCACGCGCGACCGTCGGGGAAACTGCGCATGCACGCGATGGCCAGCTTCGGCGGACATTACGTCGTGCCCGCGATCGGCCGCTACCGGCAGCGCTACCCGGACGTGTCGGTCGAACTCACGTTGGCGCAGCGCACCCCCGATCTGCTCGACGAAGGCTTCGACGTCTCGCTGGTACTCGGCTACCACCTGCCCGATTCGGGGTTGATATCGCAGCGGCTCGGCACCGCGTTCAGCATCGCGTGCGCATCGCCCGCCTATCTCGAAACGCACGGTGTGCCCAAAACGCCGGGCGAACTGGCCGATCACGTCTGTCTGCGGCTCGTGACGCCGGGTTCGACGTTCGACAAATGGGATTTCGACGGCCCCAACGGCGCCGAAACGTTCGTGCTGCCTCCCGCACCGTTTCAGGTCAACGGCGCGGAGGCAATGGCAATGGCCGTGCGCGAGGGCATGGGCATCGCCGTCTTGCCGACTTATACGGTCATGCGAGGTTTGAAAAGCGGCGACCTGCGTTGGGTCCTGCCCGACTATACGTCGCAGCCGATGAACATCCACGCGCTCTATTCGTCACGCGAATATCTCGATGCGAAGATCAGGACGTGGGTGGATTTCATGCGCGCAGAACTGCCCGCGACGCTGGCTGCGGAGCAAGCCGCGCTTCGGCAATTCGCATCGACCTGACAGGCGTCACGCAGGCGTCACGCGGGGTGCGCGCGACGCTCGACGCCATCAGTGTTTCCGGCGCCAGTCGAGCATGTGATGGGCCGAGAGCCAGTGGTGAAGGATGCCTTCGCCATGTTCGCGCTTGTACGAGCGCGATTCGAAGATTGTCAGCCCGACCAGCACCAGCAGGCCCACTCCGAGTCCGACCAGGCCGGCGATCGATTCAGCGTCCATGGATGCCTCCTTTCGCCATGAAGCGACGAGTACATATTAGGACACTTCTTGGCGAATCGGAGGAATAGCGCAGCGCTAAGCGGGGGGCGTCAGCCGCGCGCCTGCACGCAGACCCACGGTGAGACGACGACAGCCCAGAGTTCGGGGTCGCGCTCGGCGAATTCGGCCGCCGTTTCCGCTTGCAGCCGCTCGACGAGCCCGGCCGACAGCCATTGCGCCACTTGTTGCGAATCGTCTGCGGCAACGGCTTCGGCCACGCTCACGAGGTCGAGATCGCGTGCGACGAGCAGCAGCATGCCCCGCGCAAAAAAGCGCTCGAGCTCGCTCCAGCCGATCTTGGCCGTTTCGCCGAGCAGTTTCAGATAGAGCGGGCTGTGTTGGCCGTTGCCGGCGTCGGGATGTTCGGAACTCATGATGGGAATATGCGGTTCAAGGCGGGCGTCACTATAACTGATTGCCGGTTTTCGATGCTCGGTTGTATCGGGTAACGGGCGGTAATGTTGCGGACTGTCCGGCACGCTAAAATCCGTCGTCGCTCAAATGGCTACCCGATCTTTCACTTCAAAGGACATCCGCTCATGGCAGCGATTTCGACTTCGCGCTACGACCCATTTGCCCGCGCTTTGCATTGGCTCATCGTCGCACTGATCGTCGTGCAGTATGCGCTCGCATGGACGATGCCCGCGATTCATAGAGGGACCCGGCCGGTCGGCCTCATTACGTGGCATCTCGAGATCGGCACCGTCATCATCGCGGTCATGCTCGTACGAATCGTTTGGCGCCTGCTGCGACGCGAACCCGACGTCGTCGAAACGACACCCTCGATGCGCCTCGTCGCGCGCCTCACGCATGGCCTTCTTTATGCGCTTCTCATCGTGCAGCCGGTGATGGGCTGGATCAACGCTTCCTCGCGCGGCTGGCACGTCACGCTATTCGGCGTCATTCCGTTGCCGGCGCTTTCCCCCACCGGCTCGCCGCTCGGCCATGAAATGGGCGACCTTCATCAGGTGCTCGCCTGGGGGTTGCTGGGTCTCATCGGCCTGCATCTCGCCGGTGCGCTTTATCATCACTTCATTTTGCGCGACGGCGTGCTTCGGCGCATGGCCTGACGCCCGCCATCGCGGGTCGCGCCTAAACCGAGTCGGGCGGGCTCTCGCGCAGCGCACGGCGAATGATTTTGCCGGTCGCCGTCATCGGCAGGTTCGTCACGAAAGCGACGGCCCGAGGATATTCGTGCGCGGCAAGGCGCGTCTTCACGTGCTCCTGAATTTCGCGCTCCAGTGCGGGCGACGGGGCAAAGCCCGGGTTCAGTACGATGAACGCCTTGACGATCTCGGTTCGCGTCGGGTCGGGTACGCCGACGACGGCCGCGAGCCGCACGGCGGGGTGGCCGAGCAGGCAATCTTCGATGGGCCCCGGGCCGATCCGGTAGCCGGCGCTCGTGATGACATCGTCGTTTCGGCCGACGAAGCGGAAAAAGCCGTCCTCGTCCAGCACGCCGAGATCGCCCGTCAGCAGATACTCGCCGGCGAACTTCTCGCGGGTCGCTTCCTCATTGCGCCAATAGCCGAGGAACATCACCGGATCGGGCGAACGGATGCCGATGTTGCCTTCGGTGCCCGGCGGCAGTTCGCGTCCTTCGTCGTCGACGATGGCGACGCGATGGCCCGGCACGGCTTTGCCGATCGAGCCGATGCGCGGCTCGAACAGCGTGCTGCACGAACTGAGTACGACGTTGCACTCGGTTTGCCCGTAGAACTCGTTGAGCGTGACGCCAAGCGCCGCCCGGCCCCATTCGATCAACTCTTCGCCGAGCGATTCGCCCCCGCTCGAAACCGCGACGAGCGAAAGCGCGTAGCGCTCGCGCGGCGAGCCGACCGTACGCAGCATCTTGAGCGCCGTGGGCGGCAAGAACGCATGCGTGACGCCATGGCGGGCCATCAGATCGAACGCGGCTTCGGGCTCGAACTTCTCGAAGCGGCGCGCAAGCACCGGCACGCCGTGGTGCCAGGCGGGCAGCAGAACGTCGAGCAGTCCGCCGATCCAGGCCCAATCCGCCGGCGTCCATATCATCCGCGCATGGTCGGGGAAGAATGACAGCGGCATCTCGACACCGGGCAGGTGGCCGAGCAGGACGCGGTGGCCATGCAACGCACCTTTCGGTTTGCCGGTCGTGCCCGAGGTATAGATGATGACCGCGGGGTCGTCGGCGTGCGTATCGGCTGGCGTGAACTCGGGCGAGTGGGATTCGAGCTCGGGCCAGAAGGCGAGCGCCTCGGGTAGCGCCGCGAACGGAGCGTCGCCATCGATGCAGTACACCGCTTTCAACTCGGGCAGCGCGGCGCGGATCGGTGCGATTTTCGCGAGGCCTGCCGCGTTCGTGACGAGTGCCGCGGCACCGCTGTTGGCGAGGCGATATTCGAGCGCTTCCTGACCGAACAGCGCGAACAGCGGCACGGCAACCGCCCCCAGCTTGTAGGCCGCCAGATGGGCAAGCGCCGTTTCGGGCGCCTGCGGCAGGAAGATGCCGATGCGCTCGCCGCGGGTAATGCCGCGAGCCGCGAAGCTCGATGCAAGCCGGTTCGAGAGCGCCTTCAAGTCGTCGAAGCTGTAGCGCGCGATCGTGCCGTCGCTGCTTTCGTATACGAGGGCAAGGCGGCCGCTTCCATCGGCCCATTTGTCGCACGCATCGACGCCAATGTTGTAGCGTGCGGGAATGTGCCACGCGAAAGAACGCGCGAGGGTTTCGTAGGTATCGGTCTTCGTCAGCATATCTGTCTCGCTCCAGCAATTCGTCCGACGCTTGATTGAACTGATTGGAAATGACCGCAATTACATAATAATTTCTGAAGAAAGATTTCGCCGTTAAATCAGCTTAATCCTCATTGAATCATCGTTTCCCTGACATTACCTCGGCTTTGCCGGACATTCAGATCACTTGCGGCCCCCCGGCGATTGTGGGCGTTGCACCGAACGACTAGATTGCTACTCGGCGCACGGCGAACCGGTCCTTTGCCTCAATGCGCCGAACCCCCGTTGGCCCGGCACTGCCGGGCCTTTTTTTTGGCGAGCGGCGGGCGTCGTGCGAGAGGCGCAATAATCATCAGGACTACTGACCGTTGCGCTTTCAACGTGTCGGGAGATAGCGCGCGGGATCGATCGACTGTCCTTTGTACCGCAATTCGAAGTGCAGCGCGACCCGATCGTTGTCGCTGTCGCCCATGGCGGCGATTTGCTGGCCTTGCGAGACCGTCTGGCCTTCCTGTACCAGCAATTTGCTGTTATGAGCATAGGCGGTGAGATAGTCCGCGTTATGTTTGACGATGAGCAGATTACCGTAGCCGCGCAGGCCGTTGCCCGCGTAGACGACGGTTCCGCCAGCCGCGGCGACGACGGGCGTCCCCACCGCATTGGCGATATCGATGCCCTTCGAGCTGGCGCCATCGAAGGTGCGCACGGTCGTACCTTGGGCGGGCCATACGAGCGCGATGCGCGAGGAGGGCACGGGCGTGGCCTCCGTCGCGGAACCCGCGCGGGGCGTGACGCCCGCGGAGGCGGTGCCGGGTGTCGTGCGGACGTCGCCAGGTGCGGTACGCGTCGAGCCCGCACCGGGCGGGGCCACGCGCAGCACTTGTCCGACCTCGATGGCATCGGGGTTCGTGAGATTGTTCCAGCGCACGATGCTCGGTATCGATTGGCGGTGTGCACGCGCAATCTTCGATATCGTGTCCCCGCGTTCCACGCGGTAGTACCCCGGCGCGACACCGGGCGTGCCGCATGCGGCCAGCGTCGCCGCCATCGCGGCGGCGGCCAGCCGCCTCATCGTTGTTCTCGACATTGATCCTCGCTTGAACGACACGAGCGAGCCGCGGCAGCCCCGGCGGGCGGCGCGGCGCGCTCCAAACGTCGGATTTTAACGGCTTGCGAGCGCGCGGCGGCGATGTCGGCCCACAGTCAGCCGGCAGTCAGCCCACGGTCAGTCGGCAGTCAGCCGATATTCGAGACCGAAATGCGCAGGATGGCCGTGTGGCTCTCCCCCCGGGCGATCCAGCGCAAGCCGAAGCCGTTATGGATCGCGTCGGGCAGCCCGAGCCAGGGTTCCACGCAGTAGAAGTCGGAAGTGTCTTTCTCCGTCCACGTCGTCACCGCATACCA
This sequence comes from Trinickia sp., assembly GCF_036503415.1. Taxonomy (GTDB): domain Bacteria; phylum Pseudomonadota; class Gammaproteobacteria; order Burkholderiales; family Burkholderiaceae; genus Trinickia. The sequence goes on along the minus strand of NZ_DASXWY010000005.1, from coordinate 65,222 downwards.
GGGCACCGAACCCGGCCGGTCGAGATCGATCTCGATCCGCTTGCGAAGCGGTGGGCAGACGATGCTGATCGGCGCGGACGGAATCGCACGCAGACAATGGAAGCGGTCGTGGATGCGTGCCTCGTCGAGCGTGTAGCTCGGCTCGCCCGGGACCGGCGCGGTGATGGCGCCGTCGTCGAGCTGGTGCCGCCGGTCCGTCGCGGGCAGCTCGAGCGTGGTGTGCGCGCGCATCTCATGCGGCAGTGCGAAATAAAAATGGTGGCCGGGGTAGGACGGCAGCGGCTGGGTGCCGGTATTGGCCGTGGTCAGCGACACCTCGAGCGTCTGGTCATCGACGAGCCGGTAGCAGGCTTCGAAACGGAAGGCGAACGGGTAGGCTTCGCGGGTCTCCTCCGTATCGGTCAGCGTCATGCGGATGCCGCGCCCGTCGGCATCGACCGTGGCCGCGAACGGCAAATCGCGCGCAAAGCCGTGCATCGGCATGTGCCGCACGACGTCCGCGCTATCGCGCCATTCTCCGAGCCGGCCGTCCACGCGATGGCGGCCGAGAAACGGGAAAAGCAGCGGATTGCCGCCGCGCACACGGGCGAGCTGACTCCAATCCGCCTGATCGGGCCAGTAGATGACCGGTTCGGCGCCGATGTCCCAGGAGAGCAGGCGGCCGCCGAATTGAGGTGCGACGCGAATGAGCGAGTCGCCGTGGCGCAGTTCTACGATGTCGTGATCTTGAAAGCGGGTCATCATGGTCCGTGGGTAGCGGGGAAGAGGCGGCGCAGGCCACCGGGCCGGTGTGCGCCGAAGCCGGTATTGTGCGCCAGCTGCGGCTTGGGAAAAACCCTTGCTCGGGAAATCTCGACTTTGTCCGGCATGGGGGGATGCCCATAATGCGACTTTCGTGCCGCCCGAAACGGTTGCCGGTGCCGCCCCTCCCGTCCCTCTGGAGAACGCATGGATCTCGCAATGGCAATGGCGCTCACGCTGTTCGGCATGTTTGCCGGCAGCACGGCGCTGTTCTTTTATCGCATCGCCCGCTGATCGTTCGCGGCGAATGTCTCGATCCGCCCCGCAACGTCTGCGCGGGCGGCCCCTCTGTCCTTTCGGTGACAGTCTGTCCCGGCGTGCCGTGACAGACAGCGTTGCTTGCGCGGCAAGCGTCCGTCCTTCGACGGCCAGGCACGCCCGGCGCGACGCGCGCATTCGTCCCCTCGCTTCGGCATGAACTCTGCTTAGACCCGGGGCCGGCCGAAGCGGCCTTGCGCGAGGAGCGCGCGTTTCGCGCGCGGCGCTCGGCTATGCGGCGGGTGGGGGATCGATCGATGGCATTGGGGGAAGAGCTTCAAGACTGGCGTAGCGACGCCTTGCGCCTCGAAGACGAGGTGGGCAAGGTCGTCATCGGCCAGCAGCAGACCATTCGCTTGATCACCGTCGCGCTGTTCGCGCGCGGCCACGTCCTGCTCGAAGGCGGGGTGGGCGTCGGCAAGACCACGGTGTTGCGCGCGTTCGCGCGTGCCGTCGGCGGAGCGTTCGAGCGCATCGAAGGCACGATCGACCTGATGCCCGGGGATCTCGTCTATCACACCTATGTCGATGCGCAAGGTAAGCCTCGCATCGATCCGGGGCCGCTCCTGCGGCGCGGCGAGCAGCTCACCACGTTCTTTTTCAACGAGATCAACCGCGCCCGTCCGCAGGTTCAATCGCTGTTGCTGAGGGCGATGGCCGAGCGCTCGGTCGCGGCGTTCGATCGCGAATATCGCTTCCCGCACATGACGGTGTTCGCCGATCGCAACAAGGTCGAGAAAGAGGAGACTTTCGAGCTCGCCTCGGCGGCGCGCGACCGGTTTCTCTTCGAGCTCAATATGCCGACCCCCGAGGACGCCGAGGTGCGGCGCGCGCTCGTCTTCGATACGGCGTTTCACGATGCGGATGCGCTCGTCGAGCAGGTGCGCCCGGGCGTCGTGGCCTGGGAACGGCTCAACGCGATGGGGGCGGCGATCCAGCGGGGCATTCACGCGAGCGCGGCGATCGAGCGCTATCTGCTCGAGATCTGGCAGGCGACCGAAGCGCCGCAACGCTTCGGCGTGGCGCTCGAAGGCGTCGAGATGGATCGGCTGATTCTGGCCGGGGCAAGCCCGCGCGGCATGAGTGCGCTCGTGCGCGCCGCACGCGTGAACGCGTGGCTGGGCGGCCGCTCGCATGTGAGCCCCGACGACATTCAAGCGGTGCTGCCCGCCGCGCTCGGCCATCGCGTCTTCTTTACGCCGATCTACGAGTTGCGCCGGCACGAGTTGGCGCAGGCGCTCATCGACGCCATCGTCGCGCGGCTGGCGGTGCCCTGACCCGACAGCATGAACGGACCGACCGAATTCCACTATCGCCTGCCGGGGCGCGCAAGCGGCTCGCGTCCTGGCTCGCATCCGGGCACGAGCCTGGGGGCGGGCCAGGAGTTCGCCATGCATGCGCGGCTCGTCGACTTTCCCGACCCGAGGCGCCTCGACTTGCGTGCCAGCGTGCAATCGGTGCGGCGCGAATGGCTCGTGCGCCTGAGCTTGCAACGTGTCGCCGTGCCCGTACACGCGGTGGTGGATGTGTCGTCCTCGATGCGCTTCGGTGCCCGTCGCACGAAGCTCGACATCGTCGCCGATTTCGTCGAGGCACTCGGCTTCAGCGCGTTTCGCTCCGGCGACCGGGTGGGCATGAGCGCGTTCGATGCGATGGAGCGCGACGATCTCTTCATGCCGCCGCGCCATGGCCGCGGCGCCGGCGAGGTCATGGCCGGCATGCTGCGCGCCGCGCGCACGGGCCACGACGGTCATGGCGCGGCGGGCCTTGCGCGCGCGTTGATGCCGCTCGCGGGGCGCCCAGGGCTCGTCTTCATCGCCTCGGACTTCCACTGGCCGCTCGATGCGCTGCCGGCTGTGCTCGATACGCTCGCGCATGCCTGTGTCGTGCCGATCGTCGTTTGGGACCCCGCTGAGCTCGCGCCACCCGACGATGGTCGGCTGCTCGCGGTCCACGACGTCGAGTCGGGCGCGCGCAGGACCGTGTGGCTCTCGCCGCGCGTGCGCACCGCGTGGCGCGAGGCGGTGGCGCGCCGCCGCGGCCAGATCGACGCGTTGTTCGCGAAGCGCAGCGTGCGTCCGTTCTACATCGAGGGCGGGTTCGATGGCGAAGCGCTCTCGCAATACTTCATGGAGCAAAGCGCATGAGTCGCGTCATACGCTTGCTTCGCGCAAGGACGGGACGGGTTGCGGCACGACGCTCGCTCGCGGCCCGGGCTGCATGTGCGATTTGCGCTGCGCTCGCGCTGGGGGGCGGGGCGCCGACGATGGGCGTTGCTGCGACCGATGCAATTGCCCACGTCGATGAGCCGCGCGCGTTCGGTCATACGATCGGCGATGTCCTCGTGCAGCGCGTGCGGCTTGCCGGGGCCGGGCGCTCCGGTGGCGGCGAGGAACCGGTGCTGCCCTCGGGCGGCCGCGTCGATGTCTGGCTCGAGCGGCTTCCGGCTCGCATCGAAACGGCGGCCGACGGCAGTCGCTGGCTCCTGCTCGCGTATCAGGTGACGAACGCGCCGAGCGCGCTTACGCAAGCCGAACTGCCGGCGCTTGCGTTGCGCACACGCGCCGGCGACGTGTTGCGCATTCCGGCCTGGCCGATCAGCATCGGTCCGCTCGCACCGGATGCCGCATTCGACACCGGCGGGCTGACCGCGATGCAGCCCGATCGCGGCCCGGCGCCGCTCGCAGTTGCGCCGATCGAGCGGCGCATCGCGATCGGCCTCGGCGCCCTGGCCGCCACGCTCCTCGCGTGGCTGGCGTGGTGGGTCGCGCGAAACCGCCGTGACGCCGCTCGCTTGCCGTTCGCGCGCGCTTGGCGCGAGCTTCGTCGGCAAGGGATGGCCAATGACGGCGGCGAGTATTCGGATGCAGCATGGCGGATCGTCCATCAAGCGGTGAACGAAACGGCGGGCTTCGTCGTGCAACGGAGCTCGTTGCCCCGGCTTCTCGCCCGCGCGCCCTGGCTGCAGCCGTTGCGGCCGCAGTTGGAGCAGTTCTATCTGCGCTCGGACGTCCGCTTCTTCTCGTTGACGCCCGACGAGCTGCCGGGCGGGCTTGCCGTAGAGCCATCGCCGCCCGTGCTCGCGGCGCTGACGCGTTCGCTTTATCGCGCGGAAAAGGACCGGCATCGATGAGCGCGTCTCTCGACTTCACGTCGCCCGCGATGCTGCTATGGCTGCCGCTCGCGCTGCTGCCGCTCTTGCCGCGGCGCGGCGAGACGTTGCCGTTTTCGTGGGCGGCCTGGATGCCGCGGGACCGGCTCGGACGCTGGCTCGGATTCGTCGCGCGTGTGGCGGCGGCGCTCGCCATCGCGGCCATCGTGGTGGGCCTCGCCGGTCCTGGCCGGTCTCATCTCGAAGCGCGGCGCACCGGCCGCGGCGCGGAAATTCTGATCCTGATGGATCGCAGCGGCAGCATGAACGGCGTCATGGCGAGCAAAGGCGTCAATACGTCGGGGGTCTCGAAGAACGCGGTCGCACGCGCCGCGCTGACGGATTTCGTCGACGGTCGCCCGAACGATCGCCTGGCCTTCATGATGTTCGGCATCAGCCCCGTGCTCGCGATGCCGTTCACCTACGATCACGCAATCATCCGCGATGCGATCGACGGGACGAAGATCGGGCGCGGCCAGCCGGACACCCAGCTTGGCCGCGGTCTCATCGCCGCGATCGCTCAGTTCGACGAACGGCCCTGGACGGGCCATCGCGCGATCGTGCTCGTGTCCGACGGCGGCGCGCTGCTCGATGCCGCGGCCCGTGCGCGAATCGCTGAAGGGCTCGAGCGCAACCGGATCGCCCTTTACTTCATCTATTTGCGCAGCAGTGTGTTCAGCCCCGAGCTCGATCGCGCCGCGCGAGCGGAAGGCGACTCGCCGGAGGCCCAGCTGCATCGGTTCTTTCTGACGCTCAAAACGCCTTATCGATTGTTTCAGGCGGGCGATGCAGGCGCAATGACGGCCGCGATGAATGAGATCAATCGCCAGCAGAACTTTCCCGTCTCCTTTGTCGAACGTCTACCGCGGCAGGATCGCAGCCCTTGGTGCTTTGCGCTCGCCCTCGTGTGCTGCGCGCTCGTGATCGCCTCGCGCGCGATTCAGGTCAGGAGCTGGGCATGAGACGCAGGTCGGTTCATCTCGCGTTCGCCGCCGTGAGCCTCGTGTGTGCGGTGTACGCGGGCGCTCAGGCACTGAAGCTCGCGCACGCTGCGCATGTCAACGGCGAGGTGGCCGCTATTGCCGACGCCGCGAAGGGGCAGGGACAGGCACCGGTGCAATCGCAGGCGCAGGTCTCTTCCGGAAGCGAGCGCGTGGCTGCAACCGTTGCGCGAAGGCCTGGAGGGGAAGCGCAGAAACACGGCGCGTCGCGTGAGGCGAGACTCGCATGGGCGATCGCCTTGTCGTCCGCCAAGCGCTATGGCGAGGCCGGCAGCGTTTTCGAAGCGCTCGCCGAAGACGGGCCGCACGACGCCATCGGCCGCGCGGCGCTGTTCGATTTGGCCAATATGTATCTTCGCCAGGGCGCGGGCGACGCAGCCCAGTCATTACGCTCGCTGCCGCTCGTCGAACAGGCCAAGGCGCGCTATCGCGCGCTGCTTCGCGTCGCGCCTGACGATTGGGATGCGCGGTACAACCTCGAGCGCGCCTTGCGCGTCGCACCCGAGACCGTCGCCGATACGGATGCCGCCAACGGGACGAGCAAGCGCGACATCAAGCTGCGCGGCGCAAAGAGCGAGGATTTGCCGTGACACTGCGCGAACGCGTGCGCGTCATGGCGCAATCGCGCGATGTGGCAATCGTCGCGGCGGCGGTGTTGCTCGCCATCGCGCTCTTCTTTCCGCGTATCGAGTTGCCGCGCGATACCTTCACCTACATGGTCACGTTCGACATCACGCAAAGCATGCAGACCGAAGACATGACCGCGGCAGGCGCGCCGGTGAGCCGGCTCGCGTTCGCGAAGGCGACCATGCGGGAGGCGCTCACGCGCTTGCCCTGCGGTTCGAAGATCGGCTGGAGCATCTTCACGGGGCAAGCCACGCTGCCGCTCATGCCGCCGATCGAGGTTTGCCGCAACTTCGACGCGCTGCTCGCATCGCTCGAAGGCATCGATGGCCGCATGCGCTGGACGAACTGGAGCCGCATTGCCGAGGGCGGCGTTTATTCGGCGGTGCGTGTGGCGCGAGAGCTTGGGCGCGGCGTCGAAGTCGTCTTCTTCACCGACGGGCAGGAGGCGCCGCCCATCTTGCCGTCGAACTCCCCCGAGGTCGATATCGCCTTGCCGGGGGTAGGCGGTTGGCTGATCGGCGTCGGCGGCGACCAACCTGCGCCGGTTCCGAAGATCGATGCCGACGGCAATCGCATCGGGTTCTGGGGGGCGTCGGAGGTGGTCCAGGTCCCGCCGTCGCTGCGCGCTTCGCCGACGGCCGAAAGCCATGAAGAGCTTTCGGCGTTGCAAGGCGAGTATCTCGCGAAGGTCGCCGCGCGCATCGGCTTCTCGTACCGGCGCTTGAGCAGTGCCGACTCGCTCGCGCGAGCGCTGCGCGACGTACGTTTCGCCCATCGCGAACGCGTGCCGACGGACGTGCGCCGCATTCCCGCCATGCTTGCGCTCATCGTGCTCGTCGGGCGCTACCTCGCCTCGCTTCGATTCCGACCGTGGCGCCCGCGGGGCGCGATTCGCGACGCGCGCCCGGACGGGGGCGTTGTCACCGCTGCCGATAATGGGATACCTTGACGGCGGGCGTCATCCGCCGCTCGAGCTTGCACTCGATTCATCACGGAGAACGAACAATATGCTGGAGACACGATATCAACGCGCATGCGCGGCAAGGCCTCTCGCGATTGCCGCTGCCGCACTCGTCATGGCAAGTGCCGCGCACGCGGCGGCGCCGGTGGCTTACGTCACGAGCGAGAAGGCGGGGGTCGGGGTCATCGACCTCGACAGCATGACGCTCGAGAAGACGTTTTCGATCGGCGCGAGCGGCCCGCGCGGGCTGGGCCTCAACGACGACGGCACGCGCCTCCTGGTGGCCGACAAGAACACGGGCGAGCTGGCCGCCATCGACACGGCATCGGGTAAAGTCGTCGAGCACGTGAAGATCGGCAAGAACCCCGAGTATGTGCGCGTACACGGGGGACGGGCCTATGTCACCTATGAGCCGGGCGATACGGGCAAGCCCGAGCCGTCCGCGGCGGGCGGCAAGGGCGGTGGCGATGACGACGATGCGAACAAGCCGCCCGCCGAGATCGCAGTGGTCGATCTGAAGACGTGGCGGGTGATCCGCTCGGTGAAGAGCGGGCATGAGACGGAGGGTGTCGAGTTCTCGCGCGACGGCAGCCTGATGCTCGTGACGAACGAAGGCGACGATACCGTCTCGGTCTATCGCACCGATACGGCCGAGCCGGTCACCACCATCAAGCTGGCCGCGGGCGGGCGGCCCCGCGGGATCAAGGCGTCGCCCGACGGCAAGACCTATGTCGTCACGCTCGAATCGCTGAGCAAATTCGTCGTGCTCGATGCGAGCGATTACCACGTGGTGAAGACAGTCGATACGAAGCTCGGCCCCTACGGTATCGCCTACGGACCGGCGGGCAAGCATATCATCGTGGCTGCGGCGCGTGACAAGACGCTGCAGGTCTTCGATGCGCAGACCTATGCGCATGTCACCGACGCGCCCATTGGCCAGCGCTGCTGGCACTTCAGCTTCACGCCCGACGGCAGCAAGCTGATGCTCGCGTGCGGGCGCTCCGATGCCGTCTATGTGCTCGACGCGAAGACCTACGCGCCGATCAAGCAGATCGGCAGTCTGCCGCTTGCGTGGGGCATCGTCACCTATCCGCCGAGCGACGGGTCGATCGAGTCCCGGTAAGAGCGTCCCCTGTGAGCGAGCCGCGGCGCGTATGCCGCGGCATCAGTTCCACGCATAGCGTAGACCCACCCACATCCCGCGCGGCGCGCCCACCCCGACGAACTGTTCGTTCACCGGGTTGGCGCCGTCGAACGTGTGATTCGGACCGTTGAAAACATTCGCGCCCAGCACGCCGAAGCTTGCGTAGCGCTTGTCGAGCAGGTTCGTCACGCGCGCGAAGACCTGAAGCTGTTTGGTCATGCGGTAGGTCGTGTCGAGATCGATGAGGAAGTAGCCCGCGATCCTGCCGTGCGTGTCGGCGTTGTTTTCGTCGCCGCGGGCGAAGATGCTGCCGCGGTAGGTCAGGTTCCCGCCGACGTCCCACTTCGGCGTCGCACTGTAATCGGCGCGCAGCTTGAACGTATGTGCGGGAATGCCTGGTACTTTGTCGCCCGGTTTGACCGTGATATCGCCGCTCGCGTCGGCGCTCGAATTGCTCGCGCTGTGTTCGGTCCATGCCGTTCGATAGGTGGCATCGACATAGCTGTAGCTCGCGCCGATGCCTAACCCACCGAACTTCGTTCGCCCGGCGAGCTCGATGCCTTGCCGCCGGGTCGTGCCGACATTCTGGAAGAACCCTTGCGCACTGCCGGCGCTGCCGATGAACTGGATATCGTCGTTGAGCGAGGTGCGATAGACGGCGGCGCTCCAGCTCGTCGCGTCGCCCAGTTTGCCGCGCGCTCCGATCTCGAACGTCTTCGAAATGACCGGTTTGAGCGCCGGGTCGCTCAGAAAATCGTTGGGCAGCGAGCACGGTGCACTCGGATCGGCGCAGGCCAGCTCGATGGCTGTCGGCACGCGCATGCCTTCGTTGTAGGTGACATAGGTGGTGAAAGCCGGTGTCGGATTCCAGTTGATGCCGGCAGCCGGATTGAAGCGTGAAAACACGTGTCGGCCGTCGAGTTGCGGCTGCGTGCCGCTCGCGTCGCCGATTTGTGCGCTGGACCAGTTGTAGCGCCCGGCCAGCGTCAGCGTCCACTGCTTCGAAAGCGAGAAGGTGTCCGAAAGGTAGATGCCGTAATTGGCGCTGCGTGTCTTCGCATCTGTTTGCGGCGCGAAACCGCCAATGCCGATGGCCTCGCGTTGGTCGTTGAAGAACGCGTCTTGCAGGGCAGCCGTGTAGCGCGAGTTCGCGATGTCGGCGGACACACCGGTGACGAGCTGGTTGTCGTGTCCGGCAATCGTGCCGAGCGTCGTCAATTGCAGGTTCGCGCCGTAGCTGTCGGTGGTGACGACCGATTGCTGATTGGTACCTTGCAGCGTATCGATGACGCCCGTCGCGTCGGCGGTGCCGAAATCGCTGTTGGTATTGCTGCTCAGATTGCCGTTTCGATAGTGCCGGTAATAGGCATTGCCGCTCAGCTGGAACGTGTCGTTGAGCGCGCGATCGCCCGAGAGCGTCAGATAGCCGACGCTGTTTCGATTGCGATCGGGGAAGGTGTAGGGCTGGCTCGGGTTGCCGAGAAACGAACGCGGCAGCGCTTGGGCCCCTTCGAGCGTGTTGTCGGCACCGCCCGCCGAAACCGCGAGTGTCGTATCGGCATCGGTATAGCGCAGTTTGCCGAATGCCTGGCGCACGCGGCTCGCGTTGTGTGCGGCCCAGCCGTTGTCGTTGGCCGCGTTTGCGGTGAAGTAGTAATCGAGGTGTGCGCCGAGCGTGCCGCCTTGCTGAATTTGCGCCGTCTTGCGGCCCCATGAGCCCGCGGTGAGTTCCGCTTCGCCGCCGGGGCTCGTCTTGCCGTTGCGTGTCGTGATGACGAGTGCGCCGCCGAGCGTATTCAGACCGTAGGTCGGGTTCGAGCCCGGGATCAACTGCATCGTGTCGATGGCGGCTTCGGGAATGAGGTCCCAATTCACGACGTCGCCGAACGGCTCGTTCACCCGGACGCCATCGACGAATACCGAGAGTCCTTGCGGTGTTCCGAGCAGCGGCGATGCGGTGAAACCGCGATAGTTGACATCGGTTTGATAGGGATTGCCTTGCGCTTCGTTGATATCGACGCTCGGCAGATTTTTCTCGAAGTAATCGGCGAGGGTCGCCCGGTGCTGGCGGTCCAGATCGCGCGCACGGACCGTTTGGACGTTGGCGGGCACCTGCGATAGCGGGGTGCCCAGGCCGAGCAACGGTGTGGTGCCGACAATGATGACCGGTGCGAGGACGGTCGAACCGGAGACGGGGGCCGGTGTCGATTGCGGCGAGTTTGTCGGCGCCGCAGGGGCAGCAGGGGCAGCAGCCGGTGTCTGCTGTGCGAGCACGGGTGCCGACAAGCCGGTCAATGCGCCAGCGAGCACCAGGCTGAATCTCGGCGGTCGCCTGAGGTGCATCGCACGCGCGATCTTTTTCATAGTCTCCATTCCCGCTCGCTGGTTGCGTCGTCTATGCATCGGAGGCTTGATCGTGCCGGGTTCCATTGCCGCGCGCAAGCATCGCATTGGCTACTTGGAATCGATGCTCGGTCTTCGATTTCCACGACTTTGTTCGCGCGCGTCTCGAGTCGATGCGAGGCACCGTGCGTTCGTCGCGACGCCGGCGAACGCAGCGTGACGATTTCGCTCCGTTCGCCGGATTTTCTCTCGCCAAGACCGGCCTTTAATTCGTCTGACAAAAAAATGTCATCCGTGATGCCTCGGTGGATGTCGGGCCGGCGCATCGCTTCCAGTCCGTGCATTCCGTTCATGCAGCAACCTCATCAATAAAAATGCGAGGTAAAAAATGTTGCGCAGCAGATCGGTATTCCCTTTCGCATCGCCACTCTCGGCTCAGGCAGAAAGCCTTGAGACAACGCTCCTCGATGGCTCTCTCGCGTCGGCGAGGCCCGCATCCACCGACATTCACCGCCGCGGTGACCGCGGCATGTTCGCCAACCTGAAAACGCTATCCAAACGCACGTTGAAAGCGACGTCGTTGACTATCGCTTATCCGTTCTACGGCACGACGAAGACTCGACCCACGCGCGCGAAGCCAAAGCCCGAGGCGGCCGCGGGCGACGCGTCGATACTGCCCGGGAACGATCCCAAGCCGCCGCGTTCGTTGGGCCATAAACACGAACGCAATATCGATGCCGTCGTACCGCAAGACAAATCGGTCTCCACGCGAGCCGAGATTCGCTTCGGATTACCGGTCGATATCGACACGCCGAAGGGCGCGCGACGCTACATCGACACACAGTGGAAAGAGGTCGTACGCAACGGATGGTTCCAGGCAGGGGATATCGACCGGTTGACCGAGACGTTGAGCAAGTATCTGCTGGAGCGTGACACGGCCGCGCACGACCGTGGCGGCGAAGCGGTCGTCCAGGCCGGCACATGCGCGATCATGGTATCGGACGCGCTTGCGCGAGCGACGAATGGCGACCCGCTTCGCGCACAGGCTGCATTGACGGCTCTCATCGAAGGCGATACGTCCGCCTCACCGAGAGTCCAGGCTGACGTGCTCGCACTGCAAATCGCGCTGGGAACGAGCGGCGTCGGCATGGAGACACTGCTCGCGATCGCGCCGCACACGTTGCCGCCGCAAGCGCATGGCGACGCCACGAGCGCCGAGATCCAGCGCGAAGCGTTTCGCCAGGCGCTGCGCGCGGCCGAGGTCTTGCTGGCAAACAAACCCGCTTCGGAGATCGGCCCAACGAGCCTCGATGCGCTTTCGACGATCGCCGAGGCCGCGCTGCCCATTGCGGAGCGGGAGCGGCCGCGCGCTTCGTCAGGCAACCGGGTCGAACCCATCGACATGGCCTCGGACCCGGTGCCGGCCTGGCTCGTCGAGCCGACCAATACGCTTGCCGTCAAGGCGCTGAAGGCGGCCAATCTCCTTCGCGCCGCCCCAGCCGCCGATTGCCCTCGACATCTGGCTGAAGCCTACTTCGCCTGGCGCAACGGCTTCGATCGCGAGGGAGCCGGAACCGACCTTTCGAAATGCCAGCATCGTCTCTTCAAACTCCTGACGTACGCGGACCGCGCGGCCGAAACGAGCTTCGTTTCACGCGCGATGTCCGGATTCTTCGGGATGCGCAAGTCGCCGCTCTCGGCCCTGCAAAACCTCGGGACGAACGGACTGATGCTGCGTCAGCCTCATCACGAATTTGCCCTTTTCACCGATGCGCTCGACGCTGTGAAGGCGCGTCTCCTCGAATGCTTGAACGACAGTACGGTACCCAGCCCCGAAAAGGTGCAATATGCGCTGAAGATCGCTGCGTTGGACCAGTGGCATCAGCGTATGGCATCGAAGGGGTTGCGATCGAGCTATCGGTTTTCGTCCTCCGATCTGGAGGCGATCGCCGTTCGCGCACGCGCGCTCACGCCGAACCGAATACCGCTTAGCAAGAAGGAGAGCGCGGCCTACTTCGGGGTCGACCATGGTGGCGAGACAGAAGCGGTTCCTTCGACCTCGGCGCAACCGGGCAAGACGATTTCCCCGCTGCCGCGCGAGGAGCTGGGAGACCGTAGACGCAATAGCGAAGCGATACGAGCGGCCCTGCGTCAACTGGAAAAAAGGATGACGCCCTCGCTGTTGCGCGATTGGGGCGAGCATGCCCGGCGACCCGCGAACAAGGCCGGCGGCGCCGACAGTGACGAGGGCGCGCATACTTCGCTGCTGCCCGACACCGTTGCTCAGAAAATCCGTGCATTCGAAGCACGCTTTGTCGACGTGCGGCCGAAGCCCGGCGATAGCGCAGCGCAACTCGATGCCATCGATGCGATCGCGAAAGAGATGCCCGACACCTACGACATCCGCTTGAGCAGCGGCGGCTCATACGGTGTCGCGAGCGTGACGTCCGAATCGCTCGCTGCCTTGTCGAGTGCGGCAGCCGTGCCAATGGTCGCCGCGTTGCCCGATCTCGGCGCAATCAAAGGACGGCATGCCGTCATCGACATCGGCTCGAATCAGCATTTCGGACACATTTTTATCGGCACGGATTCGCGCAATGCCATTTACGGCGGCATAGGCGGCTTCGCGGGATGGTCATTCGGCAAGAAGGGGCTTGCCATGCTGGGCGTTTCGGGTGGAGCACGCCGCAGCCGCAATACGGGCGGCCCGTGTGGCGTGACGATTCGCACCCGCCGATCCGATGACGAAGCGCAGGGTATCCCGGACGCATGGCGCACCAAGATGCTCGGTGCACTCGGTGCGCTGCGCACTTCGGGGCCGAACAGCGGCCGTCCGAGGACTGCGGAAGAAATGTGGTCGGGCCTCGCGCAGCGTTACTGGAAAGACCCGGCGCTCTCCGTGAGCTGGACCGACAACCGGGACCGGACTAGCGCGACGTCGGGTTCCGCCAGCGCCACCGCGCGGGTCGGCACCGCCGCGACCAAATGGGGACCGTCGATCTCGGCAGGCACGACGCTGGTTCACAAGGCCCAATCGCGGCTCGTCGACAAGACAGGCAACCACGGGATCGATGTTGCAGCGGTGGCGAGCGGGCGGGTGACGCCCGTTGCGTTCACCATTGTGGAGGGCTTGCCGGGCGCGCAACTCCATCAGGGTGCACAGCCCCATCACAATGGGCATGCCCATGCGCCGCATTTAGCGGCTTTCTCGTTTCCATCGGCGCCGTATATAGGCGTCGGCACAAAACTCTTTGCGAAGAATACGAACGCAGCGCTGCGCATCGGTCACGATAGCGATCGTATCGTACCGAAGCATACGTTCCGGGATACGGAGTTCGGCACGTTCAAGGAGTTCAAGCAATATGTCGATTGCTATCGTGCGGAGTGGCTTGCCGCTCTTGGCGGAGACAAGGATGCAGTGAAGAAGCTCGACGACATCATCGTTGCGATCAAGAAAGGCTCCGCTGCCGGCAACGTGGTGATGGGCGAGCGCTGGGATATGACCGGCGAGGCGGCCAAGCGGCTCGACTTCCTGTTTCATCTGAAGCAGCGTTACGAGCGACCGCCGAAGCTCAGCGCCGCCGAAGCACGCGAGCTGGCACGCATCAATGCCGATATCCGCCATGTGCTCGCCGGCGAAAGCAGTTGGCGCAGGCAGTCGCTCTATGCTTATGAGTCGCTCGGCGCGCAACGCGCACTGGGCTTGTCGTTCCTGCTCAACGCTCAGAGTCTGCAGAGCGTGTCGGGCGTTCGGGAGCTGGCGGTACTGGGAACGTAGTGGACCGGGTGGGGGCGCCGACAAATGCGCACCGATGTCACGACTTGGCTCCAGCCTCGTTGCGCGTGCCGCATGCGCCCCCGCTCTGTGCATCCGCCTCGTGCGAAAGCCCGCCGAGCTTGCGCGAATTGGCGTCGTTGCGAAAGAAGATCGGCTGTTGCGTGGCACCGCCCGCCCCGGCTGCGACTTCGCTCGCCCGCTCGACGAACTGCACGATTTGCGCGTGCGCGGGCGACTTGTCGCAGACCGGATCGGCGTTGGCCGCGTCGCCCGTAAGCAGATAGGCCTGGCAACGGCAACCGCCGAGATCCTTTGTTTTTTCTTCGCAACTTCTGCAAGGCTCCTTCATCCATTCGAAGCCGCGAAATCGGTTGAACGCGTCGCTTCGATACCAGATATCGGCCAATGCCGTATCGGTCACGTTCGGGAACGAAAGGCCCGGCAGCGAGCGTGCCGCGTGGCACGGCAGCGCGGTGCCGTCCGGCGCGATGCCGAGAAACACCGCGCCCCAGCCGTTCATGCAGCGCTTCGGGCGGCGCTCGAAGTAATCGGGTACCACGAAGAAGATCCGGCAGCGATCGCCATGCGATTGCCGGTAGCGTTCGACGACGGCTTCGGCCTCCACCAGCTGTTCTTGCGTAGGCAGCAGTTGCGCGCGGTTCTTGTATGCCCAGCCGTAGTACTGCGTGTTGGCGAGCTCGAGGTACTCGGCGCCCATCGCGAGCGCCATCTCGATGATCTTGTCGACATGCGGCAGGTTATAGCGATGCAGCACGCAATTGAGCACCATCGGGAAGCCATGGCGCTTGATGGCCTCGGCCACACGGCATTTCAGATCGAACGTACGCGTGCTGCTCAGGAAATCGTTCAGCTCCTGCGTCGAATCCTGAAACGACAGCTGGATGTGATCGAGCCCGGCCTTCTTGAGCGCACCGAGGCGCGCATCGGTCAGTCCGATGCCCGAGGTGATGAGGTTCGTATAGAAGCCCAGCTCTCGCGCGACGGCCACGAGTTCCTCGAGGTCATCGCGCAGCAGCGGCTCGCCGCCCGAGAAACCGAGTTGCGCGGCGCCGAGCGCGCGGGCCTCGCGCAGCACGGCGATCCACTGCGCGGTATCGAGCTCCTGCCGGTTCGCCGCGTAGTCGACCGGGTTATAACAAAAAACGCAGTGCAGCGGGCAACGGTACGTCAGCTCGGCAAGCAGCCACAGCGGAGGAGCGACGCCCCCGGCGGCTTGGGCGTCGTCGGCCGTGGCACCCGCGACGGGAGAAACGAGATCGGTCATGACATGGCTCCGTCGATTTCGACCTGGCGACAGGCTAAGCGATCCATCCGCGCGTGCGCGCTTCGGCGAGGAACGCACGCACCTCGGCCTCGATCCCGGTCGTCTCGAACGCACGCTCGAGCTCGGCGACGAGCGCCTGCAGATCGCGCGTGCCGTCGCAGCGCTTCAGGATTTCGGCGGCGCTTTGGTTGAGCTTGACCATGCCCTCCGGGTAGAGCAGCACATGGGCGTTTTGCGCCGGTTCCCATTGCAGCCGGAAAACCGATTTGAGCGAGGGGCGCTCGGCGGGTGTCGCCGCGCTCGATTCATGCGAGGTTGCGTTCATGCCGGGAATGCCTTTTCGATGGAGTCGAGCATCGACCAGAGAATGTCGAGCTTGAATTGCAGGATCGTGAGCGCACGCTCCTGCTGGTCGCGGCGCGTGAAGTGCGCGAGCGTGACCTTCAGGCCGTGCTCGACATCGCGCTGTGCGAGCGGAATGCGCGAACGGAAATAGGCGAGACCGTCCGGGTCGATCCACGGATAATGCTGCGGCCATGTCGCCAGCCGGTCCTTGTGGATTTGCGGCGCGAACATTTCGGTCAGCGAAGAGCAGACGGCCTCCTGCCAAGGCGCACGGCGCGCGAAATTGACATAGGCGTCGACGGCAAAGCGCACGCCCGGCGTCACCTGCTCGAGCGACCAGAGCGCGTCGCGTGTCAGTCCGACGGCTTCGCCGAGGCGAGACCACGCTTCGATTCCGCCGGCATTGTCGCCGTAGCCATCGTGATCGAGAATGCGCACGACCCATTGGCGGCGCGTCTCGCGATCGGGACAATTGGAGAGGATGGCCGCATCCTTGATCGGAATCCTGATCTGGTAATAGAAGCGATTGGCCACCCAGCCGCGAATCTGCTCGCGCGAGCATTGTCCGCTCGTCATCCGCACGTTGAAAGGATGATGGATGTGATAGCCGGCGCCTTTTGCCCGCAGTTGCGCTTCGAATTCCTCCCGGCTCCAGGCCGGCAGCGCGGGATCGACCGCAGGCACGGGCGCCGTGCCGAATGTATCGTTCACGTTCATCGGTTTTCGTCTCCTGTTGCGCCCGTGCCCAGCCTGTAGCGCATCATCGCATTGGTTTTGCGGCGGCGGACCGCGGCGCACTAGAGCTCGAACGTCATGCCGTCTTCGGCGAGTTCGATGCCGTGCTCGGCGAGCGTGCGGCGCTCGGGACCATCTTCCACCAGGATCGGGTTTGTGTTGTTGATGTGAATCAGGACCTTGCGCACCGGCCGCGCAGGCGACGCGCCGATTCCATCGAGCACCTCGATCATGCCGCCCGGGCCCGATTGAGGCAAATGGCCCATGTCCGCGGCGGTCTTTTTCGAAAAACCGAGACGAATCATTTCATCGTTCGTCCAGGTCGTACCGTCGACGAGCAGCAGATCCATCTCCTGCATGGCCGCCAGTACATGAGGTTCGAGCACGCCGAGCCCAGGCGCGTAAAACGCGCGCTTGCCCGTATCGAGATTCGTGATGACGAGCCCGATGTTGTCGCCGCGCTCCGGTGCCTCGCGATGCGGCGAATAAGGCGGCGCCTTGCTCGTGAGCGGCAACGGATCGATGCGCACGCGCGGCAGCGCGGCGAGCTCGATCGGTGCGCCGTCGAGCGCGATGGCATGATGTTCCACGCCGCAGTAGTGCGAGAGGATCGGGCCGATCGGGAAACCCGTGCTCAGATCTTGCCAGACGGCCGGCGTCGCGTAGAGCGGCAACGGCGTGCCGCGCTCGCGCAGCATCAGCAGGCCCGTCACGTGATCGATCTGCGCGTCCATGACGAGCACAGCCGCGATGCCGGTGTCGCGCGGCTGCCGCGCGGGCTGCAGCTCGGGACTGGCGGCGATTTGCGCGAGCAGATCGGGCGATGCGTTGACGAGCAGCCAGTCCTCGCCGTTCGCGCTGACGGCAATCGACGATTGAGTGCGGCGCTTCGCCTTGACGGTGCCGCGCCGCACCCCGTCACAGTTATGGCAATTGCAATTCCACTGAGGAAATCCGCCGCCGGCGGCCGAACCCAGTACTTTGATTTTCATCCCGTATGTGGGCGCTGGGCGCCCCCTTTATGCGGTTTGGACCGCCGCGGCAGCATGGTGAACAGCAAGCCGTCGCGATCGATCCATTGATGCTTGAACACCCCGGCGATGTGCAGCGCGACGAGCCCGATCATCATGTAAGCCAGTACAGTATGCCCACCGAAGAAGATCGCGCGCAACCCGGGGTCGTCCCAGCCCCATTTCGGCAGCGTCAGGCCCCACCAGCGCGTGCCATAAGTGTTGAACGAGGAGCCGAGATAGCCGGTGACCGGCAGCGCGACCATCCCTGCGAATAAAAAGACCTGCGTCGTGCGCGCGGCGGCGCGTTGCCACGGTCGCATCGGCGGCAGCGGCGGCCTTCCGACGACCACGCGCACCAGGATGCGTAAAAGCACA
This sequence comes from Trinickia sp., assembly GCF_036503415.1. Classification (GTDB taxonomy): domain Bacteria; phylum Pseudomonadota; class Gammaproteobacteria; order Burkholderiales; family Burkholderiaceae; genus Trinickia. The sequence goes on along the minus strand of NZ_DASXWY010000005.1, from coordinate 47,405 downwards.
AGCAGGAAAACCGTTAGCCCGAGCGACTTGTGAAGATTGATGAGCGTCGCTTTGACGGGCAACCCTTTGGGCAGACCGACCATGTACAGCCCCAGCGCAATCAGCGCAATGATCCCGAATGCGATCAGCCAATGCAGCACCATGAGCGGTGCCGCGAAGCGGTACGCGTCAGACGGCACGTCGCGATGGCGATCGGAAGTCGGTTCGGCAGTGGTCCTCATGGTCGTGTCCCGAATGATGCTGTCGGCTCTCTCTCCATTGAGCGCCGCAGCGCTCGTGAGTTCGATCGCGCGCGTCATGCGACGATCAGTATTTCCCCTCGGCCGTCCACCGCCAGATCGCCGGCATAGCGCCGAGGCAGCTTGTCCCGGGCGAGGCGCGAAAACGGCGCCGCTTCGCGCGAAAGGCTCTTCACGAGCAGTGCCCAAAACACGTCGAAGCCGCGCCCGCCCGCGACGAAGGTCGCGGGCAGTGCGGCAGGCGCATGGGCGAGCACGAGCGTGCCTCGGCGCATGCCATAGCCGTAATGGTCCCCGACTTGTCCGGCCACGCAGATCGTGCCGGCGACGAGCCGCGACGCCGCAAAGGCACCCGCATTGCCGCCGACCGTCACCAGCCCGCGCCGCATGCGGTCCGCGAGGCGTTCGCCGGCGTTGCCGCCGATCGCGAGCGTGCCGCCTGTCATGCCCTCCATCTCGCCCGCCCGCGCCGCGGCGGCGAAATCGCCGCAGTTGCCCGCGATGCTCAAGCGTCCGCCGCGCATTTCGCAGGCCGCGAAGTGTCCGGCATCGCCCTCGATCGCGAGCGTGCCGCCGCGCATTTGCGCGCCCGCGTAGTCGCCCGCCGTGCCGAGCACCCGCAACGTGCCGCGCGCCATGCCCGCGCCGATGCGCAAAAGCCATTCGCACTGGCCCTCGATCACGAGCGTGGGTGCTGGATCGCCCGCGTTGCTGTCCGTTTCGCTTCGCGACACATCGAAAAGATCGCCGATCGCCACCGTCTCGCCGCCTGCAGGCAGGCCGAAGCGTTCGAGCGTCGTGAGCGGCATCGCGGCAAGCGCGTCGGGCGCAAGCGGCGAGCCGTCGATCTCGAAGCCGGGCGATGTCTTCAGACGTAACGTGGTCGTGCTCATGGGGTCCGGCTTCCTTCGATGCCTTCCGAAAGGCGATGCAACGGAAAGTGATAGGGACCGAGCTTGCCGCCGTAGTTGCCGGCCGAGATCCGCACGACGCCGGCAGGCCGTCCCAGCGCTGTCGCCGCGGCAATGCCGGCCGTCATCGCCGCGCCGACATCGGCCTCGGTCAGCCCATCGATGACGATTTCCAGCACACAGCCGACATCGGCCGTCAGTTCGCTTTTCGCGGATAGACCGATGAGCGTCGGGCAAAACGCGTCGTTCGTCGAGGCCGTCGCACCGGCATATTTCGAGCCGACCTTCGAGCCCGAGCGCACGATGCCCCCTGGAAACGGCAGGATCACGTTCTGCAGCTTGCGCATCGCGGCGACGGCGGCCTCAGTCGCGGCGAGCGTCGCATCGATGTGCTCGCCGAGCAGCAGCAAATTGCCGCCGCCGACGGCTTTGACGGTCGGCACGGTATCCGCGCACAGGAATTCGCCGTCCATGACCGGCACGCGCCAGTAGCGCTTGTCGTCGATCATCTTCGCGATCTGCCAGCCGTCGCCGAAAAAGCGCAGCCGGCTGCCGATGCCGGCATCGTCCGACAGGGGCGCCGCGCTCGTCGCGGCGTCGATGCCGGCATAGACGGCCGTGGTGGGACACGTCAGCACGCATTGGCCGACACGCCGTTCGAGTTGCTTGGCGAGCTCTTTCGTCGATACCGCGAAAAGCAGCACCGATACGCCGGGGCGTCCGTCGGGCGTCTCGTCGGCGTGCCAATCGCGTTCGATGCCGGCTTCGCAGCCGCAGCCGATGACGGACGTGGCGAAGCCGGCGAGCGCATTGGCCGCGTGGCGCGCCCATATGGGCGTATGCGCCGTGATGACGAGGCGTGTCGCCTTCATCGGAAACGCTTCGGCGAACGTGTCGTCGATGACGGTGCCGTTGATCGTGCGCGGTAGGCTCATCGTCGTCGGCCCGTCAATGTCCGGTTTGCGCCGCGCGCGGATGCGCAAGGCATTCGACGGGCAGCAGCCGGCCGCCGCGGCAACAGCTGCAGACCTCGTCGGCGCTGATGGCCGAGTGCGCGAAGTTCGTGGTCAGATGCCGCTCGCTATAGGCGCGCACCGTGCGTTCGATGTCGCGATCGTATTCGGGGCTCACGTAGTGGATGCCGCCCGTGGGGGCGGCGAGCAGCGTGCCGTCGCGGGCGATCAGCGTCCCGTCCTTGAATACGTAAGCCGGCCGCGAGAACATCCGCTCGCGGTCGGCTTCGTCGCGATAGACGGCGATATCGGCGGCTGCGCCCACGCCGAGGTGTCCGCGGTCGGCGAGTCCCAGCAATTTCGCGGGTCCCGCGCGCGTGACGATCGCGATCTCGTAGAGCGAGAACTCGCGTTGCAGCTGGGGCAATACGCTCGCGACCTGAGCTTCGGGATGCAGCTTCGCGAGCTGCTCCGCGCGAAACGTCCGGTCCATCAGCAATCGGATCAAGTGCGGGTAACTCGTGAACGGGCCGCCATTCGGATGGTCGGTCGTCATCGACACGCGCCACGGATCGTCGACGAGCAGGAAGATCTCGAGTCCGATGATCCATTGCAGCGCGTTCACATAGCTTTGCTCGCGATAGCGGAACGGCACGACGCCGCAGCCCGCATCGCATTCGATGTCGCCGAGGACCCATTTGCGCGGCTGCGCGAAGGGCGCGTTGCGCCACTGCATCATCGTATCGCCCGAGGCGGTGACGGTCTGGCCGAAGATGACCTGGCCCACGTCGATCGTGACATTCGGCCGTGCATTGACGGCTTCGGCGATGGCCCGCGCGCCGGACGAGAACTTGCGCGGGCCCTCCACGCCATAGCTGTGGAACTGGATGTGCGTCAGGTGAATCGGCAAGCCCTCGGCCGCATCCATCGTCGCGATCGTCGAAGCCACGTTGCCGGGCACGCCGAGATTGCTCGTATGAACGTGCAGCGGGTGGGGCACGCGAAGCCCGGTGAGCGCGCGCGTGAGTGTGCGCACGACATCGCGCGGCGTCACACCGTAATGGACATGCGCTTCATCGATATCGAGCGCGCGCTGATTGAATTTGAACGCCGAAATGCCGCCCGGGTTGACGACCTTCACGCCGAGCGCTTTGCTGGCGTCGATGGTCCAGCCGACGTAATCGCGGATGCGCTCTTCGTGTTCATGCGCCGAAAGCAGCTGCATGAACAGGTCGTCGTTGCCGAGCATGACGTAGGCACCATGATCGATGATCGGCGTATCGCCCATCTCCAGGTGCGTGTGGCGCGCATTGCTCGGCATCATGGCGGGTTCGAAAGCGGCGGTGTAGCCCATCTCGGCGTATCGATAGCCTGTCGCCAGCGTCCCGGGTGTACACGTTCCGCACGAAGGCAACCGCAGATAGCGGCCTGCCGTGTCCGGTGCCGCGGCAGCGTCGATGTCCGGATGAACGCCCTCAGTCGCGATCTCGCGGCGGCGATGGTCCTCCGGCAACAGCAAGCGCGAGAGATTGGTCTTGCCCCCGCCGATATGCGAATGCAAGTCGATGCCGCCCGCCATCACGATCATGCCCGTCGCGTCGTACTCTTCATCGACGGGGGCGCCGGCCTCGTGCGCGACGATACGCCCGTCGCGAAACACCATATCGCGACGTTCGCCGTTCACGCCGTGCGCAGGATCGTAGAGCATGCCGCCTTTCAAGCGAATCGTGGTCATGGCTGCGCTTTCCCCGCGCTATGTGCGTCGCCGCGAGCCAGCCGGTCTGCGATGCCCGCCGCGATCGCGGCCATCGGCGCCAGCGAGAATCCGCGCGCGGCCTTGAGCGGCGCGACGACGGAGCCGTCGAGGCGAAAGAGGTGTCCCGGCGCGTCGATGCCGGGGGTGGCCGCGGGAATGAACACCGTCGAAGCGCCGCGTGCCTTCGCCGCTTCGGCCAGCGCCGGATGGCCGATCACGATGGCCGGAATCGGCGCGGCCAGCGCATCGGGCCAGCGAGTGGGTGCGAAGGTGCTGATCCAGACCAGCGCGTCTGCGCCGCCGTGAGTGAGCAATCGATCGGTTCGCAGGCGGTGCGCGTCGTGCTCGAGTTCGGTCTGGCCACCCCCGCGCTCATCGTGCCCGATACGCGGGACCCGTAGCGGCAGCGGCAATCCCGAGAGCCAGGTGACGGCCTGATTGGCCGTGAGCGCGCCGTCGTCGCCGGCGAGGGCGAGCGCACCCGCGCGCGTCGTGCGATTGACCGCCTTGACGATGCGCTGCAGTCCTTCGATCAGCAGCGCCGGCTGCGAGCTGGGCAGCGCGGCCGGTTCGTAGACGAGCACGGTATAACGCGCAGCCGCGATGCGAGCGGCCAGCGCCCCGAGTACATCGACGGCTGCGCGCCCGTCGTCGCGCAGCGTAGCGAGTGCGGCCGCCGGACGTCCTTCGGCCAGCGCAGACCAGAGCGCGACCAGATCGAAGGCGTCGAGATGCGGCAGCATGGTCTCGGTCAGCACCTTCGGCAGACCCTTGGCCGCGGGGTCCGCCTCGCAGCCGACAAAGACCAGCTCACGCGCAAATCCGGCAACACCCAGCGCGCGCTCGTAAAAGCGCGGGAAGTGCTCGGAGGGACAGCAACGGAAGAAGATCACCAGGTCGGCGCGCGAGCGGATTTCCGAAAGCGTGGTGAAGAACGCCCCGCGATCTTGCATCACCCGCGTAGCGGTACTCATCGCGACACCATGCAGATGATCGAGCGTCGCCCCGCACGCGGCGGCCAGCGCATAGAGCTCGCGGATGCCGGCGACATCCGTGGCGAGGCCGCCGAAGAGCGGCCGGCGCGCGCTGGCGAGCATCTGGGCGGCGCGAGCGAGCGCCTCGTCGTGCGATGCGGGCTGCCCGTCGATCGTCGCAGCGCTGCGCGCATCGTCCGCGCGATAGCGACCGAGCGATTCGCTGAGCCGCTTGCAGGCGCCAGGCGCAGCCGTGAGCGTGCCGCCGGCCTCGACCGTGAGCGTCAGGTCGTCGCACAGCAGCGGACAGAACGGGCAGGTCCAGTCGTGCACGGTCGTCGGTGGGACAGGCCCGGCGGCGCCGGGCGCTCCAGCGCTCGAAGGATCGGGAGACGAGTAGGGCATGCGGGGCCATCAAGCAAGGCCTATGCCGAGTTCCATCGCAGGGCGCGGTACCTCGCTTCGCGCGGGCGATTTCGATCGGGGGTTTCAGTTCGGTGCGCGAGCGAGCCGATACCGATAGCGTTCGACGCCATGCGCGCTGCTTATGTGCCGCGCGCACAGGTTGTTTGCCGTTTGGGGCAGAGTGTCACAGGCCAGGCGCCGCGGTGTCGTGTCGGGTTTTCGGCGCGCCTTGGCCTTTGCCGATGGCATGGAACTTGTGTATCGCACTGCCGTGGCGGCTCGGCGGTGCCTAGCGCTCAGCGTCGAGCCGGCCGTCGTGCAGTGCCGAAGCAATCAGCCATGCCGGTGCGCCGGATTGGGCCGCCGCGGCGAGGTCGCGCCGATCGCGGATGCCGCCGGCACCGATCACCGTCGTACCGATCGGTGCCGCGTCGCGCAGGCGCTGGAAAGTATCGAGATCAGGGCCTGCGTAGCTGCCGACCTGATCGAGCGTCATTGCGATTACGCGAGCAGGCCACGAACCTGTGCCGCGCTCGAACTCGCTGACGCAAGCAGCAGGCGCGACGAGTTGGCCGGCGCGGTAATCGAGCGAGAGGATCGGCGCAAGGCCATCGGCAAGCGCGGCCTCGAGCGCGTTGGGGTCGCGCAGCGACTCGGTCCCGAACACGGGGACGAGCCGCGCGCGGGGCGCGGACTCCGAGCAGGTCGCGGCTTCATCGATGCGGGCGAACGTTGCGCGCATCGAGTCGTAGTCTGCGAAGCCCGCATCGAGCCATATCTCGATGTCGGGCATCGCGACGCGCAAGGCCGCGAGCGTGCGGGCATGATCGCCGCGCGCGAGGATCGCGTCGAGATCGGCGACGTAGAGCGTGCTGGCAGCGCTTGCGGCGGCGAGCGCGGGTGCAAGGAGAAGCGGGTCGCTCGTGGCGGCGAGCGGCGAGCGGATTGGACGGTAGTCGTCCCGACGGCCGCGCACGGCGCGCACGGCATGGCCGCCGAGCAAGTCGAGAACCGGTATGACCAGCATGAGGTGGGTCCTTTGAGCAAGATCTTCGTGTACGAGTATCTCACCGGCGGCGGCCTCGATCCCGCGTTGGCAGGCGAGGGCGGCCTCGCCGATCTCGGCGCGTTGATCGGCGAAGGGCGGATGATGCGCGATGCGCTCGTGGGGCAGTTGCGGGAGATCGACGGCCTGCAGGTCACTTACGCGAGCTCGCGCTTCGAAACGCCGCGCCCCGGCACTGCGTACCGTCTGCCCAGCGATGGCGAATCGATTCCCGCCTTCGTGGGCCGCCTGGCGCGCGAGCACGATTACACGTGGGTCATCGCCCCCGAATGCGACGGCTTGTTGCTCGAGCTGCACGATGCCGTCGGAAACGAACGTTGGCTGGGCTGCTCGCGCGAGGCTATCCGGATCGCATCGAGCAAGCGCGCGACCGCTTGCCGTCTGGCTGCGTCGGGCATCGCGACAACGCCGGCGCTCTCGCCCGTCGAGCCGGCCGGGGCCCCGGAGGCCTCGCGGCGCAGCGAGTGCGACGCCGGCTCGTGGGTGGTCAAACCCGACGACGGCGCAGGTGCGCTCGACACATTCATCTTCGATTCGTTTCCCGCCGCATGCGCGGAATACGACTCGCGCGCGGCGGTCGGCCGAAACCCCGTGCTCCAGGCATGGGTCGACGGCGAGCCACTGAGTCTGTCGTTGATTTGCCGCGAAGAGGGCGCCGAGCTCCTCAGCATCAATCGTCAGGACATAGCGGCGACGTTGCGTCACGCGCCGGGGGCGCCGGCGCGGATCGTCGAGTTCCGCGGCGTGCGGGCGGACCAGGTCGACCTCGGCAGCGCGCGCGGGCGCACGCTCGCTTCGCTCGCACGACGTATCGCCGACGCGATGCCGGGCCTGCGCGGCTTCGTCGGCGTCGACGTCGTCTGGCACCCGGTGCGCGGTCCTGTCGTGATCGAGGTCAATCCGCGCTTGACGACCGCCTATGCGGAACTCGCCGCGACGCGCGGCCGCGGGCTGACCCAGGCGCTGCTCGCGGCACACGGTGTGAGGCTTGGGCGGCCCGCCAGCAGGGCCGTTGTCGGCGCGTTGGCCGAATGCGGGGTGCGTCCGTGAACGGCCGGGGCGTCGCCGCCGGGCCCTACGCGCTCACGTTCGGCTGGGATGTCGGCGGAGCGCATCTGAAAGTCAGCGCAATGGGCACGTCCGGCCGCATCGACGATGTCGGGCAGTGGGCCTGCCCGTTATGGCAGGGGCTCGACCATCTGCATCGGGCAATCGACCTCGCCCTGGCCCGGTGGCCCGCCGCTGCCGGCCCCGATGTCCGGCACGCCGTGACGATGACGGGCGAGATGGTCGATCTGTTTGCGAGCCGAGAGGAAGGCGTGCGCGCAATCGCCGAGGCGCTCGCCGCACGGCTGGGCCCGCACGTGCGGTTCTACGGCGGCGATGCCGGGTGGCTCAGCGCGCAACATTGCGCCGATGCGTGGCGGCAGGTGGCCTCCGCGAACTGGCTCGCAACGGCCAGTTGGCTCGCAACGCGCTTGCCCGACGCGGTGCTCGTCGATATCGGCAGCACGACGACCGACATCGTACCGATCTCGAATGGACGGGTGGTGGCTCAGGCGAGAGACGATGCGGGCCGGCTCGCCACCGGCGAACTCGTGTATCAAGGCGTGGTGCGCACGCCACTGTGTGGACTGGCGCAACGGGTCGCGTTCGGCGGTACCTTCGTCAACGTCATGAACGAGTGGTTCGCGACGACGGCCGACGTCTACCGCCTCACGGGCGAACTCGATGCGGCGCATGACGTGCACGCGAGCGCCGACGGCGGCCCGAAGACGGAGGCGGCGAGCCGCGTGCGCCTTGCCCGCATGATCGGCCGCGATGCGCGCGAGGCGAGCGACGCCGACTGGCTGCGCTTCGCGCTCAGGTGGCGCACGCTGCAGCTGGCGCAAACCGGCCTCAACCTCGAGCGCGTCGAGGGCCACCACGACGGGCTCGCATCGGCGCCGCTCGTCGGGGCCGGATGCGGGCGCTTCCTCGTCGCGGCGCTGGCGCGGGAGCGTGGCCGGCCGTACGTCGATATCGGCGCGCTGACGGGCGCATCGGGTCAGTGCGGCGACTGGGCCGCCACGTGCGCGCCGAGCGTGGCGCTCGCGCTATTGGCGGCCCGCGCCTCGCCGTTCGACGCAAGCGCGCCGGGCGTGGCGGCGCGTCGTACCTGACGCGAACACCGGCGCACCGGGGTGGGACATCAGCAAACAGCAATCATCGATGCGAGGAAGATCATGTGGGTGGTCAAGATCGGGGGCAGCCTCAGTCACGACCCGGCGCTGCGCGGCTGGCTGACGGAGCTCGCGGAGATGGGCGGTGGCCGGGTCGTGATCGTGCCGGGCGGCGGCGATTTCGCCGACAAGGTGCGGCAATACCAGGCCGAATGGCGTTTCAACGACCTTGCCGCTCACAACATGTGTCTGCTGGCGATGACGCAGTACGCACTGATGATGCAGGGGCTTTCGCCCGAGCTCGTGCTGGCCTCGAGCGAGGCGAAAGTCCGCCGCGCGTTGCGCGACGGCCGCGTGGCGATCTGGGTCCCGACCGCACTGATGCGCGACGAGCCCGATGCGATGAGCAACTGGGATACGACCTCGGACAGCCTCGCGGCGTGGCTGTCGACGATGCTCAACGCAGAGCGCCTGATCGTGGTGAAGTCCTGCCCGATCGAGCTTGGCGAGCCGATCGAATCGCTCGCCTCGAGCGGCATCGTGGACCGGCGGTTTCTCGGTTACGTCAAGGATGCCAACTACCTGGTGGAGTTTTTCAACAAGGACGACATCGAACGCGTCCATGAGCGGCTGCTGAACCTGCCGGCCGCGTGGGCCGCGGACCGCGTCGGCGGCGCGGCCTGAGGGCGCGTTTCGCGCGCAGCGCGCCGCGAATCGAGCCGGCGGGCAATCTCCGCGGCTCGATCGTGCGCGAGCCGCCCGTTCAGGCGTGCGGGGCGGGCCTCGGCGCGGCGCCGGGTGCGCCTTCGGCGAGCGTGGCAGCGGGCCGATGCAGCGCCTGCGCCCACTGCGTCACCCGCTGCGGATCGAGCGACGAGCCGCGTCCGTCCACGCACAGCGCACCGCGAAAACCCGCGATATCGGGCGCGAGCGCGCGAATGCGCTCGAGTTGCGCCCAGCCGAGCGATCCGGCGATGCCGCTCATCGCGCCTTGCTTGCGCGCGAGCCCGAGCCAGTGCCCGAGCGTCTCTTCGTCGACATGATCGAACAGCGTGCGTCCGTCTTTGGCCGCCGTGTCGAACATGACGCCGACGAATCCGAGCGACGCGGCATGCGCGACGAGCGCGGCATCGATGCCGGCGTCCGCGAGCAGCACCGGCACCACGGCGGCCGGCAGGCTCGCGAGTGCTTCGAGGCATCGCTTCGCGCCGGCGCCCGGCGTCACGCCGACCTTGACGTAGTCGACTCCGGCCGCGCTCACGTCCATGACGCGCGCGGCTACTTCGTCGACGTCCTCGCTATCGATGTCTCCGATGGTCGCGCTGATCGGCTTCACCGCATACTGTGCGCGCAGCGCGGCGGCAATCCTGCCGATCTGCGCGATGGGCAAACCGCCGAGCGCACCGGAGCGCGGCTCCTTGAGATCGATGAGTTCGGCGCCGGCGTGAGCGGCGGCAAGCGCCTCTTGTTCCGAGCGAACGCTCGCAAGCAATGCGGTCATACAAACTCTCCAGGGTGAGTGGGGATGTCAATGATGGGCGCGCCCGCCCAGCGGTGTATCGACCGTAGCGGGGGCTGCGCCCACGGTTGCGGTGGCGCGATGGCGCGCGATGGCCGCGACGAGCCAGCTCCAGGCGGTGCGCTCGCGCTCGCCGGCGGTTTTGTCGATGGCGATCTGCAGGTAGGCCATTTCGCGATCGACCTTGTCGGCAGGCAACATGAACAAGCGGCTCACCAGCACGGCGCCTTCGATGACGGCCGCCTGCGCGCGATTGAAGCCCGCGAAGGGCTCGTGCTGCTCCTGGTGCACGGGTTTCATGCGCAGCACGGGGCGCTGAGCGTCGTCCTCGATGCGTTCGAGCTCGAATTCCGTGTGCGCGAGCGATTCGGCAAGGCGCACGGTCGCGACGCGCGTGGCCGCGATCGTCGGCCAATCCGTCGCGCAATGCGTGACGCAGCCGGCGAAGACGCGGACATCGGTGGTGAAGTTCAGAACGGCCGCACGCGTGGCGACGATGTTATCGAGCGTGGCGGACGGCCGAAATGGGGAAAGAACAGCGAAGCCGTCCTCGTAGCGCACCCCCATCGGGGCAATGTGGGGCCGGCCGTCGGGCGCCGCAGTGGTAACGATCGTCTCGAAGATCATGGCGGAGGTCATCACGGTGCACCGTGCCGATCGGCCGGCCGGGTTTTACGAAGGGACAGCGGGCTCCGGCGAAGGGGCCGCATGACGCGGCCCGCGCTTGGTCTTAACGATTCGCGATGTACATCGTGATTTCGAAGCCGAAACGCATGTCGGAGTAGCTAGGTGTCGTCCATTGCATCGAAAGTCCCTCCATTCGGTCATTGGGAAGTGCCGCCGGCGGGCCCGGCAGGTTGCCGGGAGTCGAGCGGCGAGCGTCGGTCACGCAAGCTTCGTGCCGAGGCGCGAAGCCGCATGGACCTGCGCACAGGGTGCGGTGCCTTCAACTCGTACGACGTGCGTGCAACCAGTATGACAGGCGATGGGCAGGTTTGCACGGTTTAGCGTGAGCCCCGCGGTGTGACGAAAACGCAGCAAAGTGTTTCAGGCGTGGCCGATTGGAACATCGCCTGTTACAGCCCGTTCCGAAACGGGACAGTGCGGGACCAACCGATCGACGCATATCACGCAATCGCGCTTCGTCATCCGCAATCGATAACGCATCGCTTAATGCTCACGAATGAAATCGTGATTTCCCAACGCATGCGTGCTCCCCTAGAGTGCAACTCAAGCGCTTGGCCACTCGCTGCAAAGCGCGCCGAGTCAAATTCGAGGACACGTCATGAACGATTTCAGCAAGGCAGCCGTCGAGCCGGCACGCACTCCGCGCGAGCGATATGCCGCCGGCGTGATGAAGTACCGCGAAATGGGCTACTGGCAGCCGGACTACACGCCGAAGGATACCGATGTCATCGCGATGTTTCGAATCACGCCGCAAGCGGGCGTGGAGCCCGAGGAAGCTGCGGCCGCCGTGGCCGGCGAATCGTCGACGGCGACCTGGACCGTGGTGTGGACCGACCGCTTGACCGCGTGCGACATGTACCGAGCGAAGGCGTATCGGATCGAGCCTGTGCCCGGAACGAGCCAGGGCGATCCGCAGTACTTCGCCTATATCGCTTACGAGCTCGATCTGTTCGAGGAAGGCTCCGTGGCGAATCTCACGGCTTCGATCATCGGCAACGTGTTCGGCTTCAAGCCGCTCAAGGCGCTGCGTCTCGAAGACATGCGCATCCCGGTGGCTTACCTGAAGACGTTTCAGGGCCCGCCCACGGGCATCGTCGTGGAGCGCGAGCGGCTCGACAAATACGGGCGGCCGTTGTTGGGCGCAACCGTGAAGCCGAAGCTCGGCCTGTCCGGCAAGAACTATGGGCGTGTCGTCTATGAAGGCCTCAGGGGTGGGCTCGACTTCCTGAAGGACGACGAGAACATCAACTCGCAGGCCTTCATGCACTGGCGCGACCGTTTCCTCTTCGCGATGGAAGCCGTCCATCGGGCGCAGGCCGAGACCGGCGAAGTGAAGGGCCATTACCTGAACGTGACGGCCGGCACCATGGAAGACATGTACGAGCGGGCCGAATTCGCGAAGGAACTCGGGTCTTGCATCGTCATGATCGACCTCGTGATCGGCTGGACCGCGATTCAATCGATGTCGAAATGGGCACGGCGCAACGACATGATCCTGCATCTTCACCGCGCCGGCCACGGCACCTATACGCGGCAACGCAATCACGGCATTTCGTTTCGCGTGATTGCCAAGTGGCTGCGCATGGCCGGTGTCGATCATGCCCATGCGGGCACCGCCGTCGGCAAGCTCGAAGGCGATCCGCTTTCGGTACAGGGGTATTACAACGTGTGTCGAGAGGCGCGCAACGAAGTGGACCTGTCACGCGGCCTTTTCTTCGATCAACCCTGGGCGGGCTTGCGCAAAGTGATGCCGGTGGCATCTGGCGGGATTCATGCAGGGCAGATGCATCAGCTGCTCGACCTGTTCGGCGACGACGCCATTTTGCAGTTCGGCGGCGGCACGATCGGGCATCCGGCCGGTATCCAGGCCGGGGCCACGGCGAATCGGGTGGCCCTCGAAGCGATGGTGAAGGCGCGCAACGAAGGGCGCGACATTGCCAACGAGGGGCCCGACATCCTGGAGGCGGCGGCGCGCTTTTGCACGCCGCTCAAACAGGCACTCGATACGTGGAAGGACGTGACGTTCAACTACGCATCGACCGATACGCCGGACTATGCGGTCACGCCGAGCGTGGCTTGAGCGCGATCAACCCACGCGAAATCACCGCGAACCAACGAGAGGTTTTGTCATGCGAATCACGCAAGGGACGTTTTCCTTCCTGCCCGATCTGACCGACGAGGAGATCGGCCTGCAGATCGACTATGCCCTCAGCCAGGGCTGGGCCTGCTCGGTCGAGTTCACCGACGACCCTCATCCTCGCAACACGTACTGGGAAATGTGGGGTCTGCCGATGTTCGATCTGCGCGACGCCGCCGGCGTCATGCAGGAAGTGCGCGCCTGCCGCACCACCTATCCCGATCGCTACATCAAGGTGAACGCCTTCGATTCGACGCGCAGCTTCGAGACGATGCGGATGTCGTTCATCGTGAACCGCCCCGCCGTTGAGCCGGGCTTCCGTCTGACACGGACCGATGATCGCAGCCGCATTCAGCGCTACAGCATGACGAGCTACGCGAGCAATGCGCCCGAGGGTCAGCGCTACGGTGCGAAGGGCTGACGATGGACTGCGCCCAAAGCGTCGATCTTGCCGGTCTTTATCGCGATTCCGGCATTGCGGCGGTGCTCGACGAGCTCGATCGCGATCTCGTCGGCCTGCTTCCGGTCAAGACGCGCATTCGCGAAATCGCGGCGCTGCTCATCGTCGAGCGGGCCCGCTCGCAACTCGATCTCGCGAGCGGCGCGCCCACGCTGCACATGTGTTTTTCGGGCAACCCCGGCACCGGCAAGACGACAGTCGCGCTGCGCATGGCCGAGGTGTTGCATCGGCTCGGCTATATCCGTCGCAACCATCTCGTCTCGGTGACGCGCGACGATCTCGTCGGTCAATACATCGGACATACCGCGCCCAAAACGCGCGATGTCCTCAAGCGGGCAATGGGCGGCGTGCTGTTCATCGACGAGGCGTACTACCTCTATCGCCCGGAGAACGAGCGCGACTACGGTCAGGAGGCCATCGAGATTCTGTTGCAGACGATGGAAAACCAGCGCGACGATCTCGTCGTGATCCTGGCCGGCTACACGTCGCGCATGGAGACGTTCTTTCAGAGCAACCCGGGATTCCGCTCGCGCATCGCCCATCACATCGAATTCCCGGACTACGAGCAAGGCGAGCTGGTCCAGATCGCCGAGCGCATGCTCGACGGCATGCATTACGCGTTCGATGCCGATTCACGCGAAGCGTTCGCCGAGTACATCGCGCGCCGCACGCGCCAGCCGAATTTCGCCAATGCGCGCTCGGTGCGCAACGCGCTCGACCGCGCGCGGCTGCGCCAGGCCCGGCGTTTGTTCGCACGCGCGATTGCGGGCGGCGCGCCGATCGATACGGCAGCGCTCATGCGCATCACGAGCGAGGACATCCGCGCGAGCCGCGTCTTCGACGAAAGCGTCGCAGGCTCGCTGCTCAATGGCGTCTCGCACCAGCCCCATGCGGGTACGTCGCCGCCCGGCCCGATTTAGAAACGATGTCAAGGAGAGCGCCATGCAGGACGGACGTACGACCCTTTCGAAGTTCCTGATCGACACGCTCGATCGGCAGCCGTCGCCCGTGGCGGCCGCTGGGCTCTCGGCCTTGCTGATCGATGTCGCCGCGGCGATCAAGACGATTTCGTCGGCGCTCACGCGCGGCGCGCTCGGCGGCAATTACGGATCCGCACAGTCGGTCAATACGCACGGCGAAGAGCAGAAGAAGCTCGATATCGCCACCAACGAGATCTTTGTCCAGCATTGCGAGTGGGACGGTCTGCTCGCGGCGATGGTCTCGGAGGAAATGGAGACAGTCTATGCGATCCCATCCGAATACCCGCGTGGCGAGTATCTGCTCGCGTTCGATCCGCTCGATGGATCGTCGAACATCGATATCAACGGCGTCGTGGGTTCGATCTTCTCGGTCCTGCGTTGCAAGGACGGGCAAAGCGGCGAGACCGGATTCCTGCGCCCGGGCCACGAACAGGTCGCGGCCGGCTATGCGATCTACGGACCCTCGACGATGCTCGTCCTCTCGGTTGGCAACGGGACGCACGGCTTCACGCTCGAGCGCGATGTCGGCAATTTCGTGCTCACGCATTCGGACATTCGCATTCCCGACGAGACGAGCGAATTCGCGATCAACGCGTCGAACGAGCGGTTCTGGGAGGACCCGGTGCGCAGGTACGTCCAGGAATGCAAGGACGGGCGCACCGGCTGCCGCGAGCGCGATTTCAACATGCGCTGGATCGCGTCGATGGTCGCGGAGGTCCATCGGATCCTGATGCGCGGCGGGGTCTTCATGTATCCGCGCGACTTCAAGACCCCCGGCGTCGCGGGGCGCCTCAGATTGCTCTACGAGGCCAACCCGATGAGCTTTCTCATCGAGCAGGCGGGCGGTTCGGCGATCACCGGACGCGAGCGCATTCTCGACGTGAAGCCGCGCGCGCTGCACGAGCGTGTGCCCGTGATTCTGGGCTCGCGCAACGAAGTCGAGCGCATCGGCCGCTATCACCGCGAGTTCGATCGCGGTGAGGACAAGCCCTATACGTCTCCGCTTTTTCAGCCGCGTTCGCTTTTTTTGCCTGAGACGCCGGCTTGATGCGTTTTCGCGGCGTTTTTGCCGCGGGTTACGCGCTTGCAGCCAGATTCAGAACGACTTCCCGGAGACACGCATGTCCGTCAAGCACCCGATCATTGCCGTGACCGGCTCGAGCGGCGCCGGTACGACAACCGTCATGAAGAGCTTTACGCATATCTTTCGACGCGAACGCATCAACGCGCAAGTCGTCGAAGGCGATGCGTTTCATCGCTACGATCGTGCCGGTATGCGCGATGCGATGCAGCAGCGCGAGCGCGACGGTGTCATGAATTTCAGCCATTTCGGCCCCGAGGCGAATCTGCTCGAAGAACTCGAGGCGCTTTTTTCGAGCTATGCCGGCGACGGCACTGGACGGTTTCGGCATTACGTGCACGACGAGAAGGAATCGGCTGTTTACCAGCAGCCGGCGGGCACGTTTACGCCGTGGGAGGACGTGGATCCTGGGAGCGATCTGCTCTTTTACGAAGGGCTGCATGGCGCGGCCGTGACGGGGACAGTCGACATCGCGCGTCATGCGGATCTGCTCGTGGGCGTCGTGCCGATCATCAACCTCGAGTGGATTCAGAAGCTGCATCGCGACCAGACGATGCGCGGCTATTCGCATGAAGCGGTGGTCGACACGATCCTTCGCCGCATGCCCGATTACGTGAACTACATCTGCCCGCAGTTCTCGCGCACGCACGTCAACTTCCAGCGCGTGCCGACTGTCGACACCTCCAACCCGTTCACCGCGCGCGAGATTCCGCAGCCCGACGAGAGCTTCGTCGTGATCCGGTTCGCGCGGCCCAAGGGAATCGACTTCCAATATTTGCTCACGATGCTGCACGACTCGTTCATGTCGCGTCCGAACGTGATCGTGGTACCGGGCGGCAAGATGGGGCTTGCAATGCAGCTCATCTTCACGCCGATGATTCTGCAATTGATGGATCGCCGCGCGCGCGCCTGATGCCAGGAGGGACGACCGATCATGAACGCTGCAGCCCAAGCTCAACCCGCTGAAGGCAACGCCACTGCGCTAATGGCGAACGCCTTGCGCATGCTCGCAATCGATGCGGTCCAGCAAGCCAACTCCGGCCACCCGGGCATGCCGCTCGGCATGGCCGAAATCGCAGTCGCGCTTTGGGACCGTCATCTGAAGCACAACCCGCGCAATCCGTCGTGGCCCGATCGCGATCGCTTCGTGCTCTCCAACGGCCACGGCTCGATGTTGCTCTATGCGCTGCTGCATTTGACCGGCTATGCGTTGCCGGTCGACGAGCTGCGGCGCTTCAGGCAACTGCACAGCAAGACGCCGGGACATCCGGAGGTGGGCGTGACGCCGGGCGTGGAAACGACGACGGGCCCGCTCGGGCAGGGTCTCGCGAACGCCGTCGGGATGGCGCTCGCCGAGGCGCTGCTCGCGCGCGAGTTCAATCGGCCCGGGCATCGCATCGTCGATCACTATACCTATGCGTTCGTCGGCGACGGGTGCCTGATGGAAGGCCTATCGCACGAGGCGTGCTCGCTCGCGGGTACGCTGAGGCTCGACAAGCTGATCGTCCTCTATGACGATAACGGCATTTCGATCGACGGGCATGTCGACGGCTGGTTCGCCGACGATACACCGGCGCGATTCGCCGCGTACGGATGGCACGTCGTGCGCGATGTCGACGGGCACGATGTCGATGCGGTCGATCGCGCGATTGTCGAAGCGCGCGGCGCGGGACGTCCGACGTTGATCGGTTGCAAGACGGTGATCGGGCGCGGCTCGCCGACCAAGGCCGGCACGCACGAGGTCCACGGCGCGCCGCTGGGCGCGGCGGAGATTGCCGCTATGCGTGCGGCGCTGAATTGGCCGCACGCGCCGTTCGTCGTGCCGGACGAGGTCCGTTCGTCATGGGATGCGACGATGCGCGGCGCCCAGGCCGAAGCGCAATGGACGCAGCGGTTTGCCGCCTATCGCCGGGAGTTCCCGCGCGAAGCCGTGGAGTTCGAGCGGCGCGCGAGCGGTGCATTGCCGCAAAGCTGGGCCGCGGCGGCGCGGATGATGGTGCGCACGGCCAACGACGCCGCGCAATCCGTGGCGACACGCAAAGCGTCTCAGCTTGCCATCGGCGCGCTGGCTGCCGCGTTGCCGGAGTTGCTCGGCGGCTCCGCCGACCTGACGGGCTCGAATCTGACCGACTGGGCGGCCGCGGTCGAGATCGGAGCCGACGACGGCGGCCTGCGCGGCGGAAACTATCTGCACTTCGGTGTGCGGGAGTTCGGCATGAGTGCGGTCATGAACGGCATCGCACTGCATCGCGGGTATCTGCCGTTCGGCGGCACGTTCCTCACGTTCTCGGATTACGCGCGCAACGCCTTGCGCATGGCCGCGTTGATGAAGACGCGCTCGATCTTCGTTTTCACGCACGATTCGATCGGTCTGGGCGAGGACGGACCGACGCATCAATCCGTCGAGCACGCGGCAAGCCTGCGACTCATTCCCGGACTCGACGTGTGGCGGCCCTGCGACACCGTGGAAACGGCACAGGCGTGGGTGGCTTCGATCGAGCGGCAAGGACCGTCGTGTCTGTTGTTGAGCCGCCAGACGCTCCCGTTCGTGACGAGGACCGAGGCCAGGATCAACGACATCGAGCGAGGCGGTTACGTATTGCGCGACTGGCTCGAAGGGGCGGGCACCGGCGACGCCGAAGCCGGGCCGGGAGCCGGCCAGGCGCGGCAGGCGAGCCGACGTGTGGTGCTGATTGCGACGGGCTCCGAAGTGGCGCTTGCGCTGGCGGCCATCGAGCCGCTCGCGGCGCAAGGCATTGCCGCGCGCGTCGTATCGATGCCGTCCACCACAGTGTTCGACAGGCAGCCCGCGTCGTACCGCGATAGCGTGCTGCCGCGCGAGGTACCGCGCGTCGCGGTGGAAGCGGGCGTCACGGCGTTCTGGCGTCAGTACGTCGGGCTCGACGGGGAGACGGTCGGTATCGACAGCTTCGGCGAGTCCGCGCCGGCGGCCGATCTTTTCGCGCATTTCAATTTGACGACGCAAGCGGTTGTCGACGCGGCATGTCGTGCCGCGTCGCACGCGCGTGGCGCTAGCTGCTGACGGTTTCGATCGATTCTTAACTTTGGGAAGGAGCCCGATCATGGCATTCATCGCATTGCGCCAATTGCTCGATCACGCGGCCGAGCACGGCTACGGCGTGCCGGCGTTCAACGTCAACAACATGGAGCAGATCCACGCGATCATGCAAGCCGCGGAGGCGACGGCGAGCCCGGTCATCCTGCAGGCGTCGGCCGGCGCGCGCAAATATGCGGGCGAGGCTTATTTGCGACATCTCGTGTTGGCTGCTGTGGAGGCGCATCCTGACATTCCGGTCGTGCTGCATCAGGATCATGGCGCGAGCCCGTCGGTTTGCCAGCAGGCGATCCGCTCCGGCTTCACTTCGGTGATGATGGACGGCTCGCTCATGCCGGATCAGAAAACGCCTGCGCAGTACACGTACAACGTCGACGTGAGCCGGCGGGTGGTCGATGCGGCGCATGCGGTGGGCGTCTCGGTGGAGGGCGAACTGGGCTGCCTCGGTTCGTTGGAAACGGGGCAGGCGGGCGAGGAGGATGGCGTGGGCGCCGAGGGCAAGCTCTCGCGCGATGAATTGCTGACCGATCCCGAGGAGGCGCGCGCGTTCGTCGAGGCGACGGGCGTCGATGCGCTGGCGATAGCCATTGGCACCTCGCACGGTGCCTACAAGTTCACGCGCGAGCCGACGGGCGACATTCTCGCGATCGATCGGATCGCCGAAATTCACGCGCGCATTCCGAACACGCATCTCGTGATGCACGGCTCGTCGTCGGTGCCGCAGGAGTGGCTTCAAACGATCCGCGACTACGGTGGCGAGATTCCGGCGACGTTCGGCGTGCCCGTCGAGGAGATTCGCCGAGGCATCGCGCATGGTGTGCGCAAGGTCAACATCGATACGGACATTCGGCTGGCGATGACGGGCGCGATGCGCAGGTCGTTTGCGCAGTCGCGCTCCGAGTTCGATCCGCGCGCCGCGCTGAAGGCGGCGACGGCGGCGGCGAAGGACATTTGCGTCCAGCGTTTCGAAGCGTTCGGCTGCGCGGGGCAGGCGGCGCGCATCAAACCGCTGCCGCTCGATGCAATGGCCAAGCGCTATCACTGACTGCTTGCCGCGGCGTCAAGTCTTGCGTGTCCGGCGTCGGGCGGCCCGGACGCGTGGGACTGCCGCGGCGGCAGCCCTACGGGGTGTTATTGCCTCGTGGGCTGCCTTATCGTCCGTCGGGCCGCTTTCGCGTAAGGCGTCATTCTTTCGCCGTTGATCGTCGTGTCGCGCAGTGCACATTGACATAGTGCGCTGTTTCGAGGCGCACCGAGTCTGAGATGTCCCCCCACATTTTTTCATGAGGGTGGTGTCTTCCGCCCGGGCAGCGCGACGGACAGCATCGAAGGAATATCATGACGGGCGGACGCGTCAGCGAAGGCGGCATTGGAAAATCGGTCGGGCCGACCCATTCGGCAACGGATTGTGCGCCTGCCCCGACGGGCGCGGCCGAAGGGGCAAGCCCGCCGGCGAGTGCGCACCCGGCCTCACAGTCCGCGCAGTTCGCGGCGCTAGCTCCCCGAGCGTCGAGCTCCCGGCCACCCGTCGAACCGCGGGGCGGGCCGCCGCGCAACGCCATGTTGCCTCGGTCCAGCACGACGTCTGCAACTGCCGATCCGGGCGATGTCCTGAATCGCGCGTTGGACCGCGGCCGGGCCTGGAAGCAGATGCTTGTCGCGGAGCATGGGGATGAAGCGGATGTGGATCCAAGGCGCAGGCTCAGCCCCGAGCAGAAGGTGAAGGTTGCGCGCACCGTCATGGAATCCGCCCGCGAAGGGCTCCGCGCGCTCTCTGCTTTGAGAATACAAAGCAGGGTGAGCGCGGCAGAGGCCGTCGAACATGAGAACGTGCTGTGGATGATGTTGTCGGCGGCGGCGGCGTCGGGCTTCGCGGGCCGCGAAGCCATGCTGGACGCGAGGTGGCAGCAGGACCTGGGGTTGCAGACGGACCCCGCGGTTTCGGCCGTCTTGCGGGTTGCGTGGCGCGGCGAGAAACAGGATCTCGGCGAATGGGTCGGGATATTGAATGAACTGCGCCTGTATCGTGCGGCGATGGACGACATGGTGCAACGCACGAGAGCCCCGGAGGCGCCGAGAAAACTCAGGGAAAAGCTCAAAAGCTCGCTGCCGGTCGCCGTCTCTCAACAGTCATTGTGCGCGAGCGCGACGCAGTCCGTGCGCGGCGTGCTCATCGCCATCCACAGCGAACGATTGGCGCAGTTGGCCGAAGAGCGAGGACTGACAGACGTCGCCTCGCGTGTGGATGAACTGAGGGAGGCCTCGCGCTATCGGGGCGACGAAGTCAGTGCAGCCTTTACGGCGTTGAACGAGGCAGTCTGTGATGCGGTGTTGGGCGCACCCCGCGGCGGCGGCGTGCCCCCGGAAGCGCTGAACAGGCACAAGGCGTTGCTCGAGGAATTCGTCGATCAATACGATCGGGTCGGGTTGAAGCTGTGTCTCGATGTCGCCGCCAGTATCGAAATGGACGATGCCGGTATCGAACAGAATGACGCTGGCGAAATCTGGCGCGCTATGCTCGACACGGCTGACGTGGTCGCTGCGTACAAGGCGTGCGTGCTGGATTTATGCGAAACCGTCCCTTCGAGCAGCGCCCCGCGAAACGCCATGCTCACGGCGCCGGTAGGTGCATCGCCGGCCCCCGCGGCATCCTCGAGGCTGAAGCCCAAGCGCCGCAAGCCGGGCAAGCGCGCGGCCGCTCCGTCCGATACCGCGCCGGCACCGCCAGCCGCGCCCGTTGACCTGCGCACGCCGGCGCAACGGAACGCCGACGCACTGTTGAAACGCTGCCCGGTCGATCATGCGACGGCGAAGCGACTGGATGCGGACGTCATCGCGGTTGCGCGTACAGTGGGTAAAGACACGAGTACGGCCGAGAAGCTGCTGAACGACGCCCGCTACGACGCCGTGCAAGTTGTCGATTACCTCACAGTGTCGGCACGAGACTGGTTCGGCGAAAGCGACCGTGTGCGTCAAGTGCAAGCATCGCTGAGCGAGCGCGATGACGACGAGCGGATCGCACAACTGACGGATCGTCTGGACGCGCTGAAGCTGCTCGAGCAAAACATAAAGACGTTCGAAGCCGATGCACTGAAGCAAGATCCCTTGCCCCGAGCGAAACACCTGAGCCGGCTGTTGAGCAGCGAAGAAATCGCCAGTGTGGGTGCGCCGGTCCGGCTACCGTCCGCTGGCGATACCGGCGAATCAGGTACATTGTTCGAGATCGCTATCCAGCCTAAACGGCTTTCCGATGGTCAGCATGCTGCGCCTTGGTTCGTGCATTTGCATACGTCGAGGCCGGTGGCGAGCCAGACGTTGTCCGCGATGGAGTTCGGCGCCTTTACGGCAGTTCACTTGAAGACGGCGAAACAAAAGAAGCTCGGGCGCAACTGGGAGGAAGCGATGCGCGCGTGGGGCCATACCGAGGCCAAGGTGCATCGCGCTGCTATCGGTCCCGCGTTGCTTCAGGAGTTGTTCGCACGGGCGACGCCCTCGACGGAGCTTGTCACAGAGGCGGCGACTTCATCGATGCCGCGCGCGCGCCAGGCGGGCGCAAGCACCGGCTAGCCCCCGAAACCAAGAGGGATGCGACGCACGAAGGGAAATCGTGGCGAATCCCGTGGCGACTGATTTGGCGGCAATCTCACTTCTTCATCGTCGCGCCCGGGGCGCACCATGCGGCGAGATCCTCCTCGGCCCGGTCCACCGCGCAGCCCCAATCGAGCGCCTCGTCCTGATTGAAGCGCTTGCCCAACTGCCACGCGACCTCCGCACGCGCAAGCTGCACGCCCATGTAGAACGCGTGCCCCGCATCCGTACCGAAATCGAGTTCGGGATAAATCGCGAACGGGTCGACACCGCGCCAATGGCCGGCGCGGTTATAAACATGGAGTCCGTCCTCGGCCACCTGCACCCGGAAGTTCGGATCGCGCACACCACGCGCGAACTCGTCGATTTCGGCCGCGCCATAAGGAAAAGGATGCTTTTCGTGAACCGTCGCCAGCTCGCCGCCCAGGCCCTTCGGCAACACCTGCGCCTCGCGCGCCGCATGCATGACACGCCGCGCGACATCGGCTTCGCGCACCGCCCGCCGCGCGTGCCGGCTGACCGAGGTCGTCAGGATCGCCGATACATGCAGCTCGGCAGCCATGCCGAGCAACACCGCATTGATTCCGCTCGTATCGGCCTCCGTCAACTCGGTCACATTGCCGACGCCCATCATGATCGAGACATCGGGATAACGCTCGCGCAAGCCGACGTAACGCGCGATCGATGCGGCGAGTCCGAACGGAATCGGATCGAGAATCGGATCCGCGAGGAACGCGCGCCCGCGAGCGCGCATCGCATCGATGGCCGCATCGAGCGATGCGGGATCGCCGGGTTCGCGCGCGACGAGAATGGGTGTCGACGCGACCTCATCGGCAACCCATAGCGTATCGACGTTCAAGCTCATCAGATAATCGGCGCCCGCGCGCCCCCCGCGCAAGAGCTCCTCGGTACGCATCGAATCGACGCTGACGCGAAACCCTTGGCGTTTCAACGCAAGTACCGCCTCTTCCAGGTGAGGAAACGCGGTTTCGGGCAGGCAGCCGACATCGATCACATCGGCGCCTTGCGCTGCATACTCGCGTGCCCGAGCGACGATACCGTCGATGTCGAGCCGCGGCGCATCGACGATTTCCGCAAAGATTTCCGTGTCGTAGCGCGACAGGTCGACGGGCCGCGCCTCGCGTCCAAAAAACTGGGGCAGGTCTTTGACTTCTTCGGGGCCGCGCTCCACCGGAATGCCATAGTGTTCCGACAGCGCCTGCAGATCGCCGCGGCAGCGGCCCGGCACGATCACACGTGCAGCAGCGACAGGCGAGGGGAGTCGCCGCCGGATCATGTCGGCCGTCATGAGCGCGGCGACCTGTAGCCCGAGCTCGCGCACCTCCCAGGTGAAAGGCGCGGGTGCCATGCCGTCCAGCACGCGCCGCAAGCTGGGCTCGGCGAGACGGCCGGTCAGGAAGAGGATGTGGTCCATGCGAGATCGAGCGCGGCGAGCCGGCCGTCGAGTGCCGTTCTCAATTCGTCGGGTGAAGTGACGAGCGTCGTGTACTCGAAGCGCTTCAAGCGCTCGACGTTTTCCAGCTCGATCGCACGCGGTCGCAGTTCGACCCATTCGTCAGGGCTTTGCGTGACGACGGTCGGCTCCGTATCGCACGCATAGACGATGCTCGAAATGCACTGTTTGCCGGCTTGCGCGTACATGTTGGTGGGTAGCGTATCGGAGATGCCGAATGCGCATTTGGCGACGGTATTGCTCGTGGCCGGCGCGATGATCACCGTATGGTACATGCCGTGATAAAGCATGCCGACGGGCACGCCGCTCGCGCTGTTGTCGCGCAGCACGCGAAAGTGTTCGCGCAGGCGTTCGAGCGGCCAACCGTAAAGCGGCAGCACTTCCTCGGCAGCCCGCGACAGGAACAGATCGGTGCGCGGCAACTGCAGCGCAAGCGCGAGCGATTCTACGAGCATGTGGCCCGAGCCGGTCACGCACCACGCGAATCGGGCATCCGGTTTGAATTGAGTGAGGTGACGGACGCTCGTTTGGGTCATGCGTCGAGTGGAATCGGGGCGCCGTCGTGCGACAGGCGAATGTGAAGGCGGTGCATCTTGCGATAGAGCGTATTGCGGCTGATGCCGAGCGCCTTCGCCACATTGCTGACGTTCCAGCGATGCTCGTCGAGCATCGAAAGCACCGTTTCGCGCTCCTTGATCTGGATCGCGTTGAGCGACGAGATATCGGCATCCTCGGCAAGATGGGGCAACCCGGGTGCCTCGGGCGCACGCGAGGCCGGCGCCACGGGCGCAGCCGGCGGTACGCTCGCCGCCTGGCCTTGCAGAACCTCCGCCGGCAGATGCGCGCACTGGATCGCCTGACCGTCCGATAGCGCAATGGCCATTTGCAACACGTGACGCAATTGCCGGATATTGCCAGGCCAGCCATAGCCGAGCAGCGCACGCTGTGCCTCGGCCGTCAGCTCCGGCGGGTCGTCGGTTTCGGATTCGAGCAGGTGATGGATCAGCGCCAGCTTGTCGGCCCGTTCGGCCAGCGACGGCAGGTTGATCTCGATGCCTTTGAGCCGATAGTAGAGGTCTTCGCGGAATTGGCCGCTTTGCACGAGCTCGAGCAAATTGCGGTGGCTCGCGCTGATCAGCTGGAATTCGACCTTCACCGTCGTTTCGGCACCGAGCGGCGTCACCTCGTGCTCTTCGATGACTCGCAGCAAACGCGCCTGCAACGCGAGCGGCATGTCGCCGATTTCATCGAGAAACAGCGTGCCGCCGTTGGCTTGCACGATCTTGCCTCGGCGCCCTTCGCGCTGCGCGCCGGTAAACGCGCCGGCACGATAGCCGAAAAGCTCGCTCTCGATCAGATTCTCGGGCAGCGACGCGCAGTTCACTGGCACGAAGGGCCCATTGGCGAGCGGGCTGATGCTATGGAGCGCTTGCGCAAAGACTTCCTTGCCGGTGCCGGTCTGCCCGCGCACGACAATCGGAATCTTGCGCTGGATCACGCGTGCGGCGAGCTGGATCTGCGAGGCCATGCGCGGGTCGCCGAATTCGAGATGCGAGATCTTGTCCAGCCGGCTCGGCGCCGGGCCCGCATCGCGCACCGGACGGCGAGCGGCCGGTTCCGCAGAGACGATGCTCGTTGCGCGTGCGAGCGTCGTTTGAGGCGTTTGCGCGACGAGGAAAAAGCGATTCGTGCCGCTTGCGCTGTAGACGGTGATCGGATGAAACGAGCCGCGGATGCTGCGCGCGATCATATCTTCGAGCGACGCGTTGAACGCTTCGTCGATGCGCTTGCCGCGCAACTCGTCGAGCGAGCGGCAGCCCAGCTGAAACGCCGCGCTGCGATTGGCGGCGAGGACGGTGCCCTCGTCGTCGACGGCAAGCTTGCCCCCATGCAGCGTTCCGACGAATTCCGGCCGGCTATGAAACTGAATCATGTTCACATGACGAAAACGCGCGCTCAGCAGCCGGTTTTCGATCATCTGGCGCGACATGCCGACCAGTACGAGCGAATGCTGCTGCAAGAGCTTCGAGCGGCTCGTCACATCGAGCACGCCGGCTATTTCCCCGCGATCGTCGAAGATCGGGGCGGCCGTGCAAGTGAGCGACGTATAGCGGGTATAGAAGTGTTCGTGCTGGCACACGGCGATACAGTCGCGCTCGGCAATGCAGGTCCCCATCCCGTTGGTCCCGGCCTCGCGCTCGCTCCAGAGGGCGCCGATTCTGAACCCGTCGGCGGCGACAGCTTCGGCGAATGGGACCGAGGACACCTGATGCACGATGACGCCATCGGCATCGACGAGGACGACGGCGAGCTCCGGATCCGCCAGTTGCTGATAGAGCGTCGTCATCTCGAGTTTGGCGCACGCGATCAAATCACCGACGGCCTCGCGGCGCGCGGCGAGCTCGTAATCGGTCAGCACCGGAGGCGTGACGAAGCGGCCCGGATCCAGCTTGAACTCGTTGACGCAGCGAGCCCACGATTGAGCGACGGGCTCGCTCATCGGCCGGGACGGCAGGTGGTGGTTGACGACATTCAGCACTTCACGAACGTGCGAGCTGCTGTCAGCGGGCAATGACATGGGGTTGTCTCCACGGCGCACACCTCGCGCGGCGTTTCCAGCCGCTTTCGTAAGTGCCGCTCTCATTTAACGTTGTCCCCTTTGCGCCGCGGATTCTGATGCCCGGGTGCGCGACGGCTCATAAGCTGGAATAAGCATTCCAGCACTCGAAAAACTTTACCCTCGATGGCGCGTGCGTTCAACAAGAAGTCGCATTATGTGGGTATCCCCTAGCGTGCTTCTTGCTTTACTGAGTGGATGCGGTTGCGGCGCCCCGAATGGCGCGCCGTTGTCGCAAAGCCGGTACAGCTTGTTATGCGCGAGCGCTTGCTGTCCCTCTTTCGTCTAGTCATTTGCCGTCGCGCGGCGGAGCGCACCATGGATCGAATCGATGCCACCCGTTTGAGTTCCACCGCTTTGCCAGCAGGCCAGCAAGCCGGCATGCCGTCCGAACGGCAGGCGGCCCCCGCGCTTGATATCGTTTTCATCGAAGACTTCGTCGGCGAGACGGTGATTGGCATCGATACCAGCGAGTTGCACTTGCCACAAGCCGTACGCATGAATCTGACGATCGGCGTCCCCTCGCTGAAGGCCTGTGTGACCGATCGCATAGAAGACACGATCAATTACGCGGCCGTGCGCGCGGCGCTTCACGAACTGCTGGCGACGCACGGCGTAAAGCTGCTCGAGGCCTTGGCCGAGAAGGTGGCGCTGTGCCTGATCCGCGACTTCGGCGCGTATTGGGTTCGGGTGGCCATCGCCAAGCCGGCGAAGTTCGACGACGTGAAGGCCGTGGGAGTGATCATCGAGCGCCGACGCCCCGCCGAGGGCAACGCCGCGTTCACCTGGGCGTCGCTCGGCGCCGGCCTGGTTCCGAGCCAGCCGAATTAGACGAACCGCCGACCCGGTGCCACCGCCGCTGACGGGCGCGCATCCATGCGGCCAGCCCGGTTGCGCGCGCCGCCTATTTCTTGGCCGTGAGGGGACCCGTCAGACCGCAAGCCCGATAGGCGTTCGTTTTCAATGTCCGAAAAGACTTCGATTCGTCCTTGGCATGGTCGACGCGGAATTCCGCTCCGCCCTCTCCGCCGAGCGTGGCATAGCGGGCAAACGTCTGCTGGCCCACGAATTCATCGTAGGGTAGGACTGCCGCCATCTTGTCGATGACGCAGGAGCACTTGTAAACGTTCGCGAAATCGTGGCCGTTCTCGTCGAGGCACGTCAGCACATATTCGACGCGACCTTGCGTGGGATAGTCGTAGCCTGCGCGAGCCGCGCCCGCGGCGGCCGGGGCGCCGTCACCGGCCGCCCATGCCTGGCCGGCGAACGCCGACGCAAGCGCGCCGCAGGCAAGCATCATGCGAGCACTGTTGAACATGTTGGTCGCCTCTGATTCGATCGTCCCGGGGTGGGGCAAGTCAACGATACGCCCATTCGCGTGTGGCGTCGACGACGCTGCCGCGCGCGGCCGAACGCCTCGCGCGGCAGGGTTGCTCAGCGTTTCAGCTCGGCGAGAACGGGTGATGGACCTTGCCCTTTTGCTCGACGACGGTCGCCGCGCTCGGCGTGCCCGCCACGGCGCGCTGGATGGACTCGCGGGTCGCCTGGTAGTTGTAGTCGTGGATTTTCTGGTCGTCGTTGGCTTCCCAGTGAATGAAGACCCCGACGCAGATGAAGATGTCGTCCGCTTCATCCTTCGGAATCGTGCCGTCTTCGACCGAATCGGCCACCGCCATCGCGACCGCGTGCTGAGCCGGCCCGAACATCTGCACGGCCTGCTTGGCGCCCTTGATCGTGACTTTATTGAACAACACCGTGTTCGGCTTCGTGGCGAGGTTCGGCGCGACGACGGCCAAAAGCGAGGTGAAACCGTCCTTGTTGTTCGTCAGTGCGGTGCAAAACGCGGTTTCGGCGGCGGAGCCGCGCGGCCCCATGATTAAGTCGATATGCGCGACCTCGTTGCCGTCCCCGACGAGCGATTCCCCTACCAGGACGCGATTAATTTTGGCCATGCTGTTCCTCCGATGGATGGACATCAACTTTCTGATTGGCGCCCTCAGGCGATACGTGCGGCGCGCCGTTCACGCGAGGGCGCATGCTGGGCGCGCGGTGGACTACCGATGCACGGTGGCTGTACCTAACAGGTTTCATGCCAGTAGCTGCGTGCGAGAACGGCGCGGGCACGACGAGCGGCTCAGGCGTGCGCGGCGGCGAGGGCGACGAACAGCGTCGCGACCGTCAGGTCCGCGCTCGTACCGGGGTTCAGTCCGCGCGCCTTCAGTTCGGCGTCCCACCGGGCCAGCACGGTCCCGGCCGCGAGCGGCGCGCGACTCGTCACGAGATCGCGCCACCGCGCATGCACCTCGCGCGCCGTGTCCGTGACACTCTGCGCCAGCGCAGCGCCGTGCTTGCGCATAATGTGCGAATCGGGCCAGCCGCCGAGGAACGAAAAAAAGGCTTCCAGCGTGGCGGTTTCGAGTTGTCCTTCGCGAACCTGCGGCGCAATTGCCGCGCAGCAGGCAAAGACGTCGGCGAAGCCGTCGGCATACTGGCGCGCAATGCTGTCGCGCCCGGCCGCGAGCGCCATCGCCGCGCGCAGCCCGACGGTGGGCGGCGCATGGACCGATTGCTCGGGTGCGTCGCCGAGCCCCCCCGGATTGGCGAGGGCGATGGCTCGAAACGCGGCGCGGGCATCGTCGATATCGAGTGTCTGAAGCACGCGCTGCGTGGCTGAGTGCCAATCGCGCGCGTCGGGCGGAGCATCGAAGCCGTCGAGCGCCGCGGCCAGCGGTGCGACGAGCAGCACGATACCCAGATTCGTATTGCAGTCGACGGCCGCGCGCGTAACGCGGACGGCTTCGATCAGGCGGGTGCCCACGGGCGCGCCGGGTGTGAAAAGCGGCGCGACCGCCGCGCGTGCGCTCGAGATGAACTGCGCGGCCACCATGCCGTGTCCTGCGCTTTGCTCGCTGACGTTGCCCGGTTTGGCGACCTCGACATCGAGCCGGCAGGCCGCCAAAAACGCATCGGGCGCGGCCAGAGGAGCCGTGCGGCGGGGCGCCTGTTCACGCATGGCGTTTGGGCAGATCGATCACGCGCGAGCCATCGGCGGCCGCCGCGCCTTGTGTCAGGCCGAGCTTGCGTTCGAGCAGATCGTCGGCGAGCGCCCCGGCGATATCGACGGACGTGACCGATTGCAGCCCGCGCCAGGCCGCGACGCCATTGACTTCGAGCACGAGCGGGCGGTTCGGGTCGTCGGGATTCGGCATCAGATCGACGCCGCCGTAATCGAGCCCCAGTGCCGCGCTTGCGCTTACCGCGGTCCTGACGAGTGCCTCGTCGAGCTCGGCCGGCTCGCAGCGGGCACCTTGCGCGAAGTTGTGAATCCAGCCGTTGCCGCCCACGCGGCGCATTGCCGCCACGGCGCGCGAACCGATCACGAGCACCCGCCAATCGAAACCGGGGCTGCCGCCTTCCACATACCGCTGAAGATAGGCGACGTTCCGATACGGCGCGAGCCGCGGCAACGTGGCACCCGCGGCCGACGTGCCGCTCGTCTTGCGCGCGGCCGACCGTAGGCCGCGCACGGGGCCGAGCCGCTGCAGTCCTTGCCCTTGCGAGCCGAACAACGGCTTGAGGACGAGCGCGCGCCCCGCGGCGGTTTCCCGCATCAGAAGACGCTGCGCGAAAGCGGTCGACTCGCTCGCCCATGTCGGCGGTGTCGGCACGCCGTGGCGATGCAGCAAAAAGCTCGTCATCGATTTGTCGACGCTGCGCTCGATCGCGCGCGCATCGTTGTAGACCGGCACGCCCAACTCGCGCAGCGCGTGCAGGACGCCGAGCCGCAGCGTCACCTGCTCGAACGTGCCGCCCGCGATCCCGCGTACGAAGACCGCGTCGGGCAGGCCGTGTCCGAACCCCGGTATCGCGAGGCCGTGCGGCTGCCAGGTCGTATCGATGCGGCAATCGGCGAGATCGACGCAGCGGGCCTCGACGCCGCGCGCGCGGAAGGCTTTCTTGAGCCGGCCGGTGTGCCAACCCGTCTCGTCGGTCATGATCGCGATGCGCAGGCCCGTTGCCGCAGGCGTGCCGCGCATTGCGTGCAAAGAGGGATCGAGTGAGCTCATGTTCGATCCGGGAGGCTGTCATCGACGGCGCCGTTCCACTGTTGATGCAAGAGCGAGGCGTTGACCCCGCCCCCGTGCCAGGTCGCGCCGCTTTCCAGACTGCTGACCCACACTTCCGCCGGTGCGAACAGCGCGGGATCGATCTGATAAAAATCGTAGTTGAACGACGTGAATATCTCGGCGAACGGTCGCCCGTAATCGCGCGAGTTCGCACTGGGCAACTCGACGGCGAGCTTTTTCGCCGCTGCGTCGTGGCGCACCGTCAGATGCACGCGGCCGCCGTACAGAATGGCGTCGTTGGTGCGGCCCATGGCCTCGATGCCATCGGGCGAGGGGGGCGGCAGCGGCGCGCAGCCCGAGCCCTCCACGACTTCGTCGAGCGCCACGCCGAGCACATGTGTTTTGTGCAGCGCGACTTCGACGACACGGGCCACGACCTGCACGGTGCCGGCCAACGAGTGCGTCGGCGTGACGACGATCGTCAGCGCATCGGGAGCGAGGCCGCAGTCGCCGAGCACTTTGTCGATGATGATTTGCGGCGGCAGACGATCGACTTCGAGTACGAGCGCGCCGCGCGTGTGCGCGTCGCGGTAGCCGAGCTCGCCGAACAGCGGCTCCTTGCCCGCCAGCGCGCGTGCGGGACCGGAGCCGAGCGAGAAGAATTTCTTGCCGCCCGTCTGCTCTTTCGTGGCCGCGAGGCTCCAGCCCGCATACTGGCTGGCCAGGCAGGCCAGCACGGGCGAGGACGTATGGACTTCGATCGACGTGGGCCAAAGCGGGGCCGCGTCGAAGCTGGCCCGCAGGCCGACCGTGCCGAGCCCGCCCATGCAGATGCGTGCGACGAGCAGCCCGGCCTCGATGCCCCCCGGCGCATGTACGCCCGCGTCGGCGAGTACGGTACCGGCGTCGGTCCGCGTCAGCGCGACGCCAAGTTGTCCGGCGTTGTCGAGCAGCGCTGCGACATGGCGCTCGCTGAGCGCGTTGACGCTGAGGGGGGCTTCGCGCTCAGGCTTGGGATGCGGTGAGGACATGGTGGAACTCGCGGGAAGGTAGGTCGATTCGGTCGAGAACGCGTGCGTGCGCCTGGTCGAGCGCATGCATGACGGCCTGGCGCGTCGGCGCGCGGGCGACGACCGTGCAAAGCGGCTGCCCGGCTGCGATATGCGTACCGGGCATGGGGATATCGCGGCAACCGGGGTCGGCGAGACAGGCATCGCTCAGTGTTTGCGATGCGTTGAATGCGTAGGGGGCGAACAAGACCTGCTGACCCGCGCACTGCCCGGCGGGGCCGGGCGGTACGGATGGCAGCCGCCCACGCATGCAGGCCGCGAGGTGGCACTCCAGCAAGCCCAGGGGCCAGTATTGCCCCCAGACGGCTTCGTACAGCGACATCGTCGCCGACGGCCGCGCATTGATTTCGAGCAGCGAGAACCCATCGTCGTCGAGCAGAAAATCGCAGCTGTTGATGCCGACGAGGCCCGTGTGCCGGCAGATTTCGCCGATGGCCTCGCGCAGCTGGGCGCCGAGACGGGGCGGCAACTCGATTGGCCCGATGGCGCCCGTATGCACGAACGGCAATCCGTCGATAGAGGCGTTCAATTCTTCGGCAAATCCGAGCACCGAGGCCGTGCCGTGCGCGGCGACGAACAGCGCCGAGCAGGGTTTGCCTCGCGTCCTGCGCTGAAAGTAGCTGGCCGGCGACGCAACGGCGCCTGCTGCTCCGGCAGGGACGATATGTGTGCCGCCGCAGCCGTCGGCCCGTTTGACGAGCCAGTCGGCGGCGGGCCCATCGGGGCGCTCGAATGAGACGGCCGGGTGCGGCACGCCGAGCGAGTCGAGCAGCGCGAAAAACCGCCGTGGCTCGCGCACGGCGCGGCGCGCCTCGGGACCGTTACCGATGAGCGCGGGCAGTCCCGCAAGCCCTGCGAGTTCGTCGACGAAAGGTTCGGTCCCGCTGCCCGCAATCCAGCCTGCCACGCGAGGCAGCCGGGCGATGCGGCGCAGCGCATCGACGAGGCGATCGGGATCGATCGCGAGCCCGTCGCCCGCGACGTCGAACCACAGCGCCGAGGCCGCGCGGGTATCGCGATCGCCGAAGATGTCGAGCGCGGCTGCCCGCAGCCCCGCTCGATGCGCGGACTGGGCGAGCATGCGTGCCGACAGCCCCGCGACCGCAATGAGCGGTGCGCTGCGTGAAGGCGCGAGCTGTGTCATGGGCGGCAAGGGCGCGGACGGCCTCGATGCGGGCATGGCCTGCCGGTCAACCGAGACCTGCGGCGACGGCGCGCGCTTCGTCGAAGGCTTGCGGAAAGCCCAGATAGACGGGCTTGCTGCTCGTGCGCATCTGAACGAACAGCCGGTGCTCGACCTGGTACTTGACGTTGCCGATCGCAAGCGCGCCGATGCCGACCGGGCCCGCATCGCCGGACGGCCCGATGGGCTTGCCGTCGTTCATGACGTTGACGCCGGCGATGCCTTCGGGCGGCACGGCGTTCACGTCGGCCGCGACGAGCAGACGCCTCGCATGCGCGAGATCCGCGGCACTGGCCACCTGGATGCCTGCCGTCGCGCAGGCCATCAGGATCTCCGTATCGGCGAGCGCGGCGTGCAGATCGTCTTCGCCGGCGGTGCTGACAGCCGTCGTCGTAATGCCGAAGCGTTGGTTGACCTCATCGCTGACCTGCCTCGCGCGCGCGAGCGAGCCGTGACTGGCGATGGTCACGTCCGCGCCCAGCGAGGCCGCCATCGCGGCCGCGACCCGGCCGACGGCGCCGGTACCGCCGAGGATCAACACGCGCTTGCCGCCGAGTTCCATACCATGCGCGCGCTTCATATGGCGCTCGACGAGTGCGACGAGCGCCGCGGCGGTCGTGTACGAGCCGCTCGGATCGGCGAACACCGAAACCTCGAACGGCGGCACCATGGCCTTGCGCGCGATCTCGAGCATATCCGCCGCGAGCATCACGTCGCGTCCGCCGATGAAAATGCCCGTACGCGACACGCCTTTCGGCCCCCGCGAAAAAATGGCGTCCTGCGTGAGATTGGTGACCATGCTTGCGTCGACCCCGCAATACGGCACGATCACCTGGTAGCCGGCGTCGGCCGCCATGTTGACATCGAACGGGCTCATCTGCGGCGTGGCCGTGAGCATATGGAGGATGTAAGGCCTTTCAGTGGCTTCTGACATGGCAACAACTCGCAGGTCGTGTGGTTGGGGCGGCAGGGGATGCAGCGGCGCCGAATGCTCCGGGGCTCATGCGGCGTCGACGCGCGCTTCGCGCGCACCCGCAACGCGGATCACCGCGCCGCGATTGCGCGCGGCGCACACCGCGCATTCGATATGGGGCTTGTCGCGAACCGCGGCGCGCGCCGCGAGGAGCGCCGCGTCGGCCTCCAGCGCGCTTGGCAAAAAGGCAAACCCCGTCGGGCCCCACGAGGTCTGGCCGATGCCGGCGGGCCGCCCGGCCGCCGCCGCGCGCAACGCGGCTTCGACATCGGGGCTGGCGAATACGCCGCCTTGCACCGGCGCGAAGTACTCGCCGATGATCTGTTGCATTTCGGTGATGCCGTGCGCGAAGGCATCGAAATCGCCATCGGCTGCCCCGGGCAGAATCCGCATCAGCGCAAGATGGCAAAGGTGAGCCGCCAACTGCTGCGGAAACGGCGCAAGCGCCGCAAGCCCGCGCCGTTCCGCTTCGCCAGAGAGGCCTTCGCGCGAGGTGTCCGTGACGAGCATGACGCGCCACGCATCGGGAAAAGGCTGGCGCGCGACGAGAGGCGGCACGCCTGCGCCACGGCGATCGCGCGGCGCGCCGCCGTCGAGCAGCAGGCCGCCCGAATCGAAACCGAGGATGCCGATGCCCGAGCGCCCGCCGCGGCCGAGCAAGTGGGCGAGCTCGGCGGTGGTGGTCGTGAGCCCCGTGAGCCGCGCGTAGGCTGCGCCGATCGTCAGTGCGAGCTGGGTGCCCGAGCCCAGGCCGCTATGCGCTCGCGGTGTGCGCAGGACGTTGAACGCGACGGGCGTCGGGCCGTATGCCGCATGCAGCCGTTCGAGACACCAGCCGATGCGGGCGCGTTCGCTGTCGGTCATCGTGCCCGCGATGGAATCCGTTTCAGCCAGACGCGCTTCGAGCTCGGTGCCGGCCCCGTCGATTACGAGCCCGAGACTGCCGAACACACGACCGAGCGATCCGCTCGGATCCAGAAAGCCGAGATGAAGCCGGGCCGGGGCGTCGATGGTCACCGTGCTGGGCGCCGACGTGCGGCGAAAATGAAGCGGCATCGCGTGG
This sequence comes from Trinickia sp., assembly GCF_036503415.1. Lineage (GTDB taxonomy): Bacteria > Pseudomonadota > Gammaproteobacteria > Burkholderiales > Burkholderiaceae > Trinickia. The sequence continues at coordinate 12,964 of NZ_DASXWY010000005.1, read as the reverse complement.
TCCTCGTGATGGCGTGGCGGTCCGGTGAAAGCGCCGGCTCGAGCCAGCGCCACATGCGCGAGACGTTGCCAAGCACGAGACGTACCATGCCCGATCGAGCGCGCCGACGCGCGGGGCGGCGGCACTGCCGCTTTCGGCGTGACAGCGCGTCATCCGCGGCCCGCTCAGCGGTTTGTGCCGGCCCAGACGCACACTGTCACGGATTGCGCGGCGCGCGCGTCAGGGGCATTCAGCTTTGCGGCGCGTCTTTGGGTGCGTCGTATTTGATGTAGCGAAAGCGCTGATCGTTGGATGGTGTGCCTTCGAGCGGCCCGCCTTCGCGGCCGGGTTGCCATTGCACGACCTCCTCGATCTTGCGCGCAAGCGCGAAGTCCTTGTCGGTGATGCCCTTCGCGGTGTGCGTCTTCAGCTTGACGATGACGAACGCATAGGAAACCGTGAGATCCGGGTGATGCCATGCGGCCTCGGCCAAGTGACCGATCGTCGCGACGACCATCAGCGTGCCTTTCCAGCTCTCGGTCTTGTACTTGCGCCGCAGCCACCCGTCTTCGAGATACCAGTGCTCGAGCGGACCGGCGAGACGTGCGCGGATCTCGTCGTCGGAATAGACGTGTTCGGATTGGCTCATGGTCGTTGTCTCCATGCGGAAAAAGTCCGTTCGACCTCGACTATACAAAAAGCGCAGAAACACTGCGGAAACACACCGGGAACTCAAACAGCATAAAGCGCGAAAGCGGCCGTCGGCTAAAGGAAAACCCCCATCCCGCCGAAAGGCGAACGGCATTGTGCCGCGCCAGCCGTTGCGCTATCGCGGTTTTGACACAGTATGTCTCGCTCCGCGTGCAGCGTGCCGCACGAACCGTTGCGGCCGGGCGCCCCTCTATCCGTGCCGGGCGACGTTCGGCACCCATCCGCGCGCGTGTCCGGTTGCGGCCGAGGGCCATGCGATGGGCGTCGGGACGACCTCGGGTGTGCCGGCCGTGCGTGCTGTGACGCGCATCGGCATGGATTATGCGTTGGAGCGCGATACGCCATGAAGCCCGCCGCCGAAGCGGGACACAAGCGTTGGATCGTTACCCGCATTCGAGAGGGCGCGCCCGATGCGATGAGTAGCGTGGGTCATTCGTGAGTTGAACTGCAAGACAATTCTGGAGGAGACATGAACTTACGCACCACGGTTCTTGGGCTCGCGATTCTCGCATCGGCGGGCTTTACCACACTCGCAGCGAACGCGGATTCAGAGCTTGACTCGGCAATCAAGAACTCCGCGAACTGGGCTTCCCAGTCGGGCGGGTACGACAATCACCGTTACAGCACACTCAATCAAATCAACGCCGGCAACGTCAAGAACCTGCAGGTGGTATGGACGATGTCGACGGGCGTGTTGCGCGGCCATGAGGGCTCGCCGCTCGTGATCGGCGACACGATGTATATCCATACGCCGTTTCCGAACAACGTGACGGCGATCAGCCTCAAGGACCAAACGTTTCTTTGGCAGTATCAGCCGAAGCAGGAAGATCAGGTCGTATCGGTGATGTGTTGCGACACCGTGAATCGCGGCCTGGCTTATGGCGACGGCAAGATCTTCCTCCAGCAGGCCGATACGACGCTCGTCGCACTCAACGCGAAAACAGGCGATGTCGTCTGGACGGTGAAGAATGGCGATCCCAAGAAGGGCGAAACCAACACCAACGCGCCGCATGTCTTCGGCGACAAGGTGCTGACGGGCATCTCGGGCGGCGAGTTCGGCGTGCGCGGGCGCGTCATCGCGTACGACATCAAGACGGGCAAGCCGGCCTGGACGGCGTACAGCACGGGCCCCGACAACGAGATCCTGCTCGACCCCGACAAAACGATGACCTATACCGACGGCAAAATGATGCCCGTTGGCAAGGACTCTTCGCTCAAGACCTGGAAGGGCGATCAATGGAAGATCGGCGGCGGCACGACGTGGGGCTGGTATGCGTGGGATCCGAAGCTGAACCTCGTCTACTACGGCTCGGGCAACCCGGGCACCTGGAACCCGACGCAGCGACCGGGCGACAACAAGTGGTCGATGACCATCTTCGCGCGTGACCTGAACACCGGCATGGCGAAGTGGGTCTATCAGATGACTCCGCACGACGAGTGGGACTACGACGGGGTCAATGAAATGATTCTGTCGGACCTCATGATCAACGGCAAGAAGACGCCCGCGATCGTCCACTTCGACCGCAACGGTTTTGCCTATACGCTGAACCGCGAGACGGGCCAATTGCTGGTCGCGCAAAAGTACGACCCGGCCGTCAACTGGGCCGATCGTATCGATATGAAGAGCGGCTTGCCGATTCGTAACGCTGCCTATTCGACGCAGGCAGCGGGCCCCGATCACAACGTGAAGAACATCTGCCCGTCGGCGCTTGGCTCGAAGGACGAACAGCCGGCTTCCTTCGATCCGAAGACGAGCCTCTTCCTCGTACCGACGAACCACGTGTGCATGGACTATGAGCCGTTCGAAGTCGATTACACGGCCGGTCAGCCGTATGTCGGCGCGACGCTGTCGATGTATCCGGGGCCGAACGACCCGGGCGTGGGCGCCGCGAACGCCGGCAAGACGGTCGACAAGGCAATGGGCAACTTCATTGCATGGGATGCGTCCAAGGGCAAGATCGTCTGGTCCAAGCCCGAGAAGTTCTCCGTGTGGTCCGGTGCATTGGCCACGGCCGGCAATATCGTGTTCTACGGCACGCTCGAAGGCTATCTCAAGGCAGTTGACATCAAGACGGGCAAGGAGCTTTGGAAGTTCAAGACGCCCTCGGGCATCATCGGCAACGTCTTCACCTACCAGTACAACGGCAAGCAGTACGTCGGCGTCTACTCGGGTATCGGCGGATGGGCCGGCATCGGGCTCGCCGCGGGTCTGAAGAAGTCGACCGAAGGTCTCGGTGCCGTGGGCGGTTATCGCGAACTGGCCAAGTACACGGCGCTCGGCGGCACGCTGTTCGTGTTCGCCCTGCCCGGCGGCGAAAAGAGCTGAGCCCTAGTACCGTGTCGTAGCAGTAGGTTGTAGCGGTATACGCCGCGCGTCACCGATCGGCTTTTAGGAGCGGGCGACGGGCGCGCGGCGGTTTCAAGCATCGAGCAGTATCGACATTTTCACTCGCCCGCCACGACGGCACGCCAACGCAGCGTCCCGGGGCATCACTATATCGAAGGAGACGTTGTATGAAAGGCCGTACCATCTTGTTGTCGACGACACTCGCCGCCGCCGTTGTCGCATTGCCCGTCGTCTATGCCCAGAACCAGCCGGCGCAGGCGCAGCAGGTGGCGTATAAGGTCGTGGACGGCAACAAGGTCGACGAGAATACGCTGCAGGGCTGGAAGACATGGCGTGCGCTCGATTGTCAGCGTTGCCACGGGCCGCAGCAGCAGGGGCTCGTCGGACCCTCCCTCATCGACGCACTCAAGGTCATCGACAAGAACGAATTCAAGCGGACCGTCTTCGGCGGCCGTCTTGCCAAGGGCATGCCCGATTTCAGCGCGAGCAAGAGAATGCAGGACCATTGGCAGGACCTGTACGCTTATCTGAAAGGGCGCTCGGACGGGAAGATCAACCCCGGCGATCTGAGTGCCATCGACAGCAAGTAACGCTCGCGCCGTCACTTCCCGGAGACACCGGATGCGTCATAGCAAATCAATGTCCGTGCATATCGTACTGTCGGCCACCGCGCTGTGCTGCGCGGCGCTCGCGAGCGCCGCCGTGCGTGCGGACGGCCCCGCGCTGCCCAACAACGACGGCGCGGATGGCGTGCTCAGAGTCTGCGCCGATCCGCACAACATGCCGTTATCCAACGACAAGGGCGAGGGCTACGAGAACAAGATCGCAGCGGAGATGGCGCACGATTTCGGCTACAAGGTCGAGTACACCTATTTCCCGCAGCGCATGGGTTTCGTGCGGCATACGCTGCGCGAGAAAGTTGCCGACAGCGATCGCTTCAAATGCGATCTCATCATCGGCGTGCCGAAGGGGTACGAGCTGACGTCGACGACGCACGCGTATCTGCACTCGACTTATGCGATGGTGGTGCCGAACAAGCCTGAGTTCGCATCGGTTAAAACGCCGGACGATCTGCTCAAGCTGCCCGCCGACGAGCTGCACAAGCTGCGCTTCGGCATCTTCTCGCAAACGCCGGCAGTCGACTGGCTGCTCGCTCACGGCTTGATCGACCAGGCGATGTCCTATCAGGTTCAAAGCGGCGATCCGCAAGCGTACCCGGGCGAGATGATCGAGCACGATCTGGCATCGGGCAACATCGATGTTGCATTCGTCTGGGGCCCGATTGCCGGCTACTTCGCCAAGCAATCGGGTGAAAAAGTGAGAATCGTGCCGTTTCCGCCGCAAAAGGGCATCCATTTCGACTACGAGATTTCGATGGGTGTCCGCTATGGCGAAAAGGCCTGGCACGACAAGGTCGATCAGTGGATTTCGGCGAATCAAGGCAAGATCGATCGAATTCTGTCGAGCTATAACGTGCCACTGCTCGAGCGTGCGGAGGCGACGCAATCGTCCGGCGCGGGCGGCTCGCAATGAGGGCGCGTATGCGTGCGGTCATCGCGCTCGCCTCTGCAGGGGGCATGGCGCTCGCGTGTGCCGGCGCCTTCGCGGCGGCGGAGGCGAGTGCGGTGGAGCCCCAGCCGTCGGCCGCGATTACCGCGGCCGAACATTTGATCTTCGAGATCGACCATCTGCACGAGGTGCCGGCCCAGACGGAACTCGACTATGCGATGGTGGCGGCCGGAGAAAAGGCCGAGCCTCCCGATGTCGTGCGCGTGCTCGTCGCGAGCAAGGGCAATGCGAAGGGCGATGCCAAGGTGTCCGATCGCGGCGGCGAGCACCCGCTGCCGACGAGCGGGCTGCCCTGCAATCCCGTCGTCATCTATTTCCTCGAACGCGATATCGCGGAGATGGAGGCGTTGACAGGCGGGCAGCGGCGTTATTTCCAAAAGCGGGTGCGTCTTGCGCTGGCCGAGGGACCGAAGATCGTATCGGCGACGGAGCATATCGGCGGCAAGACAGTCGCGGTGCGGCAGATCGTCATCCAGCCTTACTTGCACGATCCCAACGCGGAGCGCTTTGCACGCTACACCGGCAAACGCTATACGTTTGAACTCGCCGACGCACTGCCCGGACGGATTGCGCTGATCCGCACCGAGGTGCCGGGGCCGAACGACGATTTTGCTCACCCCGTGAAAACAGAAACGCTCAGCTTCCAGGCCGCGGTGAGCAAGCTGACGCCGCCCGGAGGTCCGCCTCCCGCCAAGCCCGGTGACGCTCCCCGCGCGAGCCGCTGACGCGGGTTGCCCGGGCGTTCGCGGTGCGAGCTCGCGCCGCGCCGCGGCGAGCGTTGCATTTCGACGAAGCAGTCAAACGTGAACTTCATTCGCTCGCTGACGCTGCGTCAGCTGCAAATCTTCATCGTCGCGAGCCGTCACGTGAGCTTCGCTCGAGCGGCCGAGGAACTGCATTTGACGCAGCCGGCGATCTCGATGCAGATTCGGCAGCTCGAAGACGCGATCGGGCTTGCGCTTTTCGAGCGCGTCGCGCGACGGCTGACACTGACCGAAGCCGGCGAGCGTCTGACGCATCATGCGAGCCGTATCCTCGGCGAGATCAAGGATGCGGAAGACGCCATGATGTCGCTGCAACTGGCCGACAGCGGATCGATCGCGGTGGGCATCGTCAGCTCCGCGACCTACTTCGCGCCTAAGCTGCTCGCGCTCTATTCGCGTCAGTATCCGAAGGTCGATGTGCATTTCTCGGTCGGCAACCGCGAATCGCTGTTGCGGATGCTGCAGGACAACGCCATCGATCTCGCGCTGATGGGCCGCCCGCCGGCCGAACTCGATACGACCGTCGAGCCGCTCGCATTCCACCCGCAGGTCATGATCGCGCCCGTCGATCATCCGCTCGTCGCAGCCAGACGGTTCGATTTGCAGGAGCTGCGCGGCGAGAAGTTCCTGCTGCGCGAGCCCGGTTCCGGCACGCGCATGGCGGCCGAGGAGATGTTTCGGCAGCACCTTTTTTCGCCGGCCAAGATCATCACGCTCGGCAGCAACGAAACGATCAAACAGGCCGTGATCGCGGGCATGGGGGTGAGCCTCATTTCGCTTCATACGTTGCAGCTGGAGCTGCGCTCGGGCGAGCTCGCCTTGCTCGACGTGAACGGTACACCCATCGAGCGAACGTGGCAGATCGTGCATATGCGCACGAAGCAGCTTTCGCCGACTTGCGTGCTCTTCAGACGTTTCCTGCTCGAGCATGCGGCACCGTATCTCGAACGCGAATACGGCGCGTTCGTCGAGCGGCGACCGGTGCACGAAGCGAAATAGCGCTAGCGAGCGGCGCGTCTGGCACATCCGGCGTACGCCGCTGCGCTAGACTGTCGGCTTGTTTCAGTCATGGACCTCCGCGCGCTTCGTCATGGACAAGCCGGTATTGCCGCTCACGTACGAACAGATCGATCATTGGATCGCCTCGCTGCAACCCGAACTTGCCCGCGAGGGCTTCACGCATGCCGTCGGGATTTTGCGCGGTGGCGCTTGGCCAGCCACGCTCGTTTCTCATGCCACGGGCGCCGTGCCAGCCTTTTTGCGGTACGAACGGGCCACACGGACCGCGGTATGGGATTCGTCGGTGCCGCTGCCGGCGCGCGGCAGCAAGGTACTGGTCTGCGAGGACATCGCCGGCGCGGGACACACGCTGGCCGATTGCGTGAGCTTCCTGCGCGAGCAGGGGCTCGTCGTCAAGACGCTGACCGTCGTCTTCGACGATCTGAGCCGTATGCGGCCCGATTACGGCATGGACTGTCGCGGCTATTTTGCGCTGCTTCCCTGGGAGCGGCATGCGTATACGGATCGCTACCGTGCACGGTGGCAGCACACACAGGCGGGCACGCTGGGGCCGATCGGCGAGGACCATGAATTTGCCGTCTATGCGATCGATCTCGATGGCGTGCTGCTTCCCGACGTCCCGCCGCATCGATACGATGCCGATCTGATGGCGGCACTCGAGGAACGCGATGCACTATTGCCATTCGAGCATTTGCCGCAGATCGATTTCTCGCGGACGCAGGCCATCGTGACGGGCCGGCCTGAAATCGACCGGGCGCGCACGGCGGATTGGCTCGCCCGCCACGGTTACGCCCATCTGCGTCTCGTCATGCGCGACCCGTCGAGACATGGCGAACATCCCGAACAGGTTGCCGCGTACAAGGCCGAAGCGGCGCTCGAATTGGCCTGCACGCACTTCATCGAAAGCGACCCGGTGCAGGCGATATTCATCGCGCAGCATGCGCCGCTTCTTCGCGTGGTCTGGTGGGACGCGGCGCGGCGCGCGGCGAAGCTCATCGCTACGCAAGCGTGGCGGGGCGCAGACGCCCCGACGCCCTGAGCGGCTTCGCCCCGGGTGGCTCGCGTGCCGCCCCGCAGTGCGCTCAGGCGAGGCCGAGCTCCAGCGCCGTGGCGTCGATTGCGTGCCGGGCCTTCGAGACGAGCTCGTCGATCTCACTGCGCGAGATGACGAGCGGAGGCGAGAGCAGCATGCGGTCGCCCGAGGCCCGCATGATGAGATTGCTGCCGAAGCTCAGATCCCGGCACAGCGCGCCCGTTTCGCCGCCCTGCGCGAAGCGCCGGCGGGCAGCTGGATTCTCGGCCAGCTGCAATCCTGCGACGAGGCCGGCGCCGGCAATTTCACCGACGATCGGATGGCCGGCGAACGCTTCGCGTAGGCACGCCTGGAAATAGGGCCCCGTATCGGTTTTCACGCGCGTGACGATTTGTTCGTCGCGTAAAAGCTCGAGGTTGGCTAGCGCCACAGCGGCAGCAACGGGATGGCCGGAATAGGTGAGCCCGTGGTTGAACTCGCCGTTCTCGATGATCGGTTGGGCGATGCGCTCGGTCAACGCCACCGCGCCCATAGGGACATAACCGCTCGTGAGCCCTTTGGCGAGTGTCATCAGATCGGGCTCGAAGCCGAAGTGCTGATGCGCAAACCACTCGCCGGTGCGGCCGAACCCGCCGATGACCTCGTCGGCCACGAGCAGCACGTCGTATTTTCGGCAGATCCGCTGGATCTCGGGCCAGTAGCTCGACGGTGGGACAATGACGCCGCCCGCGCCTTGGAACGGCTCGCCGATGAAGGCCGCGACGTTTTCCGCACCAAGCTCGAGGATCTTCGCTTCGAGCTGCCGCGCACGCGCGAGGCCGAACGCCTCGGGTGGGGTATCGGCTTGCGCTTCGCCGAAGTAGTAGGGCTGATCGATATGGACGATGTGCTCGACTTTCGACGGCATCTGCTCGTGCATGTAATCCATCCCGCCGAGTGTCGCGCCGGCAACCGTCGAGCCGTGGTAGCTGTTTCTGCGCGAGATGACATATTTCTTGCTCGGACGGCCTAGGGTCGCCCAATAGCGGTAGACCGTGCGCAGGACCGTATCGTTGCCTTCCGAACCGCTATTGCAATAGAAGAAGTGCGTGAAGGGCGGCGGCGTCAATTCGGCGAGCAGGGCCGAAAGTTCGATGACGGGGGGGTGCGTCGTCTTGAAGAAGGTGTTGTAGTACGGCAGCTCCCGCATCTGCCGATACGCGGCCTCGGCCAATTCGCGCCGCCCGTAGCCGACGTTCACACACCAGAGGCCCGCCATGCCGTCGATGATGCGATTGCCGTCCGAATCCCAGAGATAAACGCCCTGCGCCTTCACGATGACTCGGCTGCCCAGGCGGTTGAGCGTGCCCATGTCCGAGAACGGATGAAGGTGATGCGCGGCATCGAGCTCGCGGTATTCGGCGGTGCTGCGTGCCGGCGGGTGAGCCTGTTTCGCTTGCACGTCGATGTCCGCGGATCGTTGTAATTCGTCATTCATAGCGCCTCCGTTGCGCTCAGACATGCAGCAGCAGATGTTTGCGCTCCCAGGAACTGATGACCCTGAAAAACGCGTCGTATTCGGTTTCCTTCAGTGCGAGATAGGCTTTCACGAACGGCTCCCCGAGGATTTCCGCGAGCGGCTCGCAGGCACCCATCAGCGTGAGCCCGTCTTCGAGATTGCGCGGGAGTTGATAAGGCATCCGATAGCCGTCGCTCGAGAGCGGCTCGGTCGGCGTGAGGTTTTGAGTCATGCCGAGATAGCCCGCGGCCAATGTCGCCGCGATGGCGAGATAGGGGTTGCAATCGACGCCCGGGATGCGGTTTTCGATGCGGCGCGCCGCGGGTCGGGAGTGCGGGATGCGAAAGCCGACCGTTCGGTTGTCATAGCCCCAATGCACATTGATCGGCGCGGCCATGAAGCGCGACAGACGCCGGTACGAATTGATATACGGCGCGAAGATCGGCATCAGCGCCGGCGTGTATTTCTGCAGACCGGCCAGATAGCTGTAGAAGAACGGGGCCGGCTCGCCTTCGCGGGTCGTGAACAGATTGTCCCCGCTCGCTTCGTCGATGATGCTTTGGTGCACATGCATGGCCGAGCCCGGCTCGCCTTCCATCGGTTTGGCCATGAACGTCGCGTACATCTGGTGTCGCAAGGCCGTCTCGCGCACCGTTCGCTTGAAGAGAAAGACGCGGTCCGCGAGATTCAGCGGATCGCCGTGCAAAAAATTGATTTCCATCTGCGCCGCGCCGACTTCATGAATCAGCGTATCGATCTCGAGCTCCTGGACATCGCAATATTCGTAGATGTCCTCGAACAGCGGATCGAACTCGTTGACGGCGTCGATCGAGTAGGCTTGCCGGCCCGTCTCCGCGCGGCCCGTGCGGCCGATGGGCGGGCGAAGCGGCAAGTCCGGGTCCTTGTTCATGTCGACGAGATAGAACTCGAGCTCCGGTGCGACGACGGGCTTCCAGCCTTTTGCCGCATAGCGCTCGAGCACGCGGCGCAGCACGCGCCGCGGCGAGATCTCGACGGGCGTGCCGTCGAAGTGAACGCAGTCGTGAATGACCTGGGCCGTTGGATCGACGGCCCAGGGGATGATGCGGATCGTCGACGGGTCGGGGACGCAGACCATGTCCGGGTCCGTGACGCCGGTGAGGGCGCTGCCGGCGGGATAGTCGCCCGTCACCGTCTGGATCATGACGGCCTGCGGCAGCCGCATCGCTTCGCCGGACTCGAACTTGCTGCGCGGGATGATCTTGCCGCGCGCGACGCCCGCCATGTCCGGGATGATCGCTTCGATTTCGGTGATGTGATGCTTTTTCAGGAATTCGTCGATGTCATGCATGATCGTTCTCTCGTTGTGTTGCGGGCAATCCCCGCCCGCCGAAAAAGCGCGGCTCGCCCGGTATCGCGATGAACGGCGACCATAGCGGCCCGGTACGCTGTTGACGCAGCAATCGATAAAAAGCGGACTGTCGTCAGCGCGCGGCGCCGCGCGTCATCAAAAGCCAGGTGTTTCTCGCCGCGTCGCGGGCGCGCGCGGGCCCGACACGGTTCGCATATGACGCGATCGTGCGCGGGGCGAGCGACGCCATGCCGTGCGCGCGAAAAGCACGCAGGCAGATGACATGGATGAACGGAAGGTGAGGGACGCTACGGCAGCAGCGAAGCGACTTCGTCGGTGTGCACGGCGATGGATGCGCGTGGGGCGGTAGCGTTGTGACGTCGAACGGAACGGCTGGACAAGACCGTGAAGACGGACAGGAAGCGGCGAAACGCAAGCTTGCCGCAGCGGCCGTCGGCAGGGGCGCGATCAGCGCGAAGACACCTCGCGGGCTGAGGACGTTCCCACCTGACCAAAGGGCCTCGGACTCTCACGATGACACCCGACTTGGCAACATTGAAGAGGGTGATGCCTTCGCTTCGCCGAGGATCGAAACGCCCGACGAAACGGGGCAACGGCCTGGCCGAACCGGCGCAGCAGCGGCAAGACGGCGTACGGCCTGTGTCTGAAGCATATACGAGTCGCGGCGCTTTCGCACGCGCGTGGCCTGTGCCGGCCAGCCGAATAAGGGGCACGGCTCGCTGTGGCGCCGACACGACAAACGTCTGACATTTTCGAGATCAAGTGTGTCGCGTTTTGATATATTGACGGAATGTTACAAATTGTAATATGTATAACTAAATGAATAATAAGATAGACCAGCTTGTACACCACAAGCTCCGAGGGGTGCCAGAGGCAGGGATCGAACGAGGTAATAGGCGCACTGAATTCGATGATGGAGTTCTCGTCGATGTTCGGAAAATCTTGGGCGCGGATGGTTTGCTTGACAGTGCGGAAGTCACTCACCATCGTTGGTGCGTTTGCGAGGTTGACGACAAGGCGCTCTTTGATGAGGATGCGCGCCGTCTAGCGAATGCTTTTCGGGCTGAAAACTCCGACCGCTTTTACGTGGTTCGTGTGTGTGATCTTCTGGGGTCCGGAAGTCCCGTGATCGCATATCGGTTTAGTGCTACTCAGGAGGAGATAGAGACGTTCCAGGGTTCCACGTGGTTTGAAATAAATCTCGATGATTGCTTGCTGTTCAACCTACCTTTTACATGCGCTGTTCTCCGCCCCGGAAGTGTCGATGCGACGAAGTTTGTGGGAGGCGCCACGTTTATAGCGAAGATGGAACAGGGTTGAAATGATCCTACAACAAGCAGTTGCATCCGGACGAGCGAAAGTGGAGCACGGGTCATGCGGCAGCGATGGTTGTATTTGGTGCAGGCTGAGAGCAAGCGTCGGGCACATCAGGATGTTTTATTTATGATTTAAATCGGGGAAATTAAAAGATGAAGATTTTAATTAAAGTTGCTTTCGGGGTTTTGGTGGCATCTTCGCTAGTCAGCTGTGCCGTATCCGTCGCCCCGGGAGAGGGCGCGCAAAAAATTTCGGATGCGTCGCAGGAGTCATTGAAGCAGCAATTCGTAGTCGGCACTGCCACACGCGATCAAGTTGTTGAACAACTCGGCGCGCCATCGACCAAGTCGACCGCTGGTGGCTATGAAATCTGGACATATCGGTATGTTAGGCGAGCAGCGGTCGGCGTCGTGTTCGTTGGCATACCGGTAGGCACTACGAAGACGGCAACGTTCTATTTCGACAATGCGAGTGGCGTGCTGAGCAAGATGGAGTTCGAATCGCACACGGGTTGAGCGGTCGAGTTCCCAAACGGGAGCGAGAAGATTCGGTGTCTCCCGAACGAGGGAACTGCAAGAGATCGGTGCCGGGATGCCGTGAATAGCATTTCGGTGAATCTGTCAAAGCCAAACGGTCAACCAGGTACGGGCACCCCGTGCAAACGATGGGCGTATGTTTGGCACAAACGTAAGCGCGGGTGGATCTCGAATCGTGGGAATGCTCGTGCAGGCCGACGTCCAGATCGCCCGTGAAAACCTCCATATCTGTCGAGTGAAAATGTTCGGTTCGATTTCAAAAATTGTCTTTCTCGTAACACCTACGACACTGCTGGCTGCATGCGCCTTCTTGCAACCGACTCATTATGTCGACACCCTCACCCCGGACTACGATCCGACCGTATCAGCGCGTGTGAGAATCTTGTCGGCGAACGGCCCGGCACGGAGCGCCTCATTCTGGCCGGGGAGTTGCTACAAACCATGGAGCGACACAACGGGTGTGAGGGTGTCGGACGGCTTCCTTGCCTCGTGGAAATATTCATCGCGAAGCGTGGTGATCGGCATGCCGCCGAGTCCGCGCGCATGGATGCGAAGCGATGGTCTCGTGAACAAGGACCTTGTCAGGGAGTATGTGGTCCCGGCTGGGAAACCGATTACGTTATCGCTGGCTATGAGCAGTTACGCCGGACAGTATGGTGGGACCACTGGATGCGAGCCGCCAGCCGTGACATTCACGCCTTCGGCCGGCTGGGATTACGACGTTTTTCTGGATAGCGGACACGGTCGATGCTGGACTTCTGTTCGACATATCGACGGTCTGGCTATGGATGATCCGGTTGCTTTGAAACGCGCGCCGAAATGCCCAGTTGATGCGGCGG
>NZ_DASXWY010000004.1:0-2190 GCF_036503415.1 Trinickia sp. | reverse complement strand
GCGGAATGCGCCAAGCCTGCGCTGCTGTTTTCGGGCGGCAAGGACTCGGTGGTGGTGCTGCACCTGGCGCTCAAGGCGTTCGGGCTGGGCGCGAACCGCAAGACGGTGCTGCCGTTTCCGCTGGTGCATATCGACACCGGTCACAACTATCCGGAAGTGATCGAGTTTCGCGACCGGCGCGCGGCCGAGCTTGGTGCCGAACTCGTGGTGGGGCATGTGGAAGATTCGATCAAGCGCGGCACCGTGCGGTTGCGTCGCGAGACGGACTCGCGCAATGCCGCGCAGGCCGTCACGCTGCTCGAGACGATCGCGCAGCACGGTTATACGGCAATGATCGGTGGGGCGCGCCGCGATGAGGAGAAGGCGCGTGCCAAGGAGCGCATCTTCTCGTTTCGCGACGAATTCGGCCAGTGGGATCCGAAGGCGCAGCGCCCGGAGCTGTGGAGTCTGTTCAATGCGCGGCTGCACGCGGGCGAGCATCTGCGCGTGTTTCCGATCTCGAACTGGACCGAGCTGGACATATGGCAGTACATCGGGCGCGAGCAGCTGGAGCTGCCGTCGATCTACTACGCGCACGAGCGCGAGATCGTGCGGCGCAACGGGCTGCTGGTGCCGGTGACGCCGCTCACGCCGCTGCGCGAGGGCGAGACGAGCGAGAAGGCGCGCGTGCGCTTTCGCACGGTGGGCGATATTAGCTGCACGTGCCCGGTCGAGAGCGATGCGGACGACGTCGAAAAGATCGTGGCCGAGACGGCGGTGACGGACATCACGGAGCGCGGCGCGACACGCATGGACGACCAGGCGTCGGAAGCGGCGATGGAGCAGCGCAAGAAGCAGGGTTACTTTTAAGCGCCCAGCACACGAAGGATACGAAGGACACGAGGCAGGACTTATGAACACACATGAACCGGCGGATCTCGGGGTGCTGCGCTTCATCACGGCGGGCAGCGTCGACGACGGCAAGAGCACGTTGATCGGACGGCTGCTGTACGACAGCAAGGCGGTGCTTTCGGATCAGCTCTCGGCGCTCTCGCGCGCGAAGATGAAGCGCACGGTGGGCGATGAGATCGACTTGTCGCTCTTGACCGATGGGCTGGAGGCCGAGCGCGAGCAGGGCATCACGATCGATGTGGCGTACCGCTATTTCGCCACGGCCAAGCGCAAGTTCATCATCGCGGACACGCCGGGCCACGAGCAGTACACGCGCAATATGGTGACGGGCGCGTCGACGGCGCATGCGGCGATCATCCTGGTGGATGCGACGCGCGTGACGTTCGAGGCGGGCCAGGCAGTGCTGCTGCCGCAGACGAAGCGCCATAGCGCGATCGTGAAACTGCTGGGGCTGCAGCACGTGATCGTGGCGATCAACAAGATGGACCTGGTGGAGTACAGCGAGACGCGTTTCAACGAGATTCGCGATGCGTACGTGCAGCTCGCGCAGCAACTGGGGTTGAACGGGGTGCGGTTCGTGCCGGTGTCGGCGCTCAAGGGCGACAACATCGTGCGGGCGAGCGAGCGCATGCCGTGGTACGCGGGCGAGGCGCTGCTGGACGTGCTCGAGGCGTTGCCGGTGGCGCCGCCCACGGGTGAGGCGCTGCGTTTTCCGGTGCAGTGGGTGGCGCGCCAGGACGGCGCGAGCGCGGACGACTTTCGCGGCTACATGGGCCGGGTCGAAGCGGGCGAGGTGCGCGTGGGCGACGTGGTGACGGTGCTGCCGGCGGGGCGTGAAGCGACGGTGGCGGAGATCGTGGCGCCGGTGGTGGGCGGCACGGCGGCGGTGACGCGCGCGTTTGCCGGGCAGACGGTGACGATCCGGCTGACGGAGGATGTGGACGTCTCGCGCGGCGACACGTTCGTGGCGGCGCAGCGTGCGCCGCAGCCGGCGAAGAAGCTGGAGGCGGACTTGTGCTGGTTCGACGAGGAGCCGCTATCGACGCAGCGCAAGTATCTGCTCAAGCAGACGGCGAACACGGTGTTCGCACGCGTGGGGGCGGTCAAGGAAGTGCTCGACGTGCATACGCTCGCGCACACGAGCGAGCGGCATGCGCTGACGATGAACGACATCGGGCGCGTGTCGCTGACGCTGCAAAAGCCGGTGGTGTGCGACGTGTATGACGAGCAGCCGGCGACGGGCGCGTTCGTGCTCATCGACGAGGCCACGCATCATACGGTGGCCGCCGGCATGATTCG
>NZ_DASXWY010000003.1:0-44875 GCF_036503415.1 Trinickia sp. | reverse complement strand
ATATGCAGCGCCAGCATCGTCAAGCCCAATGCGCCAAGCGCCAATGCAATCGAGGCAATTCGATCCGCAAGCATCACGACCTCAACCGGGCGAGACGATAGAGCAGGCAGCCACCGGCGCCCTGAAGCCCGAATGCGACATAGACGAGCGTGCGGCCGCCCGCGTCCTGCCACATCGCATTGAAATACTCCGGATTCGATGCGATCAGGAATCCGCCAATGAGGAGCGGCAGCACGGCGAGTACCCACGCCGACATGCGCGTTTCCGCCGACATCGCCGCGAGTTCGCGCTCGGCCTGCTCGAGATCTCGCATGAAGGCGGACATGCGTTCGAGCATGACGTCCGCCCGGCCGCCGTATTTGACGGACAAGCGCAGCACCGCGCCCACGAGCGCGAACTCGCGCAGGCGATAGACGCTGCCGACCTGCGCCAGCGCGCGATCGATTTCCACGCCGGCGCGCATCGTGCGCGCGACGCGCTCCAGGCACTCGCGCAACGGCTCGTCCGTCGTGGCGAGCGCAGCCTGGAAGGCTGCCGGCACGCTGTTGCCCAACGTGATGAGCCGCACGATACCGTCGAGAAACGTCGGAAGCTGCCGCACGATCGAGAGCTTGCGTCGATGCGCACGCGCGTTGACGGCGAGCGCGAGTGCCGCGACGCAGGCAACGCATGCCGCGACGGCCGCGAGCGTGCCCGCGTCGAATGCCACCCAGACCGTGATGGCGCCCGCTAGACCGAACGCAGCCAGTATCGGCATGCGAGCGCCGTCGAGGCCCGCGCGCGCGGCCATGTCGTCGAGGACCCCCCGAAAAGATCCGCGTGGCTCGGACGCGGGTGTGCCGCTGGTTTTCGGGAGAGCGGCACGCCCAAGCGGCCGAGCCGATTTCGGCTCGGCGTTGCCGCCGCGCGATGGATGCGTCGCGGGCTGCGCGAGACGGCTTTCGACGAAGCGCTCCGTGCTGACGTGCTCCTGCCTGCGCACCGCGCGTTGCCACAACAGCAAGCCGAGCGCGGCGCACAGGAGGGCGAAGGCGAGCGCGACGATCGAAGCAACGACGCTAGACACGGAAGCCCCCGCCCATATCGAAGCCGCCGCCGAACGTTCCCCCCGTGGCATGCCGCGCACGCGCGAGCTTCGGCGAATGCGGATGGATGCCGAGCGATACCCAGTTGTCGATCTCCTCTCCGTCGGCGCCCAGAATCGGCTCGTAGCGATACAGCTCCTGCGTTGCGATGATCGTATCCGAGAGGCCCGTCACTTCGGTGACGGACAGAATACGGCGCCGGCCGTTCGAGAGCCGGCCGATCTGGACGATGAAGTCGATCGCGTTCGCAATCTGCCGACGCAGGCTCGACTCCGTTCCCTGGAAACCCGCAAACCCGGCCAGCATCTCGAGCCGATAGAGGCACTCGCGCGGCGAGCTTGCGTGCACGGTCCCCATCGAGCCGTCGTGGCCGGTGTTCATCGCTTGCAGCATCTCGAGTACTTCGCCGCCGCGCACTTCGCCGACGATGATGCGATCGGGCCTCATGCGCAGCGAGTTGCGCAGCAAATCCCGAATCGTCACCAGGCCCGCGCCGTCGAACCCGCCGGGACGACTCTCCAATCGCACCACGTGCGGGTGATTGAGCGAGAGCTCGGCGGTGTCTTCGATTGTGACGATGCGCTCCGGCTCGGGAATATGAAAGGCGAGCGCATTCAAGAGCGAGGTCTTGCCGGAGCTCGTGCCACCCGAGATCAGCACGTTGCAGCGCGCGGCAACCGCCGCCTCCAGCAGTTGGCCGATCTCGTCGTGGTACGTGCCGTTCTCGAGCAGGTCCGAAGGACGCAGCGGGTCCTTGCGGAATTTTCGGATCGAGACGACCGGACCGTCGATCGACAGCGGCTCGATGACCACGTTCACGCGGCCGCCGTCCGGCAAACGTGCGTCGACCATCGGGTTCGATTCGTCGAGGCGCCGGCCGATCGGCGCAAGAATGCGCCGCACGATGCGCAGCAGATGCGCGTTGTCGGTGAAGCGCACCGGCATTTTCGCCAGCATGCCGTGGCGCGAGACGTAGACGTCGCGGTATCCGTTGACGAGAATGTCCTCGACGGCCGGATCGCCGAGCAAGTCTTCGAGCGGCCCGAACCCGGCAAGCTCCTTGGTCAGTGCCTCGGCAATGAGCCGGACTTCAGTCTCGTTGATGGGGATATGGCGCAGCCGCACGAAGCTGTCCATCTCCAGATCGACGAACTGCTTTATCGCGCCGCGCGACCATCGCCCGAACTCCGCCCCGAGTTCTTCGATACGCGTGAGCAAATGCTCGTGGGCGGCGTTCTTGACGTCGTGGAACTGCTGTGTATGGGCGAAGGACGTGCCGTCGTCGGCGAATTCGATCGGGTTTGCCATCGTCTATGACCGCTCGTGAAGGAAAGGGATGAAGTGCCGAAGGCGTTCGAGGACCGACACCGTCGCACGTGCTTCGTGCACGGGCGCTCCGCTCTCCTCCGAGCGCCCGACGACGCGCTGCACGAGCGCGCTCACCGCGCGCACATAGGGGTCCCGCTCCGCCGTTTCCGCGAGCAGTTTGCCCTGATTCGCCGCCTGACCGAGCGGCACGCTGCGCGCCGGCAACGTCGCGACGAGCGGCAGCTCGAGACGCAGTGCGATCTGCTCGGCCGAGAGTCCGAGATGCGGATCGAACTTGTTGACGACGAGACCTAGCGCGCCGGCCTCGAATTGCGCCGCCGTCAATTCGCGGATCAACGAGCTCGCCGAAACGATGGATGCGATCGACGGATCGCAAACAAGCCACACTTCATCGGCTGCGCTTGCAACATGCGCGATGAATTCGATGTTGCTGAAGCCGCCAAGGTCGACGATCTGCTGATCGAAGAACGCCCGCAGCCGGTTCAGCAAGGCCACCGCGGAGGTGAACGAAATCGTGCGCAGCAAGCTCAGGTCGGGCGGCAATGCGGTCAGCGCGAGCCCGCTTGCGTGGCTCGCGAACGCGGTATGGACGAAAGTCTGATCGAACCGCCTCAGGTTACGCACGGCTTCGACGAAATCGAATTCGCCGCGCGCATTCAGGTAGAGCATGGCGTCGCCGGCCGGCAAGCCGAGATCCACCAGCGCCGCCTGATGTCCGGCAGCGGCGCCGCGCCGTTGCAGCGTCACCGCGAGATTCGCCGCGAGCGTCGAGACCCCGACACCGGGCCTCGCACCGATCAGCGCGGTCAGCCGTCCATGGCGTACGACGGGCTCGGCCACGTGCTCCAACACGTTGCGTGCGATACGTGCCGCCTCCTCGGCGCCCGCGCTCAGATCGATGAAATCGCGTACCCCCGCGCGCAACGCGGCCAGCGCGCTTTCGGGCTCGGCGATGGTGCCGACGGCGACGACCTGCAACTGTGGCGCGATCGAGCGCACCGCATGGACGGCCTGTGCCGCCGCGACGGTACGCCCGCCCGAGAAATCGACGAATACCAGTAACGGATCGAGTGTCGCAATGCGCTCGGCGAGCGCGGTGGTCCCGAGTTCCGCTGGCTCGACGGCGCCCACGGCCACGAGCGTATCCGCGAGCCAGCGTATGTTCGTCGCGCTCGCGGACGCGAAGACGAAAGATTCGACGACCGCCCGCTCGGCCAATGGCTCCGCCCTAGCATTCATGCCGCACCTGTTCCCCGGCCCAACACGCCATGTGCCGGGCTCATTTGGAAAAACCCGGGCCCGCGGCGCGCGACAGCGCGCCGCCGAGATAGCTGCGCCACACGGGCCCATCGTGCTGGTCCGCTTGTTCGCCCGGCGTGGCCGGCAGCCGCGCGCCTTTGGCGAGCGGCGAGACGAGATGCGGCGTGACGACGATGACGAGCTCCTTGTCGCTTTGCTGATAGCTAAGTTCCTTGAAGAACGCGCCGATGATCGGCAAATCGCCGAGCAGCGGCACCTTGCTCACGTTCGAGCGCGTTTCGCGATCGATCAGGCCGCCGATGACGAAGCTCTCTCCGTCGCCGAGCTCGACCGTCGTATCGGCGCGCCGCGTCGTAATGGCCGGCACCGATACGCCGTTGATCGTGATCGCGTTCTGGAAATCGAGCTGGCTCGCCTCGGGCGCGACTTTGAGGGCAATGCGCTTTGCGCTCAGGACCGTCGGCGTCAAGGTCAGACCGACGCCATAGGGCTTGTATTGAATGGACGTCGTCCCGAGCGCCTGCGGTACCGGGACGGGGATTTCGCCGCCGGCCAGAAAACTGGCGCTTTGACCCGACAGCGCGACGAGCGACGGTTCCGCCAACACTCTCGCGAGGTTGTTGCCTTCCATGAGGCTCAAGTCGGCAAAGAGCCCATGGCTGGCCGAGTTCAGCACGAGATTGAAGGCCGACGCGATCGGTGCGTTGGTCTGCGCCTGAAAGCTCGATGTCGCGCCACCCGTGAACGAGCTCAGCGCGGACGGCGCGAACGAGCCGAACGCAAAGCCGTTGCTCTGCTTGAACAGGTTGATGCCCGCTGCTTTGAGCACAGCGCGGCTGAATTCGACGACGCGCACATCGACTTGTACGATGCCGGGTGTCTCGATCGTCGACATGTCGACGATACGGCCATCCTTTCCTTTGGCCGCCGTCGCGGCGGCCACGGCTTTACGGTGCGTCTCCATCGTCGGAGTCGAGCCGGAGATCACGGCATCGCCGCCGAAGGCCCGCACGCGCGGCGTCGAGCCGTCGAGCAGCACGGCGCCCGCGGCCGGGCCAACTTCGATCGGATAGACGACGGGCGTTGCCCGCCCCCTCGACCAGACCATCAAGTTGGTGGCACCCGGCGCCTTGCCCACGAGCAACACGCCCCCGGCTCTACGGTTTTCATCGCCTTTCATGACCAGCACATCGGCCACTGCCGGATCCCCGATCGCGACACGGGCGAGCGGCCCCTCAGCGTCGATCTGGCGCTGCTCGCCGACTGCCAGCGAAACGGTCGCCGTGGAAGCCTCCCGCTCGGTCGATGCGCCATTCGTGGTTCTTGCCGCGCCGGCCTGGCCGACGAGACCGAGGAGGCCGATCGCCACGCCGGCCGCCATGACGATGCCGCGAACCACCGCTCCCGCCCATCCGCTCGATGCTGCCACTAGACGCCTGTTTGTCATGTCGTATCGTGTAATCCGTTGCCGCTGGCAGTACGGTTTGCTATTCCCTACAGCGTTGCCCGCCGCGAAGCAGCTTCGTCGCGGGCACCCTCACCTCGGCTCAACCGCCGGTCGAATCGACATGCCCTGCCCGCACCACCTCGACCCGCCCCGCACCGCTCATCGACCGGCGCATCGTTGGCGGCCGAACGGCCGGCGTCGCCTCGACACCGCCGTCGCTGCCCGAAAGTGCACCGAGCGAAACGCCGGCGTCCGCCACCGTCGACGGCCGGACCGCGCCCGCCGCGCTCCCCCCCACTCGCGCCAACGCAGCGCTCGACGAGCGCTGTCCGCCCTCGATGTCATGTGGATTGCGCAGCGCAAGCAGCAAGTGTCCCGCGCTATCGGCGAGGGCGAGGCGATCGACTTCATCCGTCGGCACGGCAAGAACGACGGTGCGCGCGTGCACGTCGTGCGTGTTCGGCCCGCCGCCCGCGGGCTGCGCATCGCCAAATGCGAGCACGCGCACCCGCGAGAGCAGCAGTTTGGCCTGCGATCGCGCGATCTCGCCATGGCCGCCGATACCCGCGCCATCGCGTTTCAAAGTCAGGAAAACGTCGACGACATTGCCGGGACGCACGCGATCGCCCACCGCGCCCGCTTCGTCGACGCGGACCGCCACCGCGCGCTCGCCCGCCTCGACCCGGTCGGCAAACCCCGACGAAAGTTGGCCTTCGAAAACGGGCGTACCCGGTTCGATGTCAGCGAGCGGTACGCGCTTCGAGACGAGCCGCGGTTCGGCGAATGCGCCGCTCGGAAAGGCGCTCACTTTGTCGACACGCAACGCGTCCCTGGCGATGGGCTGCCCTGCCGGCAGCCGTCTTGCCGCGACGACCACGGCAAATCCGGTCTTCGCGACAGACACGGTTTGGGCGGCGTTCGGCGCATGCCTGCCGAGCAGCCAGGCGTAGATTCCGAGCAAGAGCGCCGCGGCGATGAGCACGCCCGCCGACACCTTCGTGAGGTTCAGCATTGCGCCGCCGCGCGAGCGATGTAGCGAGCGCGGCAAAGGCCAGTAGACTCAAACTGTCCGCCCGGCGAAACGTGCGCATCGTTCATAACAGGTTCTCCGGATTGATCTGCGCTGTCGCGGCACTCGTCAGCGTGCCGGGCAATGCCAGGCCCAGCAGCGGCAACGTCGGCACGAGCGGACGGCTCGCGTAGTCGTAGGTCAGCGTCACCTCGACGCAATCGAGCGATGCGTCGTAACTGCATGCCTGAGCCTGAGCCGCGCAATTGGCGGCGCCGCGCAGCCACGCCGCCGAATTCGTTGCCACCGTGCAGGCGCTTTGACTGCGCGCGCTCAGCGCGGCAGCCGCGCTTGACGCGCTCTGATAGTTGAGCGCTGCGCGCGCGCCTTCCTCAGCTGCAAGCGTCAAGCTTTGCTTTGCCACGAAAATCATGCTGTAAGTCACGATGCCGTAGAGCATCACGAACAGCAGAGGGAATACGAGCGCGAATTCGATAGCCGCTGTGCCGTGTTGGCGCTCACGAGCACGGCTATGCATCGCCAACCATAAGGGCTTCAAGGCGCCACTCCCGGCAACGGCGCGCCGAGTAGCGCAATCACCCCCGCTCCGACAAGCAACGCGGCATAGGGCGCCGCACGGCGCGCGCCGACCGCGAAGGTTGGCGCATTCGCGGTACGCCAAGGCTGGCGCGATCGTCTCGCCATGACGATCAGCGCAAGCGCATGGACCGCAGCGGCGAGCGACCCGAGCACCCATAGCCCGATGAGTGCATGAACACCGCACCACGCGCCGAGCGCCGCGAAAACTTTCACGTCCGCCGCGCCCATGACACCCAGCAGGAAAAACGGCAGCAGCACGGCAAAGCCGAGCGCCGCTCCGCCAGCGGCCTGCAGCGGCGCGACGGGGAAAGGCCCCGCCTGCGTCACCGAACAAACCGCAGCCGCAACGAGGCCCGTCGCGACCAGTCCGTTCGAAACCCGCCGGTATCGACAATCTGAAAGCGCGACCGCGGCGGCCCAGCAGATGAACACAGTGCTTCCCGGCTGCATCGTCGAAATGAAACTCAATGTGAATTGGCCGCACCGGCCCGCACGGATTGCAGGACGCAATCC
The DNA here is from genome assembly GCF_036503415.1 of Trinickia sp. GTDB lineage: Bacteria > Pseudomonadota > Gammaproteobacteria > Burkholderiales > Burkholderiaceae > Trinickia. The sequence continues at coordinate 37,632 of NZ_DASXWY010000003.1, read as the reverse complement.
GCGATTTAACTTTCTTTTAGAAAGAGGCTTGCCTTTCGGCGCTATTTGCGCCGCGACTACGGCGTCAGACTGGTGACGATGTTGGTGAACACCGTCACGATACTCGTCTTTACATTGTTCAATGACGCAACGATTGCGAGCGCGATAAGCCCGGCGATCAATGCGTACTCGATTGCAGTTACACCCCGTTCTTGCCTCAGGAAACGCCCGATGAGCTTGCTCATGATGATCCTCGTATTTTTTTTGACGGCGGTCGTGCAGAACAATCGGATTCACGCAGCGGAAGGCCGCGCTCCAGCGCAGCACACTCGCCGAGGCGCGTTTCCCACATGCAAACATCGAATAGTGTTGAAGTTCCCCCCGCATGCTGACGCATGCGGTTCATGCTTTATCGACAAGAGCCGAAAAAGCCGGTGACAGCGCCTTGCTCGGTCCTGTTTCTCGTGTATTTCCGAGTTTTCTTGAAGCTCAGATGTCTTTTACACTGAATTCGTGCACTCGCTAAGTTAGGGGTTACGATAGTTTAGATTAAGTCCACTAGAACTGTAAATCGCAGTCAGCCGCGTTACGGTAGTCATCGTAACGGATGGTGCGTGCCGTTACGTTACACGCGGACTCGGAACACGCAAAAATCATCGTCCGCGTGTTTACTTCGCGCGTCATCATGACTCTCGCAAAGCGCCGCCAATCCTCGATTAGCGGATAAACATCCATTTCGCGCCATCGCTTTGTCTTGTTCGAAAGCCCTCACTGGCATAGCCATTGCAGAGCTACCGCCCGCAGCATTTCTAATCGACAACAAAAGCGGGTGACATCGTGCGAAATCCAAAAAGCGACGGGGCATTCAGGACCCTATTGGCCGCGAGTGTGGCGAGCGCGCTACTTTCTCTTACCGCTTGCGGGGGATCGGGGACCCTGAGTCAGGGACTCGGATCGAAAGGCGGCAGCAGCTCACTCGCCAGTTCGGACAGCGGGGCTTCGGGCGGCGGCAGCGATTCGTCGGCGGGCGGGACGACCGGGACGAGCGGCACGGGCGGGGCGACAGGATCGAGCGGTTCGGGCTCCGACTCGGGAGGCACCGCCAGCGCCAACGCGATCGGCAAAGTTGCCGCCGACGGCGGCGGCATCGTCAGCGCGATCGGCTCGACCGTCTCGTCGATCGGCTCCTCGGCCGGCTCGCAGGCCATCCCGGGCGTCAGCTCGCAGACGGTACAAGACGCCGGTGCCGTGGTGCAGAACATGGGCGGTGCGGTGTCCACCCTCGGCAATGGCATTTCTCAAGGTCTCGGCCAACTGGGCAGCACCGCAAACCCTGTCGGCACGACGCTCGCCAGTGCGGGTCCTGCGCTCGGCCAAGTCGGCTCCGCGATCACGAATGCGGGAAATCTCGTGACCAGCCTGGGCAGCGGGCCGCTCGCACCGCTGTCGCCGCTCACCTCGGCCGTCGGCGGCGGCGTCGCCACGCTCGGCACCTCGATCGGGAATGCGGGGTCGACGCTTGGCGGCGCGCTGTCGAGCGGCCCTGTCGAGCAGGTGACGCAACAACTCAGCACTGCGATCACACCAATCACGACATCGCTCGCTTCGACGACGCAAAGCGTCGGCACGATCACCGGTGCCGGGCAGCCGCTTGCCACTCTCTTGACGACAGCGGGGGGTGCGCTCGGCAAGGCGGGCGCGATCGTCGCATCTACGGGCGGCGATCCCGTGACCAGCGGTCTCGGCAACGTGCTCTCCCCGACTGGCGCTACGGTTGCGGGCGCCGGCGGCCTCATCACGGGAGGCAGCGGCGCAAGTTCGCTGGGCGGCTCGCCATTGGCTCCTCTCGCTGGGGCGGTCTCGGGCCTGACCGGCGCACTCGGCGGGGCGGGAGCGGCAGGCGCGAACCCGTTGGGCGGAACTCAATTGGGCAGCAGCGCCCTCGCACCCGTTACCGGCGCCGTCTCGGCTATCGCTGGCACGGCCGGCACCGGTACTGGCACGACCGGCAGCCCGCTGGCACCTCTCACCAGCTTGCTGAGCTCGGCCACCGGCGCCTTGACGAGCGCGGCCGGCTCATCGAGCGCTGGCCAGTCGAGCCCGCTCTCGGGACTGGGCGCATTGACCGGCGCGCTCACGGGCGGGCTCTCCCGGAAATGAAATTCACGACAACCCGTTGCCCCAGCCCGGCTTGCGCGTCGCGCGGCGGGGCAGCGCAAGCGGCCATCGGCGAGCGCTGCCGCGCTTGCCATTCACGAGCGTGCGAACGGCAAGACGCAATGCACGCGACAGCAGACCACGAGGAGCAGACCATGTCCGATCGACGTCGAGTTTCCATTCATTTCATTCCCGCGCCTTCGGTGCGACTGTGTGCGCCAATTGTTGCCATCGTTGCGGCCTGTGCGCTTGCCGCCTGCGGCAGCGACGGCGTCTCGGTCCCCACCGGACTCAGCGGCAACAACAGCGGCGGCAATGTCACCCCGACCGATCCGCCCTCGCCGCCCACGGCCAAGACAACCGGCACGATCACCACCGTCGGCAAGGTGGCGACCGATCTCGGCGGTGCGATCTCGTCGCTGCCGGTGCCTGGCGCCAGCTCCGGCGTCACTGGCGGCGTGGGCAGCACCGTCGGCGCACTGGGCCCTGTGATCGATAGCACAGCGGATGCGCTGAGCGACGGACTCGGCCAAATAGGCACCACGGCCAATCCCGTCGGCACGACGGTGGCCAAGCTCGGCACGCCGGTCAGCGCGACGAGCGGCGTCATCGCAGGGGTCGCGAAAACGGTCGATGCGCTCGGCACCGGCCCGCTCTCGCCGCTGGCACCCGTCACGACGCCCGTGGCCGGCGCGCTCTATACGGCAGCGAATGGTGTACAGGCGGGCGGGATGATACTGGGCAATAGGCTCGCATCGTCGCCCGTTCAGCAAGTCACACAACCTGTCAGCAACGCGATCACGCCGCTCGTCATCACGCTCGGGCAGACGACGCAAGCCGTTGGCACCACGAGTGGCCTCGGTCAACCGGTATCCGGCGTACTCGCCCAGGTCGGCAACGCACTGCAGGGCGCGGGCACGACTGTCGGCTCGAGTTCGAAGGAACCGCTCGTCGGCGACAGCGGACAACTCGCATCGGTCCTCGGCACCACCATCACGAATGCGGGCGGCCTCGTCAACCCGAACGGACCGAACGGGGCGGCACCGATCCCAGGACTGATCACGAGCCTTGCGGGAAGTACCAACACCTCCGTCGCAGCCGGCAGTGCTGGCAGCGGCGGAGCCGGCAGTCCGCTCGCGAGCCTCACCGGACCGTTGAGCGGGGTGACATCCGGTGCCAGCGGCGGCACGAATCCCCTCTCGGCCCTGACGGGGGCGCTGACGAGCGTCACCGGCGCGCTATCGAGCGCCCCGGCCGCCGGCGCCGGTTCGGGTGCCGCGGGCGTAGGTTCGCTGCTCGGCAACGGCCTGCCCGTTCTCGGGAAACTGCAGTAGCGTCATCGTGCGGGATCGAGGCGCGCCCCGCTTGTCGGGTGCCGCCATCGGTCCACGCACGCAAACGGCCCGAAAACGAAAACGGGCGAAGGTACCGAGTCGGCGCCGGCCTCAGAGCCGGCCCGACGGTATCCATAAAAAGGCCAGACGAGGAACAAACGATGAGGACTACTGAATTCCTGGTAGGGGTCGGGCTCGCGCTCGGCGCGGCGGGCGTGGCAACAGTGACGCATGCGCAAACACGCGCGGCCGCGAGCGGGAACCCGCTTCAGGCGCTGCCGCAAACCCATGCCCCGAGCAACGCACCCAGCGTCACGGTCCAGGTCGAACGGCCGACGCCACAGTTGCAGCAATTGCTGGCATCGCATCTCACCCCAACGAAGATCCAGGTGGAAGGCGTCAAGGCCGTCCCCTTTGCCGAGGTTGCCGGGCACTTCACGCCGCTCGTCGGCAAGGACATCACGATCGGGCAGTTGATCGAGACCGCGAACGAGATCACCCGGCTTTATCAGTCGCGCGGATATGCGCTATCGTTCGCGTTCATTCCGGCTCAGACGTTCGAAAACGGCGTAGTGCGCGTAACCGTTGTGGAAGGATACGTCGCGCAGATCGACATCAAGGGCAATCCGGGCTCGACCGAACGCAAGATTCGCCAGCTTGCCGAGCGCATCCGCAACGAACGGCCGCTGCGTCGCGCGACGTTCGAGCGCAGCGTGAATGCGCTCGGATTGCTGCCTGGCCTCACCGTGACGGCCACGGTACCGGCACCGAAAACGACAGACGGCGCGACGACCCTCGAGCTCAACGTCGCGCGCAAGCCATTGAACTTCAGCGCGGGCATCGACCTGCACCACCCGGGCGTGCAAGGCCTTTTCACGGTCACGGAAAACGGACTGGCGTCGCTCGGAGAGCAGCTCAGCGTTTCTGCTCTCGCTCCCAGGGGCCGCGACGACACCACCTATTACTCGGCCAACGGCGCGGTGCCTTTGGGCAACGATGGGCTCGTCGCGCACATCGACGCCTCGCACTACCGCGGCCATCCGACCGACAATCCGGGCTTGCCTTCGTACGTCGAACGAACGGTGGTCAACGACAAGCTCGCGCTTTCGGCCGCCTACCCGTTCCTATTGCGCGATGCGCACAAGTTGATCGGCACCGTGACCGGCTATGCGTCGCATGACGAAAACCATTACCGCAATACGATCAACGGCGCGCAAATCGGATTACGCTCCCAAGAGCGCGTGCTGCAGGCGCAACTCGATTACACGGGCGTCGAGCCGGGCCAAGTCCGCCGCGCGAGCATCAACGTGGCGCATGCTTTCAATATTCTGGGCGCTTCGAAGACAGCCGATTCGAATGTGCCGGGCGCCGTTCCGACGAATCCGGTATCGCTCACGTTCGTGCGAACGGGCGCGAGTTTTTCTCAATCCAACGAATGGCCTTTCAAAATCGGTACGACCGTTGCGGCTACGGGACAGTTCAGTCCCGACAACCTGCCGACTTCCGAGCAAATCGCATTCGGCGCTCAACGATTCGCTTCGGGTTATCAGCCGGGAGAGGCATCGGGCGATTCGGGATGGGCCGTATCGTTCGAAGTCAACCGTGCTTTTGCGGTGGGGATGCACTACTTGCAGACCGTTACCCCGTATGTGTCGTTCGATATGGCGCGGGTGTACCTACACTCGGGGCCGACATCGCCCAATAAGCTGTCTTCGGTCGCGCTTGGCTTGCGGATCACCGATACCAAGCATTACAGCCTCGATCTCTCGATCGCCAAGGCCGTTGCCGACGCGCCGATCGAAAGCCCATCGCGCAGCCCGCGAATCAACGCCACGTTTTCGTACCAAATGTTTTGACGTCCGAAGGAAATGCCGCGGGAACGAACCAGGACGAACTGCGTGCCCGCTCGAGCCTGATTAGAGGTTCCACTATCAAACCTCAGTCATTTTTTCGTGGGTATGCTGGCCTGATTCCAACAAGCGCGGCGCGACAGACCTATCCGCCACCGCGCGAAAGAAACGACAGCCGACTCACCCCATCAGGAGGACGACATCATGCACTTCCCGCACGACACCCGCTCGATCGCCTTATATGCCGTTAAGCGCATGGCAGCAGCCGGCTTGTTACTGGCCAGCGCCACGATAGCCTTCGCGCAAGGCACCGATTCCCCCGTCGGCGTATGGCAAACAATCGACGACCACACGCATCAGCCGAAAGCGCTTGTACAGATTACGCAAAACGCCGATGGATCACTGAGCGGGAAAGTCATCAAAGGCCTGAACCCCGCGGACTCGCCCGATCGCCGATGCACCGAATGTACCGACGACCGCAAGGATCAAAAAATTCTCGGTATGACGATCATCCGCGATATGAAGCAGGACGGCGATCATTGGGATGGCGGCAACATCCTCGATCCCGAAAACGGCAAAGTCTATCGATGCAAAATGACGCTGGATGAGGGAGGCCGGAAGCTCGTCGTACGCGGCTATATCGGCGTCTCACTGCTAGGCCGGTCGCAAACGTGGAACCGGCAAGCCGATTCGGCTTCGGACCAGGCAAAGAACTGATCGAGCTCACGACAACCTGCTGCGCGAGCGGTCCTGACCATACGGCAGGCTCGCTCGCAGAAGAGCGCGTGGCTCACGCGGCGCGACGCAGTGAAGCCAGATAGGACAACGTGGGCGCATCGATCGTCGAGAAAGCCGGCGCCACCTTTGCCGGATTCAACTTCGCGCGCATACGCGCCCTGACCGACTCGCACAGCCCTTCGGCCGCATCGCCATACAGTTCGCCCAGTACGTGCCTGAACACGCCCGCGTCGTACCACGTCTTGAAGCGACGGTGGCAGGTTTGATAGGAGGGGTACCGGCGCGGCATCGAAGACCACGCTGCGCCGCTATAGATCACCCACAACACGCCATTGAGCACCGCGCGTGTATCGGTGAGGGGACGGCCACGCGCAGGCGCGCGCGCCTGCAATTCAGGAAACAGCGTGACCACACGGTGCCATTGCTCGTCGGTTATTTCGCGGTAAGGGGTCATCTGTGCCTCCTTCGTTTGAATAGAGAGCACAATAGGCCTCGTCCTGGCCGGCGAATATCAGAATAATCCGAATCTGTCCCGCGCCCTGCTTGCGCGCCCTGCTCGCGCGCAGCCAAAGCCCGCCGCCAGCGACCGTCAAGTCAACGAGGTATCGACGAGCCTGCGCGGCGCTTCCAGATATTCCTTCGACTGCATTTCGACGAGACGCGAGACCGTCCGGCCGAATTCATTGGCCATCGGCCCTTCGGGATAGAGCGCTTCGGGCGCCACCGCCGCCGACATCAGCAGCTTCACCTTGTGATCGTAAAAAACGTCGACGAGCCAAGTGAAACGGCGTGCCTCCGATGCCATGCGAGGCGTCATTTGCGGCACGCCGGAAAGCACCACCGTATGAAATCGCGAGGCCAACTCGAGATAGTCGTTTTGCGAGCGCGGCCCGCCGCACAGCGTCGCGAAATCGAACCAGACGACGCCGTCGGCGCGCCGCAACGCTTTCAATTCGCGCTTCTCGATATGAAGCAGCGGGCTTTCATCGGGCACGGCCGCGAGCTGCGCGAATGCCGCTCTCAGCGCACGGTCGGCTTCGGCGCCCAGCGGCGTGTGATAGACGTTGACCTGTGCGAGCGTGCGTCGACGATAGTCGGTACCGCCATCCACATTCATCACGTCGAGCCGCTCCTTCACGAGCTCGATTGCGGGCAGCACGCGATCACGGTGCAAGCCGTCGGGGTAGAGCGTATCGGGATCGTAGTTCGAGGTCATCACGAACTGCACGCCGTTATCGAAGAGCCCGGTGAGGAGCCGATGAAGAATCATCGCGTCGGCAATGTCGGAGACATGGAACTCGTCGAAGCAAATGAGCCGATAGCGCCTGGCGACACGGCGCGCCAGTTCGTCGAGCGGATCGGCCTGCCCTTTGAGCTCCTCGAGCTGCCGATGAACTTCGCGCATGAATTCGTGGAAATGCAGCCGCGTCTTGCGCTGCACCGGAACCACCGCGTAAAAGCTATCCATCAGGAAGCTCTTGCCACGCCCGACGCCGCCCCACATATAGACGCCACGCGGCAGCTCGGGATGCACGAGCAGCTTGCGCAGCGCATTCGAGCGCCGGCTCTTGTAGGTGACCCACTCCGCATAGCATTGCTGCAAGCGATTCACCGCCGCGAGCTGTGCGTCGTCGGCGAGATAGCCACGCGCTTGCAGCTCGTGTTCGTAATATTCGAGAACATTCATCGTGAAGGAACCGCTCGGCCAGCGTCCGGAGCGGGCGCTGTGCGGGGAACCGGGCGCGCCCGCGCACCGGCCCGGACCGGCCGAAGAGGCGCCGGGGATTTCGCCCCGGCCGCTCCTTGGGCCGCTACTGCTTGAGAGGACTGACTACCAGAACTGACTGCCAGGAGTGACTACCGCGACTTACTTGTTGAGCGAACGCTTGTCGACGGCCAGCGCGGCTTCGCGCATCACTTCGGAGAGCGACGGGTGCGGATGGCAGATACGTCCGATGTCTTCGGATGCTGCCTTGAACTCCATCGCGACAACCGCTTCGGCGATGAGATCCGATGCGTTCGCTGAAATGATATGGACGCCGAGCAGCTCGTCGGTCTTCGCGTCCGCGATCATCTTGACGAAGCCCTCGGGCTTCGCCACACCCAGCGCACGCCCATTGATCGAGAACGGAAACTGCCCCGTCTTGATCTCGCGGCCCTCGGCCTTCAACTGCTGTTCGGTCTTGCCGACCCAGGCGATTTCCGGCTCGGTATAGATGACCCACGGAATGCAGTTGTAGTCGATATGCGGCTTCTGACCGTCGATGATCTCCGCCACCAGCACGCCCTCGTCTTCCGCCTTGTGCGCGAGCATCGGCCCGCGGACGACGTCGCCGATCGCATAGACGTTCGGCACCGCCGTGCGGCAGTGATCGTCGACCTCGATGAACCCGCGCTCGTTCGCCTTCAGGCCGATCGACTCGAGACCGAGGTTATCGGTATTCGGCACGCGGCCCACCGATACGATCAGACGATCGGCCTCGAGCGTTTGCGCGTTGCCGTCCTTGTCGGTGTAGGCGATCGTGACGCCCTTGGCGTTCGCCTTCACCTCGCCGATGCTGATGCCGAGCTGAATATCGAGGCCCTGCTTCTTGAAAAGCTTCGCGGCTTCCTTCGCGAGCGCATCGTCGGCCGCACCGAGAAACTGCGGCAGCGCCTCGAGCACGGTGACCTGCGAACCCAGGCGGCGCCAGACCGAACCGAGCTCGAGCCCGATCACACCGGCGCCGATGACGGCGAGCTTCGCCGGAACCGCATCGAATGCGAGCGCGCCTTCGTTATCGGAAACGATCTTGTTGTCGACCGGCACGTTCGGCAGATGACGCGCCTTCGAACCCGTCGCGATGATGACGTTCTTCGCCGTAACGACCTCGGCCTCGCCTTCGCCGCTCACCTCGATTTGCACGCCTGCGTCGCTGTTGCCGACGAACTTGCCATGGCCCTTGAGCCACGTGATCTTGTTCTTCTTGAACAGGAACTCGATACCGCTCGTCATTTTTTCGACGATGCCGTCCTTGCGGGTCTGCATCTTTGCGACGTCCATCTTGACCTCGGACACGGCGATGCCGTGCTCGGCCAGATGATGCGATGCATTTTCGAACTCCTCCGACGACGCAAGCAGCGCCTTGGACGGAATGCAGCCGACGTTCAGGCAGGTGCCGCCGAGCTTCAGCGTGCCGGCCGGGTTCTTCCACTTTTCGATACAGGCGACGCTTTTGCCGAGCTGGGCGGCCCGGATCGCGGCGACATACCCGCCGGGACCGGCGCCGATCACGACGACGTCAAATTGTTGGGACATGACGATCCTTTCGATGACGCGACGACGCGGCATGAGCCGCGCTTCGTCGCGATTTTCAACCAAGCTTTGCTGCGCCCGGACACCGGGCGCGGGGGATTACAGATCGAGGAGCAAACGCGCCGGGTCTTCGAGAGCGTCTTTCATCGCGACGAGCGAGAGCACGGCTTCGCGTCCGTCGATGATGCGGTGGTCGTACGACAGCGCGAGATAGTTCATCGGGCGGATGACGATCTGGCCGTTTTCGACGACCGCCCGCTCCTTCGTCGCGTGGACACCGAGGATTGCCGACTGCGGCGGGTTGATGATCGGCGTCGACAGCATCGAGCCGAACACGCCGCCGTTCGAAATCGAGAACGTGCCGCCCGTCATTTCCTCGATCGACAGTTTGCCGTCCTTGGCTTTCTGGCCGAACTCGGCGATCTTCTTCTCGATCTCGGCAAGGCTCATTTGATCGGCGTTGCGCAAGATGGGGACGACGAGACCGCGCGGCGAGCCCACGGCGATACCGATATCGAAATAACCGTGATAGACGATGTCCGTGCCGTCGATCGACGCATTCACGAGCGGGAATTTCTTCAGCGCATGCACGGCCGCCTTCACGAAGAACGACATGAAGCCGAGCTTCACGCCATGCTCTTTCTCGAATTTGTCCTTGTACTTGTTGCGCAGATCCATCACCGGCGCCATGTTCACTTCGTTGAACGTCGTGAGGATGGCATTCGTTTGCTGCGACTCCAGCAGACGCTCGGCGATACGCTGACGCAGGCGCGACATCGGCACGCGCTGTTCGGGGCGGTTGCTGAGCCACGTGTCGGCCGAAGCCGGGGCCTTGACGTCCGGCAGCGCCGGCTTCGACGCACGCGCAGCCGGCGCGGCAGGCGCCGCGGCCGGTGCCTTCGCGCTCGTGCCGAGCACATCGCCCTTCGTGATGCGGCCGTCGCGGCCGGTTCCCGCGACCTGGTCCGCCGACAGGTTCTTCTCCGCCATCAGTTTATTGGCGGCCGGCGATGCAGCGGCGCCGGCCGTGGCCGTTGCGGTGGCTGCGGCGGGAGCGGCAACCGGTGCGGCAGCGGCTGGAGCGGCAGCAGCAGCCGCGGGTGCCGCGGCGCCGGCCTTGCCTTCCGTATCGATCTTCGCGATCAGTTGCTCGGAGCTCACGATCTCACCGTCGCCGACCACGATGTCCGCGAGCACGCCCGATGCCGGCGCCGGCACTTCGAGGACGACCTTGTCGGTCTCGATCTCGATGAGCGTTTCGTCTTGCGTGACGGCCTCGCCGGGCTTTTTCTTCCACGCAATCATGGTGCCTTCCGAAACCGATTCGGAAAACTGCGGAACCTTGACTTCTACAATAGCCATTTGATTTTCCTGAACTCGTATCTGGTGTGGAGCGCGAACGCTCGCCCGTCCTGCCCGCGCGCTTCGATTGGTCTGGGCGGCATACGGCGCGGGAAAGCGCGCGGCGCTTTCCCGGTTCGCTGTCGTTTAGTTATTTCGCAATCGATGCGCTCTTCAAGCGGCCGAAAGCACCTTCGATCAACGCTTTTTGCTGCTCGTAGTGCTTCGCGTAATAGCCGACCGCGGGCGATGCCGATGCCGGGCGACCGCTATAGGCGAGCTTCTGCCCATCGCGCATGCCTTCCTTCAGGTGATGCTCGATGTAGAACCACGGACCTTGGTTTTGCGGCTCGTCCTGGACCCATACGACCTCGGTGGCATGGTCGTATTTCTTCATCTCCGTTTCGAACTGCTTGTGAGCGAACGGATAGAGCTGCTCCACACGCATGATCGCCACGTCGTTCGCCTTCGCTTCGCGACGATGCGCGATCAGGTCGTAGTAGACCCGGCCCGAGCACATCACCACGCGCTTGACCTTCTTCGCTTCGATAGCGGGGTCGACTTCGCCGATCACCGGCTGGAATACGCCACTTGCGAGTTCCGACAGGTCCGAGATCGCTTCCTTGTGGCGCAGAAGCGACTTCGGCGTGAAGACGATGAGCGGTTTGCGGAACAAACGGATCATCTGACGGCGCAGCAAATGGAAGATCTGCGCGGGGGTGGTCGGTTGCACGACCTGCATGTTGTGCTCGGCGCACAGCTGCAAATAGCGCTCGATGCGCGCCGACGAATGCTCGGGACCCTGCCCTTCGTAGCCGTGCGGCAGCAGCATCGTGAGGCCCGAGACACGACCCCACTTGACTTCACCCGACGAGATGAACTGGTCGATCACGACCTGCGCACCGTTGGCGAAATCGCCGAACTGCGCTTCCCATGCGACGAGCGTATTCGGTTCGGCCGTCGAGTAGCCGTATTCGAAGCCGAGTACGGCTTCCTCGGAGAGCACCGAATCGATGACCGTGAACTTCGCCTGACCGTCCGCCACGTTTTGCAGCGGAATGTAGGTGCCGTCGTTCCAGCGCTCGCGGTTCTGATCGTGCAGCACCGCGTGACGGTGCGTGAACGTGCCGCGGCCCGAGTCCTGGCCCGTGAGGCGCACCGCATAGCCCGATGCGACGAGCGACGCGTAGGCGAGATGCTCGCCCATGCCCCAATCGAGCGGTGCATCGCCGCGCGCCATGGCGCGGCGGTCGTTGATGACACGCTCGACGAGCGGGTGCACTTTGAAGTTCTCGGGAATCGTCGTGATGCGTTCGCCGAGGCGCTTGAGCTCGGCAAGCGGGACGGCCGTATCGGCCGCATCCGTCCACTTGCGGTTCAGGAACGGCACCCAGTCGACCGCGTACTTGCTCTTGTAGTTCGAGAGGACCGGATCGACGGTGTGCTGGCCGGCATCCATCGCCTGGCGATAGGCCTTGACGAAGGCATCGGCGTCTTCGGAGCCGATCACGCCCTGCTGCACGAGCTTTTCCGCGTAGAGCGCGCGCGTACCCGGGTGCTGGGCGATCTTCTTGTACATCAGCGGCTGCGTCACCGCGGGCGTGTCCTGCTCGTTGTGGCCGAGCTTGCGGAAGCAGACGATGTCGATCACGACGTCCTTGTGGAACTGCATCCGGAAGTCGATCGCAAGCTGCGTGGCAAGCACGACCGCTTCGGGATCGTCGCCGTTCACGTGCAGCACGGGCGCCTCGATCATCTTCACCACGTCGGAGCAGTAAAGCGTCGAGCGCGCGTCGCGCGGGTCCGACGTCGTGAAACCGATCTGGTTGTTGATGACGATATGCAGCGTGCCGTGGGTGCCGTAGCCGCGCGTTTGCGCGAGGTTCAGCGTCTCCATGACGACGCCCTGGCCTGCGAAGGCCGCGTCACCGTGAATCTGCACCGGCAGAACCTGCACGCCGCTCTCGTCGCCACGACGATCCATACGCGCCTTCGCCGAACCTTCCACCACGGGGTTCACGATTTCGAGGTGCGACGGGTTGAACGCCAGCGACAAGTGCACCGGACCACCTTCGGTGGAGACGTCCGACGAGAAGCCCTTGTGATACTTCACGTCGCCTGCCGGCAGATCGTCGACGTGCTTGCCTTCGAATTCGGCGAACAGATCCGACGGCATCTTGCCGAGCGTGTTCACGAGCACGTTCAGACGGCCGCGGTGAGCCATACCGATGACGATTTCCTGTACGCCCTGCGCACCGCCGTGGCGCACGACCTCGTCCATCGCCGCGATGAAGCTCTCCCCGCCTTCGAGCGAGAAGCGCTTCTGGCCGACATAGCGCGTATGCAGATAGCGTTCGAGACCTTCGGCGGCCGTGAGCCGGTTCAGGATGTGCTTCTTCTTTTCAGTCGAGAAATTCGGCGTGGCCCGGATCGATTCGAGGCGCTCCTGCCACCAGCGCTTCTGTTCGGGATCGCTGACGTACTGGAATTCGGCGCCGATCGTGCCGCAGTACGTATCGCGCAGCGCTTTGACGATATCGCGCAGCGATGCCTGCTCGAAGCCGAAATACAGATTGCCCGCGCTGAACGTCTGGTCCATGTCGGCTTCGGTGAAGTCGTAGAACGCAGGCTCGAGCTCGGGAATGGAGGGACGTTCGCGGCGCTTCAGCGGGTCGAGGTTGGCCCATTGCGAACCGAGAAAGCGGTAGGCGCTGATCAGAGACTGGACGTGGACTTGCTTGCGCGCCGTGCCCAGATTCTCGCCGGCTTCGCGCGGGATGAAAGCATTGGCTTTCGCGCGCTGCGCAAACGATTCGACGATCGGACCATGCGCTACGTCGTTCGCGTTCGAGCCATCCGACGCGGGCACGTTTTGCAGGGCGTCGAAATACTCCCGCCAATTGTCGGGGACCGACGCCGGATTATCGAGGTATTGCTCGTACAGCTCTTCGACGTACGGAGCGTTGCCGCCGAACAGGTACGAGTTCAGCTGGAATTGCTTCATCATGTTTACGCTCACCTTTTCTTCGAGTTTCTCGAGAAATAGCGGGTTACTCAACCTTCCGCGACACGGCCTGACCGTTTAGCGGATTGCGCGAATCAAGTCTTGCTTGGAAGGACCTAAAACTAGCACCGGGAGGATATCACACAACCGACATTCGAGATGGACATAAGCGCCATTCGATATCGGCATGTGTTCCCTGCTCCAATGAAAAAGCCGCTCGTTTTTCTTTGCGAGCGGCTTTTTTCCGAACAGATGCCATCGATAGCTGGCTCTCGATCAATCGACCGAGGTTTCGCGGCTCGCACGGCGGCGCTCGTGCTCCTTCAAATGGCGCTTGCGCAGGCGGATGGACTGCGGCGTCACTTCCACGAGCTCGTCGTCGTCGATGAATTCGACCGCGTACTCGAGCGAAAGCTGAATGGGCGGAACGAGCCGAACCGCTTCGTCCGTACCGGACGCCCGCACGTTCGTAAGCTGCTTGCCCTTGATCGGATTGACCACGAGATCGTTGTCGCGGCTGTGGATGCCGATGATCATGCCCTCGTACAGTGCATCGCCGGGCTTCACGAACATACGGCCCCGGTCCTGCAGCTTCCAGAGTGCGTAGGCCACGGCGGCGCCATCGTCTTGCGAGATCAGCACACCGTTGCGGCGCTCGCCGAGCGAGCCTTCCTTGACGGGTGCATATTCGTCGAACACATGACTCATGAGTCCCGTGCCGCGCGTGAGCGTCATGAACTCGCCCTGAAAGCCGATCAATCCTCGCGCCGGAATCCGGTATTCGAGGCGCGTGCGGCCGCGCCCGTCGGATGCCATATCGAGCAGCTCGCCCTTGCGACGGCCAAGCTCTTCCATGACCCCGCCCTGGTGCGAATCTTCCAGGTCGACCGTCAGCAGCTCGTACGGCTCGTGCTTCACGCCATCCACCTCGTGCAGGACGACGCGCGGACGCGATACGGCGAGCTCGTAGCCCTCGCGGCGCATGTTCTCGACGAGGATCGTCAAATGCAGCTCCCCGCGGCCCGACACTTCAAAGACCGTTTCGTCGCCCGTGTCGCGCACGCGCAACGCTACGTTATGGTTGAGCTCGCGCATCAGTCGATCGCGAATCTGCCGGCTCGTGACGAATTTGCCTTCCTTGCCCGCCAGCGGCGACGAATTCACGAGGAAGTTCATCGTGAGCGTCGGTTCGTCGACGGTGATCATCGGTAGCGCTTCGGGCGCGTCGGGCGAGCAGATCGTCGCGCCGATGCCGATGTCCTCGATGCCGTTGATGAGCACGATGTCGCCGGCCTCGGCCTCTTCCACCTGAACGCGCTCCAGCCCATGGAACGACAGGACCTGGTTGATCTTGCGGTTCAGGATCTCGCCCTCGGGGCCGAAGCGCACGACGACGGGCTGCCCGGGCTTCACGCGCCCGCGCGTGATGCGCCCCACGCCGATCCGGCCCACGTAGGTGGAATAATCGAGCGAGGTGATCTGCAGCTGCAGCGGCGCGTCCGGATCGGCCGGGCGCACGGGCACGTGCGCAAGAATCGCCTCGAAAAGCGGCCGCATGTCGCCTTCGCGCGCAGCCGGATCGAGCGAGGCGTATCCGTTCAGACCCGACGCATAGACGATCGGAAAGTCGAGCTGCTCTTCGGTCGCGCCCAGCTTGTCGAACAGATCGAACGTTTGATTGATGACCCAATCGATACGCGCACCGGGCCGGTCGATCTTGTTGACGACGACGATCGGCTTCAATCCGAGCGCCAGCGCCTTTTTCGTCACGAAACGCGTTTGCGGCATCGGGCCTTCCACGGCATCCACGAGCAGCAGCACGGAATCGACCATCGACAACACGCGTTCGACCTCGCCGCCGAAGTCGGCGTGCCCGGGGGTGTCGACGATGTTGACGTGCGTCCCTTCGTATTCGACGGCACAGTTCTTTGCCAGGATCGTGATGCCGCGTTCGCGCTCGATGTCGTTCGAGTCCATGACGCGCTCCGCGATCTGCTGATTTTCACGGAAGGTGCCCGACTGACGAAGCAGTTGATCGACGAGCGTGGTCTTGCCGTGATCGACGTGGGCAATGATGGCGATGTTGCGTAGGGCGCGAGTCATAAGGAATCTGAACGGTTTGGGGCGGCGGCTTCATGCCCGAGGTAATCAAAAATTATAGCACGTCGGTGTGACGCAAGCCCCACTGGCAGGCGGGGCCAGACCACCCGGCGCGTGAATCGGGCGCTTCGCCCCGCCAACTGGCCGGCATGTATTCGCGCTCGATGGCATGATGAGCGCCCGCGCGATGAGCCACTCGGCATAAGAAGGTTGCATAGGCAGCTTTTGGCGACTAGAATCATGCCTAGTCAACTATTGCATGCTCACCAGATCATGACCCAACCTCCCGACCAGCTTCTTGCAGAACTGCGCGAATTCGAGCTCGACGAGGTGGTCGGGTATTTGCTCGCCCGGGCGAAGTCGAGCATCTCGAACCTGGTCTCGCAGCGCACGATGAAAGAGCTGGGCATCACGAGCACGCAAGGCAGCATTCTTTTCATGATCGGTTCAGGGCGCTGCCAGCTTGCGGCGGAGCTCGCGCGGCACTACGGGATCGATGCAAGCGCCGTGACGCGGCTCGTCGACCGGCTCGAAAAGCGCAAGCTGCTGCGGCGGGTGCGCAGCAGCGAGGACAGGCGGGCCGTTCTGCTCGAGCTGACGGCCGAGGGCTACGAAATGGCCGCGCACATTCCGGGCATGTTCTGCGACGTAGTCGACCGGGCGCTCAGCGGTTTTACACCCGAAGAAGTCGGCTTCCTCAAAAGCATGTTGAGGCGCATTCTGGCGAATACCTGCGAATCGGTGGACGAGACGCCTCGTTAGCCGCGCCGCGCAAAGTTCGGATTTCGCAGGAATCGTTCGCGTCCGCGAGCACTGCTTCATCGGTGTGATGGCAAGTAATCTCCATCCGGAACCCATAACAACAAGTTGCGATGTCCATCATTTCATTCGAGTCGAAAGGCGATGCAATGAACTCTCCAACCGTGCCGTCCCATGTTGTCGCGCCCGCGAGCGCCATTGCCGCGGCGTTGACCGCGCTCGTCCTCGCCGGTTGCGTCAGCTATGCCGGCATCAAGAGCGACAAAACACCTGCCAGCGCCGCCAGCTTCGAGGCCGCGCAAAGTCTGCCGGCTCAAAGCGGCCAGTGGCCCTCGCTCGATTGGGCCAATCAATTCGGCGATGCGCAATTGCCGAAGCTCATCGACGAAGCGCTCGACGGCAATCCGACGATCGCGCAGGCTCAGGCGCGCCTCGCCAAAGCCCAGTCCTATATCGAGACCTCGCGCGCGGGCCTGATGCCGAAAGTCGAAGGCAGCTATTCGATCACGCGCGAGCGATTCACCGAAAACGGCCTCTATCCTCCGCCGTTGGCGGGCAACTGGGTGACCGAGCACAATGCGCTCGCGAGCGCCTCGTGGGACCTCGATCTCTGGGGCAAGAACCGCGCGCGCCTCGCATCGGCGCTTTCGCAGCAAAAGTCCGCGCAGGCCGACATCCAGCTCGCGCGCATCACGCTCGCCTCTTCGGTCGCGCGTACCTACAACCAGCTCGCACAGCTTTACGCGATACGTGACATCACGGCACGCGAAATCGCCAATCGCCAGGAAGTCAGCGCGATCACGAACGGGCGCGTCGTGGCCGGTCTCGATACCAGTGTCGAAAAGCAGACCGCACTAGGCAACATCGCCTCCACCCAGACGACGCTGTCCGATCTCGACGGGCAAATCACCGCTGTGCGCTATCAGCTCGCCGCGCTGCTCGGCAAGGGGCCCGACCGCGGGCTGCAGATCGCTCAGCCGGCGCTGTCGGCCGGCGGCGCGGTGACACTGCCCGATAACCTGCCGGCCGATCTCGTTTCGCGCCGTCCGGATCTCGTCGCGGCGCGCTGGCAGGTCGACGCGGCACTGCACGATGTGAAAGAGGCCAAGGCCGAATTCTTTCCGGACATCAATCTGGCCGCGGCAGCGGGTCTGGACTCTTTCGGCTGGAGCCGGTTCCTGACGGCCGGCAGCCGCCAATTGCAGGCCGGGCCCGCGATTCACCTGCCGATCTTCGATGCCGGCGCCCTGCGCGCCCAATTGAAGGGGCGGTACGCCGATTTCGATCTCGACGTCGCGAATTACAACCAGACGCTGATCAACGCCCTGTCGGACGTGGCCACGCAGGTGTCGTCGATTCGCGCGATCGACCGTCAGATGAATGACGCGCAACGGGCGCTGGACGCATCGAGCGAAGCTTATCGGCTGGCCGTGATCCGCTATAAGGCGGGACTCTCGCCACAATTGCAGGTGCTCACGGCCGACATCAACCGGCTCAACGCCGAGCAAACGGTGACGAATCTCAAGATGCGCCGGCGGGATCTGCAATTTGCGCTCATCAAGGCGCTCGGCGGCGGATTCGACGCAAACACCGTCGGGCTCGGCGAGCCGGCGCCGCAGGTGCCGGGACAGGCGCGAAGTGCGGCGGCGCCGTCGAGCTGATGAAGGCATGATCCAGGCACGGCACCGATCGACGCGCCACGAGCCGACGAACATTCGAAGACAGAAACTCGAGAACCGGAGAGCATTTCCATGAGCGAGACTCAACAATCCGCCGCGAACGTTCAGACGCCGGCGAACGGAAAGCGCAAGCGGCTGATGGCACTGCTTGTCGGCGTGATCCTCATCGCGGCCATCGCGTACGGCGTCTACTATTTCCTCGTCGCGCGTTTTCACGAGGAAACGGACGATGCCTATGTCAACGGCAACGTCGTGCAGATCACCCCGCAGGTGACGGGCACCGTCATCGCGGTGAATGCCGACGATACGCAAACGGTCAAGGCGGGCGACCCGCTAGTCGTGCTCGACGGCGCCGACGCCCGTGTCACGCTCGCGCAGGCCGAGGCGAATCTCGCGCAAACGGTGCGTCAGGTTCGCGGCCTTTTCGCCAACAACGATCAGTACCAGGCGCAAATCGCACAACGCCAGTCCGATCTGTCGCGCGCGCAAGACGATCTGCGGCGACGCATGGCCGTCGCGCAAACAGGTGCGGTCTCGCAGGAGGAAATCTCGCATGCGCGCGATGCAGTGAAAAGCGCGCAAGCGAGCCTCGATGCCGCCGAACAGCAACTCGCGTCGAACCGCGCGCTGACCTCGAATACCACCATCGCAACGCATCCGAATGTGCTCGCCGCAGCCGCGCGAGTGCGCGATGCCTATCTGAACAATGCACGCAACACCCTTCCGGCACCTGTCACCGGCTACGTGGCGAAGCGTTCAGTGCAAGTGGGGCAGCGCGTCTCGCCCGGCACGCCGCTCATGGCGATCGTGCCGCTCGAGGCCGTCTGGGTCGACGCAAACTTCAAGGAAGTGCAAATCAAGCATATGCGCATCGGCCAGCCGGTGGAACTGACCGCGGACGTCTACGGTTCGTCGGTCGTCTACCACGGCAAGGTCGTGGGCTTCTCCGCGGGTACCGGTTCCGCGTTTTCGCTGCTGCCCGCGCAGAATGCCACGGGCAACTGGATCAAAGTCGTACAACGCCTGCCCGTTCGGATCGAACTCGATCCGAAGGAACTGCACGCGCATCCACTGCGCATCGGCCTGTCCATGCAAGCCGACGTCGACATCAAGAACGACAACGGCAGCCAGTTGGGCAACGCCCAAAACACCGTCTATCAGACGAACGTATTCGACAAGTACGGCGCAGACGCGGACGCGGAGATCGCTCGCATCATCGCGCAAAACGCGGGCTCGGATGCAGCGGCGGGCGTCGCCCGGCAAAAGCCGCCGGCATCCCACGGGACGCGCGGTGCGCAAGTCGCGAGTGGCGCGGCAAAGCTGATGTAAACAAGCAGCCCAACGTTTCCCGTTTCGAGGCATTTACGCAATGGCCCAATCCGCAGCCGCTCCGCATCCGCCGCTCACCGGCGCGCAGCTCGTTATCGGCACGGTCGCCGTGTCGCTCGCGGTGTTCATGAACGTGCTCGACAGCTCGATCGCGAACGTGTCGATCCCGACGATCTCGGGCGATCTTGGCGTCTCGTCGGACCAGGGGACCTGGGTCATCACCTCGTTCGCCGTCGCCAATGCCATCTCCGTGCCGCTGACGGGCTGGCTGACCGACCGCATCGGTCAGGTTCGCCTCTTTCTCGCATCGATCGTGCTGTTCGTGCTGTCTTCCTGGATGTGCGGCCTGTCTCCGACGCTGCCGTTGCTGCTCTTCTCGCGGGTCATCCAGGGCGCGGTCGCCGGGCCGATGATTCCGCTCTCGCAAACGCTGCTGCTGGCGAGCTATCCTCGTTCCAAAGCTCCGCTCGCGCTTGCCATGTGGGCGATGACCACGTTGATTGCGCCGGTGGCCGGCCCGATTCTGGGCGGGTGGATCTCGGACAATATCTCGTGGCCGTGGATCTTTTACGTCAACATCCCGGTCGGCATCGTCGCGGCAGTGGCAACGTGGGCGATCTTCCGCACGCGCGACTCGGCGATCAAGAAGGCACCGATCGACACCGTCGGCCTCAGCCTGCTCGTGATCTGGGTCGGCTCGCTGCAAGTCATGCTCGACCAGGGCAAGGATCTGGACTGGTTCTCGTCGACGACGATCGTGATACTCGCGCTCATCGCCGTGATCGGCTTCGCGTTCTTCGTGGTCTGGGAGTTGACCGCCGAGCATCCCGTCGTCGATCTATCGCTGTTCAAGAAGCGCAACTTCACGGGCGGTACCGTCGCGCTGTCGGTCGGCTATGGGCTTTATTTCGGGAACCTGGTCCTTCTGCCGCTCTGGCTGCAAACGGATATCGGCTACACCGCGACCGATGCGGGTCTCGTCATGGCGCCTGTCGGGGTCTTCGCGATTCTGCTCTCGCCGTTGACCGGCAAGTTCTTGCCACGAACCGATCCCCGCAAGATCGCCACGGCCGCGTTTCTCGTATTCGCGCTCTGTTTCTGGATGCGCTCGCGCTATACGACCGGTGTCGACACCTGGTCGCTCATGCTGCCGACGCTCGTGCAGGGCATCGGCATGGCGGGTTTCTTCATTCCGCTCGTGTCGATCACGCTGTCCGGCCTGCCCGGCAATCGCATCGCGGCCGCATCGGGCCTGTCCAATTTCGTGCGGATCATGTGCGGCGGGATCGGCACCTCGATCTTCACGACGGCCTGGGATCATCGCACGACGTTCCACCACGCGCAGCTGACCGAGCGCGCGAGCGCGTTCGATCCGACGTTCACGCAAGCGATGTCACAGATGGGCTCCGCGACCGGCCTCGACGCGACGCAACGATATGGGCTCTTCGATCGCATGGTGACGCAGCAGGCCGCCCAACTCGGCGTCAACGACCTGTTCTACATCTCGGCGGTGATCTTCGTGGTGTTGATCGGGCTCATCTGGATTACGCGCCCCGAACGATCGGGTGGTGGGGATTCGAGCGCAGCCGCATCGGCCGCGCATTGATCGAGCCTTTCTCAGCTTTTCTCATCACAATTGAGAATTCTCAAAGTATTGAGAAAGCATGATGCAAAAGCATGAAGCGCCTTGTAAATGGAGAAGGGATCTCGCAGGCTCCCCCGCTCGACGCTGAAGAAAACCCTCGACGCCCGCCTTACCCGCCGACGACGAGCCGTTCCGGCGCAAGCACGCCATCCCCAGCACGTGCTACGCCAAGCAAAGCGCCATCGCTTTCACGGTATACCCGCACGCGAACGCTGCCCTCGCTGCTTTCCTGCACCGTCGGCGCGCTCAGTTCCGCCAGGCGAATACGCTGTCCTTGCTGAAACCTGCGCGCGAGGTCTTGCCCGAGCTGCACGGGCGCAAACGTGGAGAGCAACGCGTCGACGGGCTGCAGCATCGCATCGCGCGCGGGCATATCCATATCGGAAAGTGCATCGAGCGTGACCGCATGTTCCAGAGTCAACGCGCCCACCCCCGTGCGCCGTAACGCGACGAGGTGCGCGCCGCAGCCAAGCGCCGCACCGATATCCTCGGCCAGCGTGCGAACGTAAGTGCCCTTGCTGCAGGTGACGCGAAAGGTCACGTCCGGCAATACGCAGCCGGTCACTTCGAGACAGCGGATGGTCACCGCGCGGCCCGCGCGCTCCACTGTCTGCCCAGCTCGCGCGTACTCATAAAGCGGTTTGCCGTCGCGCTTCAGTGCCGAGTACATGGGAGGTACTTGAATGATCTCGCCGACAAAGCGCCGGCATGCCGCCTCGACCTCTGAGCGCTCGACCCGCACCGCCACCGTCTCGAGCACCTCGCCCTCGGCGTCGCCCGTCGAGGTACGAATGCCGAGCCGCATCGTAGCCTCGTAGGTCTTGTCGGCATCGAGCAGATCCTGCGAAAACTTCGTGGCCTCGCCGAAACAAAGCGGCAACAGCCCCGATGCGAGCGGATCGAGCGTCCCCGTATGACCGGCCTTTTTCGCAAGATACAGGCGCTTCGCGCTCATCAGCGCGTCATTACTCGACAGCCCGAGCGGCTTGTCGAGCAGCAACACCCCATCGAGCACGCGACGCGGCACCCGGGGCCTTTGATTCTGATTCATCGGACAGTTGCAAAAAGAGCGGACATACACCGGGACCTCAGTCGGGACTCAATCGTCCTTGGCCCGGCTGGCATTAGCCTCGTCAATCAGGCGCGACATCTCGACGGCCTGTTCGATGGTCTTGTCGAAGTGAAAGTGCAGCGTGGGCACCGTATGGATATGCAGCCGCTTGAACAGCAGATTGTGAAGATGACCCGCCGCGTGGTTCAGTGCGCGCTCGGTTGCCTGAGCGTCGCCCGTCAGCGTCGTGAAATAGACCTTCGCATGCGCGTAGTCGGGCGTGAGCTCGACGCTTTGAATCGTCACGAGCCCGATGCGCGGATCCTTCACCTCGCGCATGATGAGTTCCGACAGATCGCGCTGGATCTGATCGGCAATCTGCACGTTGCGGTTAGGAGAACTACGTTTCTTCGACATGGCGAAAATTCCTGATGCAAACTTTGCGGGCCGAAAGGCCACACAACCGTTCTTGCGGCCATCGTTCGAACAAAGGGCCGCCCAAAAAAACAACGGGCGGGACAGGCTCGTCGCCCGCCCCGCCCCGAGCCGCGCACGTGGCGCTTACAGCGTACGCGCGACTTCGGTGACCTCGAACACTTCGAACTGATCGCCTTCGACGATATCGTTGAAGTTCTTGACCGACATACCGCACTCGAAGCCCTGCTTCACTTCCTTGACGTCGTCCTTGAAGCGCTTCAGGGAATCGAGTTCGCCGGTGTGGATGACCACGTTGTTGCGCAGCACGCGCACCGACGACGAACGCTTCACGACACCGTCCGTCACCATACAGCCGGCCACCGCGCCGACCTTCGGCACGCGGAACACCTGCCGCACTTCGACCATGCCCGTGATGACCTCGCGCTTCTCCGGCGACAACATGCCCGACATCGCAGCCTTCACTTCATCCACAGCGTCATAGATGATGTTGTAGTAGCGAATATCGATGCCGTTGGTCTCCGCCAGCTTGCGGGCCTGAGCATCGGCCCGCGTATTGAAGCCGATGATGACCGCTTTCGACGCCGTGGCCAGATTGACATCCGACTCGCTGATGCCGCCCACCGCGCCGTGCACGATCTGCACGCGCACTTCGTCGGTCGAGAGCTTTTGCAGCGACTGCACGAGCGCTTCTTGCGAACCCTGCACGTCGGCCTTGACGATGAGCGGCAGGTTCTTGACCTCGCCCTCGCCCATTTGCTCGAGCATGCTTTCGAGCTTCGCGGCCTGCTGCTTGGCCAGCTTCACATCGCGGAACTTGCCCTGACGGAACAGCGCGATTTCGCGCGCCTTGCGTTCGTCCTGAAGCACCATGACTTCTTCGCCAGCGGCAGGCACTTCCGACAAGCCCTGGATTTCGACCGGGATCGACGGGCCGGCCGATTTCGTCGCCTTGCTCGTTTCGTCGAGCATCGCGCGAACGCGGCCATAGGCGCTGCCCGCGAGCACGACGTCGCCGCGCGAGAGCGTACCCGATTGCACGAGCACGGTCGCAACCGGGCCCTTGCCCTTGTCGAGCTTCGCTTCGATCACGAGTCCCTTCGCAGGCGCATCCACCGGTGCGGTCAATTCGAGCACCTCGGCCTGCAGCAGCACGTTTTCGAGCAGATCGTCGATACCCGCGCCCGTCTTGGCCGACACCGGCACGAACGGCGAATCGCCACCGTACTCTTCCGGCACGACGCCTTCGGCCACGAGCTCTTGCTTCACGCGCTCGGGGTTCGCTTCCGGCTTGTCGATCTTGTTGATCGCGACGACGATCGGCACACCGCCCGCCTTCGCGTGCGCAATGGCTTCCTTCGTCTGCGGCATTACGCCGTCGTCGGCAGCCACGACGAGAATCACGATATCGGTGGCTTTCGCGCCACGTGCCCGCATGGCCGTGAACGCTTCGTGGCCCGGCGTATCGAGGAACGTAATGACGCCGCGCGGCGTTTCGACGTGATAAGCGCCGATGTGCTGCGTGATGCCGCCCGCTTCACCCGCCGCCACCTTGGCGCGCCGGATGTAGTCGAGCAACGACGTCTTGCCGTGGTCGACGTGGCCCATGACCGTGACGACCGGCGGACGCGGCAGTTGCTCGGCGTCGTTCGCTTCTCCTTCGACGAGCAACGCCTCGGGATCGTCGAGCTTCGCTGCCACGGCACGATGTCCGAGTTCTTCGACGACGATCATCGCCGTTTCCTGATCGAGCATCTGGTTGATCGTGACCATCTGGCCGAGCTTCATCATTATCTTGATGACTTCCGATGCCTTGACGGACATCTTGTGCGCGAGGTCGGCAACGGTGATCGTCTCCGGAACGTGCACTTCGCGCACGATCGGCTCCGTCGGTGCCTGGAAGTTGGCGGCCGCATCCTGATGCTTGCCGCGGCCCTTCGGACCGCCGCGCCAGCCGCGATCGACACCGCCGCTCGAATCGCCGCGCGTCTTGATGCCGCGACGCTTCGCGGCGTCGTCCTGCCAGCCCGCTTTGCCGCCAGGCTTTTTCTTGTCGGCGGAGGGAGCCGCCGGAGTCGTGCTCGGCGCGGCCGCGGGTGCCGCCTTGCGCGCGGCCGGACGGGCCGCCTCGCCCGGCGGGCGCGCGGGCTTGTGCAACGTGCCCTTCGCTTCGGCGGTCTTGACGGCAGGCTCGGCCGGCTTCGCGGGCGCGGGCTCCGGGGCCTTTACCTGCGCCTTGCGCGGCGTATTCATCATCTCGCGAATCGCGCGCGCCTCAGCCTCGGCCGCCTGGCGGCGCTTGGCGATTTCCTCCTGCTCGGCGCGGGCCTTCTCGGCGGCCTCGCGCGCAGCGTCTTCGGCCTTCTTGGCCGCTTCACGCTGTGCGGCGCGCTCGGCGGCGGCTCGCTCGTCCTCGCTCGCACCACGCTCGGCCTGCTCGCGCGCAGCGACTTCGGCACGCTTCGCCGTAGCCTCTTCCTCGGCGCGGCGACGCTCCGCCTCGGCGGCTTGCTCGCGCGCCTGGCGTTCCGCTTCCTCGCGCTCGAGACGTTCTTGCCGCTCCTTGAGCTCCTGCGCCTGTTTCTCGAGCAGCTCGGCCTCCCGGCGTGCCTCTTCCTCGCGCCGCTGCAGCTCGGCGCTTTCGGCGTCGACCGCCTGACCCGCCGCTTCGGCAGCCGCTTCACCGGCTTCATCGCGCTTCACGAACACGCGCTTTTTGCGCACTTCGACCTGAATGGTGCGAGCCTTGCCCGTCGCGTCGGACTGTTTGATTTCCGACGTATGCCGGCGCGTCAGCGTGATCTTGCGCTTGTCCGCGTCCGCCGAGCCGTGCGCTTTGCGCAAGTGGTCGAGCAAACGTGCCTTGTCCGATTCGGACAGCGCATCGTCCTCACTCGCTTTTTGGACGCCCGCAGCCTGGAGCTGCTCGAGCAGCACCCCGGCAGGCATTTTCAGTTCCGCGGCAAATTGGGCTACGTTGTTACTCGCCATTCATTCCTCTTAATGCAAGGACCGATTCCTTGCGGTTAGCATCGGGTCGTGCGACCGGCGCGTGCTAAATCTATCGCCGTCGCGATCGTTTCAGTGCGTCATGGTATTCACTCACTGGAACCAGTGTTCACGTGCTTTCATGATCAACGCTTTCGCGGCTTCCTCTTCCATTCCAATCAATTCGACCAATTCGTCCACGGCCAGCTCGGCAAGCTCGTCGCGCGTCTGTATTTGATGCGCGGCCAGCTTCGCGAGCAAGTCGGAATCGACTCCGTCGAGGCTCTTCAGATCGAGCGAGGCGTTTTCGACTTTCTCTTCGTTCGCGATGGCCATCGTCAACAGCGCATCGCGTGCGCGGTTGCGCAGCTCGTGAACGGTGTCTTCGTCGAACGCCTCGATCTCGAGCATTTCGTTGAGCGGCACATAGGCGATCTCTTCGAGGCTCGTGAAGCCCTCGTCGATCAAAATGTCGGCCACTTCCTCGTCGACGTCCAGCCGCGCCATGAACAGGTCGCGCAATACGCCCCGCTCCTGGTTCTGCTTCTGCGCGGATTCGTCCGGCGTCATGATGTTGATCTGCCAGCCGGTCAGCTCGCTCGCGAGCCGCACGTTCTGGCCGCTGCGGCCGATCGCGACCGCGAGCTCGTTTTCGTCCACGACGACGTCCATCGAATGTTTTTCTTCATCGACGACGATCGACTGGACCGCTGCCGGCGCGAGCGCACCGATCACGAACTGGGCGGGATCCTCCGACCATAGCACGATGTCGACGTTCTCGCCACCGAGCTCGTTGCGCACCGCCTGCACACGCGAGCCGCGGATGCCTACGCAGGTGCCGATCGGATCGATCCGCTTGTCATAGGCGATGACGCCGATCTTCGCCCGCACGCCGGGATCCCGCGCGGCGGCCTTGATTTCGAGGAGGCCCTGCTCGATTTCCGGCACTTCCATTTCGAACAGCTTCATCAGGAACTCGGGCGCGGTGCGCGAGAGCTCGATCTGCGGCCCGCGAGCCGTGCGATCGACCTTCGCGATATAGGCGCGCACGCGGTCGCCCACGCGCAAGTTCTCTTTCGGAATCAGTTGATCGCGGCGCAACAGCGCTTCCACGCGCCCCGATTCGACGATGAAGTTGCCCTTGTCGAGCCGCTTGACCGTCCCCGTCATGATCTTTTCGCCACGCTCGAGGAAATCGTTCAGGATCTGCTCGCGCTCGGCATCGCGCACCTTTTGCAGGATGACCTGCTTCGCGGCCTGTGCGCCGATGCGGCCGAACTCGATCGACGGGATCGGCTCTTCGATGTATTCGTCGATTTCGATGTCGGGCTGCTCTTCGCGCGCCTCGAAAAGCAGGATTTCCTGATCCGGCTCTTGCAGACCGGCCTCGTCCGGCACGACGCGCCACCGGCGATACGTTTCGTGCTCACCCGATTCACGATCGATGTGCACGCGAATATCGACGTCTTCTTCGAAGAGCTTCTTGGTTGCCGAAGCAAGGGCGGCTTCGAGCGCAGCGAACACGACATCCTTGTTGACGTTCTTCTCGCGCGCCAGCGCATCCACCAGCATCAATACTTCGCGACTCATTGTTTCCGGCTCCTAAAATCAACGTGCGGGACGAGGCGCGCGCGGTCCATATCCGCAAGCGTAAAGTCGAGCATCGCGGCGCCTTCTTTCCCAACAAATTCCAAACCGATCGTTTCCCCGTTCGGCGCATGGAGAATGCCCCGGTACGTCTTGCGTCCGTCCAACGGTTTTTTCAGCGTAACGACCGCCTCGCTCCCCGCGAATCGCACGAAATCGGCCAATTTCTTCAGCGGACGGTCGAGCCCAGGCGACGACACTTCGAGCCGCTCGTAATCGATATTTTCAACCGTCAAAACGTGCTGGAGCTGACGAGTGACCTTTTCACAGTCCTCGATCGCGATACCGGAGGGCTGATCGATATAGATGCAAAGCATGCCGCGCCCGGTACGCTCGAGATCGACCAACTCGTAGCCCATGCCCGAGACCGTGGTTTCTATCAGTTCCGTCAGTTGCACAAGTGCCCTCTAAGATATTCGCGCGCGACGCGAACATCTTGCGGGCCGCGCGCCTGGCCGGCGCACGGAAGGTCAGTGCAACCCGAGATGCTGAACCGCAACGGCAAAAAAAAATGGGCTGAACGCCCATCTTCTTCTTACCGGTGGTCGCACCTGAGCCGCACGAAAAAGCCGCACGCCCAGCGACTTCGAGATTCTAGCATTTTTCAAGAGCACGTGCCAAGCACGCGCTCTTGCGAACAGCGCCTTTCTCGAATGCGGACCGCTGGCCGTTACCGGCCCCGCGCCCGATTGCGCGGCATTCCGCGCGGCCCGTTGGCGCTCCCGCCCGGGCGATTGCCGCCGCCCGCAGGCCGGTTGCCGCCGGGGCCGCCACCACCGCCGCCCGGGCCGCGCTTGGCACCACCGGCAGGCAACGCGCGATTGCCATCCACGTCGCCACGTGCGCGTTGCGGCCCGCTCTTGCCCCGGTTTGCGCCCGGACGCCCGCCGAAACCGCCAGGCGCATCGCCGAATCCGCCGCCCGGACCGCGCCGGCCCGGACCGCGGCCCGGCTGCTCGAAGCGGCCGTGCGCCGTCAGCACCGGCTCGCGGCTGATGAAGCCCATCGACGTTTGCATCGGATCCGGTTGGCGACGTTCCTGCGTCGCGCGCCGCGCACCCTTGTCTTCGACCGGCGCCTTCAGCCCGACCGCGCTCATGAGGCTGCGCACCTGATTTTCTTCGAGCTCCTCCCAGCGGCCGCGGCGCAACCCGCGCGGCAGCGAGATCGGGCCATGCCGCGTACGAATCAGACGGCTCACCATGAGGCCGACCGCTTCGAACATCCGGCGCACTTCTCGATTGCGCCCTTCCGCGAGCGCAACGTGATACCAGTGGTTCGTCCCTTCGCCGCCGCCGTCCCGAATCCGCAGGAAGTTTGCTGGGCCGTCTTCGAGTTCGACGCCGTGGAGCAGCTTTTGCCGCGCCCCTTCGCCGAGCTCTCCGACTACCCGAACGGCGTACTCGCGTTCGACGCTATAGCGCGGGTGCATGAACCGGTTGGCCAGATCGCCCGACGTCGTGAGCAGCAACAGCCCTTCGGTGTTGAAGTCGAGCCGGCCGACAGCCAGCCATTTCGCCGTTTTCATCGGCGGCAGCTTGTCGAAGACCGACGCCCGGCCCTCGGGATCGGCATGGCTCACGATCTCCCCGGCTGGCTTGTGGTAGACGAGCACGCGCGGCGGCTTCGTCTGCACACGTCGCTTGACCGGCTTTCCATTGATCCTGACCTGGTCCGTCGGCATGATGCGCTGACCGATATGGGCCGGCTCGCCGTTCACCGATACACGCCCGGCAACGATGAGTTCTTCCATTTCGCGGCGCGAACCCATGCCGGCTTCGGCCAGCACCTTGTGCAGCTTCGGCGCATCGTCATCGGGCGACAGCACCCGCTTTTGCGGTGCCTCGCGGCCGCGGCGCAGCATCGGCGCACGAACGCCAGCCGTCGAGCCGTTGTCCGCATCGAACGCCGGCGACGTCACGTACGAGAACAGGTCGTCGGACCCTCCTGTCGCTGCCGCGCCGGGCGCATCGCCACGCGGTTCCTCGGCACGCTTGCCCTCGCCTGCCGGACGACCGGGGCCGGGACCCGGTCCGCGCTCGCGGCGCCCGCCAGCAGGCTTGCGCGGCGGTTTCCCGCCCGCGCTTCGTTTTTGATCCCGGTGCGGGGGCGCGGCGTCGAGCGCTTCGCCTCCTGGCGCAGCGAGCTCGGCCGGCGCATCCGGCTCCGATTGCGCCGCCGGATCGCCGGCCGCCGGACCGCCGGCCGCCTGATCACCGGCCGCCGGATCGCCTTTGGTCTTGGCCGCCGCACGACGCCGCGCGATGAGACTGCGCGGCCCGCGGCGCAGACCGCGCCTCGGGCGCTCCTCGCCGCCGGCATCCGCCGCCTGGGCCTCTCGCTGGTTGGAGCCGTCGGGTGCCTCTTGCGCGCCCAATGTCTGTTCGCGGCCCGCAGCGTCAATAGCGTGCCCGGACGCGGACAAATCGGTGTCGTGGGTATCTGTCAAAACAACCTCGAATGTCAGAGGGCTCGCACTCGTCGCGAGTGCGGCAAAAATTCGGTTAATTCAGGCACGGCGCGAGGCCGCTTCGTGGTTGGCGAACGGGTCGTCGTCGACGCCATTCACCGAATCGTTTTCGTCATGTTCCGAAGGTGCAGCGGGCGACTCGATCGCACGCAGCGCAGGCGCGGGCACCGCGCCCACCGACGCTTCGCCGTCGCCTTCATCCGCTTGCCGTGGCGCGTCGCCGACATCCTCCGCGCATAAATCGTGCTCCGCGGCGTCGCCCGCGCGCACCGGCTCCGCCGGCTCGTCGTCCGCCGCGGCATCGGCCGTGCCGGCGACCTGCGCCTCGTCAGTCTTGCCGGCTGCGTCGAATTCCTGGCTCGCCGACTCGGGAAACTCGATTGCGTGCTGAGCGAGCGGCGTTCCGTCGAGCTGGGCAGCTGGATCTTCGAGCGGCGGCAGCTCGTCGAGCGCCTTCAAACCGAGATCGTCGAGAAATTGCTTGGTCGTCGCATAGAGCGCGGGCCGCCCGGGAACGTCGCGGTGACCGATGACCTCGATCCAGTTGCGGTCCTCGAGCTGTTTGACCACTTGCGTATTGACCGTGACGCCGCGAATCTCCTCGATGTCGCCACGCGTGACGGGCTGCCGATACGCGATGATCGCGAGCGTCTCGAGCACCGCTCGCGAATACTTCGGCGGCTTTTCGGGATGCAGACGGTCCAGAAAATTGCGCATCGCCGGCTTGCTTTGGAAGCGCCACCCCGACGCCAGCGCGACGAGTTCGACGCCGCGACCGGACCACTCGCTTCTCAAATCCTCGAGCAACGCACGGACTGTGTCCGCCGACAGGCCATCGGCGAAGAGCTTGCGCAACTCGCCGAGCTTCAGCGGTTCTTGCGCGCAAATCAAAGCAGTCTCGAGGACGATCTTCGCCTCTTGGGTATTCATGCAGCTAGGCCAGACCCTGTGTGGTCAAACGAACCGGATCAATCAGACGATGTTGGAACAGAAGACGCGCTCGCCCGATTTTGATCGGTCATATTGATGGGAGCACGGACCGGGGGGCGGCGAATCGGACAGCTATCGAGCCAAGCCCAGCCGGACAAAGCGGCGGCCTTCCGAAGATGGCGCCGCGTGATTGAACGTCATCTTACGCAAAAAGGTTCGGTGCGTAAACGGGCAACCGAGCAACAGGGCCCACAACTGCCCCGCGCGCTTTCACAGACGACCCGAAAACGAGCCGGGACGACAAGCCGCTCGGCCCCGGTGAATCGCCCCGCTCCCTCGACGCGTTGGATTCGAGCCGAAAGTCGCTGCGCGCTGCCGGGTTCGCATCGCGCGCCCGGCCCCGCCACCGATGCTGCAGGTGCAAAAGCGCCCGTGTGGCGCTGGGGTACAAGTCGACCGTCGGGCGCCGGGCCAATTTTGCGCATCGCAATATTCGGGCGCCAACGCACCCACGGCGCGCCGTACTGCACTGGATTGGTGATTGTCCCGATTTTCCCCGGCGGGGATTTGGCGTCTTATACGCCCCTAGCTGATCCCCCGACAGGCCCGCCGCCACGCGCCTCGCGGCGCCCGTCGACCCGCGTGGCACGCTTGTTGCATTGATCGGGCCGCCGAAGCCGGTACGGCGCGCTCGATAGCTTGATTGGCGAGCGCGGCCACAGCCGGCGCACTCGGCACTCGTTTTATCGGGTGTTTCGAGCGTGCGCAGCACGGGGCGGCGCACCGGGTCAGTTTCGCTGAGGTGAGGACATGATGCTGTTCGACGATTTGAGAGATAACGAATGGGCGCTGGTGGAAGCGTTGTTCTGCGCGGAACCCGCACGCAGTGAACGGCGCGGACGCCCTCGCGTGGAAGCACGCGCAGTCGTCAACGCGGTGCTCTGGGTGCTGTCCACGGGCGAGGGCTGGTCGAAGCTTCCGGGCCGCTACCCTTCTCCGCCGACTTGCCGGCGCCGCTTCGACGAATGGCAAGCGGACGGCACACTCGCTGAAATCGTCAAGCGCCTGTCGACCTGCGGACGGCAGATTTCGCTGCGCGGACGTATCGGCGCCTCCACCGTCAAACCGCCCGCGCCGCCCAGCCGCGACCGCCTGCGCGGCGCATTCTGGACCAATCCTGAATCCTGGCGCGCGCCGGTGAAGATGGCCTGATCGGCGCGTACGCGAGCGGGTGCGCCTGCGGCCAAACGCAGGCGAAACATCCATTTACCAATATTTACAGCGCGCTTTCGCGGCCCCGCGTACCTTGCCGGTATGCAGACAAGCCT
The DNA here is from genome assembly GCF_036503415.1 of Trinickia sp. GTDB lineage: Bacteria > Pseudomonadota > Gammaproteobacteria > Burkholderiales > Burkholderiaceae > Trinickia. The sequence goes on along the minus strand of NZ_DASXWY010000003.1, from coordinate 5,573 downwards.
TTTGCGCGGCCTGCCCGCGAACGTCCTGCTGAAGTGCATACCGTTGCTACTGGGCAGCATGATCGTCCCGCTCGTTATCGCGGCGATCATACCGGTGGGAGACGGCGGTGTACGCAGCAGGGGCGCCCGCGCTCAGCCGCATCCCCCACCGAGCGCGTCGACGACCGTTCCCATGCCGGTAGACGTGCCGCGTGGCGATTTGCGCAGCGATATCGTCCGCAATGCGCGGTCGCACCCCGAAGTATCGAGCCCACCGCCCCCACCGCGCCCACGTAACGTTCGCGATCAGCATTGATTCGGTGTTGGAGGGCGTGATTACGACAGCGAAGGGAACCGTGCGCGTTCGCCGCGGTCCGAGTGAATGCCATGAGCACATCGTGGCAGCAGAAATACACCGGTAGCCCGTATCCTTGCGATACGGGCTTTTTTTTGCCGGCTTTCGCCCGCGTTACGGCGCTAACGTGCGACGTCGACTGCGACGGCCATCTTGAATACGTAGTCGTCGGCGCGGCGCGCATCCCAATCGAGGGCGCGCTCCTCGCGGGCGAGACGCGTGAATTCGGCGCGCCCCTTGTCGGTGAGAACGGCAATATCAACCGGCGCATGAAAGCCCGCGCCAGGGGCGACGGTACGCTGACGCACCGTCTCCATCAAGCCGAGTCCTCGCAGATATTCGAAAACACCCGGGCGCCTGGCCCATGGAACCTGACGGTATTGGACCCGCCTTAGCGCTTCGAGCACCGCTTCATTTGAAAACGTGGCCATCTCGACTCTTTTTCAAATCCGGCCATCGCACAGTTCATGCCTGAGCATGCGCCGCACGGCAAGGCCGCACTGGGTGCGGTTTGCCGATTCGGGAGCGATGGTCCGGAACATCCGGCGTCGCCGTATCATCGATACTGTCCGTGATTTACGAGCCCCATTTGGGGGGGCGGCGCCCCATGACATCGGCGTCGCCGATGCGCCGCGGCTGGATCAACCGCCAGCTCACTCGTGGATCCCGAACCCATACGTTACCGCATTCGAATTGATCATATTCACTTTATTCGCGCTTTTTTTTGCAGTTTTCGTACTGTGGCGCCGCGCACGCCTCGCCCTCGGTCCGTCCGCCATCCTTCTGTTGTGGCTGCTCGCCGCCGGGTGGCTCGCGGCGCCTTTGCTCAACGCGGTTCAGGCACGCGCGCCCGACTCATCTCCTATCCGATTCGGTTCACGCACGGTCATCGTGCTGCTGGGAAGCGGTACGGAGTACGACGCCCGCGACCGGCTGATACCCAAGAAGGACGCCTCGGCTCGCATCGCGAAAGCCGCGTCGGTGTATGCCGAATGCAAAACGGCTATGCCGCACGGCGAATGCCGTGTCCTCGTGAGCGGCGGCAATCCCCAGCGACATGAGGCGAGCGAAGCCGATACCTATGCGCCGTATCTGCTGCGCTCGAAAGTCGCGCGCGCAGACCTCGTACTCGAAAACGCGAGCCGCAATACTTACGAGAATGCCAAGTACGTGGCGCATATGCTGCGCGATCGACATTACGATTCGTTGATACTCGTCACGTCGGCTTACCAGATGCCCCGCGCGCTGCTGGATTTCGACCGCTTCGGGCTCCCGGTACAACCGGTCGTTTCCAACGCGCGCGAAGTGCGATGCGGCGCGCTGCCACGCTTGTCGAACCTGGTCAATGCCAATATCGCGCTGCACGAACTGATCGGCATCGCCCAATTCCATGTTTACCGGGCCTTGGGGTGGTTTTGATAAAGGCCACTACAATGGAAGCAATGCGGCGATCGGATGTAACGACATGTAACGGAGCGTCTCTTTTGCCTTACAAAGGAGTCTGGCTCCGAATATGCTCGCTAGAATGCAGTGTCCCGAGAACGGGCAGAATCTCGACCATCACCTATCTACCTTTTTCGCACGGAGGCAAATAATGAAGAAAGCGTCACTGACTGTCCTGGCTTCTCTTTCGATGCTCGCCGGTGCCGCCTATGCGCAGACGGAAGGCGTCCAAATGAGCACTGACCCGGCCAAGGCTGCAGAGGTCGAGCAGCGCGCGCAGGCACTTCAGTCGCAGCAGGAAATGCAGCCACAAGAGACGATGCCGATGGACCATACGAAGCCGATGCGGCATCACAAGAAGGCAATGAAGCACAAGAAGGCCGAATCCGGCGAGTGAAACCGTTGCGGGGTGAGCCCCGCGCAACAGGCAACGACAAGCCGAACCGGCCTCGCCGGTTTCGGCTTTTTTTATAGCCGGAACCGTCCGCCCCGCTGTGCTAAAGTCGCGCTCCGATATTTCTTCGCCAATACTCTCGACGCACCCCGGTGCGGAGGAAAAGCATGAGCAACATCCAACTGGACATCGAATGGACCGAGGCCGCGTCGCGCAAGATCGAGAAACTGATGCCGCGCGGCTCGCAAGAGGCGTTTCTCGCATTGCCGCCTATCGAGTGCCTGCCCGTGGAAGGCGATGTACTCTTTCTCGGGCCCGCGGGCAAACAGCAGCCGTTCATCGTCGTCGAGCGTCAATACCATCATGACGGCGAAGCCGATTGGACCATCGTTCTGATTCTCGACGTCCCCGATACCGCGCATTGACCTGACGTTGGGTTGGCTAAGCCGGCCGCACGACAATCCTCTGGCCACGAAAAAGACCCGCGTTCCGAAGAACGCGGGTGAAACCGTCGCCCTACGAGGATGGGCGACGGGGCCATCGTGTCCGGCATGCTTTCTCCCGCCGGCCATGCCGTTGCCATTCGTATCGCACCGCATGTGGCTCGTCCGCGGCTGCCGGCTCAAGAGAGAGCAGCTAACATGCCAGTTGCTCCCGCAACTGCCAAGTCGCTGATTCACATCGACAAATTACCGCGACAAAGCGCAAAGCCGACGCAGGGGCGCCATGTTACGGGGTAACGTCACGTGACAAAGGCCGTGACGTGAGCCGCCCATGGCCGATTCATCCCGTAGCGACGACGGTCCGCACAAGAAAAAACCCGCCTTGCGGCGGGTTTCTACTGGGTGCTTCCTCGGGAGCGATGCGTAATCAGTGCAATTGGTCCTCGAGCAGTCCCATGATTTGTCGGGCCTGCGGAGTCGACTCGATATCGCCTTTATCGTCGACGACAGCAATGCGAGTTTGATTCGGCGTCAGCGCACGCACGTTGATGCGGTATTGCTTGGCGATCTTTTCCTTCTTGCCGTGGAACACCTGGTTCCAGAAGCCCTGCTTATCCGCGCTCAAGTCTTTCGGATCGACGTAGCGGATGTAATAGAGGCCGCGCGTGCGGTCTTTGTCATCCACCGTAAAGTTGCTTCGGTCTAGCGCGATCCCTACGCGAATCCATGCGTTGTCGTAGCCCTCGCCAAGTTCGACCTCGGACGTTGCCGCCTCGCTGCTCGCCGCTTGCTCTCGCTTGCTGGACTGGGCGGTAAACGCGGCATTTTGCGCGGCAATCGCCGCAGCATCGGACTTCGCCTTGCCCGCCTTGGCAACGTCCGCATCTTCAGCGGGTTCCTCGCCGAGCTGGCTGGCGCCGCGCGAATCGGCCCGCGCGAGCGTTGCCATGAGACGTTTCAGATACTCGGTCTCGAGCGCCGGATCGTTCGGCTTCGGCTGCCATGTGCTCGTATCGTTGTGGACGCCTTCGAGCGCTTCGCGCATGCCCTTCTGACTCACGAACACATAGGTGCCGCCATTGGGCGCGGTATCGAGGCGCGTCCGATACTTGTTGCGCTCCGCGGCGACGTACGAGTTGCCCATCGCCTTCGACAGCGTGTTGCGAATGAGGCCCTGGTTCACTTCGGGGCGCGTCTCATTCCAATCCGTTTCCATGACGTGCTTGTCGCGCTGATCGACGACGAGCAGGAAGCCCTGTTCCTGCCAGAAGCGCCGCACTTGCGGCCAGACCTGATCTGGCGTTTTGCCGTCGATCACGAGCCAGCTCGCGGTACCGTCGCGTTGAATGTGCATGCCGGCGACGGGGGGCACCACCGCGGTTTCGGACGGGGCGGCCTTCTGCACCTGACGCAGCGAGGAAAGCGAAGTCTGCCCGCCGAGAGGCGGCAGCGAACGCTGATCGGAAGTCTCCTCGAGCAGGTTGGGGGGAACGGCAAGGGATGCCTGCTTCGATTTCGAATCGCTCCGGTAGTCGACCTGGGTCGGCGACGGGGAACTGCAACCGGCAACGAGGCTGCCGGCCAAAACGAGAGCTGCGAACCGCGAGGTAAAACGAAGATCAGTCATGTTCGGGAAATCCTTGCGCTTTCGCCACGGGTATTTCCGTGGATCAGCCGCGCATTTTACCGGTCCCGGACCATCGTGTGTAAAACCGGCGCCGCGCGCCCTATCGTTCGCGCTCGGAAGGCCCGTTCGCGACGGTCAATGTCGCGGTTCGCCGTGCGAAAGAATCCAGCCCAGCGCGGCCGATTTTGCTGCTTCTTCAGCCTCGGCTTCAGTGGCGAACGGGCCTTGCGTCACATGCACCACATGCCGTTCGGCTTCATCGGTGCCGTTACCGCCTACCCGAAAGCGCGCCGCGAATCCCTGCGCCGCGGCGGGCACCACTTCGATGTCGACATCGACGCCCTCGATCCGATGGGTCACGAATCCGTCCATCTCTATCTCCTTCATCGCGCTGGCGTTCGACGATCGTAGCATTTGCCACGCCGCGCTTGTACGGGGTTCTTCAACCGCTGGTGGATTCGTCGTCGGCATCAGCGTCCGCAGGTTTGGCCATCTCTGTCGGAGCGAGCCAATGCGTCGAGACGAGAGCGTCGCCGTTGAACGTGCATTCGAGCGCGGCGGCCCGGCTGCGCGTTTTGGCGGGCGCAGCGCGGGCCGCCGCGACCGCGCCCGATGCCGCCGCCGATACCTCGCTTGCCGCGGCGGGCCCCTGCAATGCCCCTTCGACGACGACTCGCGAGCCGCCGATGCCCACGCCTACATTCGAAATTTTGAGGCGATCATGCGGGGCGGCTCGAGCGAGCTCACTGCGCATCCGCGTTTCGCAAGCGCTCGGGTTTTGATAAAGCGTACAGCCGCCTGCCAGAAATGGCATGACGAGGAGCAGCCCGGCGAGCGGCGCGATTCGGATCTTGTTCATCGGCGGATCGATTTTTGTGGGCGATCATTTTAACGCTGTGAGCGCTGGCGTGCGTCGGGCTGCGCCGATGGTAGAATCGCGTCCACCCTGCCCGGGTGATGAAATTGGTAAACATAGCGGACTTGAAGCAATTGAGTGCCCGGCTGGAAACGGTCGGTGCAGAACCCTTCAAATTCGGCGAACCCCCTGGTGCATGACATCTGTTCGTTATGGATGTCAGGCGGCCGAGGCAACGCCGAGCCAAGCCCGGTGTGCGTCGTCACCGATGCGCGCCGCGGAAGGTGTAGAGACTAGACGGGGGGCGCCTAATGCTGCGCGGCACATCTCGAAAATGTGCGCGGCGATGGCGAAGGCATAGTCCAGCGCACAAACGGCAATGCAGTCCCTGAGCGCATCGCCGGCATCGAAAGATGCAGTGTGATGAAAATCCGCCGCCTAACGGCTTGCCGGTTCGATTCCGGTCCCGGGCACCA
>NZ_DASXWY010000002.1:0-2127 GCF_036503415.1 Trinickia sp. | reverse complement strand
CTCACGGCACGCTTTCACTTCACCTCTGATTTCATTGTTGTCCCGCAGCGCGTCTGTGATCTGACGTTTTTCCACGTCTTCCATGCGGGAGGCGGCGATCATGAGAATCTTCGTGCCGGCCGCGAGGTGTTGGTCGATCATATCGAGCAGCGGCGCCGCACCGAACGGAACGGTGCCGGCCGGATCCTCGAGCCGCTCGGCGAGCGCACGCACGGTCGCTCGAAGCCATTGACGCTTCGCTGTATCGAAGTCGGCGACGTAGCGCCATTCGAGACGGATGGTGAACGATTGAATTTGATCGATTTCGCGTTCGGCGGTCGTCGCGGCATCCACGCTGGGGTGCCGAGTGCCGACGTCCTCGATCAGCTGGTTGCGAGTCGCGTCGATATCCTTCGCGGCACGCGACACGTCGTCGGACAGTTGATCGGATAGTTGTTGAAAGCGCAACGGGTCGAGTGTCGGCTCGCGGCTGAGCTCCGCCGCGTTTCGGTACCCGTGCGAGAGGTCGGCGAGCACACTCAGTGTGTACTGAACCGATTTGGCCGTGCGGGCCACACGCCGCGTGAATTGCCACGTACGTTGAGCACGTTCGCCGGCGACACCGCGAGTCAGACGTTTGCTTCGGCCCGCGGACGGCACGGCGGCGGCCTGCTCGCGCACCTGCCTCGCCGTTTCGGCCAGCAACCGGAGCTTCACCGTGCAATCCGCCGTAGCGCCATCGTGGATCGCACGCCGGGCCTCGCCGTAGCATTCGACCAGCTCGGCGACCGAGCGCATAGCCACGGTTAGGGCGTTCAGGTTCAACTGCAGGGTGGCGTGGTTGTCCGCGATGATCTCGGGTGCATCCGCCGGTGGCGAAGGCATTTGCGCAAGATGCGCCTCGATACGTTGGACGGCTTCGCGCGTAGTCGCGATCAGCGCTTCGTTGGCGGTTTCCTCTTCTCGCGCCGCGGCGCGGTCTTCGGGGGAAGCGCCGAACCGCACGATCGGAAGCGATTGCCGAAGGTCGTACATGCATTTCAGCGCCGGCCCCATTGCGGCGGACTCTTCGATGGTGAACGCGACGGTCGCGGCGTGAGCCTTCTGAAAGGCGCCGTTGAGGAGTCTCGTTCGCTGTCGGGCACACGCGCTCGTGAATTGGCGAAGGGCGGGGCCCAGGGCGCGACCATATGCGGGCGCCGCGGCCCCGGCCGCCACGGCGGCCTTGCGCACCCGATCCGCTGCGTCGAGCAGGTCCGCCTCCCGATCGAGCATCGCTTCCACGTACTGTTCCAATGCGGCGAAAGGCGCCGCCAGGCGGGCGGCATCGATATCCGCCGCGTCACGCGGGAACGGCGTTGCTTCCAGCTTGGCCCGCAGTGTCTGGCAATGCCACCGCACATCCGAACCGATCAATATTTCGGCGGCCGTCACACTCGTGCTCGCCGCGGTCGGATCGGCATCCTCGTCATGCGGCTCATGCATCGTGGCCGACATCGCCGAGAAGAGCTCGACGAGCGCCTCGTTCATTTGACCGACAGCCGCGTTGCGGGACTCGCCGAGCTCTGCGGACAGTTGCCGCGCTTCGGGAGTCGAGCGTGCCGCATCGGGCCAAGATGCCGTGGAATCATCGAACGTGTGAAGCGCATCGTCGTAGGCACGCGCAGTCTGATACCAGGACTCGAACGTATCGACCAGGCTGTCGAGGGAACGCGACGGGTCGCTGCGACGCGCTTGTGCCGCGACCAGAAGACCGCCGGCTTGAACCAACGGAGCTTCGAGGGCCGAGTGCAGCGCGGCCAGCAGCGCCGGCACGTTCGGCTCGCCTCGCAGGACGAGCGGCAGCGCGCTCAGGACGTACTCGAGTTCCGATAAAACGTTCTTGCGGTTTCCCGCCGGGGCCATCGCGGGATTCTGTGCCGCGGCGGCCGACAACTGCCCGAAGGCGTCGGCGACTGCGCGAAGCTCGGCGTCGAAGGCCTCGATCGGTGCCACATCGAGCGGCAGCGCGCGAAGCGAATCCGCCTCGCAGTGTTCGAGCGCGGTGCGCAATGGTTTCAGCACCGCGTCCAGGGCTCGCGGATTGCCCACTGCGAAAGCATGCCGGTTTCGCTTGAAGTGGGTCATGGCGGTCAGCAGCGAAGCCTT
>NZ_DASXWY010000001.1:0-26692 GCF_036503415.1 Trinickia sp. | reverse complement strand
GCAGGAAGGCCGTGTCGAGCAATTCGAAAAGGCGATGTTTTGGGCCAATGTCATTGCGCTAGCCTTCACGTTCGTCTATGGCATGGCAACGGGCGGGCCGCTCGAAGACGTGCGCTATCGCATCGTATCGGCGACGTTTCTCGGATTGCAAGGCGTGCTGCTGCACGAGTTCGTGATCGCCAAGCGGTTCACCGCGCTCACGCTCGTCCTGTTCATGGGGACCATCCTCATCGAGCTGCTCAGTGTCACGCGCTCTTTGCTCGTCGGCACCGCGCTCCTCTTTGCGCTTGCGGTCTGGATGAGCGCGCCTTCGCTGCGCTATCTCGTGCGGGCGCTCCTGCGCGCCACGGTGGCCACGATCCTGCTCGGCGGGATGGCATTCGGGGCGGCTACGCTTTTTCCGGCGGTGGCCGGCCACTGGACACAGCGGCTTTTCTTCGCCGAAAAGGCCACGGCGACGGGCAAGGACCCGACGACCGTCACCCGTCTGGCCGAAATGAAATATCAGTACGACGAAGTCACGTCCGCGCCGGTATCGACGCTCTTCGGGATGGGCTACGGACACGAGTATCGCTATTCGCCGAGCTATTTGCCCGATTTGCAAGGGCAGATGACCAAAAAGGACTTCTACGCGATTCACGACTGGTCGGCTGGACACAACTTCTGGGTCTATCAGTTCTTTGCGGGCGGGTTGTTCTTCGGCGTCGCCATGCCGGTAGCCATCCTTTTCGCGCTCTATCGTTGCACCATCACCTACCGGCGATGGCGCATGCATATGCCGCATGTTCCCTATCTACCGGTGCTCGGCCGCGCAATTCTGCTCACGGCGGCCTTGCCCGCCACCTCGATCGGCGGCAATCCGCTCGGTCCGCGTTTTTCCGGACTCGTCTTCGGTGTGTCGCTCGGATTGATGATCGCGATGCACGTGCAGTTGCGTCGGCTGGGAGCGCAGATGAGGCCCGCACCGATACGACATCAACCGGCAGTCGGTCGGCCCGTACCGCAGACCGCGCTCGGCGCGCAACGGCGGCAGAGCGACGGCGTCGACGACCGGCACGAGCCGTCGCTCGCTGCGCCAATCGCTCCGCCGCCAGCTCCGACGCCGGCGCTCACGCAGCGCCGCGACGACGACCGTATCGAGCCGCAATAACGCCATGAGAATCCTTCAGTTGACAGCCACGCTCGATCCGGAAGCAGGCGGTCCGGCCGAAGGCGTGCGGCAAAGCGTCCAGGCGCTTTCCGCGCTCGGGCATCGGGTCGAGATCGCCTCGCTCGATGCGCCCGATGCGCCGTTCCTCGCTCAGCCGGGCGCGATCGTCACCGGACTCGGCCCGCCGCAAGGAAAATACGGACGCACGCCCCATGCGGTGCCGTGGCTGCGCGAACACGCGCCGCGCTTCGACGCCGTCGTCGTCAACGGCCTCTGGCAGTATCACGGCTTTGCGGCGTGGCGCGCGCTGCGAGGCCTCGGCGTGCCGTACTACGTGTTCGCCCACGGCATGCTCGACCCCTGGTTCAAGCGCGCGTATCCGCTCAAACATTTGAAGAAGTGGCTTTATTGGCCGTGGGCTGAATACCGCGTGCTGCGCGATGCGCGCGCAGTCCTGTTCACGACCGAAGAGGAACGCGTGCTCGCACGCCAATCGTTCTGGCTGTATCGCGCGCGCGAGCAGGTGGTTTCGTATGGCACGGCGGCGCCGCCCGCTCACGCGGCCCCGCTGCGCGCAGCGTTCTTCGCAGCGCGGCCCGAGCTCGCGGGCAAGCGGCTCATTCTCTTTCTTGGCCGCATCCACCCGAAAAAGGGCTGCGATCTGCTGCTGCGCGCGTTCGCCAATCTCGCACAACGCGCAGGCGACGCGCATCTCGTACTGGCCGGCCCCGGCAGCGACGACACGCTCGCCGCGCTGCGCGACGAGGCACGACGCGCCGGCATCGAAGCACGCGTCACCTGGGCCGGCATGCTCAAGGGCGAGCTCAAATGGGGCGCCTTCTATTCCGCCGATGCGTTCGTGTTGCCGTCGCATCAGGAAAACTTCGGCATCGCTGTCGTGGAGGCGCTCGCGTGCGGCGTGCCCGTCTTGATCTCGGACAAGGTCAACATCTGGCGCGAAGTGGCCGGTGATGGTGCGGGGTTTGTCGCCCCCGATACCGTGGCAGGTACGGAGCGCAACTTGAGGCGCTGGTTCGCGCTCGACGAGCAAGCGCGCACGCGCATGCGCGCGCGGGCTGCCGCGACGTTCCACGAGCGCTTCACCGCAGAAGCGCACGCCAGGCGGCTGATCGACGTGCTCGAGGCCGATGCGGCGCGTCCGACTTACCCGCTCGAGCGTTCGGCGCGATTATCGTCGTCCTAGACGATCTCGGCTCCTAACCCGTGAGGGCCCGCGCGATCGCGCGGGCAGCCCGCACATCGCGCGATATCGCAGCGGCCGCTCGTCACTCCTTTGCTATGCGCGAGAGCGTCGCGGCGGCGAACGGCAGGGAATCGACCTTCGCGTCGCCGTTGCCGGCGTTCGCGTACGCGTCGTTGCTCGCCGGGAGTGCATCGACCCTGCCGAGCGAAGAGGCCAGCCGCTCAGCCAGCCGTAGCGCGAGCGCCGTGATCGTGATGGTGGGAAAGTTGGCGCCCACGCTCGGGAACACGGAGGAGCCGGCAATGTGCAGATTGTCGATGCCGTGAACCTTGCAGTCCCGGTCGACCACGCCTTCGTGCGGAGAATCGTGCATACGCGTGGTGCCCATGTGATGCCAGGTCCCTTCGAGCGACGACGGCCACGCACGGCCCTCGAGCGGCTCGTCGAGCCGTACCTGCGCGACACCGCTCGCACGCAATTCATCGGCCATCAAGGCGAAGGTCCGGTCGAACGTGCGCTGCACGAGCGAATCGAGCCTCCATGCAACCTTGACGCGCGGCATGCCGAGCCGGTCGCGCGATTCGCTCAACGTCACGCGCGAATCGCGGTTCGGCGCCGCCTCGACGATCGCCTGCAGTTTGACATCGGTGATCAGCGCGCGCGGCTGAAAAAGCCGCGTCAAGCCAAAGCCGACCGTATCGATGGGATGGGCGGCCATCGTGGCGACATCGTCGCGCAAGCGCCACCCCGGTTGATCTTTCTTCAAGAGCGCCTGCTTGCAGCGGATCAGCGCCTCGGCGCCGGCGCTGCCCTCACCGTAGAACAGGGAGAAGAACCAGACGCGCGAGTTCAGTAGCTGCTCGCGCCGCAGCACGTCGGGCGTCAACGCGAACTGCGACGAGATCGGCGTGCCCAACGCGGCCACGGCGGCGTTCTGGTAATGGAACTTGATGTCGTAGAGCTTGTTGCGCGCCCACGCTTCGGAGAATCGGACGCTCGCGGACATGATGCGCGGATGGTCCATGAAGAACCGGCCGACGACGTCGTTGCCGTTGCCCAGCCCCGCCGGCTGCACACGGTTGGAAGCGAGCAGGATGCGTGCGTTCTCGATACCGCCCGCGGCAAGCACGTACTGTTTCGCGCGCACGGCGATGCGGCGGCCCGATAGCGTGGCGACTGCGATGCCCGTCACGTGCGAGGCGGTGCGATCGGTCTCGATATCGACCGCATTGGCATGCAGAAAAACCCGCACGCTTGCCGAACGCTCGAGCGCGCTGCGATAGAGCTTGCCGAAGCGCGCGGGCGGGCTGAACTGCGCGACCGTATCGCGGACCTTGCCCGTCACGAGCGGAATGCGGCGCACGTCCGGTCGCCCGATCGCGCGCTCCCAGAATTCCGGATCGAAATTGTTCGGGCCGAGCTTGAGCCACGCATGCGTGCGCGCATAGTAGGGCGCCAGCTCGTCGAGCCCGAACGGCCAGCCGCTATGCGGCACCCACTCGCGCTTGTCGAAGTCCCATGGATCGAGCGGGCGGCACCAGCCGCCCCAACAATTGCTGCTCCCGCCGAGAAAACGGCTGCGGCTGCCATCGGCAAACGAGTATGGCAGGCCGGCATTTTCGCCCCGATACAAATCCCGCGTTTCATCATCGGCCTTGTATCCGCCGCTTTCGAGCAGACATGTATCGATGCCAAGCCGATTCATTTCAAGCGCGAGCGTAATCCCCGCCACGCCCGCGCCAACAATACAAACCGTAGCTTCGACGATGTACCCCTCGTCGACAGTGCGTGTATCGACAAACATTCTTTTTCCCCAGTTTTATTGGGATAATGAGCCGGTGCGTTTTCCTCGTCGGCCAATTTCGCGCCGCCTCCGGCCAACGAAATTCCGTTCAATTATGAATAGTCGGTGAAGCGAAGTTAAAACCAAAAAAATTATTGCGCATACGATCCGATGAATTACGCAATACCGTCATGTTTGCTCTTTTTATCTGCATTATCAAAAGCGCTTGCGCAGGAGCCGGCACGGATTGCCGCCATAAACACCCTCCGCATCGAGCGAACGATGCACGACCGACAGTGGTGTGACCACGGCCGAGCGCCCGATGGTGACCCCCATCTGCACGACGCATTTCGAGGTGATCCAGACGCCGTCTTCGATGACGATCGGTGCCACGCGCAAATCCATCGTCGTCGACATGTCATGCGAGCCCGCGCTCAGAAACGTGCCTTGCGAGATACAGACGTGCGAGCCGATTCGAATGGGCGCCTGGTTGTAGATCCAGACATCGACGCCGAACCAGCAGTGATCGCCGACTTCCAGATTCCAGGGTGCCTTCACGCGCAGCGGATGCACGAAACGACAGCCGGTGCCGATCTTCGCGCCGAAAAGGCGCAATAGCGCAACGCGGACAGCGGAGATCGGCAGGAGCTTGTTGTTGATCACGCACGCTTCGACGAGGAACCAGATCGCTTCGATCAGCCTGCTGCGGCGTGCAACGTAATTGCCCTTGCCCGCCCGCGACAAGTCGATGACGCGCCGTGCGGCGGCCGAGTCGGCAGGGGCGCCTGTCACGCGCGCACTCCCGGCCCGCCTCGCTGACAGGTCGTCGTTGTCAAGGCGCGCTTGCGCGGCCTCGTCATGGTCGATATGGCGCTCCATCGCCGATGCCCTCGAATGTTCTTGCTCTCGTGCGGCGATTATCGAGCGCGACGCATGCCACGATTTGTCGGCAGCCGCACGGATGGCGGGCGGTTACGGTGTTTTGGCGGCGCCGCAGGGTCTGCCCGCGCGAGCATGGGAGCTGTCAGACGTTGCACAAGGGAGTCTGCTTGTGACACTGTTTTCGCAGCATCGACATGGCGCCGGATGGGCGCAAGAAGGCAGAGCGCGGCGAACTGAGCTCGCGCGGACCGCGCACGCCGCACTCGTGTCCGCGGCCGCATGCGTTGCGCTCTTTGCCGCTGCGCCGCTCGCCGCTGCGCCGCCCGGCGCACCCGCCGGGGCGCCCGGTGCCGGCAATGCCCGCAACAACAACAACGCCGCCGCAGCCCCCGGCACGGCCGGGGACCGAGCGGCCGCGGCGCGCACCACCGCCAATCAGTTACGCGGCATCGGCAACGAGGAAGCGCTCATGGGCGGCCCCCCCGCCTATAGCAATCCGTATCCAACGGCGGGCGACGCGGACGAAGCGCGTCAAACGGAATTGATGAAGGCCGAGCGCGTGCCGACAGGCGGCGGCCCTGGCCTTGGCTACGATCCGCTGCCACCGGGCGGTCGTCGCCGGCCGCCCCCGGCGGATGACGCGAACGGGGGCGCAGCCGGGGCCGACAACGGGCCCGCACGCACGCCGCAAGCCGCCGCGCAAGCAGCCTATCGCGACGCGTTCAAGGGCCCGGCCAATGGGAATGCAAACGGACAGACCGTCTATCGGATGCCGTGGTAGCGCGCGAGGGCGCGACTACTGCGCGACTACTGCGCGGCTACATGGACGGCGACTTCGACCGTATGCTCCCCACCTCCGAGGATGATGCCGCGCAGCAGCGATACGTCGGTATAGTCGCGGCCATAGCCGAGCGTGACGTGATCGAGATCGGCCAGCACATCGTTGGTGGGATCGAAATCGACCCAGCCGGTCCCGGGACAAAACACCGATACCCACGCGTGGGATGCATCGGCGCCGATGAGCCGCGGTGTCCCCTCCGGTGGCACCGTGCGCAAGTAGCCGCTCACGTAGCGAGCCGCCAGGCCGATCGAACGCAGGCAGCCGATCATCACTTGCGCGTAGTCCTGACAGACCCCCTGGCGTAGATGAAACGCGCGCAGCGCGGGCGTATCGAATTCGGTGGCCTGCGGCGCGTAGACGAAATCGGCATGGATCCGATGCATGAGGTCGGTGGCGCCCACGGCGAGCGGCGTGCCGGGCGCGAAGCTCGATTGCGCGTACGCCCGCAGCTCCGGTGCGAGCGCGATGTTCGGCGAGGCGAAGACGAATTCGCTCTCGGGCATATAGGGCTCGCCGGCGCGGTAGCGCAGGGCGGCGGCGACAGTGTCCCAGGCCGGTGTCGCCCACACGTCGAGCGCCGCCCAGCGCTCGGCCAACTCGACCGTCGTTTCGCTCGTGACTTCCAGGTAGTCGTGCGGGGCCTCGAAGGAAAAGTAACGCACCTCGTTACCGAACGCATCGATGTGGGCACTCTCGTAAGCGGGCACCGGGTCGATCTTCAAACGATGCGAGAGCACACGCTGCCAGGCGCAATCGAGCGGCCGGAGTGCGGCGAGATGCTGTGCCGTCTCGACCGGCACCGTATAGCGATAGGTCGTGACGTGCGAAACCGACAGCCTCAGCTCTGCGCTCATGTCGATAGCCTCGCTGCCAGCGGGTTGTCCGCGTGGGAGAAGTAGCGGCTGCTGATCTCGTTCGATGCCGCGGCCACATGCGAGGCCAGTTCGTCGCATAGGGCGGCGAGCGTCGCGTAGCGCCCCGCGGCGTCGGTGCTGCAAAGGCGCTCGAGCGTCGGCAGCGACGATACGGGCGGCATGGCCTCGCCGAACGGCCGCCGCACCGCGCCGCCCGCGGCCGCGGCGATCTCGTCGAGTTTCTTCGCGAGCCGCTCGTAGACGCCGTAGAGCCCACGCGGATTCGTCGGGTCGACGACGACGAGATCGATCAATGCGGGCACCTCGAGCCGCCCCGGATACAGCGAGCGATAGGTCAGCGTGCTGTCGAAAAGCTGCAGCAGCAGATCGAAGCCGGCAGGCGTGGCCAGCACGCCTGCGTCGGCCACGACGCGCAACAGCGTCGTCATCCCGATCACGCGCTCGATGTGCCGGCCCGCGAAGAGCAGCCGCCATGCTTCGTCGCGGACCATGCGATCGCCTTGCGCGCCGCTGATGGCCGAAAGCTGCATGGCGAGCGTCTCCAGCGCGTTCATCAGCGCGACGCGATCGTACGAATCGTAGCGCTCGCCCTGCCCCGCCTCCTCCCCTCGTGCGTTCGACGGCGGCACGAGCGACAGCGCATGCAGTGCATCGCGAAAATCGTTGCGCGCGGCGAGAATCGTCCGCCAGTGGTCGTTCGAGAGCCGCGCGCGGATTTCGCCGCAAGCCCGCGCCTGGCTCGCGATGATGCGACCGATGCTGGCCGTGCCCGAGTGCTCGTGCAAACCGGCCACCAGCGCGCGTTCGAACGCATGGCGCGTGGGCCGGGCCGCCGGTTCGGCAGCCCCAATGAGCTCGAAGCGCGCGGCGAGCTCCACGAGCGTGGCCAGCATCTCCTCGGAATCGTGGCTGTCGAGCGAGCCGAGAATGAGGCGGGCGAGCCGCACGCTGTTTTCCGCGCGCTCGCTGTAGCGCCCGGCCCAAAACAGGTTTTCGGCGGCGCGGCTCGATACGGTGCGGCGGCGATAGGCGAAATCGCCGGGCTTCATCGGAGTGGGCAACAGCGAAAAGGTCGAGCCCGGCCGGCTCGACAGCACCCAGGTATCGACGCTGCTGCCGCCCGACTGCATCGAGACGCTCGTTTGCCGATCGCCCGCCATGCGCGTGAACGCGCCCGGCAGCACGTGCCAGCTGCCCGACGCCCCCGCGATCGCATACACGCGCAGCGCGCAGGGGCGGTGCGATAACGTGCCGTCCTCGTAGCGCGGCGCGCACGAATAAGGCAGCGGCGCCTGGATCGTGAACGCGTCGGGCGCCTGCTCGATGCGCGCGCGCCAGTCGGCCAGACGCTGCGGTCCGGCCGCAAGCCCGGGCGGCATGTCCGATGAGGCCGGATGCGGCAGTCCTGCCCAGGTCGGCGCGAGCCATGCATCGGTCAGCCGCGCGAATGCGTCTTCGCGCACGGCCGCTTCGCCGCACCACCAACTGGCGACACTCGGCAAAGCGAGGGGCTCGCCGAACAACGCTTCGGCGATCTTGGGCAAGAAACCGTGCAGCGCCGCGGACTCGACCACACCGGCCCCCGGGGCGTTGGATACGACGACATTGCCGGCGCGCATGACCTCCAGCAAGCCCGGCACGCCGATGCTCGATTCGGCGCGCAGCTCGACCGGATCGCAAAAGCTGTCGTCGAGCCGGCGCAGCAGGCCGTGCACGCGCTCGAGGCCCGCCAGCGTCTTCAGATAGAGTTTGTCGCCGCGCACCGTGAGATCGCTGCCTTCGACGAGTGTGAGGCCGAGATAGCGCGACAGGAACGCATGCTCGAAGTAGGTCTCGCTGAACGGCCCCGGGCTCAACAGCGCGATATGCGGCGAGCCGGCGCGGGCCTGGCGCTCGTCGTCGGTCATCGTCGTGCGCGCCGCCTGCGCGAGCGTCGCGATCAACTGCGAGTACGACGGGGCGAGCCGTTGCACGCCGAGCGCGCGAAACGGCTGAGCGAACAGGCTCGAAACGATGAGCCGGTTCTCCAGCGCGTAGCCGAGCCCCGACGGCGCCTGCGTGCGGTGCCCCATGACGGTCCATTCGCCAGCGGGCCCGCGGGCCAGATCGACTGCCACGATCTGCAGATATCGGCCGCCCGGCGGCAAACAACCCTTCATCGGGCGCAGATAGCCCGGATGCCCGAATACGAGCGCCGCCGGCAACAAGCCGCGCGCAAGCACCGTCTGCGCACCATAGATATCCGCGATGAGCGCCTCCAGCAGTCGCGCGCGCTGCGCGACACCGCGCTCGATCGTCGCCCATTCGTTCTCGTCGACGATGAACGGGAGCAGATCGAGCGCCCAGGGCCGCGGCTCGCCGTTATCGGCATAGACGTTATAGGTGATGTCGTTGTCGCGGATCTGCCGGGCGATAGCGGCTGCGGCAGGCTCGAGGCCCGCGACGCCGTCCACGCCCAGCAGGCCGAAAAAACGCCGCCACGGCGCGCGCAAGGCGCCGGTGGCATCGCGCAGCTCGTCCCAATGGCCGGCGCGCGTCGGAACGTCGAGCAATCGCGCGAGCGCATCGGCGACATCGGCCGCGGCATCGAACGGCAGGGTCGATTGAAAAGGCAAAAGGCTCTCTGGCTTCGGTCAGTCGTCGCCGCCGACACGCCGCAGATCGAGCGTAAAAGGCATCTCGAGGCTGCGCTCGCGCGCCTTTACGGACATCGGCCCGGGCGTGTGACCGATCGTAAAGAAGCGCGCACGCCGCCGGCTCTGCGCTTCGTAGGCATTGACGGGAAACGTCTGATAATTGCGTCCACCCGGATGTGCGACATGATACTGGCATCCGCCGAGCGAGCGCTCGGCCCAGTTGTCGACGAGATCGAACGTGAGCGGCGCATGCACGCCGATGGTCGGGTGAAGCGACGACGACGCCTGCCATGCGCGAAAGCGCACGCCCGCCACGTACTCGCTCGCACGGCCCGTAGGCTGCAGCGGCAGCGGCACGCCGTTGACCGTTACGGTATGGCGGTTTTCGTTGAGACCGAGCGCGCGCACCTCGATGCGCTCGAGCGAAGAATCGACGAAGCGCACCGTGCCGCCTGGCCCCCCCTCCTCGCCCATGACGTGCCAGGGCTCGAGCGCATGGCGCAGCGTCAGCGCGACGCCGCTCGCATCGAACTCGCCGACGAGCGGGAAGCGGAATTCGAAATGCGGCGCGAACCAGGCACGATCGAACGCGTAGCCGGCCGCGCGAAGATCGGCGAGCACATCGTCGAAATCCATCTGCACGAAGGTGCTCAACATGAAGCGATCGTGCAGCTCGGTGCCCCAGCGCGTGAGACGCGTCGTGTACGGCGTGCGCCAAAAACGCGCGACGAGCGCGCGCAGCAGCAGTTGCTGCGCGAGGCTCATGCGCGCATGCGGCGGCATCTCGAAGCCGCGCAGCTCGAGCAAGCCCAACCGCCCCGTAGGACCGTCGGGCGAATAGAGCTTGTCGATGCAGAATTCGGCGCGGTGCGTGTTGCCCGTCACGTCGATGAGGATGTTGCGCAATGCACGATCGATGAGCCAGGGGGGCACCGACTCGTCGCCCGCGCCCAGCGCCGCGAGTCCGTCGAGCTGACGCTGCAGCTCGCGAAACGCGATCTCGAGTTCGTAGAGCTGATCGTTGCGGGCTTCGTCGACGCGCGGCGCCTGGCTCGTCGGACCGATGAAGAGCCCGGAGAACAAGTACGACAGCGAAGGATGGTTGTGCCAATAGCCGATGAGGCTTGCGAGCAGATCGGGGCGGCGCAGGAAGGGGCTGTCGGCCGGCGTCGCGGCGCCCAGCACCATGTGATTGCCGCCGCCTGTACCCGTATGGCGTCCGTCGAGCATGAACTTTTCGGGGCCCAGATACGATTCGTGCGCGGCGCGGTAAAGGAACGCCGTGTTGTCGACGAGCTCGCTCCACGTCGCGGCCGGATGGATGTTGATTTCGATGACGCCGGGATCGGGCGTCACCTGCAGCAGCTTCAGGCGCGCATCGCGCGGCGGCGGATAGCCTTCGATCACGATCTTGACCTGCAGGTCCGCAGCCGTCGCCTCGACGGCCGCCAGCAGGTCGAGATAGTCGTCGAGCGCGGCCAGCGGCGGCATGAAGACATAAAGCGCGCCGCCTTTGCGGCCCGCCGCCGCGGCGTCAGCCTCCGCTTGCGGCCCGGCCGCGCGCGAGGGATCGCGCGCTTCGACGCAAAGCGCCGTGCGATGGAGCCATGCCGCCGATTCGCCGTGCTCCGGCATACGCGCATCGGCCGCGGCAGCGTCGCCGCCTTGCCCTCGCGATGCGCCGGCGGGACCCGCAGCCCGGGCGGGCTTCGCAACGTCGTTTGCCGCATCTACCGGCGACGCATACTGCGCACGCAATTGCGTTGCGCTGCGCAACGCGGCCGGCGGCCCGAACGGATCGTGCTCGTGCAGCCGGGGATGGTCCGCCGCACCGACCCAGGGCAGCGCATCGAGCGGCAACCGATAGCCCATCGGCGAGTCGCCCGGAATCAGGTACATGCGCTCGTCGCGAAAGAACCAGGGCCCCGTGATCCAGCGCGGGCCTGCGAGTGTCGCCGCCGTGTCCCGTTCCCGCGCAATCGGCAGTGCGTAACCGGTCACGGCTGCCAGGCCCGCATCGAAGATACGCCGCAGCCGCAGGCGTTCGAGCTCGTCGTCGAGACGCGAATCGAACGGATCGACGTTCACCGGCAAGCGTCGCTCGCGCCACAGGTAGTACCAGACATCCTCGTAGCCGGGCTGGATATGCGTGTCGTCGAGCGCGAGCTTGCCCGCCAGATGGCGGATGAACCGGCCGGCATCGTCCGCGGTGTAGTGCATCGGATCGCGCTCGTCTGCGAAGCGCGTCGGGTCCTGCCAGCACGGCTCGCCATCCGCGCGCCAGAAGAGCGACAGCGCCCAGCGCGGTAGTTGCTCGCCCGGATACCACTTGCCCTGCCCCACGTGCAGGAAGCCGTTCGCGCCATATCGGGCGCGCAGCTTGTCCATCAGCGAGACCGCATAGCCACGCTTGGTCGGCCCGAGCGCATCGGTGTTCCACTCGGCGGCATCGCGCTCGCGCACCGAGACGAACGTAGGCTCGCCGCCCATCGTGAGCCGCACGTCCATCGACTCGAGATCCGCGTCCACGTGCGCGCCGACGCGCTCGATGTCCTGCCAGAGCGCATCGTCGTAAGGCTTGGTCACGCGCGGCGTCTCGAGCACACGCGTGATCGACATGCTGTGCGAAAACTCGACCTCGCATTCGTCGAGTGCGCCCGCTACCGGCGCCGCGCTGCCCGGCTGCGGCGTGCACGCGACGGGAATATGCCCTTCGCCGGCGAGCAGCCCCGACGTGGGATCGAAGCCGATCCAGCCCGCGCCCGGCAGATAGACCTCGCACCACGCGTGCAGATCGGTGAAGTCGACCTCCGTTCCGCTCGGACCATCGAGCGCTTTCTCATCGGGGGCGAGCTGCAGCAAATAGCCCGAGACGAAGCGCGCGGCAAGGCCGAGATGGCGCAGCGTCTCGACGAGCAGCCAACCTGTGTCGCGGCACGAGCCCGAGCCTTTATCGAGCGTTTCTTCCGGCGTTTGCACGCCGGGCTCCATGCGGATCAAATAGCCGATCTCATCGGCCAGACGCTGGTTGATCGCGACGAGAAAGTCGACCGTGCCGCACGGCGTGCGGTCGATGCTTTCGACGAAAGCGGCAAACCGCGGCGTCGGCTCGGCCGCGCGCACGAGATACGGCGCAAGCTCGGCGGCAAGCGCGCTCGCATAAGTGAACGGGAATTTCTCCGCCTCCGGTTCGAGAAAGAAATCGAACGGGTTGTAGACGGACATTTCGGCCACGAGATCGACCGTGACCTGGAATTCGCGCGTGGGCTCGGGAAAGACGAGGCGCGCTTGGTAGTTCGCAAAGGCATCCTGCTGCCAGTTGACGAAATGGTTCGCCGGCTCGACGCGCATCGAATACCCGAGGATGGGCGTGCGGCAATGCGGCGCCGGCCGCAGCCGGACGACTTGAGGCCCGAGCGTGATCAGGCGGTCGTAGCGGTACCGCGTGACATGATTTAACGCGACGCGAATCGACACGTGAGTACCTCGAAGCGGTGAGCGGGAAACGTTTCGGCCGCGGCGCTCATGCCGCGTGCGGCTGAGACTGGGACTGCGTTTGCGATTGCGATTGCGATTGCGATTGCGATGATTGCGATTGGGACTGAGATGCTGTTTGAACGACGGCAGCCTCCGGTTCCGGCGCGAGCGGCACGAGGAAATCGCGGCTGACACGGCTGCCGAGTTCGTTGATCCGCACGAGGAAATCGGTCAGCCAGGCATGCAGCCCGCCACGCAGGATGTCGCCGATCGACGCGGCCCGCACATCGGCATGGAGTTGCACGGCCATCGCCTCCGCGTGCGCGGAGCGCGCGTTACGCACCCGCGCGATGATCTGGCGAACTTCGTCGAGGCTCGCCGCGAGCGAGCGCGGCCAGTCCGCGAAGAGGATCAACAAGTCCGCGACGCGCTCCGGCGTGATCACATCGCGGTAGACCTTGCGATAGACCTCGAAGCCCGACACCGAGCGCAGCACTGCTGCCCAGTGATAGTAATCGAGCGACTGCGCGAGCGGCTGGGTCAGCATGCCGCCGCGTTGCTCGAGCATCTCGTACTTGACGTCGAGAATGCGCGCGGTGTTGTCGGCCCGCTCGAGGAACGTGCCCAGGCGCATGAAGTAAAACGCCTCGTCCTTGACCATGGTGCCGAGTTGCACGCCGCGCGATAGATGCGAGCGGAATTTGACCCACTCGAAGAACTGGCCCGGATCGCGATCGAGCACGCCGTCGGCGAGCATGCGCTGCGACTCGAGCCACGTCGTGTTGAGCGTTTCCCAAAGATCGGTCGTGATGGCGCCGCGCACGGCGCGTGCGTTTTCCCGCGCGGCACGCAAGCAGTTGACGATCGACGAGAGGTTGTCGCGATCGCTCGACATGAAGGCGATCACGTCGCGGCTCGTCATGCGCGGATGCGCGGCCTCATACCTGTCCGCGAGCTCGGAAATGGACAGCATGGCGCGCCAGCCCAGCGCCGCGTATTCGTCCGATTGCGGCAACAGCGCCATTTGATAGTTCGCATCGAGCATGCGAGCCGTGTTCTCGGCACGCTCGGTATAGCGAGCCATCCAGAAGAGATGGTCGGCGGTGCGGCTTAACATACTGTCTCCCGATGCGTTCGTGGCAAGAGCGAAAATGCGGCGGTACCGCGCGACCTACTGTTCGAGCACCCAGGTGTCCTTGGTACCGCCCCCTTGCGAAGAATTGACGACGAGCGAGCCCTCGCGCAACGCAACGCGCGTGAGGCCTCCGGGCACCATCCGCACTTCGCTGCCCGAGAGCACGAACGGCCGCAAATCGATGTGGCGCGGGGCAATGCCTGCCTCGACATAGGTGGGGCAGGTCGAGAGTGCCAGTGTCGGCTGCGCGATGTACTTGTCGGGCTGCGCAATCAACGCGGCGCGAAACGCCTCGATCTCGGCCGCGCTCGACGCGGGACCGACGAGCATCCCGTAGCCGCCCGCGCCGTGCGTTTCCTTCACGACGAGTTCCGACAGATGATCGAGCACGTAGCGCAGGTCGTCCGGCTTACGGCACATCCACGTCGGCACGTTGTTGAGGATCGGCTCCTCGCCGAGATAGAACCGCACCATGTCCGGCACGTACGGATAGATCGACTTGTCGTCGGCGACACCGGTGCCCACCGCATTGGCCAGCGTCACGTTGCCGGCGCGGTAGGCCGCGAGCAAACCGGCCGCGCCGAGCGTCGAATCCGGTCGGAACACCTCCGGGTCGAGGAAGTCGTCGTCGACCCGTCGGTAAATCACATCGACGCGCTGCGGCCCCTGCGTGGTCCGCATGTAGACGAAGCCGCCCTCGACGAACAGATCCTGCCCCTCGACCAGCTCCACGCCCATTTGCTGCGCGAGAAACGCGTGTTCGAAATACGCCGAGTTGTACATGCCCGGGGTGAGCACGACGATCGTCGGGTCACCCGCGCCGTGCGGCGCCGCCGAGCGCAGCGTATCGAGCAGCAGGTCCGGATAATGCGCGACCGGCGCGACGCGATTGCGCGCAAAGAGATCGGGGAAGAGCCGCATCATCATCTTGCGGTTCTCGAGCATGTACGACACGCCCGAGGGCACCCGCAGGTTGTCCTCGAGTACGTAGAACTCGCCGGCACCGGCACGCACGATATCGATGCCGGCGATGTGCGCGTAGATGTCGCGCGCCACATCCACGCCTTGCATCTGCGGACGGTACTGCCCGTTGGCGAGGATCTGCTCCGCGGGAATGACGCCCGCGCGCATGATCGCCTGATCGTGATAGACGTCGTGAATGAAGCGGTTCAGCGCGCAAACGCGCTGGCGCAGGCCCCGTTCGAGGGCCGCCCACTCGTGTGCCGGAAAGATGCGCGGAATGACGTCGAACGGAATCGTACGCTCGGTGCCGACCCCGGTCTCGTCCTTTGCGCCATAGACCGCGAACGTAATGCCGACGCGGCGGAAGTTCAGATCCGCTTCGGCGCGTTTGTTCGCAATCTGCTGCTCGCTTTGCGCGCACATCCACCCGTGGAATTCACGGTAGTGCGCGCGTGTTTCGCCGCAGCCTGGAAACTCGGCTGGCGGCACGCCCGCGATAGCGGGCCCATCGCGCTCGAACATCTCGCTGAAGAAGGCTTGCGTCATGGCCGATATTCCCGTCCGTTATTCGGGGCCGTTGGCGCTCAAAGCATGGCCCCGTCGAGCCCGACTATCGCCCTCATCGGGACGCAGTCGTTCGGTATCAAGCATTCTTCGATGGAGGCGGCAGCACGCGGCGGCCGCACTCGAAAGCCCGGTCGATCTCGCTTCGCCCGGCGCTCAACGCCACGGTAGCCGGCTGCGAGGCCGAGCGCGATAGGGGGAAAACCCGCAGCACAGGCCATGCGGCAGGCAACCGGACGTTGGGACGCATCAACGCAATTAGCGTGCCGATGCAAGCCAGGCTTGAGGAAGCGCGGATCAGCGACGGGTTATATCGGCGGACCGGCGGGGCTCCCAACGCTCACGCACTTCAATGGGGCATCAGTGAAAGCTGCGCCGCACCAGCACGGGGCACCGAAGCCCCGCGGGTCACCCGGCCCGCCGGGATTCGATCGCCGGCGTTGCGCGCCGGGCGCATTCGATGAGCCGCGCCTCCAGGCGCGCCAACACCGAGGCCGTGGACAGCGTCTCGCAGGCGAAGCGCCGAGCCTCCGCGCCGAGCCGCGCACGACGTGCCGGATCGTCGGCAAGATTCACGATCGCCCGCGCAAACGCGCGTGCATCGTCGGGTTCGACGACGATCCCGCGCGGAGCGACTGTGTCGTAAAGCTCCGTCCCGGAACGCGCCATCGCCACGATGGCGCGCGCGCTGGCCATCATGCCCGTGAGCTTCGAAGGCATGACCAGATCGGCCGCATCGGCGCGCTGCGGCAGCGCATGGATATCGGCGAGATTGAGCAGCTCGTTCAGCCGTTCGGCGGGCTGTAGGCCCAGCACGCGGCAGTTCGGAAGCGCTGCGCACCGTTGGGCGATACCGGCCTTCGTCGGGCCTTCGCCGCAAAAGACGAAGCAGATGTCGGTACGATGGGCGAGCAGGATGGCCGCATGGACGAGATGCTCGAGCCCCTGCTTCGTTCCCATGTTGCCCGCGTAGAGCACCACTTTCGCGTCATCGCGGATCGCAAGCGTTCGCCGGTACCCGCTCGGGCGATCGAGCGGACGGATCCCCTCGACATCGACCCAGTTCGGTGCGCAAAACGCTTTGGACGCGTCGACGCCCAGACGCGAAAGCCGCTCGACCATCTTCGCCGAGATCGACGAGACGACATCGAAGCGCGTGAGCAGCGAGCGCTCGACGCCGCGCGCGAGCCGGGCCGCGCGCGGGCTCCGAAGCATGCCCAGGCCAAACGCCGCATCCACTTCGAAGTCCTGAACATGCAGCCACGCGCGCGCACCCGTCATGCGCGCCACCGCCAGCGCGGCAGGGGCGCACAGCAGGGTCGGCGCGACAGCCATGACGACATGGGGCCGCCAGCGCAACTGACGCGCCATCGGCACGGCCGAGCTCAGCGCGAACGAAGCCAGGTGCACGAGACGCGTCGCACCGCTCGGGCGCGCCGGCACCCATAGCGGCGCGCGCCAGACAGTCACGCCCGCGCGCGTTTCGCGCCGATAACGCCAGGCGTGCCACCCTTCGGCCACGCGCCACTCAGGGTAGTACGGGGGCGCGGTGACGACGCGCACGTCGTGGCCGCGCACGGCCAGTGCCTCGGCCATCTCCGCCGTGTACTTGCCAGTGCCGGTCAACTCGGGCGCATAGTTCAGACCATAGACGAGCAGCCTCATTGGCGCAGTCGCTCCGCGCCGGTCGCCGGTTGATCGCCGCTCTTGTCGACGAGCATCGTCGCGCAGCCGCGCGCGATATTGGCCGCCGCCGAGCGCGGATCGAACCGCGCGATGCGTTCGAGGCACCGCTCCGCCGTCGCCCGCGTATCGGCGAATCGCTCCATCGCCATCAACAGCGTGTCGCGCAGCGCGGCGATATTGCCCGCTTCGAATGCATAGCCCGTTTCGCCCCTTACGACGAGCTCGGGCACGCAGCCGCACTGGTCGCTGACGACAGCCGGACAACCGTGGCTCAGCGCCTCGTTGACGACGAGGCCCCAAGGCTCGCTCGTGCTCGGCAGCACGAGGCACGACGCGGCGAAGTACTCGTTCGAAAGCGGCTCGTCTTGCAGACTGCCGACGAAATGTACGGTGCCGCGCACGCCGAGCGAATCGACGAGCGTCTTCAACGTATCGAGCATCGGCCCTGTGCCGACGATTCGCAGCGTCGCCGACGGTACGCTCATCCGTACCTGCGCGAACGCGCGTATCAGCGTATCGATGCTCTTTTCCTCGGACAGCCGGCCGACGTAGAGAAAAACCGGCTCGCCGCTCGCGCGCTTGTCGATACGCGCCTCGAGTGCGTGCTCGCTCGAATACGAGCGCGGCAAGGCCGCCGCCTGGCAAGGCACGAAGATGCGGTTCGCTTTCGCGCCGAGCGAGACGAGGTATTCGCGCGAGCGCTCGCCGAAACCGAAGTAACCGTCGCAAAGCGAGAAGAAGATACGCTTCGGAATCGACGTGGCCAATCGGCGAGGCTTGTCGCGCCCCGTCGAATCGCAAAACACCGCGCGCCGCTTGCGCGTGACGATACAGGCGGCGAGCATCGCCCAATACTCGGGCCGGTGGTAGCCCGGCAGCACGATCAGGTCCGACTTCGCCTTCACGACCTCCCATGTCAACCGCCCGATCATCTTCCAGGCCGGCACGTCTTCATAGCACCCGTCGAAGAGCTTTTGCATCGGGTACCGGTGAAACGAGTAGTCGACGTCCGAAAACCCGACGCGATCCGTTTCGGTATCGGCGATCTGGACCATCGAGTATCGGATGGTTCCGCTCGTCGACAAAGAGTGCAGCGCTGAAAACACAACGCCCTTGTGGCGCGACCACACTACGTTGTGAAAGATCGTCACGGTTGCTGTCATTTTTCGATTCATCCGTTCGAAGCCGTTTCGAGTTCGCAATGGTGCGAGCAAAAATCCTCGTAAGTCCGCGCGATGCCCTCTTCGAGGCCGATGCGCGCCCGCCAGCCCATCTGCGCGAGCCGGGAGACGTCGAGCAGCTTTTGCGGCGTGCCGTCGGGCTTCGTCGCATCGAATACCAGCTCGCCGTCGTAGCCGACGATGCGCGCGACGCACTCGGCCAGCTCGCGAATAGATAGATCTTCTCCCACGCCCACGTTGTAGACGCCCTCTCCCACGTCGCCCTCGAGCAAAAAGCGCGTAGCCCCGGCAAGATCGTCGACGTGCAGGAACTCGCGCCGCGGCGTACCCGTTCCCCACACAGTCAGTTGGGGTGCATGGGCCGCCTTCGCCTCGTGTGCCTTGCGGATCAGCGCGGGAAGCACGTGCGAGCCGCGCGGATCGTAGTTGTCGTTGGGGCCGTAGAGATTGGTCGGCATCAGCGAAACGTAATGCGTGCCGTATTCGCTGTTGTAGGCGTTGCACATCTTGAGACCGGCGATCTTGGCGATGGCATAGGCATCGTTGGTCGGCTCGAGCGCCGAGCTGAGCAGGTACTCCTCGCGAATCGGCTGCGGGCAGAGCTTCGGGTAGATGCATGACGAGCCGAAAAAGACGAGCCGCCCCACCTGCGCGCGATAGGCCGCATGGATCACGTTGGTCTCGATGGCGAGATTCTCGTAGAGAAAGCGCGCCGGCTGCGTGGCATTGGCGAGGATGCCGCCCACGCGCGCCGCCGCGAGCAGCACGATGTCGACACGGGCATCGTGAAAAAACGCGTTGACCGCATGCTGGTCCGTCAGGTCCAGTTCGGCGTGCGTGCGCGTGATGATGTTGCGATAACCGTGCGCATCGAGCTCGCGCACGAGTGCGGAGCCGACCATACCTCGATGGCCGGCCACATAGATGCGTGCTTCCTTGTCCATCGCTCAGGTCTCCTCACTCGTGGTGTTCGAGCGCTGTGAAGCCCGCGAGCGTAACGAGCGCATCACGCCGTGCGAGCTGATAATCGGCGCGGACCATTTCCTTCACCAGCGCCTCGAACGACGTGCGCGGCTTCCAGCCCAGCTTTTCGTGGGCCTTGGACGGATCGCCGAGCAATGTCTCCACCTCGGTGGGACGGAAGTAGCGCGGATCGACGCGGACGATCACGTCGCCCGGCGTCACGCGTATTTCGCGGTTCGCGACCTGCTCGACGATCCCCACCTCGTCCACGCCGGTGCCTTCGAAGCGAATCGTCACGCCGAGCTCGGCCGCGGCACGCTCGACGAACTCGCGCACGCTGTATTGCTCTCCCGTCGCGATGACGAAATCCTCGGGCTCTTCCTGCTGCAGCATCAGCCACTGCATTTCGACGTAATCGCGCGCATGGCCCCAATCGCGCAGCGCCGAGAGGTTGCCCAGATAGAGCTCCGTTTGCATGCCCACCGCAATGCGGGCAAGCGCGCGCGTGATCTTGCGCGTAACGAATGTCTCGCCGCGCACGGGCGATTCGTGATTGAACAGGATGCCGTTGCACGCATAGATGCCGTACGCCTCCCGATAGTTCACCGTCGTCCAGTACGCGAAGAGCTTCGCCACCGCATACGGACTGCGCGGGTAAAACGGTGTCGTCTCGCGTTGCGGGACTTCTTGCACGAGGCCGTAGAGCTCGGAGGTGGACGCTTGATAAAAACGCGCCTTGTTCTCCATGCCGAGGATGCGGATCGCCTCCAGGATGCGAAGCGCCCCGAGGCCATCGGCATTCGCCGTGTACTCCGGCTCGTCGAACGACACATGAACGTGGCTTTGCGCCGCCAGGTTGTAAATCTCGTCAGGCTCGATGGCTTGAATCACGCGCAGCAGACTCGCCGAATCGGTCAGGTCGCCGTGATGCAGCGTGAGCCGCTCGCCGCTTTCATGCGGATCGCGATAGAGATGATCGATGCGGTCCGTATTGAACAGCGACGTGCGGCGCTTCAGACCATGCACGACATAGCCTTTGTCCAGCAGCAGCTCCGCCAGATAGGAACCGTCCTGCCCGGTGATTCCGGTAATCAACGCGACCTTTTGGTTCATCGCCAATATCCTCTGTGTAGTGTGGCCGCGCCGCTTCCAATCCGGCGCGGTGGGTTTGCATCGCCGATCTCACTCGGCGATGCTTTCGTAACCGTAGTAGCCCCCGTTGTACGAGCCACCCAGCATCGGCACGGCGGGCGGCACATCTGTGAGCAAGACACCTTGCAGGTTCACGCCGCCGGTCTCGAGGCGTTTCGCCGTCTCAGTGATCTCCGCGATCGGATGCCGTCCATACCGCACGACCAGCAACGACGTACCGGCGTACTTGCCGATCACCGTCGAATCGGTGACCGCGAGCACCGGCGGCGTATCGATGATCACCAGGTCGTAATGCCGCGAGAGCGCGTCGAGCAAATCGCGGAAGCGCTCGCTCATGAGCAGCTCGGACGGGTGGCTCGGCAGCGTGCCTTTCGTCAGCACGTCGAGACCCGGCAGCACTTCGCGCTGGATGACGGAGGCCGGCTCGGCCCCACGCAGCACATCCGAGAGCCCCGGCTGATGGCGCACGCCGAAGTGCGAATGCACCTCGCCGCGCCGCATGTCGCCGTCGATCACCAGCACGCGCTTACCGGCCGATGCGACGAGCGCAGCCAGGTTGACCGACAGGAACGACTTGCCCGCGTCGGGACGGGAACCCGTCAGCATGACGATGTTGTTGCGCGCTTGATCGAGCGAGAGCTGCAGCGTGGTGCGCAGGCTGCGCACGCCTTCGACGGCGATGTCCTGCGGCGATTGCGCGGCCAGCACATGCAAGCCCTGCCGGCGCATCATCACGTTTTGCTGCAGACGCAATTGCAAGCCGCTTCGCGGCACCACCGCGAAAACCGGCACGCCGATCGCGTTCTCGATCTCGTCGGCACGCTCCACGCCGCCGTAAAGCGCCTTCTTCACGAACGCGGCCACGATGCCGAGGAAGAGTCCGCCGCCCAAGCCGATCAGAATCACGATGTAGCGTTTCGGCCAGACCGGCTGATCGGGCGTCTCGGCGAAATCGACGACGCGCACGTTGCCGACCTGCCCCGCCTTGACGACGCGCAGTTGCTGGGCGCTATTCAGCAGATTCGTATAAAGCTCGGTATCGACCCGCACATCGCGCAACAGACGCAACGCCGTCTGCTCGGTATCGGGCAGTTGCGCGACGTTCTTGGACATCTGCCCCTGCGACCCTTGCAGTTGCGCGATCTGCGCATCGAGCGCGGCCACCGCCGGATGGTTGGCCGTGAAGCGCTGCGACAGATCGGCACGCTGGCGCTGCAAGTCCGCGAGCTTCGTCTTGTTGTCGACGATCTGCTGCAGCAGCAACCGGCTTTCTTCGCTGAGGTCGACCGTGCCGTGCGTGTTCCGGAAATTGTTGTAACGCTGCTCCGCCGCATCGAGTTCGTGGCGCAACTGCGGCAGTTGCTCGTCCAGGAAGGCG
The DNA here is from genome assembly GCF_036503415.1 of Trinickia sp. Classification (GTDB taxonomy): domain Bacteria; phylum Pseudomonadota; class Gammaproteobacteria; order Burkholderiales; family Burkholderiaceae; genus Trinickia. The sequence continues at coordinate 4,822 of NZ_DASXWY010000001.1, read as the reverse complement.
AGCGTGTGCTCCGCTTCGGCGGAGCGGCGATCCGCGTCCTGTTTGATGAACTGGCGCGCGATACCGTTGACGATGTCGGCCGTCAGCTGCGCGTTCTCGCCTTGCAGCGTCACGTTGATCACACCCGATTGCAGTCCCGTCTCGGCCACGCGCAACGCTTTTTGCAAGTGCTCGACCGTGTCGAGCGTCGAGGCGCGCGTCAGATGAAACTGCGTACCGGGGCGAGCCGCGAGTTGATCGACATGCAACAGCACGGTGCCGGCCGCGGTCGCGGCTTTCACGTCTTCGCCCACCCGGCCGCTGGCAAGGGCAATACCATCGCCATCTTCGAGCGTGAAGGTGCCCGACGGTCCGGCGACCAGCGTAAACGGCTTGCCGTAAAGCGCTTTCGGCGTATCGAAGCGGGTCACGCCGATTTTCTCGTTGCCCCACGCGAAGCCGCCGAGGTTCATGAAGGGATCGACCTTGAAACCCCACTTGCCCGTCGTCAGCGCAGCGAGGATCGAGCCGATGACCGGCACGGTCCGCGGTTCGACGGTCGTATCGAGGTGCAGATCGCGCACCGTCGCCTCGGTGACGAGGCGCGACTTCAGTAGTTCGATTTCGGCTGCGGTCGTCGCCTTGCGCGTGAACATCCGCGAGAGCGGCTCGATCTGTTGCTGCTGATTGCCGCCGCCTCCGTTTTCGCCATTCTGGACGTCCTCGACCTGGATGACTGCATCGGCCTTGTATACGGGCCGCGTCAGAAACGCGTAGCCCACTGAAACCAGCGTCACGGCCAGCGTGATCGTCGCGATCAGTCGCCAGTTTCCGACGATCGCCTGAAGATAGTCCGTCAGGCGCAATTCGTCGGCTGCCGTCACGTCGGTGTAGCGGTTTTCGAAATTCATAGCCATATCCGTTGCCCCGTTGCTGACCGTCCCGTCATGCCGCGCCGCGCACGACGGGACGAATGGGTTGCACTATTTCGTCACGATGGCCGCCGTCAGCCCCGCGTTGATTGCCGGCAAGAGCAGATTCAGCACGCGGTTGAACTTGACGAGCCCACCGTTATCGACATACACGACGTCCTTCGGCTGCAACGCGAACTGATTCGCGAGCACCATCGAAACGGGCGACGTTGCGTCGAGGTGATAGATCTGCGGCTGGTTGCCCGTCGACGACGTGCGAATGACGAAGAGCTCCTTGGCCTTGGCGGTGTTCGGGTTGATGCTGCCGGCCTCTGAGAGCGCCTGCGCGAGCGAGAGCCTGCCGCTGCGCATCGGCAGAACGGTCGCCGGCTTGTTGACCTCGCCCATCACATAGACGCCGTGCTCGTCGCGCGAACCGACCCGCAGCATGTCGCCGGGCTTCAAGACCAGATCGTTGGGGTTGTGCCCGCTCTTCACGATCTCGTTGAAGTTGATCGGGTAGCTGGTGCCGCCGCGCACGAGCGTGACTTCGCCCTGATCGGCGGCTCCCGTGAACCCGCCGGCGCGGCCGATGGCCTGCGTGAGCGTCATGCCGATGTCGTTGATCTGCTGGGCGCCCGGCTTGCCGACTTCGCCGTCGACGTAGATCTGCGACGCGCGGTACGAGGTGATACGCACCGTCACTTCCGGGCTCTTGTAGACCCGGCTGATACGCGACACGATCTTGCGCCGGATCGTTTCAGTGCTGTCGCCCGCCACATGCACGACGCCCGCATACGGGAACTGGATGTTGCCCGCTTCGTCGACGACGAAGCCCGGTGCCGCGTCCGCGTCGCGCGTCGTCGCCGCCGGCTGGCCGAGCGCGGCCGCAAGCTCGGGGTGATCCCAGACCGTGATCTGCAGCACGTCGCCCGGGCCGACCGTGTAGGGGCCCGCCTTGCCGAACAAGCTCAGGATGTCGGGCGAAAGCTTCGGCTGGCCCGCCTGGGTGCCCATTTGCCGAATCAACGCGAGGTTGATGTCGGTGATTGGAATCTGCGTCTTCTGCACCGGCTCCTTGCTGTACTCGCCGCCCGTCTCGTCGACGGTCGCCGGGGTATCCATGCGCTGACCCGGCACGATGGAACACGCTCCGAGCGTGCCCGCCAGCGCGATGAACCCAACCATTACGTATGCGCGAACGCGCTCGACCGAATAGCACATGACCCTTCCCTCCCGTGCCGGTTATTGGTTTTGGCGCCCGCCCGCAACGTGCCGGTGCAGACGCCGCTCTTCATCGACCGTCAATATGCGTTGGTATGCCTGAACCCTTTCACGACGGTCGCGGCGATGATTCGCATGTCCAGTGCGAACGACCAGTTGCCGAGGTAATACAAATCGTGCGCAACGCGCCGCTCCATTTTTTCGATGCGGTCCGTCTCGCCCCGATAACCATTGACTTGCGCCCAGCCGGTGATGCCGGGCTTGATCCGATAGCGATGGATGTAGCCGGCGACAACCTTCTGATAGAGATCGTCGTGTTCGAGCGCATGCGGACGCGGTCCGACGACAGACATGTCGCCTTTCAACACATTGAAAAACTGCGGCAGTTCGTCCAGGCTCGTGCGACGCAAGAAGGCGCCGACGCGCGTCACGCGCGGATCGTGCCGCACCGCTTGCTTGACCACGCCGGGTTTCTCATCGTGGATCCGCATCGAGCGGAACTTGTAAATCGTGAAGACGCGTCCGTCGGCGCCTTTGCGCTTTTGCCGGAAGAACACGGGACCCGGCGACGAAACCTTCACCGCGATCGCGATGACCAGCAGCAGCGGGGCGAGGCCGATCAGCGCACACAGCGCGAACACGCGATCGAAGATCTCCTTTTTCAACATGGCGCTCGGCGAGAGCGGCGAGGCCATGAGATTGATCGCGGGCACCCCGAGCAGATCGATGATGCCGCTCGTGTCGAACAGGGCGAGGGCGCGAATATCGGGCATGAAGCGAATGTTGATGAGATCTTCGTGGAACTCGCGCACCACGCGCAAAATCGTGCGCTCCTCGGATAACGGCAAAACGAGCCAGAGTTCGTGCAGATCGCTCGCACGCACGTACTTGACGAAGGCATCGAAATCGTCGAACCGCTCCACCTTCGGCTCCGCATGATCGAGCGCGGCCAGTTCGTGCCGCGGATCGCCGTTCGGCAGATAGACGGCCGTTGCACGGAAACCGGTCGCCGGTGCCGCTTCGATCCGCCGCAGGATGCCCTCGCAGTGCGTACCGCATCCGACGATCGCGACTTGATGCAGATTCAGGCCGGCGTGGCGCAGCCGCGCCAGCAGGGCATGCGCGACGAGGCGATAGGCGATCAGCGACCCGGCGGCCAATGCACTCCAGTAGGCGAACCACAGGCGCGAAATGAAATCGATCTGGCGCAGCGAGAACATGACCATCAACGCGCAAGCCTGCACGACGATCCATGCGAGCGCGACCTGGCCCGCCAACACGCGCTTGGAGCGCCCGCGCCACGACTCGTAGACGCCGAACACGGGGAACAGCACGAGCGCAAAGGCCGCGGTGTAAAGCGCAAACGCATCCGCAAAGCCGTCTCGAGCCCAGTCCTCGAACCGCAAATGCGACGCCAGGACCGCCGCCGCGACGATCAGCGCGACGTCGCACAATCGTGCAAAGAGGCCTTGGAAGTCACGCATGTTCGTATCTCCGCGAGCATCGGGCGGCCGTCAGGACGCCAGGCCCTTGCCGTTGCGGCGCTGGTCGTTACCGGGGCGGTCGCTGCCGTGGTGGTCGCCCGCATGTCCATTGCCGTCGCCATTGCTGGCGACATGGACACTGCCGTTGCCGTTGCTGGCGCCATTGCCGTTTCCACTGCCGTGGCCGTGGCCGGTGCCATTGACGTTGCTGCTCGCATTGCTCCCATGGTTGTCCTCGGCCGCGGCCGGCGCGCATCGACCGTATTGGTCGTCGAAACGCACGATGTCGTCTTCGCCGAGGTAGGCGCCCGATTGCACTTCGATGATTTCGAGCGGCATCTTGCCGGGGTTGTCGAGCCGGTGGAGCACGCCGAGCGGAATGAACGTCGATTCGTTTTCGCTCAACAGGAACTGCTCCTCGCCGCGCGTGACGAGCGCGGTGCCGCGCACGACGATCCAATGCTCGGCGCGATGGTGGTGCATCTGCAGCGATAGCCGCGCGCCAGGCGAGACGACGATGCGCTTGACCTGGAAGCGGTCGCCATGATCGATGGAGTCGTAAAAGCCCCACGGACGCCGTACCTTGCGGTGCGCATCGGCCTCCGGCGCATGATCGGCCTTGATGCGGGCGACAAGCCCTTTGACGCGCTGCACGTGCGACCGGTCGGCGACCAGCACGGCGTCGGGTGTCTCCACGACAACGATGTTGGCCGTTCCGACACATGCCACGAGCCGGCCCTGCGAATGCGCATAGGTCGATGTCGCGCCTTCGAAGACGACGCGGCCGCGTGCCACGTTGCCTTGCGCATCCTTCTCGAGCGCATCCCAGACGGCATCCCACGAGCCGAGGTCCGACCAGCCCGCGTTGAGCGGCACGACGACGCCCTCGCACGGCGCATCGGCGCCGCCGAGCCGCTCCATCACCGCATAGTCGATCGAATCGGCCGGTGTCTGCGCGAATGCTTGCGCACCCGGTGTGAAACGCGTGTCTTGCGTCGCGCCGCTCGCGAACGCCGCGAGACACGCGTCATGCATCGCGGGCTGCAGGGCGCGCAGCGTCGCAAGCCATACCGATGCACGCATGACGAAGATGCCGCTGTTCCACCAGTAGCTGCCCGCGGCGAGATACTGCGCGGCGAGTTCCGCCGCCGGCTTCTCGACGAAGCCGCCAATCCGATGTGCGCCGTCGCCCAACGCGTCGCCGATGCGGATGTAGCCGAAGCC